>DASZXO010000013.1:0-80626 GCA_035545835.1 Lacunisphaera sp.
GCGTCCCACCCGGTATTTTCCGCCCTTGACCGGCCACTTCAGCGGCGCACGCTGCGCTCCGGACTCTTGCCTGGTGGTGTAATGGCAGCACAGGCGACTTTGACTCGCCTAGTCCTGGTTCGAATCCAGGCCGGGCAGCCATCGGATTTTCTAATCCAACTTTTTCATGCGGTGTTGCACACCGCGTGAGTGGCTGAAACGAAGGAAGTTCTGGAGGTCGGGTGTCCAACAACCAACCGCAGAAGTTGGATTACGGTCAGGCCGGCGTGCCCCAAGCCTTTTGACTCGAGCGAGTGTTGCACACTTCGGGAGTTTCGGCGCACGTTCGGCTTCGATCCGTTCAATTCGCGTGCCAACTTTTTTCAACGCACCCCGCCGTGGATGAAATGCGAACTCGGTCGCGCCCGAGTCAAATTCGCAAGCCGCTGAATATCAGCGTCTGATTTTTTGACCCCGACAAGGCGGTTCGCATCCACGGCGGCTGTTTGCATCCGAGGGGATTCCTCGAATGTCCGCAGACTGTCGCGACACGCCTGGATCTCGCACTAGTTGGCACCAGAGCTGGATTGCACTCGGAGCAGCCGCAGGGCGTTCGCGACTACCAGAAGGGTTGCCCCGGTATCAGCCATAATAGCGAACCACAGGCTGGCGTGGCCCATGAGGGTGAGGACGAGGAAGACGACCTTCAGCGCGAGAGCGAAGGTGATGTTGAAATAGATTATGCCCATGGTCCGTCGACCCAGCCGGACGGTGTCGGGGATCTTGCCCAGTTCGTCCTGCATGAGGGCGATGTCGGCTGTTTCGATGGCCGCATCGGTGCCGGCTGCACCCATCGCAATGCCGAGCGATGCGCTGGCCATGGCCGGGGCGTCATTCACACCGTCTCCGACCATGCCCGTGACGGCATACTTTTCGCGGAGGGCCTTTACGGCGGCAACTTTGTCATCCGGCAGCAAGTCGCCGCGCGCTTCATCGATGCCGACCTGTTGAGCCACGAAATCGGCGGTGCGCTGGTTGTCGCCGCTCAACATCACGACCTTCAGCACTCCGGCGGCGTGCAAATCGGCAACCGCGGCCTTGGCGTTGGCCCGTATCGTGTCACCCACCGCGATCAACCCGAGCACCTCACCTTGGCAACCATCGTGAGGCCGGTGCCCCACCACAACGACCGACTGGCCCTTGGCCTCGATCGCTGCGAGCCGCCGCTCGAGTTCCTCGGAACAAACACCGAGTTGATGAGCGAAGCGATGGTTACCGACGAAATACGCGTGTCCGTCAACGACGCCTTCCGCTCCGCGGCCGCTGCGATTCTGATAGCCCTCCGCCCGGGTATACGGGGTGTTTTGGTCCCGGGCGTAAGCCACCACAGCTCGCGCGAGGGGATGGGCCGAATGATCGTCGATGGCGGCGGCGATGTGCAGCACATCGCGCGGGGATTTCGCGGCGACGAGTTCGACGGACTGGACGCGCGGTTTGCCCTCGGTAATCGTGCCCGTCTTGTCCACGGCGAGCGCCTGGAGCCGTCCGATGGTCTCCAAATGGGCGCCGCCCTTCACGAGGACTCCTTGGCGGGCCAGCGCGGTCAGACCGGCGACAATGCTCACGGGCGTGGAAATCACCAAGGCGCAGGGACAGGCGATGATCAACAACACGCATGCGCGGTAAAGCCACGTGCTCGAGTCACTGTGCAGCAGAAGGGGTGGCACAAGGAAGACCAGCAATGCGACTGCGGTGATGGCCGGCGTATAGTAGCGGGCGAAGGCATCGACAAAGCGCTGGGTCGGGGCCTTCTGCTCCTGGGCCTCAGCCACGAGGCGGATGATGCGAGCCAGCGTGGTGTCGCCGGCCGCCCTGGTGACCTTGATTTCCAAGGAGCCCTCGCCGTTGATCGTGCCGGCAAAGACGGCGTCTCCGGGTTTCTTATCCACCGGCACGGATTCGCCCGTGATGGGCGCTTGATTGACGGCGGATTCTCCGGCGAGGATCTCTCCGTCGAGCGGAATACTCATGCCGGACTTGACTGCCACTACGTCGTTGATCGCGACCTCCTCGACCGCAACTTCGGCGAAGCGGCCATCGCGCCTGACAGATGCAAGTTTCGGGGCGATCTCCAGGAGCGCCTCCGTGGCTCGGCGCGCCCGACGGTCGGCCCAACCTTCCAGCCACTCCGCGACACCAAACAGAAAAACCACCACCGCTGCCTCCGCCCATTCGCCGATAACCGAGGCTCCGATTGCTGCGATTACCACCAACAGGTTGATATCGGGACGAAACCGGAGGATTGCCCGCCACGCCTTTGGCAGGAGGAACCATCCGCCTGCCGCCATCGCCGCTGTGAAAATCCAAGGGCCGGTGCCGCCCGGCAGCAATTTGGCCCACTGGGCCACAAGTCCGCCACCGGCCAACACGCCCGAAACCACCAAGCTGCGGGTCTCCCACGGGTTCGAGCTGTGATCGCAGCCTTCGTGCCCGCCGTGGTCGTGCTCGTGACCGTGGTCATGGCCCTCGTGGCCATGATCGTGTTCCTCGTGATCGTGGTCGCACTTCTCGCCATGCTGATGGTGATGCCCGCTCATACCCTGAGCTATGCCCCCTCCCCCCATACGGGGCAAGGCGCTATTTGGCTCGTCTGGCGAAGCCTTACCGCTATGAGTCGGGCGTGGCACCGTCTCGCGAAACCCATCCGCCCGGGGAAAACCAAGCCCTGCAGGTCCGGCTTCGGAAGGTCACCGGCCAGCTCGCAGCCGTCGAGCGGATGCTCGGCGAGGACTACGATTGCGCTGATGTCCTGATGCAACTGGTCTCGGCCCGGAAAGCGATCAAGTCCCTATCGGAGAAATTGATTCATTCGCATATGGAGCACTGCATTGAGCACGCGGCCTCGCCCGCCGAGGCCAAGCGCAAGTTGCGGGACCTGTTGACCGTGCTGGAGCGCTACGTCGACTGAGGTCACGGCCGCTACGCGCCGGGATGTGCCCCTTCGTGGGCGCGCACCTCAACTCGGGCAATTTCCCCGGCCGGAGTCGGAATCTCCACGCGGTAGCGAGCATCACTGTGCCGCCGCCAACGCGGTCTAATGTCCGCCGGCTCGAAATGCTCGACGGTGGAACGAAGCACCCGGCCCGAACGGTCGAAGAGCGTAACATCCAGGTGCGTCTTGGTCGTGTCGTCCGCGTCGAGACGCTTGATCACATAACCGGTCACAGCCAAGGGGCCGTTCTTTCGCTCGAGCCAGATTTTTTCGACGACGACGGCGGAGGAATCGACGCGCTCGAGTTTGATGTGGGCGGCATCGGCCGGCGCGCGGAACGGCGTTGCGCAGCCGCTGAGACAAAAGGCCGCTAGAGCGGCTCGGAGGATGAGGTTTAGTTGCATGGGATTTTTAGGGGTAGAACGTGAGAGCGATGAAAACTTCGGATGCCACCGGCAGGGCTAACCATGGCAGGTGAACCTATCGGCATCATGCGCCTGCACCTCGATCCGAGCCGTGCCTTCGGGAAGCGGCTCCAATCTCAAAGAATAATAGCCGAGTCGGGAAAAGAATCGGGAATGCCCCACCGATTGAGGAGCGAATGAGATGGGCTTTTCCTGCAAGGTGCGCCCGGCGGCGTCCCGGAAAAACACATCCAGATGGGAAAACGCCGTGGAACTGGCGCCCGGCGCTTTGGCAACTGAGCCGGCCAGCTCCAGACGTCCGTTATTCATCTGCAGTCTGGGCTCATACACGTGAATCTTGGCCGATGATTTTGCCCCAAGTGCAACACCATGGGATTCGGCGGCCGAGGCGGGCGGAGTCAGGCTTATGCAGCCGCACAGTAAGAGCGCCGCTAGGGCGCTGAGTAACGATAACGGTATTTTGGATTTCATGTGAGTTCTTGGGTCGAGGGAGGCTCGGGGAGTTGGATTTCGGGGATCGGGCGCTCGTCGCGCTCGAAGACCCGGTAAAGGGTCGGAAGCAGGTAGAGTGTGAGGAGGGTCGAGCTGACCAGGCCGCCGATGACCACGGCCGCGAGCGGCTTCTGAATTTCGCTGCCGGGGCCGGTGGCGAAGAGCATCGGAATGAGACCGAGCGCTGCCACGCTGGCGGTGATCAACACGGGCCTCAGCCGCAGGACGGCGCCCTCGATCACCGCAAGACCGACCTTCATTCCCTCGCGCCGGAGTTCGTTGAAGTAACTGACCATCACGACGCCGTTGAGGACGGCCACGCCGAATAGGGCGATGAAGCCCACGCTGGCGCTGACGCTCAGGTTGAATTCGCCCACGACCAAGGCGACAATGCCGCCAATCAACGCGAACGGAATGTTCAGGATGATCAGGATCGCCTGCTTCACCGAGTTGAAAGAGCTGAAGAGTAGCAGGAAGATCGCCGCGATGGTGATGGGCACCACGATGCCAAAGCGCTTCATGGCCCGCTGTTGGTTCTCAAACTGTCCGCCCCAAGTGATGAAGTAACCCGGGGGTAACTTGACGGCCGCGTCGATCTTCGCCTGGGCCTCCGCCACGAAGCCGCCGAGGTCGCGTCCGGTCACATTGCACTCGATAACGATGCGCCGCTGGCCCATCTCACGGCTGATCTGGGCCGGGCCCTCACTGACGGTCACTTTGGCCAGTTGGCCGAGCGGAATCAGCGCCCCGCCGGGCGACGGGATCAGGATTTCACGGATCGTCTCGACGTCATCGCGGGCCGACTCGGGAAAGCGCACGGCGAGCCCGAACACCTTCAAGCCTTCATAGACCTTGCTGGCTTCCTTGCCGCCGATGGCCGTCTCAATGACGCCCTGAATGTCGGCGACGTTGATGCCGTAGCGCGCGATCTTATCCCGATCGATTTCGATTTCGAGATAGGCCAGGCCGCTGACCTTCTCGACGTTGATGTCCGTCGCGCCGGGCACCTTGCCGAGCACCCGGGCCACGGCTTCGGAGCGCTGCTTCAATTCCTCCAGATCATCGCCGAAGATCTTGATGCCAATGGCGGATTTCACCCCGCTGACCAGTTCGTCGACGCGCAGGGCGATGGGCTGGGAGAAACTGGCGGCCACTCCCGGCAGTTCGGCCAAGGCATCGCGCATTTTTTCCACCAGTTCCTCCTTCGATTTCGTGGTCGTCCATTCTTCGTGCGGCCTCAGGGTCACGATGACATCGCTGAGCTCCACGCCCATTGGGTCGGAGGCGATATCCGCCCGGCCGGTCTTGGAAACCACGTCGATGACCTCGGGGAATTGCTTGAGCAACTTTTCCGCCTCGGTCTGCAAGGCCAGCGACTGCGGGAGCGAAATACTCGGAATGCGGAACGTCTGCACCGCGATTGAGCCCTCGTCGAGGGACGGCAGGAACTCCGTGCCAATGCGCGGCACCAGCGCCAGCGCACCGCCCAAGGCCGCGAGGGCCAGCGCAACCACCACGACGGGCCGCTGCACGCAGGGCTTGAGTGTCACGAGGTAGAATTGCTTCAGCCAACGGATCTGGAACGGGTCGTGGTCCAGCGGCTCCTGTTTCAGAAAGAACGTGCAGAGCATCGGCACGAGCGTGAGCGAGAGGATTAACGAGCCGAGCAGCGCGAAGGAAATCGTGAACGCCAATGGCGAAAACATCTTTCCTTCAAATCCCTCCAGCGTGAACAGCGGGAGAAACACGATGATGATGATCGCAATGCCGAAAACGATGGGCCGCCCTACCTCCTTGGCGGCGTAGAGGACCGTTTCCACCTTGCCGGCATGCACATGCTTTTCCTGGTCTGGTTTTTCGGTGAGGTGGCGATGCACGTTTTCCACCATGACCACGGCGCCGTCGACCATCATGCCGATGCCGATGGCGAGGCCACCGAGCGACATGAGATTGGCGCTCAGCCCATACCATTTCATCATGATGAAGGCGAAGAGCGCTGCCAGCGGCAGCACGAGGGTGACAATGATCGCACTGCGAACATCAGCGAGCAGCACGATCAGGATAAGCAGAACGAAGATGGCGCCTTCCTGCAGCGCTTTGGTAACGGTATGGATTGCCTTCTGGACCAGCTCTGTCCGGTCGTAGAAGGGCACCAGCTCCACGCCCTTGGGCAGTGCTTTCTGGATGGCCGGCAGACGCGCTTTCACCGCGTTTACCACATCCCGCCCGCTGGCGCCTTTGAGCATAAGCACAATGCCGGCGACCGCCTCGCCATTTCCATTGGCGGTCACGGCACCCTGTCGCAGCTCCGCCCCAATCCTCACCTCCGCCAGATCGCGAACGTAGATCGGCGTGTGGTTTTGAGCCGAGACGATGATATTGCCGATGTCGCGCACGTCCTTCACCAAACCCAGCCCGCGCACGATGTATTGCTCGGACTTGTGTTCGATGTAGTTGCCGCTCGCGTTGGCGTTGTTCTTTTCCAGCGCCTCGAAGACCTGCGCCAGCGTGATTCCGAAGGACGTGAGCCGGTCCGGATTCACGACCACTTGGTATTGTTTCACGAGGCCACCGAACGAATTTACGTCGGTGACACCGGGCACGGTTCGCAGGATGGGGCGGACAACGTAGTCCTGGATCGTGCGCAATTCAGTCGCGCCGAGGTTTGGGTCCTTGCTGACGAGTGTGTATTGGAAGACCTCACCCAAACCCGTCGTGATCGGACCGAGTTGGACATCCACCCCGGCCGGCAGGCTCTCCCGCACGCTTTGCAACCGCTCGCTGACGAGCTGGCGGGCAAAATAGTCGTTCACGCCGTCCTCAAACACGATGGTGATTGCGGCGAGGCCGATTTTTGAGACCGAGCGGGTTTCCGTCAGCCGCGGCAGGCCGGCGATTCCCCATTCGATGGGGCGGGTAACCAGTTTTTCGACCTCCGGGGGCGACATCCCGCCGGCGGTGGCCAGCACTTGCACCTGCACATTGGTGACGTCGGGAAAGGCGTCGATGGGGATCTGCTTCACCGCCAGAAAGCCGAAGCCGGCCAGCGCCAGTGTCGCCAGAATGACCAGCATGCGCTGGCGGACGGAGAAATTGAGGATGGCGTTGATCATGGCTCAGCCCTCTTCGCCCAGCTCGCCCTTGAGCAGTTCCGATTTGAGAATGAAGCTGCCTTGGGTCACGACCCGCTCGCCTTCCTTGAGTCCTTCTAGCACCTGCAGGCGGCCGTGTTGTTCGAGACCGGTCTTCACGACCCGCTTCTCGAACTTGGTTTCGCTGAGGGCCACGAAGACAATCTGCTCCTCGCCCAGAGTCTGCATGGCTTGGTCGGAAATCGTCAGCACGTCGCGCAAGGCCGTGGTCGCGATGGCCACGTCCGCAAACATGCCCGGCTTTAGCCGGCCATCCGCATTCCCCACCTCGATGCGGACTTCCATCGTCCGCGAGTCGGTTTCGACCCGGTTGCCGAGTAGCACCACCTTGCCGTGGAAGGATTCATTGGCGTAGGCCAAGGCGGAAAAGGTTGCTTCCTGCCCCACCTGCACGGCCGCGATGTCGCGTTCTTTGATTTCGGCCAGCACCCACAGGTCGGTGGGGTCGCTGATGGTGTAGACTTCGGTTTCCTTGCCGATGAGTTCTCCGACCGTGCTCTTGCGCTGGGTGATGACCCCGTCGATCGGGGCTTTCAGGTCGAGCGGCTTGCCGAGCAGTTCCGGACTCTGCACCTGGCCGAGCACATCACCGGCTTTTACCCGGTCGTTTAGGTCCGCATTCAGCTTGCTCAGGCGGCCTTCCAGCGTGCTCGTGACCTTGGCCGTTTTGTTGAGGTTTTCGGACACCCGGCCGACGGCCTTGAGGGTGGTGCCGAGATCGCCGCGGCCAACGGTCTCGATTGAGAGCGGAACGCGGGCCAGGTTTTCCTTCGTCAGGTTGACGATGTTGTCTTCGTGTTTGGCGGGAGCCGAGGTTTCGGATTGGACCGCCGCCTCTTTTTTACCGCACCCCATCAGGGCGGCCAGCAAGGCGAGAGCTGCGAATTGAGTGAGAAAGGTAGTTTTCATGATCGTAAGGTGAGGCGGGTTAAAGGAAGGGGGCGCCGACCGCGGACTCGAGTTCGGCGGCGGCTGCAGCGGCATTGGCGATGGCCTCGTGGTAATCGGCCATCGTGTCGAAATACGTGCGCTTGGCGTCGAGGTAGATGAGCAGCGAGGTGGCATTCTGGGCGTAGCTGCGCTCGGCCTGATCCACGACCGCCCGGAGCTGTTCGAGATAGGCCGGCGAATACAGGGCGAGCTGGGCGCGCGCCCCCGAGAGCTGGGTGGCCGCCTTGGCCACCGCCCCGGTGATCTCGCGGCGCAGTGCGTCGGTTTCGGCGAGCACCCTGCGTTGCTCCGCCGTGGCGGTCAGGATCTCGCCCTGGCCGTAGTTCTTTCCGACCAAGGGCACCGTCGCACTGATTCCGAGGATCTGCTCCGACTTGCTGTATTCGAGGGACGGTCCGACAGTGATGTCCGGTTTGCGGGCCAACCGGGCTTTGCGGACATGCAAGCCGGCGATGTCGGCCTGCAACGCCTGCACGCGCAGGCTGGGATTGGTCGACAGCGCGAGGGCGATCAATTCCGGCAAGGGGCGCGCCGGAATCAACTCTTCCAGCGATCCGGTCACTTCCAACGGAGCCGCCGGATCGCGACCCAGCAGGCCGTTGAGTTCCACGCGGGCCGCGGCGATCTGATTTTCGGCTGCCTGCAATAGTTTGCGGGCGTTGATGACTTCGCCCTTGGCTTTCACCGCCTCGAAGTCCGAGGCATACCCGGCTTCAGCCCGTTTATCAGCCGCCTGCTGAAAAGTTTGGGCGGACTCCAGTTGCTGCCGCCGGAGGCCGACGATGTCCTGCGCGGCGAGCAATTCGGAAAACACCCGGCGCACGGCGGCGGAGAGCTGGAAGCGCAGGCCGGCAATGCCAAGCTGGCGCAACTCGACATTGCGTTCGGCAATCGAGACGAGCAGCGCCTGTTTGCCCGGGAAGAGGAAGGTGCGGCTCAGTTCAACCGTGCCTTTGAATTCGTTGTGTGAGCCGTCGCCTTCGCGCACGTGCTTGATGCCCGGGGCGAAGGTCAGTTCGGAATTGGGCCGGACGCCGGCGGTTTCAACCTCGCCGCGGGCGGAATCAACGTCGGCGTCGATTACGCGCAAAGCGGGACTCTGGGCGATCGCTTCGGAGATCGCGGCCGGCAGGGTGAGTTTTTCGCCCGGCGGGACGGATTCACTGGCCGACAGCCGGAATGCGGCTGGCACCGTGAAAACCGCGAAAAGGAAAACGGAAAATTTGGATACAGTCATGGAATGGCGTGGAATTGCGTTGGTCGGTATGCGGACATGCCGCAGCCCGGATGAACACTGCGCACCAGCGCAGCGTGGTTCAGGGAAAGCCCGTCAGTCCGCGCAGGGACTAATCAGGCCAGAAACAGGGACGGAGCACCGGGCAACGGCGCACCGCGTCGCACAAAATGCCAGTTTGCGATCCAATCCTTCGCTCGTCCGAATCGATCCCCCATCAATGCCGGAGATTGGTCGGGGGCCGTTAGGTTGAATTGCAGGCAAAGGGAAAAAGTGCAGGCAACGAGACTGGGAGCTGAGACCTTCAGTATAACCGAAGTGGACTTGTAGCCTCCATTTTCGATGGAGGCACAGCTGTCCTTGCCCAAAGCGGCGTTCGACGCGCAGTGATCCGAGCAGCTGGCGGAAATTATCCCGGTCGCTTCCAGCGCGCAATGCTGCGTTATCGGCAGCCAAATGACTGCGAAGCAGAGAGCGATCAGTTTGCCGATAATCCGCATGTGGAAGGACGGCACGTTTTCTTCGATTCGGGACTCTTGTCAATGTCCAAGCCAAGGCGCGACCGGCGCAACGAACAGTCGTCGCTTGCCGGACTCTCTCGGTGTCTTCGTGTGATTTTAATTGGCACCTTGGTCGAACCGCTGGCGCATGAGACGAAACCGGCGACGCTGTTCTGCCACATCGTGAACTGAGAGCTGAGCGAGTTTCCTAAGGCTGAATCGCTCGATCGCGGGAAGCTCCTTCAAGTCCCGTGCAAAGTCCTGGATCTCAGGAGCAAGGGTCAGCAGTTTTAAGTGAAAACTCACCGTGGATGGCGATACGCCTTCAGTCCGGGCAATGGCCCGCACGGATTGGCCTTTGGCGATGGTGAAGTCCCATGCATCTGCGCGATGGATGGGATGCCTCGCCTTGGCGACGGGCGGCGGGGGCGGGGGCACGGATGGCCGGGCAATGGAGCCGGCAAAGGGTTCCAAGATTTCGATCGGACCTCTCTTCGGGACCCGAAAAGAAGCGGTGAGACTCCAACTACGGGCCCTGAAAGACGGCGGCGCCTTGATCGTCCGGTCATCGATAGCCACTTCGCGTTCCATGGCAGCCACGAGTGCAATGCTGCCAATTTGGAATGTCGCGGTGAATTCATCCCGACCGACCCGATCAAGGGCCACCTGGACCAGAATCTCCTGAAGAAGCCGACGCTTGTTGGCGTCAGTCGCATTAGTCAGAAGCCTTCCCAATCGCTGAAAAGCGTGCCGGACCCGCTCGCGGTCCAGCGAGCCGGCGTCGATGGTTTCCAACTCGTATTGCAGTTGGGCTTTCCTGACCCAAAGAGGCTGCCGTTCACTGCGGATTACGGAGACCTTTTCCCGCAGGCCATCGTTTAATCCAGGGAGGCCGCGCTGCGCGACCGCCTCGACACAATTGCGGTGCCGCTGCGCGAGCGTCTCCAGCGTTGCGTCAATGGACGCTATCTTCGCAGTCAGCTCTTTGCCCCGGCCGCTGTCCGTCGAGATTTTCGCGAAACGCTCCACCGCGCAGTCAGGGGTTGAAGAATGCGCCAGGAATCCGACGACCAGTTCTTCCATGCGAGTTGCCGGCACGATGTGCAACGAACATCCCGGCGCCTTCGCTCGTTTGCAGGCGTAATAACGGTAGGCCTTCCCCTCGGGGGTGTCCTTGCCGCCCGCACGTGAATAGAGCAGATTGTCGCATCGCGCGCAGGCCACGATTCCCTTCAGCAGATTCTGGTATTTGTCACGCGGGCGTAGCCGGACATTGGGCCGTCTCTTTGCTTCCGCGATCGTGGCGTTGGCGCGTTCCCACACCTCCGGGGTCACCAGAGCCTCGTGCTGCCCTGGGTATTCTTCCTCACGGAAACGGACGACGCCACGGTAAATCGGATTCTGGATGAGCTTTCGGAGCACATCGGTGCGGAAAGGTTTCCCGCCAATGATGCGACGGTTGCGATCTGCGTCCCGCGCCCAGCGCTGCGCCGTGCGGTGTCCCGCCGCATTGAGGGCGGTGGCGATTTCTCCGAGGGGAACAAGCTGTGCCGCACGTTCGAAAATCTTTTTCACCACCGTTGACTCCGTTGGTTCGCGCCGGAGCTGCTGCATCTGCCGGTCGTAGGCGTATCCGAACGGGATGAAGCCGCCGCTCCAAAATCCGCGCGCCGCCTGGGCCCGCATCTTGGCGGTCGTCTTTTCCGCGGTATTCTGCCGCTCGTATTCGGAAATATTCACGAGCATGTTTGTCCTGAACCGCCCCGCCGCGGAGAAGTCGGAATGGTCTTCGTTTGGCGTGACAAGCCGGCATCCGTGTTTCTCAAGAAAGCGACTGAACTTCGCCCACTCGTAAGTGCTGCGCAGGATGCGTTCGAGCCGGTAGATGAGCACGACCTTGATCCTGCCCGTCGCGATGGCGTCGCAGAGAGTTTGGATGCCCGGCCGATCCATCGTGGCGCCGGAATACGCCTCATCGACGTAGCAACCTGCCTCGAACCAGCCCTGCTCCGCCATCTGCTTGAGAAAATCCCGGCACGTCTGGACCTGATGGGAGCAGGAATCGAAACGAAATCCCAATTGGTTCTCCGTGGAGACTCGGGCATAAATTGCCACCGGGGTATAGGCAGGGCGGTTTGAATGGGGTTTGGTCAGGCTGAAGTTTTCGGAAGACATCGGGGCTGCGACAGGAGCCCGCGGGTCAGGTTACCCATGAATGGTGGCCATCTCGCGTAGATTCGCAAATCGCCCCGGTTGCCGACTGAAAGGGTGTAAAAGTTGGACTGGCTTCCAGACCGGCCGAGTCGAATGGGTCGAATCCGGGCCAGTTCTGAGCACGGCATGAGAGCACAATCGTCCATACGCTTTGACTCGCGAAAGCCGGGGAAAGTGATTTCCCTCTCTGTAGCCCGGTCAACTGATTCAAATAGTTCGTGAATCGATCGGAACCGGGCAGCCATGACGGAATCTCGTTTCGCTCTGAACGACGCGGCGTCCCAGCACAGCTCGCTCATGGCCCGCGACCGAAGGCCCACAGAAGCCGGCAAAGCTAGATCTCGAGGTGGCTGAGGACCAGCCGCGCAATGCCGTCGACCGGCTTGCCCTTCTCGAGGGCGGGATAGAAGCGAACGCCCTGGACGACCGCGCCGATGGAGTCAGCAACCGGCTGGGAGCATGCCTCGTCGGTGAAGGCCTCGAGCGGCATGCCGTCCTTCGAGACCTTCACAAAATAAACCTCGCCCCGTTGCCGGGGCGTCAGCGCGGTGCCCGCCTTCCGCTCGGGCTTCCCGATGGCCGGCGCGGCCGAAAGCGTCTCCCCCTTGTGCTCGTTGAAATACTCGATCTTCATGTACTCGAACGCGTCGTCACGGCTCAGCGCCACGCGCTTGGGCGCGACGTCGGAGGCAATTTCCCGCCCGGAGTCGTAGAAGTGGATTTCGTATTTCTCCAGCTGGTAGCCCGGCGGCAGCCCGCCCTTGAGGATATGGATCCTCTGCGGCCGCGGTCCGATCTCGTCCAGGGCCCGCGCATAGATCAGGCTGCGCAGTGTGCCCCGGTCCTCGGGGTTTTCCCGGTAAAGCACCGTCAGGACGACAAACGGCTTCTTGAGCGGAGTCGCCGAGGAGATCTCGAAATCCGCCGAGACCGCATCGAATTGTTCCCTCGCCCGATCCTCCTCGGCATGGAGGCGGGCAAAGGCCGAGTCGGCCACGGCCGAGTTCAGCCGGTCGGCGTCCATGTGCTGGATCGAGGTTGCGGCCTCCGCGCTGGTCAGGTTGGCCGCATTGGCGGTGGCCGTGCCCGCCGCCGCATTCAGGGCGCCCAGCGCCGGGCCCGTGACGCCGTTGGCGAGCGCAGTTTGGTAGGCCCGTTGCGCGTCGACGGCATCCTGGCTCGCCTGGCTCGCCGTCGTGGCTTGGGGCGGGATGTTCCCGACCACAAAGCCCCCGTTCGCATTGGCCAGCGCCTGGCCCTCGGCCAGCGAGGCTTCGTCGCCGATGGCGGCGGAAGCCTCGAGGGACTTTCGCTGCCGCTGCATGACCGGGTCATTGCCCGGCGTGTAGGCGCGTTCGCATTTGAAGCCGGTCACACTGGCGGAGACGTCGGACAGCTTGAGCGTCGGCGCCACCTTGAGGTCATGCGTCCCGCCCAACATCGAGATGGGAGTCTGCGTCCCGCCGATGACGACGATGAAGGACGTGCCGGAGACATCGAAGACCTTGTAGAAATCCTTGCCGCGCGCCACCGAGAGATCCGAGCCCATGAAAAGCGTATACGGCTTGGCGGAAGGCTCGATCGTGGTCGAGCGGGCGGGCACGGCCAGCGACGCCGACAGCAGCAGGCAAATGGGCAGCGTCGCCGGAATGCGCGCGACTGAAAAGGTCCAGATTCGTGGGTTCATAGGCGAAAGCAGCCAAGGATGATACGCTACCAAGGTCCGGATGGTTTCCAGGCTGCCCGCAATAGCCGTGCAGAGGCAATGCCCTTCTGGTTTCGCGCCCTCATCCGTCGAGGGCAGCCACGACTAGTGGTGGCGCAGTCGTGGTGAAGTACCCGAATGGAAACCTCGGAGGCAAAGCGCGCCTTCGGGGTCGGGATGAGCGCTCCGGTTGCTGTTCACGCCAATTCGGCGAAATTGGTGCGATTCGTGCCGCCCACTCCTCCGGAGACCGGCCTGATTTGCCCCGGAAGGCTCGTGGTTCGGTCCGGGCCAGGCCGGCGCCCGCAGTTCATCTGGCTTCCGCGCGCGCCATCCGCGACACGAGGTCCCCAACCAGGGCGTTGGGAAACCTTCGACTCGGGGTGATGGCGAAGAACACCTCCTGGATCTCCCTGATCCGGTGGGTTTGGACCAACATGCCGGCCTGAATCTCGTCGCGCACCACCACCGGCGGCACCAGGGCCATGCCCTCGCCCTCCCGTGCCAGCAGCCGCTGCATCGCCATGTCGTCGACCTCGGCAATGATCCGCGGCCGAACTCCGGCCGCCGCGGTCAAACGGTCGAAGGCCGCCCGCGTGTTGCTTTCCAGGCTGGGCAGGATCACCGGCACATCGCGGAAGTCCGCCGGGAAACGCAGGCGCTTCCTTCTCCAGGCGGGCACGCCCACCAAGCCCACTTCCTGCTCCGCCAACAGGTGGCTGTGCCACGGCGTTTCCGCATCCCGCCGTGCCGGCGAATTGGACAGCACCAGGTCGACCTCATGGGCCTGCAGCGCCTGGAGCAGCTCCCGTTGCGCCCCGGACCGGATCACCACCTCGAGACCCGGCCGGTGGAGCGCGGGTTTGAGGAATTCCAGCTGGAAGTTGCGCGACAGCGTCGCCACCGCCCCGACCCGCAGCACCTGCCGCGTTGCCCCGGGCGCCCGGTTGCGCATCACGTCCATCAGTTCCTCGCCCGCCCGCCCGATGGTCTCCGCATAGTCGAGCGCGACGCGCCCCGCCTCGGTCAGGCGCAGCCCGCCGCGGCCCCGCTCGAACAGCGGCTGCCCGAGGCTGTCCTCGAGCTGCCGGAGCTGGATGCTGAGGGCCGGCGGCGAGAGGTTCAGCCGCGCCGCGGCGCGCGTCACGCTCAGTTCCCGGGCAATCTCCCGGAAATAACGCAGGTGATGATAATTCAGGAAGTCCGGCATGGGAATGAGGTTAAATTAAATATAACGACTTATTGAAAACCATGTAATCGCCTAAAAGGCAAACGATCCTTAGGATGGGGCCATGACCTCTGCCTTCATCCTGCTGCTGGTGCCCGCCGGCCCGCTCGTCGCCGGCCTGGCCTCCCGCCCGGCGGACCCGCGTCGGGCCGGACGCCTGACGCAAGGCGCCGCCTGGCTCGCGCTGGGCGCGGCCCTGGCCTGCGCCATCGGGTTCCTGTTCACGGGCCCGGCCACGATCGCCTGGACTCCAGCCGGGACTGCCGCACCGTTCGCGGTCAGCTTCCGGGGGGACACGCTGTCCATGACCATGAGCGTGCTGGTTTCCTGGCTTGGCGCCGTGGTGCTCGGATTTTCCCGCGGCCACCTGGCCGGCGATCCCAACCAGGCCCGATTTCTCTCCTGGATGAGCCTGACGCTCGCGGCGGTGTTGGTGCTGGTGCTGGCGGGGCACCTTCTGCTGCTCCTGGTCGCATGGATGGCCACGAGTCTCTGCCTCCACCGCCTGCTGCTGTTCTATCCGGAACGCGCCGGCGCGCGCTTTGCCGCCCGGAAAAAATTCGTGTTCAGCCGGCTCGGGGACGCCTGCCTCCTCGGCGCCGCCCTCGTGCTCCACGCGCGCCACGGCACCTTTGACATTGCGACGATCCTGGCGGAGGTCTCGGCGGGGCAGACGGCCGGCACCGGGCCGGCGGCCGGCCTGCTGGCGGCGTGCGCGATGCTCAAGTCCGCCCAGTTCCCCTTCCACAGCTGGCTGCCCGATACCATGGAGACACCGACGCCCGTGTCGGCGTTCATGCACGCGGGCATCGTCAACGCCGGAGGATTCCTGGTGATCCGGCTGGCGCCGGTGTTCGCAACCGCGCCGGTCGCCGCGGGCCTGTTGGCGGTCACCGGCGCCTTCACAGCCGCTTTCGGCGCGGTCGTGATGCTCGCCCAGCCGAGCGTCAAGCGGGCCCTGGCGTATTCCACCATCGCCCAGATGGGATTCATGATGCTGCAGTGCGGCCTCGGCGCCTACGGCCTGGCACTGCTCCACCTCGTCGCCCACTCACTCTACAAGGCGCACGCCTTTCTCACGGCCGGCTCGACGGTCGGCGCCGTGCCGCGCGCCGCCGTGCCGCTGCGAACCCCGGCGCTCACGCTCGGCCTGCTGACCGGCGGCCTGTGCGTCGTGCTCGGCACCGTCGTCCTGCAGGTGTTCCGGCCCGCGGTCGAACCCGCGGCCCGGGTCTTCGGCGTCATCCTGGCCCTGGCCCTCGCCTACGGGCTGGCGCGAACTTGGTCGGCGGGTGGCGGATGGCGCACCTTCGGCAAGGCGCTCGGCGCGGCGCTGGTCGTCGCGCTGCTGAGCCTCGGCCTGCACGCCGCCGCCGCCGCGCTGTTCGCACCCGTGCCGCGCCCGTTGCCGCCGCAAGGCCTGCTGGTCGCCGTGGGCGGCGTGTTCGCCGGCCTCTTTGCCTTCCAGGCGCTGCTCTGGCGCGCCGGCCGATCCGGCCTCGGCCGCCGGCTGTACGTGCACGCCCTGAACGGATTCTATCTTGGCACGTGGTTCAACCAACTGCTCGGGCGGCTCTGGCCCCAGCATCCCGTGTCCGCGTGAACCACCGCACGCCCGCCATTCCCACCCTCTCTCCCATGCCTGCCACCACCGCCGCACCCATGAAACGGGGCTACGAACCGGACGAGATCGCCGCCGCGCTTGCGGCCGCGCTGGCCCGCATCCCTCCGCTTTGGCCGCTTCAGCACTTCGTCGCCGTGAATCCCTTCCTCGGGCTCGTCGACCGGCCTTTCCCCGACGCCTGCGCCCTGCTGGATCGCGTGGTCGGCGCGGCGCCGCTGCAGGCTCCCGGCGATTACCGGCAAGCCTATGCGGCAGGAAGGATCACGCCCGAGGACCTCGCGGGCGCCAGCGACCCGTCCGCGACCACGCGCGATCTCCTGGAAATACTGGAGACGGCCGCCCGCACGACGCCGACCGCGAACATCGCGACCGTGGCCGACCTGCTCGACCAGCAACACCCGCGCGCCCACTGGAGCACCTTCGTGATCGAGGAGATATCCAAATGGTGCGCGGTCACCCTCGACGACAACCAGACCACGTGGAACTCGCCCTGGAAAGAGCTCGGGCTCTATGCCGCCTGGCGCGAGGGAGCGCGGCACGATCGCAATCCCGAGGCCTTCGGCCTGACCGGCTTCCGGCGCTTCGTGGCCACGCTGCCCGACGACGCCCTCGCCGCGATCTCCGCCTGCCTGGCGCAGCTCGACCCGCAGTCCGGCTCGCTGGACGACTTCCTGCACCGGCAGCTGGCCAGCATCTCCGGCTGGGCCGGCTACGCGCAGTATCGCGTGCGCGAGGACGCCCTGCGCGGCCGGGATAATCCGATGCTCCAGGAACTGCTCGCCATCCGGCTGGCCTACGACGCCGCGCTCTACGCCGCGTTCGCGCGGGACGGGACCTTCCGGGCCGACTGGCGCCACCAGTCGCCCGCCAAGGCAAACGGCCGGCACCTCGCGCTGCTCGCTCGCTGGCAGGACGCGTACGAGGCCGGTTACCAACGGCGCCTGGCGCGCGACCTGGCGGCGCAACCCGCCTCCGCCCCGGCGGGCCGGCCGCCGGCGCAGGCGGTCTTTTGCATCGATGTCCGCTCCGAGGTGTTTCGGCGCCACCTGGAGGCCGCGCTGCCCGGTGTCCAGACGATCGGATTCGCCGGGTTCTTCGGCTTCCCCGTAGCGCACCGAACCGCCGGGTCGCCCGCGGCCACGGCGCGATGCCCGGTGTTGCTCGCGCCACCGGTCGCAACCTGCGAGCCGCTGCCGCCCGCGGCGACAGCGGCGGCGACCGCCGCCCGGGTCGAAGCCGGGGCCTGGAAGGCGTTCCAGAATTCCGCCGCCTCGTGTTTTACCTTCGTCGAGACCGCCGGCCTGGCCTTCGGCGCCGCGCTGGATCGCTCCCGGCCAGGCCCGGCCTGCGCGCGGGTCGCGCCGGACTTCGCCAGCCTCACGGTGCAGGCCCGCGCCGAGCTGGCGGCCGGCGCCCTGCGCAACATGAGCCTGACGAAAACCTTCGCCCGCCTCGTGCTGCTGTGCGGCCACGGCAGCCAGAGCGCCAACAATCCCCACGCCTCGGGTCTCGATTGCGGGGCCTGCGGCGGCCACGCCGGCGACGTGAACGCCAGGCTTGCCGCCGCGACGCTCAACGATCCGGCCGTCCGCGCGCAGCTCGCCGCCCAGGGGATCGCGATCCCTGCGGACTCCTGCTTCGTCGCCGGCCTGCACAATACGACGACGGACGATGTCGTGCTCTTCGACCTCGAGCGCGTCCCCGCCTCGCACGCGGGCGAACTGCAGGCCCTGCGGCAGGCGCTCGCCGCCGCCGGGGCGGCCACGCGCCGCGAACGCGCCCCGCGCCTCGGGCTCGCCGGCTTGCCGGACACAGAAATCGACGCCGCCGTGCGGCGTCGCGCGGTCGACATCGCGGAGGTCCGGCCGGAGTGGGGCCTGGCCAACAACGCGGCGTTCATCGCCGCGCCCCGGTCCCGCACCGCCGGGCTGAACCTCGAAGGCCGCGTCTTCCTCCACGACTATGATGCCACGGCCGATCCGGGCCACAAGGTGCTCGACCTCATCCTGGCCGCCCCGGTGGTGGTCGCCAGCTGGATCAATCTCCAATACTATGCGGCGCGCGTCGATCCGCACCGCTATGGCGCCGGCAACAAGGTGCTGCACAATGTGGTGGCGGGGCTGGGGGCGATGGAGGGCAACGGCGGCGACCTCAAGGCCGGGCTGCCGCTCCAGTCCATCCACGACGGACGGGATTTTGTCCATGAACCCCGGCGGCTCTCGGTCTTCATCGCGGCGTCGCGGAAAGACCTCACCGCTGCACTCGAGCGGAATCCCGCGATCCGCCAGCTGTTCGACCATGGATGGATTCACCTGTTCGCCCTCGAGGAGAACCGCTGTTTTGTCCGCCGCGGATCCGGATGGGGCCCCTGCCCCCCATGAGCCTGATCCTCCAACGCGAGATCCGCCACCTCGTCACCCGATTCGACCGCATCGTCACCGAACAGGCCGGACCGCGGGTGTTCGCGCCGGTGCGCCGCCTGCGCCAGCTGGCTGAACGGGCCTACCGCGCCGGCAGCGCCCGGAGCTGGAGCCGCCAGCAGGAACTGGTCGACCGGCTGGACCTCGCCACGGCCCATCGCGTCGCCCACGCCTTCAGCCTGTATTTCCTCCTGGTCAATCTCTGCGAAGAGCGGGCCCGCGAACGCCACCTGCGCTCCCACCGCCGGCCCGCGATGTCCCTCCGCAGCGTCTTCCACGAACTGGCCCGCGCCGGTGTGCCCCCCGCGCGCCTGCAGCGCTGCCTCGACCGCCTCGAGATTCAGCCCGTGCTCACGGCCCACCCGACCGAGGCCAAGCGGCGTACGGTGCTCAACCACATCACCCGGCTCCGGGCCCGCTGGGACGATCCGGACGAGGTGCTTGAGACTCTCTGGCAGACGGAGGAGATCCGCGAACAGAAGGTTGGACCACTGGACGAGGTCGACCACACGCTCTACTTCTTCGATCGGACGATCATCGCGACGGTCCCCGCGTTCTACGCCACGTTCGACGCCGAGCTGGCGCGGCATTTTCCCTCGGTGCGCCGGCGCCACGCCTTCCTGACCGTCGGCAGCTGGGTCGGGGGCGACCGCGACGGCAATCCGTTCGTCACCCCCGCGGTCAGCCGCGAGGCGGCGGCCCGGCATCATGCCACCATCCGCGGATTCTACCTCCGCGAATGCGCGCTCCTGGAGGAGGAGTTGACCCAGGCGGCACCGGACCAGGATTTGGACCGGCCGCATGACCTGCCGGTCCGACCGCGGCGCCTGCAGCCCTATGAAGTCATCCGGGGCCGGGTCGCCCGGCTCCGTCACCGGCTCGAAACCGGCCGGTGCGACGCCACGGCCTTCGTGGCGGCGCTCACGGCGATCCGCGACGACCTCGCCCGCCAAGGAGCCGCCCGGGCCGCCCGCGGCCGGATCGCGCGGTTGCTCACCCAGGCGGAAACCTTCGGCTGGCACCTCGCCACCCTCGACTTCCGCGAACACAGCGGGAGGATCGAATCCGATCCGGGTGCAGTGCGGGCGCAAATGCAGGAGATCCGCCGCATTCAGCGGCGCTACGGCCGGTCCGCCGCGCAGCGCTACATCCTCAGCATGACGCGCCAGGCCGGCGATCTGCTCGCGCTGCTCCGGCTCGCCCGGCGCAGCGGGCTCGAGGCGGTCGACCTCGTGCCCCTGTTTGAGACGATCTCCGACCTCGAGCGGGCGCCCGCCACGATGGCGCGGCTGTGGGCCGACCCCCGATACCGCCGGCACCTCCGGCGGCGCGGCGACGTGCAGGAAGTGATGGTCGGATACTCGGACTCGAACAAGGACGGCGGCTATCTCGCCGCGAACTGGTTCCTCCAGCGCACGCAGCGACAGCTGGCCCAGCTCGCGGATCGAGCAGGAATCCACCTGCGCTTCTTCCACGGCAAGGGTGGCACGATCGACCGCGGAGGCGGCGCCAGCTACCGCAGCCTGCGCTCGCAACCCGACGCCGCGCACGGCGGTCGCCTGCGCGTCACCGAACAAGGCGAGGTCGTGTCATTGAAATACTCCAACCCCGTCATCGCCCAGCGCAACTGGGAGCAGCTGACGTCGGCCGTCATCGCCTCGACCTGCCTGCCCAAGGGCTCCGGGCGCGACCGGCGGCGGTTTGAGGCCTGGACCGAACGCCTGGCGCAGCTGTCGCTCGGACACTATCGTCGGCTCGTCTTCGAGACGCCCGCCTTTGCCGACTATTTCTGGCAAGCCACCCCGATTGACTTGATCGAGCACCTGCGCCTGGGTTCGCGCCCCGCCCGACGCAGCCCCGGCCAGGACATCCGGCAGCTCCGGGCGATTCCCTGGGTGTTTGCCTGGACGCAGTCCCGGCACCTGCTCCCGGCCTGGTACGGGGTCGGCCATGCGCTCGCCGCGTTCGCCCGCGAACGCGATGGGCTGGACCGGCTGTCGGAGATGTACCGCGCCTCGCCGAGCTTTCGCGCCCTCATCGACAACGTCGAGGCCTCGCTCGCCAAGACCGACCTCGGCATCGCCCGGCTCTACGCCGGATTGGTGCCGTCGGCCGAGGTGCGCTCCGGCATCTTTGGCCTGATTGAAGCGGAGTACCGCCGCGCGGTTTCCGGGGTGCTCGCCGTCACGGGTCACGCCGAACTGCTGGAGACTCAGCCCGTGCTCGCCCGTTCCATTCGACGGCGCAATCCCTACCTCGCGCCGCTCAATCATCTTCAGATCCGCTTTCTGCGCCAATGGCGCGAGGCAGCTCCCGCGGATCGCACGGAACGGTTGCGCCGCCTGCTGGCGCTGACCGTGCAGGGCCTGGCCGCGGCGATGAAAAGCACGGGATGACGAGCCCCGGGCTGAGGGATGACGCCCGGCCAGTCGACGGCCACTCACTGCGATCGAATCGGCTGAACACAGGCCGGCCCAAGGGCACCCCAAAGTTTCTCCAAAAATCCGGTTGACTTGACTAAATAGTCAACTATCCAAATCAACCATGGGTAGAACATCAGATGCCAAAGAACGGCTCATGGACGCCGCCCTCGACCTGATCTGGGAAGAGAGCTACGGCGCCGTGACCATCGATGACATCTGCAAGCGGGCCGACGTGAAGAAGGGCAGTTTCTATTATTTCTTCAGCTCGAAGGCCGAGCTGGCCGTCGCCGCCCTCGAGCGCATGTGGACCGAGACCTGGAAGCCCAACATGGACCAGATCTTCTCCCCTTCCGTCGACCCGGTCGACCGGATCGCGGCCTATCTCGAGAACATCTACCGGAAGCAGGCCAAGGTGAAGCAGGAGCACGGCAAGGTGCTCGGCTGCCCGATCGTCTCGATGGGCTCGGAAACCAGCACCCACGAGGCCGACATCAACGGCAAGATTCGCGAACTGCTCAACCGCAAGCGCCGCTATTATGAGTCGGCGCTCCGCGACGCCCTTGCCGAAGGCGCGATCGAGCCGTGCGACCCGGCCGAGAAAGCCACCGCGCTCGCCGGCCTCATCGAAGGCATCGTCTGCCAGTGCCGGATCATGAACGATCCCGAGGTCGCCCACAGCCTGTCCGAAACCGGACTCCGCCTCATCGGCGCCAAACAGAAAGCCACGCTCAAATCCTGACCTTCCCTTTCGCGCGGCTCTGACCAGGTCGCGCTCTTTTTGCATCCAAATACTAGCCAACTAGTCAACTATCATCCACTCCACGCCATGAACTCCACGATAACCGTACACTCTCCGCCGATCGGCACCAACCGATTGAACTTCCTCCTGCCGGCCTCGCCGCGTTTCGCCCAGCGCTTCGCCGGCACGGCCGCCGCGCGCCGGCGCCTGCCGCAGCCGGACTTCGATCGCCTCTTCGATTCGACCTTGCTCGACCGCCTCCAGGTGCCGCTCACCCGGCGGCACGAGTAAGATCGGCCGCCACGCTTCGTCTACCCGACACCGTCATTCTCTCCACGCCATGAACACCAGCTCCGTCGCTCCGTCCCGCCGCAACCGGCCGCATCTCATCTTCATCGCCGCCGGCATTCTCGCCGCCGTCGGCGCCGGCCTTTACCTGGCCGCGCCTTCCCACGCCCGCGCCGCCGAAGCCTCCGCTCCCGTCGCGCCCCCGGCCCCCAAGGTCACCGTCGCCCCGGTCGAGCAACAGCTCGTCACGGACTACGAGGAACTGACCGGCCATGTCGACGCCACCGAGACCGTCGAGCTGCGCGCCCGCGTGTCCGGCCACATCGACGCCGTCCAGTTCCAGGCCGGGCAACTCGTGAAGAAGGGCGACCTCCTCTTCGCCATCGATCCGCGCTGGTACCAGGCGCAGTTCGACCTGGCGAAGGCGCGGGCCGACGTCGCAAGCCGCGAGGCCGCGCGCGCCGAGAAACTCCTGGCCTCGTCCGCCATCTCGAGCGAGGAGGCCGAGGCCCGCCGCGCCGCCGCCGCCGAGGCCCGCGCCGCGTTCGAGACCGCCCGGCTCGACCTCGAGTACACCGCCGTGCGCGCGCCGATCTCCGGTCGCATCAGCCGTGCCTACGTGACCCCGGGCAACCTCATCTCCGGCGCGCCGGGCAATGCCACGCTCCTGGCCACCATCGTCAGCGACGGCGAGGCCTACGTCTACGCCGACCTCGACGAGTCCACCCTGCTCCGGTTCAACCGCCTCGCCCGCGAGGGCCGCATCCTCAGCCGCAACGGCCGCATCCCGGTCGACCTGCAGCTCGCGGATGAGGACGGCTACCCGCGCCACGGCTACATCGAGTCCGCCGACAACCGCGTGAATCCCGCCACCGGCTCGCTCGCGCTGCGCCTCGTCTTCCCGAACGACGACGGCGCACTCATCCCGGGCCTTTTCGCCCGCGTGCGCCTGCCCGTCAGCGCTCCCACGCCCGCCCTGCTCATCAGCGAGCGCGCGATCGGCACCGACCAGAACCAGAAGTTCGTCCTCGCCCTTGGGCCCGGCAACACGGTCGCATACCGCACGGTCAAGCTCGGCGCCGTCGTCGATGGCCGGCGCGTCGTGCGCGAGGGCTTGTCGTCCGGCGACACCATCATCGTCAACGGCCTCCAGCGCGTCCGGCCCGGCATGACCGTCACGCCGGAACCGCAGGCCATCGCCTCCGCCACCCCGGCCTCATCGCCATCCGGCCCAAAGGTCGCCGCCCTGCGCTGACATCCAAGGTCGGGCGCGGATTCCGTCCGCGCCGCGGCGGCGAGGGACTCACCGCCCTACCGCCGCGGCAACAAAACCGGCCCTCTTCCGGCCCTCCCGGCCACCGCCTTGCCCAAAAATCCCGCTCTCCCGCTCCGTTATGAACTTCTCCGATTACTTCATCAAACGTCCGATCCTCGCCGGCGTCCTCTCCATCATCGTCTTCCTGGTCGGCCTCATCGCGATGTGGCGCCTGCCCATCAGCGAGTATCCCGAGGTCGTCCCGCCGACCGTCATCGTTCGCGCCAGCTATCCGGGCGCGAATCCCAAGACCATCTCCGACACCGTGGCCGCGCCGCTCGAGCAGGCCATCAACGGCGTCGAGCACTCGCTCTACATGTTCTCGCAGGCCACGAGCGACGGCACGATGACCCTCACCATCACCTTCGCCATCGGCACCAACCTCGACAACGCCCAGGTGCAGGTGCAGAACCGCGTCGCCCAGGTCCTGCCCAAGCTGCCCGAGGACGTCCGGCGCATCGGCGTCACCACCGCCAAGGCCTCGCCCGACCTCCTCATGGTCGTCCACCTGTTCTCGCCGGACGGCCGGTATGACAACATCTACGTCCGCAACTACGCCACGCTGCAGGTGCGCGACGTCCTCGCCCGCCTCAACGGCGTCGGCGAGGTCCGCATCTACGGCTCGGGCGACTACGCCATGCGCGTCTGGCTCGACCCCAACAAGGTCGCCGCCAAGGGCCTGACCGCCTCCGAGGTCGTCGCCGCCATCCGCGAGCAGAACATCCAGGTCGCCGCCGGCGCCGTCGGCCAGCAGCCCAACTCCCGGCCCGTCGATACCGAGCTCCTCGTCAACACCCAGGGCCGCCTGACCACGGAGGACGAGTTCGGCGCCATCATCGTCAAGTCGGGTCCGGCGGGCGAGCGCGTGCAGCTGCGCGACGTCGCCCGCGTCGAGCTCGGCGCGAATGCCTACGCGCTGCGCTCGCTGCTCAACAACCAGGCCGCCGTCGCCCTGCCCATCGCCCAGCTCCCCGGCTCCAACGCCATCGCCACCTCCGACGCCGTGCGCGCGACGATGAAGGAGCTCGCGAAGAATTTCCCCGAGGGCCTCAAGTACGACATCGTCTACGACCCGACGGTCTTCGTCCGCAGCTCGATCGAGGCCGTCGTGCACACGCTCTTCGAGGCCATCGTCCTCGTCGTGCTGGTCGTCATCCTCTTCCTCCAGACCTGGCGCGCCTCGATCATCCCGCTGGCCGCCGTGCCGGTGTCACTGGTCGGCACCTTCGCCGTGATGCTCGGCCTCGGGTTCTCGATCAACGCCCTCTCGCTCTTCGGCCTCGTGCTGGCCATCGGCATCGTGGTCGACGACGCCATCGTCGTCGTCGAGAACGTCGAGCGCAACATCGCCCTCGGCAAGTCGCCCATCGAGGCCACCCGCCAGGCCATGCGCGAGGTCACCGGCCCGATCATCGCCACCGCGCTCGTGCTCTCGGCCGTGTTCATCCCGACGGCGTTCATCAGCGGCCTCACCGGCCAGTTCTACAAGCAGTTCGCGATGACGATCGCGATCTCGACGATCATCTCGGCCTTCAACTCGCTCACGCTCTCGCCCGCCCTCAGCGCGCTGCTGCTCAAGGACCACCACGCGCCCAAGGACGGCCTGACCCGCGCCATGGACGTCGCGTTCGGCTGGTTCTTCCGTCCGTTCAACCGCTTCTTCGCCTGGGCCGCCGCCAGGTATTCCGCTGGCGTCGCCCGCCTGCTGCGCGTGTCCGTCGTTGCGCTGATCGTCTACGCCGGCCTGCTCGGGCTCTCCGGCGCGCTGTTCAAGGCCACGCCCACGGGCTTCGTGCCGACGCAGGACAAGCAGTACCTCGTCGCCTTCGCCCAGCTCCCGGCCGCCGCCTCGCTCGAGCGCACCGACGCCGTCATCCGCCGCATGGGCGACATCGCGCTGAAGCACCCGGGGGTCGCCAACGCCATCGCGTTCCCCGGCCTCTCGATCAACGGCTTCACCAACTCGCCGAACAGCGGCATCGTGTTCGTCGCCCTCAAGTCCTTCGACGAGCGCCGCACGCCGGAGCTCACCGGCCAGGCCATCGCGCGGCAGCTCCAGCAGGAGTTCGGCGCGATCGAGGACGCCTACATCGCCATCTTCCCGCCGCCGCCCGTGCAGGGCCTCGGCACCATCGGCGGCTTCAAGCTCTACGTCGAGGACCGCGGCGACAACGGCCTCGACGCCCTCTACGGCGCCACGCAGGGCCTGATCGCGAAGGGCTGGCAGACGCCCGGCCTCACCGGCCTGTTCTCCAGCTTCACGATCAACACGCCGCAGCTCCAGGCCGACGTCGACCGCGCGAAGGCGAAGGCCCAGGGCGTGCCGCTGCAAAACGTCTTCGAGACGATGCAGATCAACCTCGGCTCGCTCTACGTGAATGATTTCAACCGCTTCGGCCGCACCTACCAGGTGGTCGCCCAGGCCGACGCGCAGTTCCGCGAGAAGCCCGACGACATCCTGCGCCTCAAGACCCGCAACGCCGCCGGCCAGCTTGTGCCGCTCGGCTCGCTCGTGAAGGTTCACGAAACCTACGGGCCCGACCGCGTCATGCGCTACAACGGCTACCCGGCCGCCGAGATCAACGGCGCGCCCGCGCCGGGCTACAGCTCCGGCCAGGCCGAGGCCGCCATGGAAAAGCTCGCGGCCGAGACCCTGCCGAAGGGCATGGTCCTCGATTGGACCGAGCTCGTCTACCAGAAGCTCATCGCCGGCAACACCGCCGTCTACATTTTCCCGCTGAGCATCTTCCTGGTCTTCCTCGTGCTCGCGGCGCAATACGAGAGCTTCCGGCTGCCGTTCGCCGTCATCCTCATCGTCCCGATGGCGCTGCTGTCGGCCTTCGTCGGCCTGTGGCTGACGCACGGCGAGAACAACGTCTTCACCCAGATCGGCCTCATCGTGCTCATCGGCCTCGCGGCGAAGAACGCGATCCTGATCGTCGAGTTCGCCGTGAAGCTCCGCGAGGAGGGCAAGGGCATCGTCGAGGCCGCGGTCGAGGCGTCGCGGCTCCGGCTGCGCCCGATCCTCATGACCTCGATCGCGTTTATCGCGGGCGTGTTTCCGCTGGTCGTCAGCCACGGCGCCGGCGCCGAGATGCGCCGTGCCATGGGCGTCGCCGTGTTCGCCGGCATGATAGGCGTCACCTTCTTCGGCCTCTTCCTTACGCCGGTGTTCTACGCGGTGCTCGAGCGCCTCGGCGTGCGCCAGCCCGCTCCGGCCGCCCTGCCTGAACCGACTCCCGAACACGCCTGACCGGTAGGGCGCGACCGCTGGGCGCGCCGCGAACCAACCATTGCCAAACCGGCGGGCCCGGCGGTCCCGCCCTACCTTCCAAATCCATGAACAACTGGACCAAGCTCCTTTCCCTCGCCCTCGGCGCCTTCGTCATCGGCACCGAGAGCTACCTCGTCGCCGGCGTCCTGCCGGCGCTGGCCAGCGACCTCGGCGTCACCCTTGCCGTCGCCGGCCAGCTCATCACCGCCTTCGCCCTGACTTACGCGCTCAGCTCGCCGGTCATCGCGGTGGCCACGAGCGCGATGGAGCGTCGCCGGTTGTTGCTGTGGTCGCTGGCCGCCTTCGGCGTTTTCAACCTCCTTGCCGCCACGGCCCACTCCTACGGCGTCCTCCTGGCGGCGCGCCTCGGCCTCGGGCTGGCCGCGGGCACCTACATGCCGGCCGCCAGCGCGTATGCCGTCGCCACCACGCCGGCGTCGCAGCGCGGCCGCGCGCTCTCGATCATCTACGGCGGCCTGACCGTCGCGCTGGTGATCGGCGCCCCGCTGGGCGTGCTGGTCGGCGGGCGTTTCGGCTGGCGCTTCAACTTCGTCGGCATCGCCGGCCTCACCGCGATCGCGCTGGTGGGCCTGGCCACGACGCTGCGGCGGATCGTGCCGGCCGCCCGCGTGACGCTGGCCGAACGCCTCGCGGTGGCGCGGCGGCCCGACGTGCTGGCGCTGCTCGCCGGCACGGTGTTCATGATCGCCGGCGCCTACACGATCTATTCCTTCCTCACGCCCTTCCTGCGCGCGACCACCGGCCTCGAAGGCAACGCCATCGCCCTCGTGTTCTTCCTGTTCGGCCTGGGCGCCACCGCCGGCAACTATCGCGCCGGCGCCACCGCCGATCGCATCGGCCCGGCGCGGGTCGTCACCGTCGTGCTCGCCGGCCTGGTCGTCATCTTTGCGCTGCTGGCCCTGGCCGGCTTGTTCCTGCCCGCCGCCACGGCGCGCTGGATCATCGTGCCCCTGGTCGTCGCCTGGGGATTCGTCGGGTTCTCCTTTCCCGCCGCGCAGCAGGCCCGGATCGCCGCCCTCGCGCCCGCGCTCGCGCCCATCACGCTCTCGCTGAACGCCTCGGCCATCTACATCGGCGTCTCCGTCGGCGCCATGCTCGGCGGCCTGGTCGTGGCCCACGGCGCCGTGCCCGAGCTCGGCTGGATGGCCGCGCTGTGCGAGGCCGCGGCGCTGACGCTGCTGAAACTCACGGTGCGCGAACGCGCCGCCGAGCCCGACGCCCTCGCCGAACCCGTCCGCGAAGCCGCCTGAACTCCCAACCTTTTTCCGCCATGAAATCTCCCTTGGTACTTGTTACTTCGTCCTTGTTACTTGCCGCGACCGCGGCCACCGCGGCCCTCGGCCCCGACTACCAGCGTCCCGCGGTCGCCACGCCCATCGCGTGGCGAGCCGCGGCCTCCACCGACACGCTTCCGCGCGGCGAATGGTGGAAGCTGTTTCACGACGAGACCCTCGACCGACTCGAGGATCGCGCCCTCACCGCCAACCAGGGCCTCGTGGCCGCCGCCGCCCGGGTCGCGGAGGCCCGCGCCGCCGCCGGGCTCGCGCGCAGCAGCTACTTCCCGGCCGTCGGCGTCCGCCCGGCCTTCGACCGCGGGCGCACGTCCACCACCACCGACAACGTCTTCCCGATCGCCGAAAGCACCACCTGGCAGGGCGAATTCGACGCCGCCTGGGAACTCGACCTCTTCGGCCGCATCCGCCGCCTGAACGAGAGCGCCCGCGCCGAGGCCGCCGCCAGCGCCGCCGACTTCGCCAACGTGCGCCTCGCCGTCTCCGCCGAGGTCGCGGCGAACTACTTCACGCTGCAGGCGCTCGACCGCGAGCTCGCCCTGGTGAACGACGGCGTCGGCCTGCGCCACAAGGCGCTCGAACTCGTCACGGCCCGGCGCACCGACGGCGCCGCCACCGACTTCGACGTCGCCCGCGCCGAGACCGAGCTGGCCTCGACCGAGGCCGAATCCGCCGCGCTGGCGAACCGCCGGGCCGCGACCCAGAACGCCCTCGCCGTCCTGCTGGGCGAGGCCGCGCCGGATTTCCAGCTCTCCGCCCCCAGCTCGCCGCTCCCGGCCCCCGTCGCCGTGCCACCGGGCCTGCCGGCCGAGCTGCTGGAACGCCGGCCCGACATCGCCGCCGCCGAAGACGCGCTCGCCGCCGCCAACGCCCGCATCGGCGTGGCCAAGGCCGCGTTCTTCCCCGCCATCTCGCTGACCGGATCCTTCGGCTGGGCCAGCGGCGACCTCGACTCCCTGTTCAACTCCGACTCGAAGGCCTGGTCGATCGGCCCGAGTCTCCACCTCCCGATCTTCCAGGGCGGACGCAACCGCGCCAACCTCGCCCGCAGCCGCGCGGCGTTCGACGAAAACGTGGCGCTTTTCCGCCAGCGCGTGCTGGTCGCGTTCCGCGAGGTGCAGGACGCCCTCACGGCCAGCCGGCTCCTGGCCGACCAGGCCGCCGCGCAGGACCGGGCCGTCGCCGCCGCCCGGCGCGCCGGCGAGCTCGCGCAGACCCGCTACGACGCGGGCTACGTCGCCTACTTCGAGGTCATCGACGCCCAGCGCACCGTGCTCGCCGCCGAGCGTGCCGCCACGCAGCTCGCCGCGCAGCGCCTCGTGAACTCCATCGCCCTCGTCAAGGCCCTCGGCGGCGGCTGGTCCCGCCCCGCCGCCCTCGCCGCCAACTGAATCGCCCTTCCCGCGCCATGATCACCGTCACGCTCGTCCTCGCCGCCCTGGCCCTCCTCGTCGCCATCGACGACAGCGCCACCGTCGGATGAATCCGCGGGGCGCGAGCTTGCGCGCGAGCTCGAGACCGGCGGTGCCGCGGCACTCCCCTCCAGGCCGGCCGGGTCCCGCGGCGCGCGCGGCCACTCACGCATCGCGCCCGAGGAACGAGGTCGGCGAGCGGCCGTGGACGCGTTTGAACACGCGGGAAAAATGGAACGGGTCCATGCCGAACGCCTCGGCGGTCTCGCTGACGTTGGCCCGGTTCTGCTCCAGCAGCGCGGCCGCCTGGTGCATCTTCAGTCGCGTCAAGAATCGATAGGCCGGTTCGCCCGCAAACCGCCGGAACAGCCGGCTCAGGTAGGCGGGCGCCACCCCGCAGGCCGCGGCGACCTCTCCCGCCGTCCGGAGGGTCGCGAAATTCCGCTCCAAGTGCTCGCGGCAGCGCAGGAAGGTCTGCCGCGAGCGGTCGATGCGCGTGCCCCCGGGCAGCCGGACGTCCGCGAGCAGCAGCAACAGGATCCGCCCCTGCAGCGTGGCGATCTTCGCGGACGCCAGGGTCCCACGCCGCCCCGCCGCGAGCAGGTGCTCGAATGCCGCCTGCACCTCCTCGATCGCGGCCACGGCATGGCACGTCCCGGGCGCGACGCCGGCGGCGCGCAGCGCCGCCTCGGTGTCGGCACCGGCGAAATCGACGAAGTACTTGGAGAGACGCTGGCTCGCGTCCGACACGATCCGGTGCGCCACGCCCGGGCCGTAGGCAAACACCACGCCCCGCCCCAGCGGGTGCGCCCGCCCGCCCAGCTGCAGCGTGCCGCGCCCGCCGGCGACGAACTCCAGCCCGAAATACCGGAAGCCCCGGCGCCGGATGTCGTAGTCAGGCGCCGTGCGCTCCCAGCCCGCTGAAACCACCGTCGGGCCGTCGTCCCCGCGCGCCAGCGGCCGGAGATAAAACCGGCGCGCCTCCGACACCTGCTTGGACATGAACGAGGGCAGACCCTGGGCGCGGCGTGGCATGGGGCCAAGGCCTAGACCATCGCCGCGCGCGATGACAGGTCAAAAATCGTCATGGCGCGGGCAAGAACGGTCATTCTGCCGCGCGCCCGGATGCGCTACCATCCCGCGTCACCCCCATGCTCCGCACCGGCATCCTCCATCCGGCCGTGCTCTCGCTGCTCGCCCGCGTCCGGCACACCAACACCCTTGTCATCGCGGACCGCGCGTTCCCGTCCTGGCCGGGCCTCGAGACGATCGACCTCGCACTGGTCGACGATGTCCCGACCGTGCGCCAGGTGCTCGACGCCCTCTGGCCGAACTTCGTGGTCGGCCGGGTCTTCGCCGCCGAGGAGTTTGCGCGCGTCAACCCGCCGGAGCGCGTCGCGGCGCTCCGCGCCCGGCTCGGCGCGGTGCCGCTGGTGCTCGAGCCGCACGTGGACTTCAAGCGCCGCGTGCCCGCGGCCGTCGGCCTCATTCGCACCGGCGACACCATTCCCTACGCCAACCTGATCCTCGAGTCCGCGTGACCATGCGCATCGACGCCCACCAGCATTTCTGGCATTACTCCTCCGCTGACTATGGCTGGATCGACGATGCCATGCGGGTCATCCGCCGGGACTTTCTGCCCTCCGACCTGGCTCCGCTGCTGGCGGCCGCGCGGATCGACGGCACCGTCGCGGTGCAGGCCCGCCAGACGCTGGCCGAGACCGACTGGCTGCTCGGCCTCGCCGGGTCGACGCCGCTGATCAAGGGCGTCGTCGGCTGGGTGCCGCTGGCCCGGGAGGGCGCCGCGGTGGGGGCGCAGCTCGACCGCTGCCTCGAGCATCCGCGCTTCAAGGGGGTTCGGCATGTGCTGCAGGCGGAAGCGGAGGCATATTTCGTCGACGCGGGTTTCAATGCCGGCCTCGACGAGGTCGCGCGCCGCGGCCTCGTCTACGACCTGCTTATCTTCTCCCGCCAGCTGACCGCCGCGCTCGCGCTCGTCCACCGGCATCCCTCGCTGCGGATTGTCCTCGACCATATCGCCAAGCCCATCGTGCAGGGGCCGCCGCCGGCGCAATGGCGCACACAGGTCCGCGAACTCGCCCGCTGCCCGAACGTCGCGTGCAAGTTCTCCGGGGTCGTCACCGAGGTGCCTGGCTGGCAGTGGACCCCGGCCTTGCTCCGCCCGTACTTCGAAATCGTCCTCGAGGCCTTTGGCCCGCACCGGCTGATGTTCGGCTCCGACTGGCCCGTCTGCCTCGTGGCCGCCGATTACGCGCGCTGGGTCGCGCTCGTCGAGGAATTCACCGCGCCGCTCACGGCCGCCGAACGCGCGGCGATCCTCGGCGGGACGGCGACCTCCGTCTACCGGCTGGGGGCGTGATGCATCCCTACCCCACACACCCCGCCCTGACGGGCACCCCTCTTTCTAGAGGGGATCTTCGGCCTCGTCGAGTTGGCTCCCCTCTAACAAGAGGGGTGGCGCGAAGCACCGGGGTGTATTGTTTCCGCGTTTGGTTTTTCTCGACTCGTTGATCATGCTCTACCGCCCGCTCGGCCGCACCGGCCTCCAAGTCTCGATCCTCAGCTTCGGCGCCTCGTCGCTCGGCGGCGTTTTCCGCCCGACCGATGACGCCGAAAGCATCCGCACCGTCCACACCGCGCTCGACCTTGGCATCAACTTCCTCGATGTCTCCCCGTATTATGGCGCCACCCGCGCCGAGGCCGTCCTCGGCCGCGCGCTCCGCGGCGTCGCGCGCGACCGCTATCATCTCGCCACCAAGGTCGGCCAGTATGGCGAGGGCGAGTTCGACTTTTCCGCCGCGCGCGTCACGCGCAGCCTCGACGAAAGCTGCGCCCGCCTCGGCATCGACTACATCGACCTCCTGCAATGCCATGACATCGAGTTCGCCTCGCTGGACCAGATCGTCGACGAGACCATCCCCGCCCTCCTCGCGCTCAAGCGCGCCGGGCGCATCGGCCACATCGGCATCACCGGCCTGCCGCTGAAGATCTTCCCCGCGGTGCTCGACCGCGTGCCGGCCGGCGATGTCGCGACGATTCTCTCGTTCTGCCATTATGAGCTCAACGACACCTCGCTCGAGCCGCTGCTGCCGTATTTCGCCCGGAAGGGCGTCGGCGTGATCAACGCCTCGCCCACCGGCATGGGCCTGCTCACGCCCCGCGGCGTGCCGGCCTGGCACCCGGCCACCCCCGCGATGGTCGCGGGCGCACGCCGCGCGGTGGAGTACTGCCGTTCCGCCGGGGTCGACCTTGTGAAGCTCGCCATCCAGTTCGCCGTCGCGCACCCGGGCATCGCCACCACGCTCGTCGGCAGCGCCAACCCGGAGAACATCCGCCGCAACATCGCCTGGGCCGGCGAACGCCTCGACCGCGAGCTCCTCGACGGCGTGCTCGAGGTGCTGCGGCCGATTCGCAACCACAACTTCACCCGCGGCCGCCCGGAAAACCGCGACCCGATCGTTGCCTGAGCCCACTCCCCGCCGATGAAAAGCATCGTCCTCGTTGAACCCACCGTCCTTCGCGCCGCCGAGCAGCCCGAGGCGGCTCCGCCCGGGCCGGGCGAGGCCGTCGTCCGGGTCCACCGGGTCGGGGTCTGCGGCACCGACCTCCACGCCTACCGCGGCCGGCAGCCCTTCTTCACCTATCCACGCATCCTGGGCCATGAGCTCGGCGTCGAGGTTCTCGCCGTCGGCGCAGGCGTCAGCGGCGTCGCCGCCGGCGACCGTTGCGCCATCGAGCCGTACCTGAACTGCGGGCGATGCATCGCCTGCCGCCGGGGAAAACCCAACTGCTGCACCGACCTCAAGGTGCTTGGCGTGCATGTCGACGGCGGCCTGCGCGAACGCTTCACCGTGCCGGCCGCCAAGCTCCACCGCTCGGCCACGCTCTCCTTCGACCAGCTCGCGCTCGTCGAGACGCTCGGCATCGGCGCCCATGCCGTCGATCGCGCGGCGCTCGCGGCGGGTGAGGCGGTGGCCGTCCTGGGGGCCGGGCCCATCGGGCTCGCCGCCATGCAGTTCGCCCTCGCGGCCGGCGCCCGGGTGCTCGCAGTCGACGTCGACGCCCGGCGCCTGGCATTTTGCCGCGACCGGCTCGGCCTGGCGGCCGGCGCAACCATCAACGCCGCGGAAACACCGGACGTTGCCCGCCGCCTGGCGGAGCTCACGAACGGCGACCTGCCGACCGCGGTTTTCGACGCCACCGGCAACGCCGCCTCGATGGCGAACGCCTTCAACTTCGTCGCGCCGGGCGGCCGGCTGGTCTTCGTCGGTCTCTTCATGGGCGAGGTCACGTTCAACGACCCCAACTTCCATCGCCGCGAACTCACGCTCCTCGCCAGCCGCAACTCCCGGCCGGACGACTTTCGCCGCATCATCGGCCTCGTCGAGACCGGCCGGATTGACACGACGCCCTGGATCACGCACCGCGCGCGCCTCGACGAAGTGCCGGCCCGCTTCGCCGGCTGGACCGACCCCGCCGCCGGCGTGGTCAAGGCGATGATCGAGCTGTAGAGCAGCCGCAAATTCCACGTCCCATGCAACGCCCACACACCCCGCCCGGCCGGGCACCCCTCTTGCCAGAGGGGACCTGCGTCAGCTTGGATTTGGCTCCCCTCTAGCAAGAGGGGTGGCGCGAAGCGACAGGGTGTGTCGTTTCGTTCGCCGCGCCAGTGTATCTTTCCAATCACCATGCCACTCTCACGCTTTCTCCCCGCCCTCGCTCTCCTCGTGCTGGCCGTCACCGCGCCAGCCCAATCCGTTCCCCGCGCCGAGCCCAATCCGATGGCCGCCGGCGGCAATGGCGCCGGCTTCGACATGGCGCCGCAGACGCGGCCCGAGGTGGTGGCCGCCGCGGTCGCGCAAATCCCGACGGCCCTGCCCCCCGGGCCCTACGAGCCGACATGGGCGTCGCTCAAGGCGCATTACCACGTGCCCGGCTGGTTTTATGAGGCGAAGTTCGGCCTCTTCATGCACTGGGGCGTCTATGCGGTGCCGGCCTACCACAATGAATGGTACGAAAAGCACATGTACGGCAGCGCCGAGATCCGGAACTGGCACATCCAGCATTTCGGCCCGATCGCCACCTTCGGCTACAAGGACTTCATCCCGCGGTTCACGGCGGAGAAATTCGACCCGGCCGCCTGGGCTGAACTTTTCCGGAAATCCGGCGCGAAGTTCGTCGTCCCCACCGCGCAGCACCACGACAACTTCGCGCTGTGGGACAGCAAGGTGACGCCCTACAACGCCATGGCGATGGGCCCGCACCGCGACCTGATCGGCGACCTCGCGCGCGCGGTGCGCGCGGCGGGACTGAAGTTCGGCGTCTCCAACCACGGCATCGAGAACTTCCAGTTCGTCAATCCACCGCCCGCCCTCGCCGACGAGCTGCGCGCGAAAAAGGCCGACCTCTTCGATCCGCAGTGGGCGGACTTCTACCACGTCGCCGACCGCAGCGACGCCGCCTGCGAGCGCTTTCTCGTCAACTGGTTCGAGCGCAACGTCGAGCTCATCGACCGCTACCAGCCCGACCTGCTGTGGTTCGACAACGGCGTCGACCAGCGCTTCCTCGACCCGCTGAAGCTGCGCCTCGCCGCGTATTACTACAACCGCGCCGCCACGTGGGGAAAGGAGGTCTCGATCAGCACGAAGAAGGCCGCCTATGCGCCCGGCGGCAACAACCTCGAGACCATCGGCTCGATCATCGACTTCGAAAAGATCGGCTCCCGCTCGCCCAGCGGCATCCGTCCCGGGGCCTGGCAGGTCGACCATCCGATCGGCTCGACCTGGGGCTACACGAGCGACATGCACGTGTCCGGCCCGGGCGAGGTCATCGCGGCGCTGGCCGATACCGTGAGCAAGAACGGCACGCTGCTGCTGAACCTCTCCCCGCGGGCGGACGGCACGATTCCCCCGGAGCAACAGGCCACGCTGCTGGCCGTCGGCGCCTGGCTCGGCGTCAATGGCGAGGCCATCTACGGCACGCATGCCTGGACGACCTTCGGCACCGGCGGCGGCACGGGCGAACCCGGCCCCGTCGTTCGCTTCACGGTCAAGGGCGACGCGCTCTACGCCATCGTCCTCGGGCCCTGGCCGGAAAACCGCGAGGTGCGCCTCGCGGCGCTCGCGGGCGCCAAGCCGCGCCCCGGCGAGTTCATCCATGTGCGCCTGCTGGGCGACGCCACCGGCGCCGCGCTCGAATTTGCGCAGGACAACGAGGGGCTCCAGGTGAAGCTGCCGGCCGCGGCGCCCTGCGCCCACGCCTTCACTCTCAAGATCACCGGCCTGCAAACCAATCCCTCGCTCAACACGGCCGACGGCAACCCGCCTGCCGCCTGAGCGGCGAAACGCTGCGAATGAAATCATCTCCCACCTGCACGCAATCAAACCAACCCGGGTCCCGGCTGAGAGCTTCTGGATTCTTCGCGTCACTCAGAATGACACGAAACGAACAAAGTCTTCTGCTCCTGTCATCCTGAGCGCAGCGAAGGATCCAGCGGAACCCTGCGGCTCCCTTCCATCATGAATCTGCGCCTGTTGATTCCTTTTGTCGTGCTCGTAGCTCAGGTCGCTCCTGCGCTGCCCGCGCCCGCCGCCGAGCCGCCGATCCGCGTGCTCATCGTTGACGGCTACAGCAATCACGACTGGCGGCTCACGACGGCGCTCATCCGCGGCATCCTCGAGCCCACCGGCCGGTTCCACCTCGACGTCTCGACCGCCCCGCCGGCAAAGGATGCGCCGGGCTGGGACGCGTGGCGGCCGAAATTCGCCGCGTACGACGTCGTCATCCAGACCTGCAACGACCTCGGCGGCGGCCCGGCGTGGCCGCCGGCCGTGCAGCGGGACTTCGAGGCGTTCGTCCGGGCTGGCGGCGGCGTCTATGTGTGGCACGCCGGCAACAACGCCTTCGCCGACTGGCCGGCCTACAACGAGATGATCGGACTCGGCTGGCGGAAAAAGGATTCCGGCGGGGCGCTGGCCGTCGGCGCCGGGGAATCGATCGTCCGCATTCCCGCGGGCGAGGGACGCGACACCGGCCACGGCGCGCGCCACGACACCGTCGTCCACCGGCTCGGCGACCACCCGATCCACGCCGGCCTGCCGCGCGCCTGGCTGACGCCCGACATCGAGGTGTACTATTATGCGCGGGGCCCGGCGCAGAACCTCACCGTGCTCTCCTACGGGCACGACCCGGTGACCAACATGGACTGGCCGCTCGAATGGACCGTCGCGTACGGCCGGGGCCGCGTCTACACGTCGACCTTCGGCCATGTCTGGAAGGGCGACACGCAGCCCGCCCGCATGCGCTGCGCCGGCGTGCAGACGGTCGTGATTCGCGCGCTCGAGTGGCTGGCCGGCCGGCCCGTGACCTGGCCCGTGCCGCCGGATTTCCCCACCGCCGACAAGCTTTCCGTGCGCAGCGAGATCCCGCTGCCGGCAAAGGAGGGAACCCCATAGCGATCGCGTCGGTAGGGACGGACCGCCGGGCCGTCCGCGAAAACCTCGGCGGCGCGCCCAGCGGTCGCGCCCTACCCGCAATCACCCTTCCGCAGCTCCGTTCCACTGAGGCAGTCCCCTCAGCCTAACCGTCAAGTAGGCGACGGGTTTTCACGCCCGGGCACCCGGTGCACGCTATCCGCCCGAGCCTCGTCCACCCCGGCGCCCCGCGCCCAACCCCGCCCCGTCATGAGAAAGTTACTGGCCCTGTTGCTTTCGCCGCTTGCGGCCTTTGCCGGAACCGCCGTCATCCGCATCGACCCCGACCGCGTCATCGACCACATCGACCCGAAGATCTACGGCGTGTTCATGGAGCCGATCGGCTTCAACCGCCCGGGCATGAAGTTCAACACGCTCTACGGCCCGCTCTACGACCCCAAGTCGCCGCTGGCCGACGAGCACGGCTTCCGCAAGGACATGCTCGATGCGGCGCGCGAGCTGCAGATCACGCAGATGCGCTGGCCGGGCGGCAACTTCACCTCGAGCTACGACTGGCGGGACGGCATCGGCCCCAAGGAGCAGCGCCCGAAACGCCGGGAGCTGGCCTGGGGCGTGGTCGAGCCCAACCAGGTCGGCACCGACGAGTGGGTCCAGCTCAACCAGGCCCTCGGCACGGAGAACGTCGTGTGCCTCAACGGCGGCACCGGCACGATCATGGACGCCTCCGCCTGGCTCGAGTATTGCAACGCCCCGGCCGGGTCCTACTGGGCGGACAAGCGCGCCGAGTACGGCCACCCCGAACCGTACGGGATCAAGTACTGGTGCCTCGGCAATGAGGTCGACGGCGCGCCCTGGATCATCGCCCACAAGGATGTCGACGACTACATCAAGTGGGCCGTCGAGACCGCAAAGGCGCTGCGTCGCACCGTCCCGGGCGCCGAGTTGCACTTCGTCGCCAACGGCTCGTCGAACTACAAGGACACCATCGACTGGGTCGACTGGAACTGGAAGGTCATCAAGGCGCTCTACGGCGTCGCCGACTACATCTCGATTCACCGCTATTGGGACAACTCCGACGACTACTACGTCCTGCTCGGCCAGCGGGCCATGGACCTCGACGAGAAGATCACCATCACCGCCAGCCAGATCAAGGCCGTCATGGCGGTGGAAAAGAAGCAGCCCATGTACGTGTCGCTCGACGAATGGGCGCCGCCCTTCATGGGCGGCCACCTGTCCACGCTGGCCATGGCGGAGTACTTCAATGCGTTCATCCGCCATGCCGACGTCCTGAAGATGGCCAACTACACGGCGCTCACCTCGATCCTCTCGCGCGACTTCAACGCCCCGGAAAAGATCTACAAGTCGCCCTCCTTCTATGCCTTCAAGGCCTACTCGACCCGCTGCCGCGGCGAGGCGCTCGATACCTTCGTCAGCTGCGATACCTTCGGCACGAGCGATTACTACGCGAAGATCCCGTACCTCGACGTCTCGTCGGTCTACGATGCCGCCGCGAAGCAGGTCATCATCAACGTCGTCAACCGCCACAAGACCGAGGCCATCGCCACCGACATCCAGAGCGTCGCGGGCGCCTTCGCCGCCACGGCCACCGTGACGCAGATCGCGAGCGACGACACCAAGAACACGCCGTATACCTACGAGAACCGCGACAAGTATCCGCCCAAGGTCGACCAGATCGCCGCCGACGGCGCCACCATCCATTACTCGTTCCCCGCGCACTCGTTCACCCAGATCGTCGTCGGGCTCAACCGCTCCTGATCCGGCCCGACCGCCCGCTCCCTGCCCGCCATGAAGACCTCCTGCCTGCTGTTCGCCGCGCTGGCGGCGGGCGCCCTCGCCGGAGCCCAGACACCCGCGCCCGTCATGACCGAATCCGGCCTCGTGCAAGGCACCGCCGCCGAAGGCCTCACCGTGTACCGCGGCATCCCGTTTGCCGCGCCGCCGGTCGGCGACCTGCGCTGGCGCGCGCCGCAACCCGCCGCCAAATGGGAAGGCGTCCGCGCCGCCGACAAGTTCGCGCCCGATCCCTACCAGGGCGATGGCAAGGGCAACGTCAGCGAGGACTGCCTGTACCTCAACATCTGGACCCCCGCCAAGTCCCCGGACGAACGCCTCCCCGTGCTCGTCTGGATCTACGGCGGCGGGTTCTCCTTCGGCTCGACCTCCACGCCCGTCCACAACGGCGAACACCTCGCGCGCAAGGGCGTCGTCCTCGTCAGTATCAACTACCGCGTCGGCACGCTCGGCTTCCTCGCCCACCCCGAACTGACCGCCGAGTCGCCCGACCATGTCTCCGGCAACTACGGCCTGCTCGACCAGATCGCGGGCCTGCAATGGGTGCAGCGCAACATCGCAGCCTTCGGCGGCGATCCCGCCCGGGTCACGATCTTCGGCGAGTCGGCCGGCGGCATCTCCGTCAGCATGCTGTGCGCCTCGCCGCTCGCCCACGGCCTGTTCCGCGGCGCCATCTCGGAAAGCGGCGGCTCGTTTGGGCCGACGCGCCCGACGACCTATCCCGGCGAAAACATGCATACCCTCGCCGAGGCCGAGTCGGCCGGCGCCGCCTATGCGGCGAAGGCCGGCGCAGCGAGCCTGGCCGCCCTCCGCGCGCTGCCGCCCGCCAAGTTGCCGGGTGGCTGGGGCACCGGCACCGCCTGGCCGATTGTCGACGGGCATGTGATCCCCGACGACCAGTACAAGCTCTACGCCGCCGGCCGCTACAACCACGTCGACATCCTCGTCGGCATCAACTCGGACGAAGGCCTGAGCTTTTCGCGCGAGAAGACGCCGGCGGAATTCGTCGCCAATGTCCGGACACGCTACGGCCCGTTCGCCGAACAGTTGCTCGCGGCCTACCCGGTCGGCGAGACGACCGTGCCCAAGACCGCCCGCGACCTGATGCGCGACGCCGCCTTCGGCTGGCACACGTGGGCTTGGGCCCGCTTCCAGGCTCAGGCCGGCGACGCCAAGGTTTTCCTCTATTATTTCGACCAGCACGCGGAACACTCCGCCGGCTCGCCCGAGGCCGACCATGGCACGCCGCACGGGGTCGAGGTGCCCTATGTCTTTCAGACCCTCGGGCGCGACGACCCGAAGCTCACGCCCGCCGACTGGACCGTCTCCGATCTCGTTTCGACCTATTGGACCAACTTCGCGAAGCACGGCGACCCGAACGGTCCCGGCGTGCCGGCCTGGCCGCGGTTCGCGCGGGAGGACGGCGAGGCCATGTATTTCCACGGGGGTGCCCAGCCCGGCCCCGTGCCCAGCCTCGCCTCGTTGAAGGTCCTCGATGCCTATTTCGCCTGGCGCCGGACGCCGGAAGGCGCCGCCTGGGCGAAATAGTCTGCCGCTACCCTCCTCCCCTTCCGCCCCGAATCAAAACCCGCCATGAAATACCTCTCCCGAATCTTCGTCCTGCTGGCATCAGCCTTCCTGCTGTTCCCCGGCGCCCGTGCCGCCGAGAAGTCCGGCTCGCCAACCATCGTCATCGTCCACGGCGCCACCGCCGGCGGCTATGAGTGGAAAAAGACCGGCAACTTTCTCCTGGCCGACGGCTACACCGTCTACCGCGTCACCCTCACCGGCCTCGGCGAGCGCATGCACCTCAACAGCCCGGAGGTCGATCTCCAGACCCACATCAACGATGTGGTGAACACGATCCTGTTCGAGGATCTCCATGATGTGATCCTCACGGGGCACAGCTACGGCGGCATGGTCATCACGGGCGTGATGGACCGGATCCCCGAGCGCATCCGCCACGTGATCTACTTCGACGCCGCCGTGCCGGACGACGGCCAGTCGCTCTTTGACCTGTTTGGTGGCGGGGCCCGCGATCCCTCGCGGTTCAAGGATGGCATGATGCAAGTGCCGTGGGTCAAACCCGACGCGCCGTTCCCCCACAACACGCCGCAATCGATCAAGACTTTCGAACAGAAGGTCTCCTACAAGGACCCGCGGGCCAAGGCCCTGCCCGTGACCTACGTGGCCTTCATCCCCCAGGGCAAATCGGCCGGGGAGCGCGCCGCGAAGGACGTCAGTTGGCAACACGCCGTCGCCCGCGGCTGGACGATCCGCACCTTCCCCGGCACTCACGTGGCCATGCTGGAAAATCCGCGCGGCATCGCGACGCTGATCGAGGAAGCCATCAACGACCGGAACCAGCCGGTCGCGGCCAGCGCGGCCGAACCGGCGCCGGCGACGGAAAAGCCGGCGGATGCCTCGCCCGAGCGCGCCCGGGAAAACTTCGCCCGGAAGATCGTGCTCGCCGCCGACGACGTCCGCGCGTTGCCCGAAGCGCCCGAGGGCTACAAGACGCCGCGCGAGGGCATCCCGCACGGCACGGTCGAGGCGTTCGAGTACGATTCCACCGTCACCGGCAAGCGCCGCCACGCGAACGTTTACCTGCCGCCGGGCTATTCGGCCGACAAAAAGTACCCCGTGCTCTACCTGCTGCACGGCATCGGCGGCAACGAGTACGAGTGGCTGCACTTCGACCAGCCGAACGTGATCCTCGACAACCTCGTCGCCGACGGGAAGGCCGTGCCGATGATCATTGTCATGCCGAATGGCCGCGCGCTGCCCGACGACCGTGCCGAGGGCAACCCGTTCACGCCGGAAAAGGTCCAGGGCTTCGCCAACTTCGAGAAGGACCTCCTCGACTGCCTCATCCCCGCGGTCCAGGCGAAGTACTCCGTGCTCACCGATCGCACGCACCGCGCGCTCGCCGGCCTCTCGATGGGCGGCGGCCAGACCTTCAACTTCGGCCTCGGCCACCTCGACACCTTTGCCTGGCTCGGCGCGTTTTCCGCCGCGCCCAACACCAAGCCACCCGCCGAGCTCGTCCCCGATCCCGCCGCGGCGCGCGCGCAGCTCAAGCTCCTCTACATTTCCTGTGGCAACCAGGACGGCCTCATCAACTTCTCGCAAGGCGTCCACCGCTACCTGAAGGAACACGACGTGCCGCACATCTGGAACGTCGACGATCACGCTCACGACCCCGCCACCTGGGGCAGCAATCTCTATCATTTCGCCCAGCGAATCTTCCGGTAAAGTAATGGGCATGCGGTTGCATCGACGTGTCTTCCGTCAGCTTGTAGGTCGGGGTTTATCCCCGACGCGCCGGGCGTAAAGCCCGACCTACGACCTCTCGCGTAATGAAAGGCATTCCCATCGCCCTATCGGCCGCGCTCAGCCTGGTCACCTCGGCGCTCGCCTTCGATGTGGTCGATTCGGCCCCTCCCGGCCCCAATAGCGTCATCCTCTCCGATGGCCAGACCGCCGCCACCATCGTTGTCGATGCCGGCGACTACCCGGTGGTGTCGCTTGCAGCCAGCCTGCTCGCCGACGATGTCGAGCGGGTCGCGGGCCACCGGCCGGCGGTCGCGAATGCCGCGCCCGCCACCGGCGATGCAGTCGTCGCCGGAACCCTGGGACACAGCGCCTTCATCGACCGGCTGGCCGCCGAGGGAAGACTCGCCGGCCTCGAAAAAATCAAGGGCCGGTGGGAGGCCACGCTCACCCAGGTCGTCGCGAACCCGTTTCCGGGCGTGGACCGTGCCTTCGTGATCGTCGGCAGCGACCGCCGCGGCGCGGCCTATGGCCTGATGCAGCTCTCCGAAAAGTTCGGCGTCTCGCCCTGGTCGTGGTGGGCCGATGTCCCCGTGGCGCACCGACCGCGCCTCGTCGTCACGGCGCCGGCGGTGGAAGCGGACGCACCCGCCGTCCAATACCGCGGGATTTTCATCAACGACGAGGATTGGGGCCTCAACCCGTGGGCGGCCAAAACCTTCGACTCGGGGTTCGGCAACATCGGGCCCAAGACCTACGCCAAGGTCTTCGCGCTGATGCTGCGCCTGCGGCTCAACTATCTCTGGCCGGCCATGCACGCGTGCTCGAAGGAGTTCGCGCTCACGCCGGAAAACGCCGCCCTCGCCGACCGCTACGGCATTGTCGCCGGCTCGTCGCATTGTGAGCCGATGCTCTGCAACAACATCCATTGGAACGAGGCGGAGCAGGGCCCGTGGAACTACAGCCTCAACCGCGACACTATCCGGAAATACTGGGAGGATTCGGCGACGACCCGCGGCGACAAGGAGGCCGTGTGGACGCTTGGCATCCGCGGCATCCACGACCGCGGCATGGAATCGCCGCCAACGTCGGTGCCCGACCGGATCCAGCTCGTCGCCCAAGTCATCCAGGACCAGCGCGCACTGCTCGACCGGCATGTCACCCATCAATGGGGCCCGGTGGCGCAATGCTTCGTCCCGTACAAGGAAGTGCTGCCGCTCTACGACGCCGGCCTCGCCGTGCCGGACGACGTGACCATCGTGTGGGTCGACGACAACTTCGGCTACATCCGCCGGCTCGGCGCCCCGGCCGAGCGGGCCCGCTCCGGCGGCGCCGGCGTGTACTGGCATCTGTCCTACTACGGCGGCCCGCATTCGTACACCTGGATCAACACCACGCCGCCCGCCCTCATGTGGGAGGAGCTGCACAAGGCCTGGGACAACGACGCGCGCCGGCTCTGGGTCATCAATGTCGGCGACATCAAGCCGATGGAGATCGGGCTCAGTTACTTTGCCCGGCTGGCGTGGAATCCGGCGGCGCTCGGGCCCGATTCGCAACCCGCCTTCCTGCGGGCGTTCGCTGCGGAACAGTTTGGCGCGGCGATCGCCGCGCCGGCGGCCGAGCTGCTCGCCGAATTCTACCGGCTCGGCACCATCCGCAAACCCGAGTTGATGAACCGCGCCTGGGCCGCGGCGTTGCCCGACGCCCGCGCGGCCGAGTTGCACGCCGGCTACGCCGACTTGCTCGCGCGCGAGGCGAGCCTGGCGGCCGAGGTGCCGGCCGCCGCCCGCGACGCTTGGTTCGAGCTGGTCGGCTTCCCCGCGCGCGTCCTGGGCGCCGCCGGATTGATCTTCCTCGCCGACCGCGAGGCGCAGGCCGGCCGTGACGTCACCGCCAACGAAACCACCATCACCCGCCACCGCGCCTTCCTCGAGGCGCAGGTCGCCCACTTCAATAACGACGTCGCGGGCGGAAAATGGAATCACATGATGCCCGGCCTCGAGACCGCCCGCGACCTGACCAAATGGAACAGCCAGGTCCGCTGGCCATGGGGCGAGAAGCCGGGTGCGGTCGCGAACGCCTCGCCGGCCGCGGACCGGGCCTGGCGCGACGCCGCGACCGCCGATCGCAATGGAAAAAGCCAGGCCGTCGGCTGGACGCCCGTGGCCGGGCTTGGGTCGACCGGTCGCGCGATGGCGCTTCTGCCCGCCCGCCTGGATTCGGCGTGGAAGGAAAACGACCCGAAGGCCCCAGCCCTCGAGTTCGACTTCGACAGTTCAGGGGCCGGCGCGGACCGCGACGTGCTCATCGATTTCCTGCCCACCTTCCGGACCTGCCCGGGCCTGCAATTGCGCGTGGCCGTCGGCGTCGACGACCAGCCGGTGACCGTCGTCGAGGTGCCCGGTTCCAGCGGCCGCGAGGACGAAAACGGCACGTTCCGCAGCGAGGGCGTCCAGGACAACTACACGCGCGCCACCCTGCCGCTGCCGGCTCTTCCCGCCGGACACCACCGTCTCAGAATCCGCGCCATCGATCCTGGCGCGGTGATCGACCGGATTTCTTTGCCCCCATGAAACCCTGATCCCTGGCGGCCTGGTCTCCTGACCAGCCGCGGCCGGCCGGAAGGCCGGCCCGCCACCTTATCTATTTCTTTATGCACAAGCTCCTCCCCCTCGTCCTGTTCTTCGGCGCCGCCACGGGCGGTGCCTTCGCCGCGGAAACCCGCCCCGCGTACCTCGATCCCGCCCAGCCGCAGGAGGCGCGCATTCACGACCTCATCGGCCGCATGACCCTCGAGGAGAAGGCCGGCATGATGAGCAACACCACGCCCGGCGTGCCGCGGCTCGACATCCCGAAATACGACTGGTGGAGCGAGGCGCTGCACGGCGTGGCCAATGCCGGCATCGCGACCGTCTTCCCGCAGGCCATCGGCCTGGCCGCGATGTGGGACGCCCCGCTGCACCAGGACATCGCGCATGTCATCGGCATCGAAGGCCGCGCCAAGTTCAACGGCTACAAGGGCACCAAACAGGAAGGCACGATCTTCCACGGGCTCACGTTCTGGTCGCCCAACATCAACATCTTTCGCGACCCGCGCTGGGGCCGCGGCCAGGAAACCTACGGCGAGGATCCCTTCCTGACGGCGCGGCTTGGCGTGGCCTTCGTGCGCGGACTGCAGGGCGACAACCCCGACTACCTCCTCGCCGCCGCCTGCGCCAAGCACTACGCCGTGCACAGCGGCCCGGAGTCGCTGCGGCACAACTTTGACGCGACCCCGCCCGACGCCGACCTGTACGAGACCTACCTGCCGGCGTTCGAGGCCCTCGTGCGCGAGGGCCACGTCGAGGCCGTGATGACGGCCTATAACGCGATCAACGGCACGCCGGCCTCGATGAACCCGCTGCTCTACACGCTGCTGGCGAAATGGGGCTTCAACGGCCACGTCACCTCCGACTGCGGCTCCGTCGATGACCTGAGCCGCACTTACAAGCGCGGCGACCCGGCCGAGGCCAACGCGCTGACGACCCGCGCCGGCATGAATGTCCGCTGCGGCAACGAATCGGCCGCGCTCGTCGAGGCCGTGCACCGCGGGCTCATCTCCGAGGCCGAGCTCGACTACCGCCTCGGCGCGCTCCTCCGCACGATGTTCCGGCTCGGGTTCTTCGACCCGCCGGCGCGCGTGCCGTTCAACGCGATTTCACCCTCGGAAAACGACACGCCCGAGCATGGCGCGCTCGCGCTGCGCGCCGCCCGCGAGTCCCTCGTGCTGCTCAAGAACAACGGCCTGCTGCCGCTCGACGCCCGGAAGCTGCACCGCGTTGCCGTCGTCGGCCCCAACGCCACCTCGGTGCCGGTGCTGCTCGGCAACTACAACGGTTCGCCCTCTGCGCCGGTGACGATCCTCGCCGGCCTCAAGGCCGCGCTCGAGCCCGCCGGCGTCACCGTCGACTATGCCCACGGCTGCGAGTATGCGCTGCGCCCGACCGAGCGGCGGCTGATCAACGCCGGCTGGGTCCACGGCGAATACTTCGCCAACGCCAGCCTGTCCGGCGAACCGGTGGCGCAGCGAACCGAACGCCCGCTCAGCTTCGATTGGGGCAATCCCCAGCGCTTCTTCGGCGGCCGCCCCGACAACGTGCCGGACCACGGCGTTTCGGCGCGCTGGAAGGGCAGCCTCGAGACGACGCTCGCCGGCGACTACGGCTTCATCGTCCGCGGTCGCGGCGGCTTCCGCCTGAAGGTCGGCGACGAGACGGTCATCGACTCCTGGACCCCGGCCGCCGGCGAGGCGGGCAAGGAACGCGAGGTGAGCGCCACGCGCCACCTGCCGGACAACGCCTCGCTGCCCATCACGCTGGAATACGTGCAGGGCGACGGTCCGTTGAACGTCACGGTCGACTGGACCACGCCGGCGCCGGATTCCGGCATGGCCGAGGCCGTCGCCCAGGCGCAGGCGGCCGACGTCATCGTGTTCGTCGGCGGCATCTCGGCCCAGCTCGAGGGCGAGGAGATGCGCGTCGACTACGAGGGCTTCTCGGGCGGCGACCGCCTTGCGATCGAGCTGCCGGCGCTGCAACAACAGCTGCTCCAAAAACTCCAGGCCACGGGCAAGCCGCTCGTATTCGTCAACCTTTCCGGCAGCGCCATCGCCCTGCCGTGGGTGGATGAACACGCCGCCGCCGTGCTGCAGGCGTGGTATCCCGGCCAGGCCGGCGGCACGGCCGTGGCCGACGTGCTGCTCGGCCGCTACAACCCGGCCGGCCGGCTGCCCGTCACCTTCTACCGCGCCACGTCCGACCTGCCGGACTTCAAGGACTACGACATGGCCGGCCGCACCTATCGTTACTTCAACGGCCGGCCGCTCTACGCGTTCGGGCATGGCCTGAGCTACACGAATTTCACCTACGCCAACCTGCACGCCGCCCCCGCGGTCACCGGCGGCCTGGCCGTCACGGTTGACGTTACCAACAGCGGCGGACGCGACGGCGACGAAGTCGTGCAACTCTACGCCACGCCGCCCTCGGCCACGCACCCGCGCGAGCACCGCGCGCTCTGCGGCTTCGCCCGCGTCCACCTCAAGGCCGGCGAAACGCAGACCGTGAAGCTCGTCGTGCCCGTTTCGGCCCTGCGCCGCTGGAGCGACGAGAGGAAGGATTACACGATTCCCGCCGGCGATTGGACCCTCGCCGCCGGCGCCTCCTCGGCCGACCTCCGCCAGAGCACTGCCGTGAAACTCTGAAACCTGGAGGGCTGGTCTCCTGACCAGCCGCAGCCGGCCGGGAGGCCGGCCCTCCACCGCCACCACATCATTCAAAAGTCAGCGAAGTACCACCAACGCACGCTACCTCTTGGAGGGCTGGTCTCCTGACCAGCCGCAGCCGGCCGGGAGGCCGGCCCTCCACCGAGATCCCACCCCACCATGCGCACCCTCCTCGCCCTCGCCTTGCTCGCCGCTTTGCCGCTGCGCGCCGCCGAGGAAGCGGTGACCTCGCCCGACGGCCGCGTGGTCGTCACGGTCAGCGACACGGCCGGCCTGCGCTACCGCGTCAATCTCGACGGCGACCCGGTGATCGTCGACTCGCGCCTCGGCCTGGACTTCGCCGGCGGCTTTTCGCTTGGCCGCGCCACGGTGCTCACCGGCGCGAGCCGGTCCGATCATGACAGCACGTGGGACAATCCGTTCGGCCAGCATCGCACGGTTCGCGATCATTACCGCGAAATGAAGGCCGCGCTGCAGGAGCGCGCTGACGCGCCTTCCCGGCTGAGTCTGATCGTGCGGGCCTACGACGAGGGCGTGGCCTTCCGCTACGAGGTTCCGGTGCAGCCGGGCCTCGAGGACTACGTCGTCACGAGCGAGAACACCGAGTTCATCTTCCCCGCGGACCTGGCCTGCTGGGCGGGCAACTACTCGGATTGCGCCGAATGCCAGTATCCGGAGAAGCGACTGACTGAGCTGGGCTCCAGCCTCGCCCGCCCGCAGGTGCTGCCGCTGCTGGTCAGGCTGCCGCACGGCTATGCGGCGATCGCGGAGTCCGACCTGCTGGACTGGGCCGGGATGTTCATCACGGCGGCGGGGCCTGGCGCCGACGGCGCGCCGCGGCCCGGTGCGCGCGTCGCACTCGCCCCGCGCAAGGATGGCCGCGGCCTGGTCGCCGGCCATGACCGCCGCGTGAGCCCGTGGCGCGTCATCCAGCTCGCCCGCGAGGCGAAGGACCTCGTGGCCAGCGAGCTCATCCCGACGCTGGCCACGCCGGCGCAGCTGGCCGACATCTCGTGGATCAAACCCGGCGTCTCGGCATGGGACTCGTGGTGGACCGGCCTCAACCCGACCCAGCCGGACTTCACGGGCCTGCGCGCGCGCGGCGACACCCGTTCGCACCAGGAATACATCCGGTTCGCCGCGGACATGGGTTTCCCTTACCAGCTCATCGACTGGTATTGGTACGAGCCGATGAACAGCCCGAAGGCGGACCTGACGAAGCCGGCGCCGCACGTCGACCTCCCGGGCCTGATCGCCTTCGCCCGCGAGCGGAACGTCCGCCTCCTGCTCTGGCTCGATTCGCACGATCTCGCCCGGCAAGGCTTTGAAAAGGTCTTCACCCAAGTCGAGGCGTGGGGCTTCGCCGGCGTGAAGGTCGATTTCATGAACAGCGACAGCCAGGAAACGGTGCGCTGGTACGCCGACGCGATCGCCGCCGCCGCCCGCCACCACCTGTTGATCGACCTGCACGGCGCCTACAAGCCCACCGGGCTCGCCCGCACCTGGCCGAATTTCATCACGCAGGAGGGCGTCCTCGGCAACGAGTACAACAAGATCCGCTCCGGCGCGTGCTCGACCTTGCACACGATCACGCTGCCGTTCACGCGCGGCCTGCTCGGCCCGATGGATTTCACGCCCGGCGGCTTCCTCAACCGCACCGCGGCGGATTTCAAGGTGACGGCGCCGGCCGAGGTCGTCGGCACCCGCGCGCGCCAGCTGGCCGAGACGGTCGTGTACTTCAGTCCGCTCATGGTGCTGTGCGACAGCCCGGAAAACTACCGCGGCCAGCCGGGCGCGGGGTTCTTCCGCGGGCTGCCCACCGTCTGGGACGACACCGTCGTGCTCTCCGCCGAGGTGGCGCAGCACGTCGTGCTCGCCCGCCGCGCCGGCACGCGCTGGTACCTCGCCGCGATGAACGGCGATGCGCCGCTCACGGTGCGCGTCCCGCTGTCCTTCCTCGGCGCCGGCCGCTGGAGCCTGCGCGCGTTCGCCGACACCCCGCAGTCCGCCACGCAGCCCACCTCGATTTCCGACACGACCGCGGAGGTCGCCGCGACCGATACCGTCGAGCTCACGCTCGCGCCGGCCGGCGGCTACGCGGCCGAGCTTTCGCAGACAAACCCCATTGGAGGGTCAAAATGAAACCGGAATTCTCACAGGAGGCCGCCGAGGAAGCAGAGCTGCCTTTCAACTTTAGACGCCGTTCTCTGCTTCCTCTGCGTTCTCCTGGGCAACGCCTTTGTAGATTGTTGCTGCCTCCAAGCCGACCCCCACAACGGGCGTTCGACTCGAACGAGAGCCAAACGGGAAGCTTCTTCATGAAAAAAGGTCTACTGCTGGTCGCTGCGCTTTTGGTTTCGGCCTGCTTGAACGCGAAGGATAGTTCCGGTCCTTACCAACCGACCTTTGCCTCGCTCGAGCAGGCGACACCCACGCCCGAGTGGTTCAAGGACGCCAAATTCGGCATCTATTTCCACTGGGGCGTCTACTCCGTGCCGGCGTTCGCCAACGAATGGTATCCGCGGAGCATGTACATCACGGGCTCGACCGAGAACCGGCACCACCTCGCCACCTACGGCACGCTGGCCGAGTGGCCGTATGACCATTTTATCACCGGTGACCGGGACAAGCAGGGTCGCTGGGTGCAGTTCGCCCCGAAGCTGAAGTCCGCGGGCGGCCAGTTCGATCCCGACGAGTGGGCGCAGCTGTTCGCCGATGCCGGCGCGAAGTTCGCGGGACCCGTGGCCGAGCACCACGACGGCTTCTCGCTCTGGGCCAGCAAGGTCAATCCGTGGAACGCGCAGGACATGGGCCCGCACCTGGACCTGGTGCGCCTGCTGACCGACGCGATCCGCCGGCACGACCTGAAGGTGTTCCTGTCGATGCACCACGCGTTCAACATCACCGGCTACTACAGCGCGGTGCCGAAGACCGACGATCCCAAGCTGCAGATCCTCTACGGCCAGCAGGGCAAGGAGAAGAACGAGGCGCTATGGCTGGCCAAGCACAAGGAGATCATCGACGGCTATCACCCGGACATCATCTACCAGGACTTCAACCTGCACCTCATCTCCCAGCCGGTGCTGCTCGGGTTTCTCGCCTATTACTACAACCAGGCGGCGACCTGGCACAAGGAGGTCGTCGCCACCTTCAAGGACGGCCTGACCACCCAGTGCGCTGTCCTCGACTACGAGCGCGGCGGCCCGGCCGACATCGTCGACGACTACTGGCTCACCGACGATGCCATCAGCTCGTCGAGCTGGTGCTACACCACGGGCCTCGGCTACTACTCCACGCAACAGATCCTGCACGGCTTCATCGACCGCATCAGCAAGAACGGCAACATGGTCCTCGACATCGCCCCGATGGCCGACGGCACGATCCCGGCGGAACAAAAGGAAATTCTTCATGGCCTCGGCTCCTGGCTGCACAAGTACGGCGAAGCCATCTACGCCACGCGCGCGTGGGCGCGCTACGGCGAGGGCCCGACCAGGATGGGTGCGGCACACGGCGTCATGGGGCCGCCGCGCGCGGGCACGGCGCACGACATCCGCTACACTCGCTCGAAGGACAATTCCACCCTCTACGCGATCATGCTCGGCTGGGATGATGGCCAGGCCGGTGTCGACCTCTCCCTGTTGTCGTCGCGCCGCATCGACGGGACGAAGCTGCAGTCGGCCGAGCTAATCGATGGCGCCGCCGGCAAGTATCGGCCGCTGCCATTCACGCAGGATGACCAGGGCCTCCACCTCAAGCTGCCCGCGCGCCCCTTCGACGAGCTTGCCTATGTCATCAAGCTGAGCTTCGCGGGCGGGATCCCGGCGTTCAACAACTTCGCGGAAGTCGACCCGTCGCACCATTACCATCTCGTCCCGGCCGGCGGTTCCGGCGATCTCGTCCTCGGGGCCGCCGGGAAGTTGACGGGCGCGCGGAAGGACCCGGCGAACCAGTGGGGCCTCAAGCCGGTCCGGAAGGGAATCTACGCCTTCCTCAGCCGGAAGGACGGCGCCACCACGCTCGCCTGCGACGCCGCGACGCACTCGCTCGCCCCGGCCAGGTTCACCGGTGTCGACGCCCAGCTCTGGAAGATCGACCATGCCCACAACGGGCAGGTCGTGATTTCCAGCGTCGCGGACCGGAGGTTGCGCCTGGCGCTGGCGGCGGCGGCGGCGGACGGAGTTTCGGCGGTCGCCGCGAGTTCCGAGGGAAAAGCTCCGGCGACCTGGCAGCTCGCCGAGGTCTGCGACATGAAGCAGGAGCCGTTCAAACCGCACCTCCTGCCGGGAACGATCGAAGCCGAGGACTACGACCTGGGCTGCCCCGGCGATGCCTACCGCGACAGCGACGACATCAACGAGGGCGGACTCTACCGGCCCGACTCCGGCGTGGACATCGGCAGCGTCGACGGCGGCGGGTACACGCTCGGCTGGACCCATGCCGGCGAGTGGACCGCGTACACCGTGACGGTCGCGAAGTCCGGCACCTATCGGGTGTCCTTCCGCGTGGCGTCCGGCCAGACGGGCGCCAGGTTCCACCTCGAGTCCGATGGCGCAGATCTCACCGGGCCCATTGACGTGCCCAACACGAACGGATTCCAAAATTGGATCGTCATCGAGCGCACCGTCCGGCTCGACGCCGGCGCGCACGTCCTGCACGTCGTGATCGACGGCGATTTCGTCAACCTCGGCAAGATGGACTTCGTCGCCACCGAATGATCTGCAGCAATCCACCATCCTCAAACTCTAACCTTGGAGGGCTGGTCTCCTGACCAGCCGCGGCCGGCCGGGAGGCCGGCCCTCCATTCGCCACCAGTCCCACCCATCCGTCCAATTTCCCGTACCAACCCCAACCATCCATGACCATGCCCGCCATGTCATCCCGCTTGTTCAAGACGGCCACTTTGGCCTCTGTCCTCGTATTCGCCGCCTCCGCCTTCGCGCAGGACGGCACTGTCTATCCCCTCGAGGCTCCCGCCGAACCGGGCGCCATTCCTCTCGGCACCGGCGGCGTCGAGAACCAGCCGGCCAGGGAAACCTGGTTCCGCCAGTGGGGTGAGCCGATGGTGCGCAACGTCACCGTCGCCACCCTCACGCCCTTCCTGCCCGATCCGGCGAAGGCCAATGGCACCGCGGTCATCGTGGCGCCCGGCGGCGGGTTCCGCTGGCTCTCGATCAACAACGAGGGCTGGAAGATCGCGAAGGCCCTGAACGCCCAGGGCGTCGCCGCCTTCGTGCTCAAGTACCGGCTCATCCCCACGCCGGAGTCGCTCGACGCGTTCAAGGATTCGATGGGCCGGCCGCCGCCGGGAGGCGCGCCCGGCGGGACCGGCGCGCGGCCGCCGCGGCCCGACCTCTCCAACCAGCTCGCCGACGCCGAAGCGGCCTATGCGCTCATCGTCAAGAACGCAGGCGAGTGGCACGTCGATCCCTCCCGCATCGGCATGATGGGCTTCTCGGCCGGCGCCGGCCTGACGATGGAGAGCGAACTCCATTCCAAGACGATGAAACTCGCCTTCATCGCCCCGATTTACGGCTTTCTCGGCGCGGTCGACGTGCCGAAGGACGCCCCGCCGCTGTTCGTGGCGCTCGCCATCGATGATCCGCTCATGTTTCACGGCGACTTCGGGCTGATCAAGGCCTGGCACGACGCGAAGCGGCCCGTCGAGTTTCATCTCTACCAGGATGGCGGCCATGGTTTCGGCATGGGCTACCCGGGCCACCCGACCCAATGGTGGTTCGAGCCGTTCACCCACTGGCTCGACCACAACGGCTTCCTCAAGCCCGGCGCCGCGAAGTAATCGCCGGTAGGGCGCGACCGCCGGGCGCGCCGCGAACGGCAAACGAATCACGCAAAATCGGACGGCCCGGCGGTCCGTCCCTACCCCTCACCGCACCAACCCCCAACCTCGCGACCGATGAAAACCCTCCGCTTCGTTCTTCCTGCCCTGCTCCTGGCTGCCTTCACCGCCGGGAATCTCACGGCCGGGCAGCCGGCCCTGATCAAGATCGATCCCGACCGCACCATCGGCGCCATCGATCCCAACATCTACTCGAGCTTTCTCGAGCCGGTGGAACGCGGCACCGGACCCGGTTTCAGTATCGTCTATGGCGCCCTGTACGACCCGAAGTCCCCGCAGGCCGACGCCAACGGCTTCCGCAAGGAATACGTCCAGCAAATCAAGGAGCTGAAGGTCTCGTCCGTCCGCTGGCCCGGCGGGAATTTCGTCTCCGGCTACCACTGGGAGGACGGCATCGGGCCGAAGGAGGCGCGCCCCGTGACCCTGGACCTTTCCCGTCACCGGTCGGAATCGAACCAAATGGGCACGGACGAATACGCGGCGTTCTGCCGGCTCGTCGGCGCGGAAAACTTCATCTGCATCAATGCCGGCACCGGCACGATCGAGGACGCCGCCCACTGGGTCGAATACTGCAACGCCCCGGCCGGAACCCGCTATGCCGACCTCCGCGTGAAGTACGGCCACCCGGCACCGTACCAGGTCAAGTACTGGGCCTTGGGCAACGAGCCGGACGGCCCCTGGCAGCTCGGCCACAAGAACAAGGAGGACTACGTGAAGTTCGCCCTCGAGGCGGCCAAGACAATGCGCGGCGCCGACAAGGACATCCGGCTGATCGCCGCTGGCGCCTCGAATTATCCCTTGGTGACGAAGGATTATGATCCCAAGGACGGCTGGACCGATTGGAATGACTACGTGCTCGACCGGATGGCCGGGACCATCGACTACCTCTCGCTCCACCGCTACGTCTTTCAGGTCCTGCGGGCCATCGACAAGCCGGACTTCGCCGACCAGATGTCGCTCGGCCTCGAGATCGATCGCATCATCAGGATCACCCAGGGATCAATCGAGAAGGCGATGATCAAGTCCGGCACGGATCGCCCGATCTACATCTCGTTCGACGAATACGGCGCGCGCGGCAACAACCTCGCCGGCCCGCTGCTCCTGGCCCAGCACCTGAACGCCTTCATCCGGCACGCCGACATCGTGAAGATGGCGAACCTCACCTTCCTGACCAGCCTCGTCGGGCTCACCCCCACGGGCGACTACAAGACCTCCCTCTACTATCCTTTCTTCCTTTATTCGAACCACTGCCGCGGCACGGCGCTCGAGGTCTACACGCGCTGCGACCAATACTCGAACAAGGTCTTCTCCGACATCCCGTACCTGGACGTCACCGCGGTGTTGAACGACGCCGACGGCAAGGTCGTCGTCAATGTCGTGAACCGCAGCGAAGCCGCGGCGATCCCCGCCGACATTGAACTCCAATCGGGCGCCTACACCGGCAAGGGACAGGTGCATCTGGTCAACGCCGACTCGATCGAGGCCACGAATACCGCCACGCAGGAACAGGTCCGTACGGTGACCAGCGACCTGGAGTTCACGGGCAACCGGATCAGCCGCACCTTCCCGGCGCATTCCTTTACCCAGCTCGAGATCGCGCTGAAGAAATGATGCGCGACCTGCCAGCGCGCCCCGACACACCCCGCCCTTCCGGGCACCCCTCTTTCTCGAGGGGATCTTCGTAGGCGCCGATCTTGCTCCCCTCTAGCAAGAGGGGTGGCGCGAAGCGCCGGGGTGTGTCTAGAGGAACTGGGATGCCGCGCAACGCGCTGTGGTCAGCGCGTTCCACCTCAAGCCCGCCCCCTCAGTCCTTGAACAGCAGCGGGGCGAACTCGCGGAGGTCGCGACGCCATGACAGCCACTCGTGCGCCGTGTTCGGCGACACGTAGTAACGGGTGTTGACGCCGGCCGCCTGCAGCGCGTCGCAGTCCGCCTGCGGATCGTCGCCGCGCCGGGTCTTGCCGCCCTCGACCTCCCGGCTGCCGTAGCCCACGAAGACCAGCTTGTTCGCCGCCTTGAAGGCGTTCATGTCGCCGATATCCGCCGGCTTGATGCTCCCGCCGCTGAAGAGGCCGATGTGCGAGAACACGCCGAGGTTGCGCAGCGTGATCGTCTTGGTTTCCATGCCGCCCATCGACAGGCCGGCCATGGCGCGATGCGGCTGGTCGGCGAGGGTGCGGAAATGCGCGTCGACGTACGGCACCAGTTCCTTCACCAGGACGGTTTCAAACGGCTCGATCCTGAAGTCCTGCATGTGACCGAAACGGACGTCGTTCGTCATGCCGTAGGTCATCACGATGAGGAAGGGCCTCGCGCCGCCCGCGGCGATCAGGTTGTCCATGATCTCGGGCACCCGGCCCTGCTCGCCCCAGCCGTACTCGTTTTCGCCCCAGCCGTGCTGCAGATAGAGCACCGGGTAACGCTGCGCCGGATTCTCGTCGTAGCCCGGCGGGGTGTAGACAAATGCGCGGCGTTCGGTGCCGGTGCTCTCGGAATGAAAATGGATCTCCCGCAACTGGCCGTGCGGCACGTTCCTGATCGTGTAGAAATCCTGGTCGTGCGCCGGCAGCTCCACCGCGCTGCCCCACCGCATCGCCCCGAAGTACATCAGGCTGTTCGGGTCCGGCACCTCGCCGCCATCGATCTTGATCGTGTAGTAATGGAAGCCCTCGTCCAGCGGCCGCGTCGTGCCATACCAGGCGCCATCGTCGCCCTTCTTGAATTCGCCGCTGCCCTGGAAGCTCACGCCCACGCTCGTCGCCGCCGGCGCCACGATGCGGAACATGACGCGGCCTTCGGAGTTCACTTTCGGATACTCATGGCCGGGCTAGTTGGAAGTCGCGGGCTTCCAATCGTCGGCCGGCGCCTGGTTCTGGGCCAGCAGCGGCCGGGCGCACAGCAGCGAGGCGACGATAAACACGAGGGGTAGCTTCTTCATGGGATCAGTCGTTCGGGGTTGGGGAGCGGTGGCGAGAAACCAAGTAAGGCACGAGTCGTTCCGCCGACACCTCTTCGCCATGTGACCGTTAGGCGGAGCGGTGAAGGCGGGACGCCCTCGTCCCGCGAGTGCCATTCGCGCTTGCGCCTCGCAGGGTGAGGGCACCCCGCCTCCACGAAACGGCCAACCTCCCGCGCGCCACATTACCGTCATGCGCCCGGAAACTTTGCGCCCGCCCGCCCACCGCGAGATGTTTGCTGGAACGCCCGCCGTGCCCCCCCGCTTCCGGCCGGGCCCAATGCTCTCCTCGTTTCCCTCGATGCGAATGGTCCGCCGCCACCTCACCTTGGTCCTGCTCTGCCTCCTTGGGCTTGGCGCCGGCCTCCACGCCGCCTCGGGCCTCGACACGGCTGGACAGCTCCAACCTGTCGTTCCGGCAGCCGGGAACGAATTTGCCTGGGTTCGCCTCGACCACGGCGTGCAGTTCCGCGTCAACGGCGTCACCAAAAACGTCATCTTCTACGGCCCGGCCACGGTGCGCGTGAACGCCAACCTCGGCCACCCGGACACCGCCCAACCCAGCCTCGCCGTCGTCGCGACCCCCGCGGAAGTCGCCTTTCGCGTCGAAGAGTCCGCGGCCGCGCTCACCGTCACGGCGGCGCAGCTCCGCTTCACGGCCGACAAGCGGACCGGCGCCCTCGCCTTCTTCGATGCCGCCGGTGCGGAGCTGACGCGCGAGCGCACGGAAAACCCGGCAACGATCAAGGAGGTCACGATCTCCGGTGCGCCGACCTACGAGGTCAGCCACACCTTCACGCTCGCGCCCGACGAATCGCTCTACGGCCTCGGCCAGTACAACCGGCCCTACATGGACTACCGCGGCCAGGAGGTGCTGCTCGTCCAGACCAACATCGGCATCGTCGTCCCCTTCCTCATCTCGACCCGGCGCTACGGCGTGCTCTGGGACATCTACTCGAAGATGAACTTCCAGGACGACGCCGCCGGCGCCACGCTCTGGGCCGAGAGCGCGCCGGCGGGTGTGGACTATTACTTTGTCGCCGGCGGCACCATGGACGGCGTGATCCGCGGCTACCGCGACCTGACGGGCGCCGCGCCGATGTTCCCGAAGCAGGCCTTCGGCCTCTTCATGAGCAAGGAGCGCTACCCGACGCAGGCGCGGCTCATCGATGTTGTCCGGCATTTTCGCGCGGCCGGCTTCCCCCTCGATTACATCGTGCAGGACTGGCAATACTGGGGCGGTGCCGACGGCACCTGGAGCGGCATGACGTGGGACCCGGCTCGCTACCCCGATCCGGCGGGCCTGACCAGGACGCTCCACGACGAACTCCATGTGAAGTTGATGAACTCGATCTGGCCGTCCGTCGGCAACGACACGGCACTGGCGCACGAGCTCGACGCCCACGGCCTGCGCTTCGCGCCGCTGCACTGGATCTCGAAGCAGGCGCGGATCTACGACGCCTACAGTCCCGCGGGCCGCGCGATCTATTTCAAATACATCAAGCAGGGTCTGCTCGACGTGGGCGTCGACGCGCTCTGGATGGATGGCACCGAGGTCGAGGTCGGCGGCGCCTGCCACGACCCCGCCGAGGTCGAGCGCGACATCAAGAACCTCGGGCGGAACGCCCTCGGCGATTTCACCCGCTACCTCAATCCCTACAGCCTCGAAACGACCCGGGGCACTTACGAGGGCCAGCGCACCACGGGCGACAAGCGCGTCCTCACGCTCACCCGCTCGGCGTGGGCCGGCCAGCAGCGCTACGCCGCGCTCCCCTGGTCGGGCGACACCACCGCGGGCTGGCCGACGCTGCGCAACCAGATCGCCGGTGGCATCAATGTCGCCCTGGCGGGCCTGCCTTACTGGACGCAGGACACCGGCGGCTTTTTCGTGAACTTCGAGAACGGCGAGAAGAGCCCCGAGTACCAGGAGCTCTACGCGCGCTGGAACCAGTTCGCGATCTTCAACCCGATCTACCGCATCCACGGCACCAGCATCGAGCGCGAGCCCTACCTCTTCAAAACCCTTGCGCCGGATCTCTACGAATCGCTCCTCGATGCCGCCAGCCTGCGTTACCGCCTGCTGCCGTACCTCTACTCGCTGGCGTGGCAGACCACGGCGAACGGCTACACGCTGATGCGCGGACTGCCGATGGACTTTCCCGACGACCGCCGGGTGCGGCAGACCGACGACGCCTTCATGTTCGGCCCGGCCTTCCTCGTCCACCCGGTGACCCGCGCCATGTATCACCCAAGTGATCCGCCGGCGGCCACGATCCCGACGGCGGCGCTGCGCACGCCCGATGGCCGGCCCGGCCTCGCGGTCCGCTATTTCTCCGGTGTCGATTTCAACACGCCCGCCGGCGCCACGATCGATGAAAAGGTCGAGCACGACTGGCCCGGTCCGCCGCTCGCAAGCCCGCCGCCCGGACTCGCGGGCTTCGAAAACTTCTCCGCCCGCTGGGAGGGCACCGTCACCGCCCCGGAAGCCGGCGAGTATGAATTCGGCGTCGAGTACGACGACGGTGCCCGACTCTACCTCGACGGCCGGCTCCTGGCCGACGACTGGAGCTACGGCGCCAAGCGCTACCGGCGCGGCTTCGTCACGCTCGCGGCCGGCCAGCAGGTCGCGGTGAAGGCCGAGTTTCACCAGGGCGGCCAGAACCGCTATTTCCGGCTCGCGTGGCGCACGCCCTCCGAGCGCCGAGCGCTCGCGAACGTCGCGAGGACGCTCGACAACATCATGACCACTTACCTGCCCGCGGGAGCCAGCTGGTTCGACTTCTGGACCAACGAACGCCACGCCGGCGGCGAAACCGCGTCCCTGGCCTGCCCACTCGACCGGTTCCCCCTGTATGTGCGGGCCGGCTCCATCGTGCCGATGGGTCCGCTGGTCCAATACGCCACCGAACGCCCCGATGCGCCGTACGAGATCCGCATCTATCCCGGGGCCGACGCCCGCTTCATTCTCTACGACGACGACGGCGAGACCTACGCCTACGAAAAGGGCCAGCGCGCCACCATTGAACTGGTCTGGCACGACGCCACCCGCACCTTGTCTGTCGGCGCCCGCCAGGGCTCGTTTCCCGGCATGGTCGCGCAACGCGAGTTGAAGATCGTGCTCGTCGGCACGGACACGCCCACGCCGGCCCGGACCGTCACCTACGACGGGCAAGCGACATCGGTGCGGTTCTGAACTGTCGATCAGTGCACCATGAAGTGACGAACGACCGGCCGAAATGAAAACACACCGCATACACCCCGCCCTGACGGGCACCCCTCTTGCTAGAGGGGAACTTCGCCAACGCCGGCGTGGCATCCCCTCTACCAAGACGGGTGGCGCGAAGCGACAGGGTGTGTCACTCCTGTTTTGCATTCTTCTTGGCACCGCTTTCGCGGCTGACTCCGCCGATGCGCCACCACCAATCCTGACGCCGCCGGCGCCGGCCACGCCGCGCATCAACGGCCCGGGCGTCTTCGGCGTTCGGCCGGGCGCACCCTTCCTCTACACGATTCCCGCGACCGGGCAGCGGCCGATGACGTTTGCCGTCGATGGCCTGCCGGCCGGCCTCGCCATCGACGCCGCCAGCGGCCGGATCACGGGCCAGCTGCCGGCCGCCGGCGAACACACCGTGACGCTGCGCGCGAAGAATGCCTTCGGCGAGGCGACGAAATCGTTCCGCATCGTCGTGGGCGATCGCATCGCGCTCACGCCGCCGATGGGCTGGAGCAGCTGGAACTGCTGGGGCGACGCCGTCAGCCAGGAAAAGGTCCTCCACTCCGCCCGCGCGATGGCGGAGAAGGGCCTGCGCGACCACGGCTGGACGTTCATCAACATCGACGACGGCTGGCAGGGTCCGCGCGGCGGCGAGTTCAACGCGATCCAGCCCAACAAGAAATTCCCCGACATGAAGGCGCTCGCCGACGAGATCCACGCCCTCGGCCTGAAGTTCGGCCTCTACTCGAGCCCGTGGCGCGGCACCTACGCGGGTTACCCGGGTGGCTCCTCCGACAACGCCGACGGCACCTATCCGTGGGTCGTCGCCGGCGACGTGAATGAATTCTACCGGCTGCACCCGGACCCGAAGCCGCCCGGCGCGAAACCCAACTGGGTCAACTGGACCTTCGGCGCCCATTCCTTCGCCGTCGCCGATGCCCGCCAATGGGCGCAGTGGGGCGTCGATTACCTCAAGTACGACTGGTTCCCGAATGACGTGCCGCACGTCACCGAGATGTCCGAGGCCCTTCGCGCCACCGGTCGCGACATCGTCTACAGCCTCTCGAACACCGGACTCTACGACCACGCCGCCGACTACCAGCGCCTTGCCAACCTCTGGCGCACCACCGGCGACATCGTGGACACATGGGCCAGCGTCAGTCGCAACGGTTTCTCCCAGGACCGCTGGGCCGGCTACACCGGCCCCGGCCATTGGAGCGATCCCGACATGCTCGTTCTCGGCCGCGTGGGCTGGGGACGCAACCTCCACCCAACGCGCCTCACGCCCGACGAACAAGTTTCGCACCTGAGCCTCTGGTGCCTGCTGTCCTCGCCGCTGCTGCTCGGCTGCGACCTCGCGCAGCTCGACGATTTCACGCTCAGCCTGCTCACCAATGACGAGGTCCTCGCGATCGACCAGGATGCCACGGGCCGGCAGGCCACGCAGTTCAGCAACGGCGACGGCACGGTCGTCTACGCGAAGACGCTCGAGGACGGTTCGATCGCGGTCGGCCTTTTCAACCGCGGTGAAGCCGCCACGAGCATCAGCGTCAAGTGGGGACCGTGGGGCAACGTGCCGACGGCGCACACCGGCACGACATTTCGCGTCCGCGACCTCTGGCGGCAGCAGGACCTTGGCGACTTCAAGGATCATTTCGCCTCCGAGGTCGCCCCGCACGGGGTCGTGCTCGTGCGGTTGATCCCTAGACCGTGACATGTCGTCATCCCATTTCCCGATTGTCCTGAACCCGTCCCACCTTCCAGCCCCAACCAACATGCACCGTCTGCTCCGCCTGCCCATCCTCCTCGCCGCTGCCGCCTCCGCCTTTGCCGCGCCCGCGCAGCTCGACATTGATCTCGCCCACCCGGGCCACGCCATCCCGCCGGGCTTCTACGGCCTGATGACCGAGGAGATCAACTACAGCTACGACGGCGGATTGTTTGCCGAGCTCATCCGCAACCGCACCTTCCAGGATCCGCCCGCCGGCGCCACCAGCCGCGACCCGCGCCCGCCGGTCGGCGGCATTCCACCGCACTGGGCCGTCGTCGGCGCCGCCTCGGCCGCGACGAATCGCGACGAACCGGTCAACGCCGCCCTGCCCGTCAACCTCCGGCTCACGCTGACCGGCGGCACCGGCGGCGTCGCCAACAACGGCTATTGGGGCATCCCGATCCGGCCGGCGACGAAGTACACCGCGACGTTCTACGCCCGCGGGGTCGACGGTTTTGCCGGGCCCGTCACGGCCGCGCTGGTCCTCGACGACGGCGCCAAGGCCGTCGCGCAGGCCGCAACCGAACCCATCGCGGCTGCGTGGAAGAAATACACCGTCACCTTCACCACGCCCGCCGACGCGCCGACCACGGCCGCCGCGCGCTTCGTGCTTTCGGCCAGCGGAACGGGCGGCATCGACTTCAGCTTCGTCTCGCTTTTCCCGCCGACCTACGGCGACGTGCCGAACGGCCTCCGGCCCGACATCATGAAGCTGCTCGCCGCCATGCACCCGAGGTTCATCCGCCTGCCGGGCGGCAACTACGCTGAGGGTTCGCGCTTCGCCGATCGCTTTGCCTGGAAGACCATGATCGGCCCGGCCGACGAGCGCCCTGGCCACATGGGTTGCTGGAGCTACCGCAGCAGCGACGGCTTCGGACTCCCCGAATACCTCCTGTGGTGCAAGCAGCTCGGCGCCGAGCCGGTGCTGGCGGTCTTTGCCGGCTACGTGCTCAACGGCGACTACGTCCACCCGGGCAGCCCGGAGATGGCGCTCTACACGCAGGAGGCGCTCGACGAGATCGAGTACGTCATGGGCCCGGCCGACAGCGAGTGGGGCAAGCGCCGCGCCGCCGACGGCTTCCCCGAGCCGTTCCCGCTGCACTACGTCGAGATCGGCAATGAGGACTTCTTCGACCGCTCCGGCAGCTACGAGGGCCGCTTCGCCGAGATGGCCCAGGCCATCCGCGCGAAATACCCGCAGCTCAAGATCATCGCCACCACCCCGGTGAAGGGCGCCAAGCCCGACCTGGTCGACGACCACATCTACGCCAGCGCCGCGACGATGCAGCGCGAGTTCACCCGCTACGACGTCGGCTCGGGCCACCCCGAGGGGCGCAAGGCCGACGGCGTGAAGGTCTTCATGGGCGAGTGGGCCACGCAGGGCGGCTCGCCGACGCCCAACCTCAACTCCGCGCTGGCCGACGCCGCCTTCGTCATGGGCCTCGAGCGCAACTCCGACGACGTGCTCATGGAGTGCTACGCGCCGCTCTTCGCCAATGTGAACCCCGATGACAGGGAGCGCGGCGACCCGCGCGGCTGGCAGTGGCCCACCAACCTCATCGGCTACGACGCGCTCCACGCCTTCGGCTCGCCGAGCTACCATATGCTGGCGATGTTCGGCGCGAACCGCGGCGACGTCGTGCTCCCCACCACCTTTGCCGTTCCCTCCGTCGAGAGACCGTTCGTCGCCCACCCGGCCGGCCGCACCGGCGTCGGCATGTACCACACCAGCGTCGAGTACACGGACATGGTCGTCACCGGGCCGGACGGCCGGATGCTCTCCTCCGACAACCTCATCAACGAGGCCGGGCGCTGGCAGTTCCCGCGCGGCCCCTGGGCGGTGGACCACGGGGTCATCCGCCAGGCTGCCACCGATCGCGAGACGTGGGCCCTGGCCGGCGACCCGTCGTGGACCGACTACACCGTCACCCTGCGGGCGCGGAAGCTCGGCGGCAACGAGGGCTTCATCCTGCTCTGGCAGGCCGCTGACGGCGACAACTACCGCTGGTGGAATCTCGGCGGCTGGGGTAACACGGTCTCGCGCTGCGAGGTGTCCGAGGCCGGCGGACGCGAACCCTTCGAGCCTGGCACGCCGTTCACCATTGAGACCGGCCGCTGGTACAACCTGAAGCTCGAGATCAACGGCCACCACGCGCGCGGCTACGTCGACGGCAAGCTCGTGATGGACGTCACGGACCGGCCGCACCCGCCCGCCGCCACGGCGTTCGCGTCCGCTTCGTACGTCGACGCCAGCGGCGAAGTCATCGTGAAGGTCGTCAACACGGCCGCGACGCCGCTCGAGGCGGCCATCCACCTTGCGGGCGCCGCGCACGTCGGCGCCGGCAAGGCCCTCGTGCTCACCGGCGATCCCACCGCGGTGAACTCCGTCGCCCAGCCCGACAACGTCGCGCCGAGGGAGGAGCCGCTCACCGACGCCGCGCCGTCATTCACCCGCACCTTCCCCGCCCACTCCGTCACGCTCCTGCGCTTCCCGGCAAGGCGGTAGCCCGTGGGCTCAACGCGTCTGAGCCTCCTGGGCGTTGATCGCGAGGATTCGATGGATCAATGGAGGGCCGGCCTCCCGGCCGGCCGCGGTCGGCCCGAAGACCGACCCTCCATTCAGGCGCCTCCGGATTTCCATCGGCTGCAATGCCGTCGCCTCGCTCTCAACCGCATAAGGTCGATTGAGTTTGATTGCAGGAATTCGATGGGTTGGTGGAGGGCCGGCCTCCCGGCCGGCCGCGGTCGGCCCGAAGACCGACCCCCCAGTCAGCTGCCTCCGGAGTTCCATCGAATCCAATGCCGCCAACTCCGCTTTCAACCGCATGAATCCGGCTCAAGCTGGAACACGATCGCCGGCGCGGACGACTTCGCCGGCAGCGGCCGCAAACGAGTCCGGCAGGCCCCATCGGGCGCTGCGTTCGGCCACGAGGTCCTGGCGGTTCCCGGGCGCCCGGCATCGCGCGCATCCGCGGCAGGATGCAGGCAGGCCGGCCGGGCGCGCGGGTGACCGCGTGCCCGAATCGCCGGCCTGCCCGCTTTGCGTGCAGCCCGCCGCCAATTGCTTGGTTGTCTCCTGGTTGCTCATGACCCGAGACCCGCCAACGCCGCGGCGATTTTCTTCATCTGGTCCGCCGTGACCAGTTCGCCGAGGATTTCCGGAAACCGGGTTTCATCGAGGGCGGAATCGATGTACTGCCAGCGGTAGGCCGCCAGCACCGTGTCCTTCACCTCGAACTGCTGCTCCGCCGTGAGATCCTGGCGGTGGTTTGCCAGGAAGAAGCCGGCGTCGGCGTCGGCCTGGGCCTTGATGATGCCGTAGACGGCCGCCACGAGATCGATGAGGTCGGCCACGGCGGCATCGAGTTGTTTCGGGGTGAGGTTTTGCTGGTCCCGGCGCAGTTCCAGTTCATCGAGCCGGGCGTGCTGGGATTCCTCCTTCCAATGGAAGAAGAAGATGTCCTTGAACACCGGGGAGAGGTTCCGGGCGGGCTCGATGCTCCGTTTGTAGTGCGCCTGGGTGAAAAGCTCGATGTGCAGGGTCAGCGCGAGGACGGCCCAGTTGGACTTCGACAGCACGACCCGGGCGACGTCGTTGGGCTGCGGAAGAAAGCGATAGCCGGGCGTCATCTTCTCCCCGACCATGGCTTCCACCCGGCGGAAGAGCTCCTGGTGCTTCAGTTCCTCGTCGGAGAATCGCACCAAGGCCTCGAGCGCCACCTGGTCCCCGGTCCAGTAGTGCTCGCTGAGCTCGAGCACCTTGCAGTTGATGAAGCGCTCCACGAGGCCGAACATGTTCGCATAGGTGCGCCCCTGGATCTGGCTCAGGAAAAGCCGCCCCGGTTCGTCGAGGAACGCAAGGTGATCAACGAACGAGATGGAATCGGGGAGAAACTTCTGGGTGAAGTCCAGGCTTCGTCCGCGGAGGACGTCGTGGTCGATTTCCCAGCGGACGCGTTTGGAGGCGCCGACGCAGCGGGCGTAGGCATCCGTGGAAGTGGCGCTGGTTTCAGCGGCGGTTGGTGACATGGCTTTGGGTGGTTTTCGGTTTGGCGAGGGCCTCGTTGGCCCTCGATCTCCGCCATCCTAGGGCCATTCCCGCGATGGGTTGAGTGAGTAACGGTATGTAACCGGGACCCTCCAACATGTCTTTGACGCCGGTGACTCTCCCCCCTTGGATCGCCGGCCCATGAGCGCTGGCCTGACCGACGAGCAGAAGGCAATGGTGCGCCAGCAGCTCGCGCGGCTGCAGGCGTCGCCCGTGTTCGCCCTGTCCAGCCGGCTGCACCGGTTCCTGGCCTACATCACCCAAGCCGAACTCGAGGGGAAAGGCGCCGAGCTGAACCAGGCGCGGATCGCCCTCGAGGTGTTCGGGCGCGACGCCTCGTTCGACCCGGCGATCGATTCCGTCGTCCGGGTCGAGGCCGGACGACTGCGGGTCAAGCTGAAGGAGTACTTCGCCGCCGAGGGCGCGGCCGACCCGGTCGTGATCGACCTGCCCAAGGGACGCTACCAGCCGCGCCTGGTCTTTCGGCCAGCGTCGCCGCCGCGGCGCGCCCGGGGGTTCGCTCAGCACATCCGCTTCTGCCGCACACCGGATGGCGCTTCCATCGCCTATGCGGAGTCCGGACAGGGTGCGCCCCTCGTCAAGGCGGCCAATTGGCTCAGCCATCTTGAGTTCGACGGCGAGAGCCTCGTCTGGCGGCACTGGTGGCGCGACCTGAGCGACCGGTACCGGCTCATCCGGTACGACGAGCGGGGCTGTGGACTATCCGATTGGAATGCGACGGACTTCTCGCTGGAGGCTTGGACCCGGGACCTGGAGCAGGTCGTGGATGCCGTCGGCGTGGAGCGTTTCCCGCTCCTGGGCATCTCCCAGGGCGCCGCCGTCGCGATCAACTATGCCGTCCGCCATCCCGAGCGGGTCTCCCATCTCATCCTCTACGGCGGCTATGTCCAGGGACGCCTCAAGCGGAACCCCTCCCCCCAGCAGCGCGACGAGGCCGAACTGCTCCAGGACCTGGCCCGGATCGGATGGGGCGGCACGAACGCCGCGTTCAGCCGGACCTTTGCCAACATTTTCGTCCCCGGGGCGGATGAGGCGCACATCCAGGCGTTCGACGAACTCCAGCGGGCGTCGACCTCGGCCAAGAACGCCGTGCGCTTTCTGGATGCCTTCGGCCACCTCGACGTCACCGAACTCGCGCCGCGGGTCCGGATGCAGACCCTCGTGCTGCATGCCCGGGACGAAATCGCGGTCCCGGTCAGCCAGGCCTACCTGATGGCCCGGCTCATCCCACACGCCCGGCTCGTGACGCTCGAGAGCCGGAACCACGTGATCGGCGAAAGCGAGCCCGCCTGGCCTCAGTTTCTGGGCGAAGTGGATCGATTTTTGCGGGACGGATGACGGCGACAGGCCCGCGAGGAACGGTCAGGCTCCACGTCGCGCATCTCCTCGCCCAGCTCGGGGGTCAACGCCCGCACGGAAGCGCTTGGGGTGGCCGCGCAGCGCGGGATCATCGACATCGTCCAGGCGCCGGGCGCCGCCGCGTGGGCCAATTCCTTCTAACCGTCAAGTAGCGCCCGGATTTGCCCGCGCCGGGTGCTCGGCCCAGTGTCGTCCGTGATCGGGGTTGAGCTTCACCTCCGATCATTGCGGTTCCACCGGCCGGCGGTGAAATCCGACCTGCACCCCACGGCCGGGCGCAGCCTGACATCACTCCTACCCCAGCCTCACCTCCCCCTCATGAAGACGTCCCTGCATTGCCCCCTTGTCCCCCTCCTCGCCGCGATCGCCGCCGCCCCCGCGGCCCTCGCCCAGATCCCCAGCAACGCCACGCCCGGCGTCATCGTCAGCACCGCCGCCGAACCGGTGGCCGCCGGCAGATTCCAGCCTACATGGAGCTCGCTCCAGCAATACGAGGTGCCGGCGTGGTTCCGCGACGCGAAGTTCGGCATCTGGGCCCACTGGGGCCCGCAGTGCGAGCCGGAGCACGGCGACTGGTACGCCCGCGAGATGTACGGCGAAGGCAGCTCGGATTATCGATACCACCTCGAGCGCTTCGGCCACCCGTCCAAGTTCGGCTTCAAGGACGTCATCCACGCGTGGAAGGCCGAGCACTGGGACCCGGACAAGCTCCTCGCCCTCTACCGTCGCGCCGGCGCCGAGTACTTCTTCGCCCTCGCGAACCACCACGACAACTTCGACAACTTTGACAGCAAGTACCAGCCGTGGAACGCGGTGAACATGGGCCCGCAGAAGGACCTCATCGGCGGCTGGGCAAAAGCCGCCCGCAAGGTCGGCCTGAAGTTCGGCGTCAGCGTCCACGCCTCGCATGCCTGGAGCTGGTATGAGCCCGCCCAGGGCGCCGACAAGAACGGCCCGCTCGCCGGCGTGCCCTACGACGGCAGGCTGACCAAGGCCGACGGCAAGGGCCAGTGGTGGGACGGCTACGACCCGCAGGATCTTTACGCGCAGAACCACACCCCGGCGCCGGGTATTGAGAAGCTGAACTCCATCCACCAACGCTGGAACTGGGGCAACGGCGTGACGCCGCCGGACCAGGCGTACTGCGAAAAGTTCTACAACCGCACCATCGACCTCATCGACAAATACCATCCCGACCTCATCTACTTCGACGACACCGCCCTGCCGCTCTGGCCGGTGAGCGACGCCGGCCTGAAGATCGCGGCGCACTTCTACAACCGCAACCAACAGTGGCACGGCGACGACGGTGTCCTCTTCGGCAAGATCCTCGATGCCGACCAGCGCCGGTGCATGGCGTGGGACATCGAGCGCGGCAGCGCCAACGAGATCCAGCCGCAGCCGTGGCAGACTGACACCTGCATCGGCTCCTGGCATTACGACCAGCGCATCCTCGACCGTCACAGCTACAAGACCGCCCGGACCGTCATCCACACCCTCATCGACGTCGTCAGCAAGAACGGCAACCTCCTGCTCAGCGTCCCGCTCAAGGGCGACGGCACGCCCGACGCCGACGAGATCGCCATCGTCGAAGGCATCGCCGACTGGATGCAGGTCAACCAGGAGGCCATCCACGGCACGCGTCCTTGGAAGGTCTTCGGCGAGGGGCCGCAGATGGCCAGCGCGCGCCCGATGACCGGCCCGGGCTTCAACGAGGGCAAGGGCAAGCCGTTCACCGCCGAGGACGTGCGGTTCACCACGAAGGGCTCGACCTTGTATGCGATCGTCATGGGCGCGCCAACGGGTCCCGTGAGCATCAAATCGCTCGGCGCCGATGCCAAACTTCTTGAGCGCAAGATCGACGACATCACCCTGCTCGGCGGCACGGAGAAGATTGCGTGGACGCAAAACCCCGACGCGCTCGTGATCACGCCGCCCGCGCACCTGCCCAGCGATGTCGCCATCGTGTTCCAGATCACCACGCATGAGTGACCTGGGGCAGAAGACGTCTGTCACCGTGACCGCCCGGCCCACGCACCCCGCCCTGCCGAGCACCATCCTCCGCCGAGGCTACGGACGGCAGGCCCCTCCTAATAGAGGGGAACTTCGTGCCCGTGAGCTCGGCTCCCCTCGACCAAGACGGGTGGCGCTCGCCTCGCCGAAGCCCGGCGAAGGGCGGCGAAGCGACGGGGTGTGTCGCACGATCAGATCGCCCATTCCCACATGAAATCTCCCTCCGCCCTTTGGCGCTGGATTGGCTGCAGCATTCTGTTGTTCGCACCGGCAGTCAGCCTGACCGCCGCCGCCGAATCCACGCCAGCCATCGTGCCCGCCACGCCGGCGCAGATCTACCGGCTCGACGCCGTCCGCCTGCTCGACGGCGGCCCGTTCCCGGCGGCGGTTGACGCCAACCGCGATTACCTGCTGGCGCTCGAGCCCGACCGGCTGCTCGCCCCCTTCCGCCGCGAGGCCGGCCTGCCGGCCAAGGCCAAGCCGTACGGCAACTGGGAAAGTGGCGGCCTCGACGGCCACACCGCCGGCCACTACCTCTCGGCGCTCGCGGACATGATCGCCGCCGGCGCGGACACGCCCGACGGCGAACTTCGCCGCCGCCTCGACTACATGGTCGGCGAGCTCCAGGCGTGCCAGACGGCCTTGGGCGACGGCTATATCGGCGGCGTGCCGGGCAGCAAGGCCCTGTGGGCCGTCGTCGCGAACGGCGACATCCGCGCGCTGACGAAAAAGTGGGTCCCCTGGTACAACGTCCACAAGACCTTCGCCGGCCTCCGCGACGCCTGGCTGCAGGCGGGCAGCGCGCCCGCGCGCGACGTCCTGGTCCGGCTCGGCGATTGGTGCGTGAACCTGACGGCGAAACTCAGCGACGAGCAGATGCAGCGCATGCTCGACCAGGAACACGGTGGCATGGACGAGGTGATGGCCGATCTCTATGCGATCACCGGCGACCGGAAGTACCTCGAGACCGCGAAGCGGTTCATCCACCACGCCGTGCTTGATCCGCTCATGGCGCAGGAGGACCACCTGACCGGGAAGCACGCCAACACCCAGATCCCCAAGGTCACCGGCCTCGAGCGCATTGCCACCCTCACCGGCGACAAGGCCGACGACACCGGCGCGCGCTTCTTCTGGCAGACGGTCACCACCCATCGCTCCGTCGCCTTCGGCGGCAACAGCGTGTCCGAACATTTCAACGACCCGCACAATTACCTCGGCATGTTGCAGAGTCGCGAGGGCCCCGAGACGTGCAACACCTACAACATGCTCCGGCTGACCGAGCAGCTTTTCGCCAGCGCGCCGGATGCCGCCTATGCGGACTATTACGAGCGCGCACTCTTCAACCACATCCTGGCTTCCATCAACCCGACGCACCCGGGCTACGTCTATTTCACGCCGATCCGGCCGGACCACTACCGGGTGTACTCGGTCCCCGGCGAGAATTTCTGGTGCTGCGTGGGCACCGGCATGGAAAATCCCGGCAAGTACGGCGAGTTCATCTATGCCCGCGCGCGCGACGGCATCTACGTCAACCTCTTCATCGCCTCCGAGCTGACCGCGTCCGACCTCGGGCTGAAGCTGCGGCAGGAGACCGCGTTCCCCGACGAAGAGGGTACGCGCCTCACGCTGCAGCTCGCTGCACCGAAAACCTTCACGCTGCACCTGCGCTATCCCGGCTGGGTCGCACCCGGAGCGTTCAGCGTCAGGGTCAACGGCTCGCCGGTCGCCGTGACCGCCGCGCCCTCCTCCTACGTGGCGGTGCCGCGCGAGTGGCACGACGGCGACCGCGTGGAAATCGGCCTGCCGATGCGGACGACCGTCGAGGGCCTGCCGGACGGCTCCCGCTGGTACGCGATCCTGCGCGGCCCGATCGTGCTCGCCCACCCGGCAGGCACGTGGGAGCTGACGGGCCTGCGGGCCGACGATTCGCGGATGGGCCATGTCGCCCGCGGCCCGGCCGAGCCGCTCGACCAGGCGCCCGTGTTGCTCGGCGACGCCGCGGCCATCCCGGCCCACGTCGTCGCCGACCCCGCCGCCGGCCCGCTGCATTTCAAGCTCGAACACCTCGTCGAGCCGCCCGCGCCGGACGGCCTCGAGCTCATTCCCTTCTTCCGGCTGCACGACGCGCGCTACCAGATGTACTGGGAGCTGACGACCCGCGAAGGTCTCGCCGCGCGGCGGGAAAAGCTGGCCGCGGCCGAACGCGCCCGGGCGGCGCGCGAAGCCGCGACGCTTGACGCCGTCGCCCCCGGCGAACAGCAGCCCGAGGTCGAACACGACTTCAAGGGCGAAGGCACCGAAACCGGCATCCACCACGACCGCCGCTGGCGCCATGGCCGGTGGTTCCAATACACCCTCGACCCGCACGGCGCGAAGGCGGTGACGCTCTCGGTCACCTATTCGGGCGACGACACCGGCCGGAAATTCGAAATCCTCGCCAACGGCATCCTGCTCGCCACGCAGAACCTCGCCGGCACCCGCCTCGGCGAGTTCATCGACCGCACCTACGAGATTCCCGCCGCGGTGCTCGCCGCCGCGCCGGACGGCCGCGTCACCATCAAGTTCGCCGCCGCCCAGGGACTCGCCGGCGGCGTCTACGACGTCCGCCTGCTGAGTTCGAGTGCGACCACGCCTGATCATTCCCCATGAGCCAACATTCGCCTTCGTCCTCACTCCCGCTGATCGTCATTGCGAGACGGCCCGGGCACCGGCCGACGAAGCAATCCAGTCAAATGGATCACCACGCCCGGCCTCGCAGTCGGCCGGTTACCATCACCCGATTGAATCCTTAAACCCTGGAGGGCTGGTCTTCCGACCAGCCGCAACGGGCCGGGAGGCCGGCCCTCCAGCAATCTCCCCCAACCTCATGATCAGGCTTCCCGCTCTCGTCCTCCTCATCGCCGCGGCACCAATTCTCGCCGCCGCCCCGCGCGGCTCCTGGACGGCCGACAATGGCAACGGCACCTACACGAACCCGCTTTTCTACGACGAGTTCTCCGACCCCGACATGATCCGGGTCGGCGACGACTACTATCTCGCCGGCACGACGATGCACGCGATGCCGTGCCTCGTCGTGCTGCACTCGAGGGACTTGGTGAATTGGCAATTCCTCAGCTACGCCACCGACCGGCTCGACTTCGGCCCGGAATTCCGCCTCGAGGATGGCAAGGAGATCTACGGCCAGGGCATCTGGGCGCCGTGCATCCGCTACCACAACGGCACCTTCTACCTCTTCTCGAACATCAACCACCAGAAAACCCAGGTCTTCACCGCGACCAATCCCGCCGGCCCGTGGAAGCACACCGAGCTCGGCAGCTCGCTCCACGACCTGTCGGTCTTGTTCGACGATGACGGCAAGGTCTACGTGGTCTGGAACTACAACGCGGTGATGTTCGCCCAGCTCAAGCCGGACCTGAGCGACATCATCCCGGAGACGAAGCGCACCCTCATTCCCGCCGGGAGCGGCATGGGCGAGGGCCACCATTTCTACAAGATCCACGGGAAGTATTACATCATCAGCGCCAACTACGCGCCCGTCGGCCGCATGCAGTGCGCGCGCGCCGACCGGCCCGAGGGCCCGTACGAGACTGTCGTCATCAGCGCCAACGAAACCATGGGCACCCAGCGCGCATGGGGCGAGCGCGGCGCCGGGCTCGGGCGCGGCCTGCCCGCCCCGGGCACCAGGTTCGAGATCCTCCAGTCGGACGACAACACCCTCGGCGCCGTGGCGCTGCACCAGGGCGGCATCGTCGACCTGCCCAATGGCGATTGGTGGGGCTTCTCGATGATGGATTTCAAGTCGGTCGGCCGGACGACGTTTCTCTCGCCCGTCACATGGCAGGACGGCTGGCCGTACTTCGGCCTCCCCGGCAACCTCGGCCGCTCGCCCCGCACCTGGTTCAAGCCGAAGGTCGGCGTCGAGGTCGCGCCCACCGCGCCGTACCAGCGCAGCGACGACTTCTCCGGTCCGAAGCTCCTGCCGGTCTGGCAGTGGAACCACGCGCCGGTCGACGCCAAGTGGTCGCTCGCGGAAAAGCCCGGCTCGCTCCGGCTCCACACGCTGCCGGCCGATCGCTTCCTGCTCGCGCGCAACACGCTCACGCAGCGCGCCATTGGCCCGGTATCGACGGCGACGGTCGAGCTCGACGCCACCGGCCTGCAGCCCGGCGATGTCGCCGGCCTCGCCCTGTTGAACATCCCCTGCGCGTGGATCGGCATCGCGCGAACCGAGGGCGGACCGGTGCTCCGTCATTACGACGAGTTCGCCGACAAGACCATCGACGTGCCGCTCACCGCGGCTCACGTCAGCCTGCGCGCCACCGGCGACTTCGATGCGAACATCGCCCATCTCAGCTACAGCACCGATGGAAAGACGTTCACGCCGATGGGCGACGCCATCGCCCTGCCCTACCAGTTGAAGACCTTCCAAGGCATCCGCTACTCGCTCTTCGCCTACAACACCGCCGGACACGACGGCGGCTATGCGGACTTCGACAATTTCCAAGTCGACGAACCACTCGCCGACCGTTCGCACAACATCCCGCTCGGCCAGGTTGTCTCGATGACAAACCTCGGCAATGGCGACATTGCCTGGGTTCACCCCCTCGGCCTGCTGCACTGGACGCATCCCGGCTCCAAGGAAGCCGCTGAGGCCAAGGCGCGCTTCCGCGTACTCGACCGCGGGCACGGACGCGTCGCGCTCGAGGCGGTCGATGGCAGCGGGTTCGTGACCGTCGTGGGTGCCGGGCTGTCCGGTGACGTTCGCCTGCTGCCGCAGGAGACCGACGGCAGCCTGTTCCTGTGGCAGGACATGATCCGCGATCACCAGCTCATGCTCCTTTCACTCAAAACCAATCGCTACGTCGGTCTCAATCCGCTCACGGGCGAGCCCTACGGCGCCGACTGGCCCGGGACGCGTCCCGACCGCAAGGACGGCACGGTGCTCGTGTGGCACGCGGCTGCCACGGACTGATCCAGACGGTCGCGTCCCGCCCCGAGGGTCCGCTGCCGCGGGGCGGCGCACTCCGCTCTGGCCTGGATGCCAATCGTTGTTATGGGTCGTCGGCTGCATGCGATCGCATCCCGCCAGCCTGCTGCTCCTGTTCCTGATCGCAGGCTCCGCCGGGCTCGCGGCCTGGCAGGCCGCCCGCGTGCGGGCAACCACTCCCGGGCCGCTGGTCTCCGCCGCCACGCATCTCCTCAAGGATGGCGCCCGGATTGTGCACCTGGGCGACGTGAACCACCGGCGCAATGTCGCGCTCGCGGCCTGGCTGGCGTCGCGGCGCCACCTGCACTTCCTGAAGGCCGCCGGCTTCACGGCCCTTTGTCTCGAGACCTCGACGCGGCTGCAGCCCTTCGCCGACAAGCTCGCCGCCGGGCGCATCCGCGTGTCTGATTACGTCGGCAGCGCCACGGCGCTTGGCTTCGTCCCGGTCGGGGGCACGCACCGCCTCGTGCTCGAGGGCCGGATTATCCGGGCCGCCGCCGCTGAGGGGCTGCGGGTGTGCCTGGGCGATCCGGACAACGGCAACGAGGAGGGACTCGCCTACCAGCGCGCCCTGCACGACGCCGGGATCAACGGCTTCTTCGGCGACTTCGGCGCGGCCGGGGAGATCGACCGCCGCTGGCCCCAACTCGGCGAGGACGAGCGCACCCGGCTCGACTCCCTCCGCGCAGCCTGGCACCGGGTGCGGACCGACGACCGCCAGCTCGCCGCCACGCTGGCCGACCTGGTGGCGCCGGGCGGACGCGTCCTGCTTGTCTACGGGGCCGAGCACGGCGCGGGGGCCCATGACCTGAACGAACTGCTCGCCGCGCGCGGCGTGACGCTCGTCCGCATCAACGTCTATCCCGACCGGCGGGAATTCGACCGGCATGCTGTCGCCGCCCCGATGGACCCGCCTCGCGGAGATTTCATCCTGACCGACCGGCTCTATCTTGATCACGCGAATCCGCCGCCCCAGCATCCGGCGAACTGATTCGCCCCGGTCTGCGCCCCGGTTCTTGTTCCATCATGTCGTTCCACGCCCATCAGCTTCCCGCCCTGCGCATCGCGCTGCGGTGCGCGAAGAGGACGATCCATCCCGTGTTCTTTTCCGGTCTCGCCCTGCTTGCGGCGAATGAGGCGTGCGCCATGAAGATCTCGGAAGCGGAAAAAATGCCTCTCCGGGACCAGGCCGCATATATCGTCGAAGTCATGGATGCGCACATTCTCCTGGTCGCCGAGAAGAACCTCGAGCTCGCAAAGAAAACGGAGCTCGACATGTATAGCCCCTCGAAAGTCGGTGAGATTTATCAGGGCGTGATCGATATCATGGGGGCTTTCAACTTCTTCGAAAAAAAGGGGCTGGCCGCCAAGGTCGACGTCGAGTTGGTCTGCCGCCTGGTGATGGATCAGGTTTGGAAGAGCAAGGGCTGGACCCACGACGGGCAGGTCGCCAATTCCGGGCAGTTCTTCCCCAAGGGTTTTCAGGTGCCCTACAAGCCCTACCCGCCCGCAAAGGGCGACAGCGAACCGAAGCCGGCCCCGGCCCAGCCCCATCCCACCAGGTAGCGCGGGTGGGGTGCCGGCATTCAAGCTCCCCGGCCAGACCTGCGCCGGCTTCATGGCTCGTGGACGATGGCTGAACGACAGGATTCCGTGGTGGGGCTGCCAGGGCGGTGATTCCAGCGGTGGAATCGCGGCCGCTTCTAACGGCATCGCGCCTTGAGTCGCCCGACGCCGCGGCCATCGTTGCCGCATGAACCCCGGTCGCCCCGTCCTGTGGATCCTGCCGCTTCTTTCCCTCGCCGGCTTGACCCACGCCGCCGAACCGGCCGCCACTGTCTGGCCGCTCGATGAAACGTCCAAAATCGGCGGCCATGCGGCCACCGTGCTCGGTGCGCCGCAGATTGTGATCGATGCCGGCGGCAAGGCGCTGCGTTTCAATGGCACTTCCGACGGCTTGCTGGTCCCGGTCAACCCGATCGCCGGTTGGACCGAGTTCACCGTCGAGGCCTTGATCGACCCCGACGCCAACGGCCCGGCCGAACAGCGCTTCCTGCACATCCAGGATCATCTCGACGCACCCGGTGACCCGGGCTCGCGGCTCCTGATGGAAATCCGGATCGATGGCGCAAAGTGGGCGCTCGACACCTATTTGTTTTCCGCGGCGACGAAAGCGCGGCTGCCGCTGCTCGATCGCACGAGGCTCCATCCGGCCGGCCGCTGGACGTGGGTCGCGCTCGTCTATGGCCGCGGGCACATGGCCAGCTACGTCGATGGCGTGAAGGAACTCGAGGGCGAGGTCGACATCCCGCCGCTCGGCGCCGGCCAGATCTCCCTCGGGGTTCGCCAAAACCAGGTCTATTGGTTCAAGGGCTGCATCCGCGAAGTGCGGTTCCACCCGGCCGCGCTCGCGCCGGGCAGGTTGCAGCGGGCGGGGTTGTAGGGTGGGGTCTCCGAACCCCGCCAGCGACAACGCGCAATCCCTGCAACGCGATCATGGCGGGGTCCGGAGACCCCGCCCTACATTCTCACGACATTGTTCAACCGGGTGATTTCCTCGAGGCGGCGATCGGGATCGATCTCGACCGTACCGCCGTGCCGATCGAAGCCTGGCGGAAGCTTCAAGGTCACCGTTGTCGTCTTCGGCCTCAAGTCGACCGGCGCGGCCAGCGGTTCGAGGCTCGCCCGCGCCCGCACCACCCCCGTCGCGTCGCGCAACACCACCTCCGTTCCCGGCGAAGGCACCGAGCCGAGCCCGTGGATGGTCACCCGCACGGCGTTGCCCTCGATCCGCACGTCCTCGGGATCAAGCCCGAGGTCGGGCCGCGACCAATACGGCGTGCCTGGTGCCTTGAGGCGAAAGGTCAGCACCGTCGCGGCCCGCGGCGGCAGCGTGATTTCCACGGACTTTGTCCGCTCGAACGACGCCTCGCGGGATTCCAGGTCCTGGTCCGCCGCATCGTCGTCGTTCGTGTCGAGGCCCTGCGTGATCTCCCACGTGCCGGGATCGATGTTCCAGCCGGTCATCGTCGCGCGCACCGGGGCTGTTTCCAGGTTGTACGCGATCACCTTGAAGCCGGTCGGCGCGGCGTCGGGAATCAGGAGCGCCACGCTTTCCGCCCTCGCCGGCGCCGCAAACCGCCAGCTCACCACGTGACCCGGGTACGTCGCCCCGCGGGTGAGCGCGATGCCGCCGAGCCGCGCGCGCTGCAGCTCGGCGTACGGCACGCCGACGCGGTCGATCCACAGGCTGCCCTCGGTGTTGATGAACTCCTGCAGCTTCGTCTCCTCGATCTCGTCGCCATAAAGCTGCGCGAGGATCTCCTTGTCTCCCGTCAGCTGCCAGCGCACGGGGGCGTCGCCCGTGCCGCGATACGCGCTTTCGCGCGAACGCCCACTCGCCGTCACGCGCCGGGTGTCGACCGGCCGGCCGCGTTCGCCCTCGAGGATGCGGTCGCGCCAGGCCGCGCGCAGCCCGAGCCAGTCGAGGGCGTTGGCGTTCACGGCATTCAGCGCCGCCGGTCCGCCGTCGAGGATGGGCTCGAGAAACTCGCGCCGTCCGGTGAACCGCCACGCACCCCACAACACCGGCCACGGCAGGTTGCCGCGGGTCGCCACGCCTTCGGCGTCGTCCACGAACCGAATGGCACTGGGCAGCGCCGCTTTCCCGAACTTGTCCGCCTGCCTGTGCGCGAGCAGACCCTCGGCCAGCTCGACGACGAGCTGTCGCGCCGCCGGGTTCCCATTGAAGTCGCCGAGCAGGAGGTCCGGCTGGGCAACCAGGTAGGAGTTGGACTTCGCATAGCCCCAGGGCTCCTCGGCGGCCACCTTCGTGCCGCTGAAGTACGAGGTGCGGATGTGACGATGGCCGGCGGCGTTGATGCCGGTGATCCCCGCAAAGCCGCGCGCCGTCTCCATCGCGCGCTCGATCTGCCGCGGGCTGCCGTAGTTGAGGATGAGGTTTTGCCCGAGGCAGTTGATGCCCTCCTCGTAGCTGTGCAACTCGTCGGTCTGGATCGTCGGCAGGCCGTGCGTGAACATGCCGTTGGCATAGGCGGCATCGAGCAGCCGCGACACCGACACCGCGAGCTTCCCCGGTGCGCAGCCCATCAAGGCGACGCCCGGCCACATGTTGGTCAAGTCGGTGTCGTCGGAGATCCCGCCGCCGAATTCGCCGTTGTCGATCTGCCGGTGGTCGATGTACCAGGTGACGAATCTCTCCACGAGGCCGAGCTGCGTGACCTGCCGGAAGGCCCAGAGCGGCACGCCCGCGGGCGGCTCGGGCTGGACCAACGGCGGCCGCGGAGCACCGAGCGCCACGGCGGCGTACTGCCGGCCGAGGACGTGGTCGGGATTGGCGCGGAGCAGGTCCTCGAGGTCGCCCTTGAACCGGTTCCAGAGATCGTACTTCTCGCTGTGCGGATGCTCCTCGACGAGCATCGCGTAGGCATCGCGCGCCTGCGTGAACCGGTCGAGCTCGTGCTCGGCCAGCGCGGCCGCGCGCGGCTTGAAGACGAGGCGCAGCTTCGCGCCATGCAGCGCGGCCAGGTCGAGGGGGCCCGAGGCCGCGAGGGTCAGCCACAGGGCCTTCCCGGGCGGCAGCAGCCGGTCGCGGAGGTCGAGCCACAGGGTGTGCCGCTCGCTGCCGTTCACGCTGAATGAGAAATCGCAAAGATCCCGGTTGGGCCACAACGGGTCGTGCACGCGGATGTTCAAGGCCAGCTTCGGCTCGCGCGGCGCGAGCGGATGCAGATCCAGGGCGATGCCGTCGAGCCCGTCGGCGCGCTGGTCCCAAGTGTCCGGTACCAGCACGTGGACCAGCGGCATCCCGGCAGGAGGTGCGAACGAGTAAAGCGCGAGTGGTTCATCCGCCGGCTGGGCGTAGAGTTCGTGCCGTTCGTCGGGCGGATAGCGTCCGGCAATGAAGCCTTCGACCGCCTTGACGGTCGGTTCGCCCGGGATCGGATCGACGCTCAGGCGGTATTCGAGCCTGGCGCTGCCCGCCGGCTCGCGGCCGGCGGTGACGTTATAGACCGAGATCTCGCTGATCGGCTCCTCCTGTTCCTGATTCGTGAATCGGATCCGGCCGCCGGTGATTGCGTCGGACATCACGTGCACCGTTTTCTCGCTGCCCTGCGCGCGGACAAAAAGCGGCCGGCCTCCGGGCGCGTCGCCGGCATTCTCGAGCGGCGTGTCGGACGTGAGCAGCTCCATCCGGCCCCAGGCGGCGCCGGTGATCTCGACGTGGTTCCATGGCTCGTCCGGCAAAGCGAAGGTGATGGCCTTCCCCGAGAGCGAATAGCAGTCCCAGTCCGGGAGCTGGAAGTAGTCGTTGCGGCCGGGCAGCCGCGAACGGTTGTAGACGCCCGGCCAGGTCGTCTCGCGGATGCCGTCGCACGCCTTCCACCACCAGCGCTTCAGGTCGTAGGCGTCGTGGATCTCGACCTTGCGCACCCTCGTCGCCTCGGCGGGCAAAGGCGGTGGCAGCTCCCGGTCCCAGCCGTAACGGTGCAGCCACTCGGCGCGAGTTGCGGGATCCTGCCAAGTCCGGTCCGGCTGCGCGAAGGCCGCGGCGGGAGCGGCCTCCCCTCGCGCGAGTGCGGCGACTGCCGCATCGTCCACCATCCGGTCGTAGATCCGGATCTCGTCGATATCGCCGCCGCGCACGAAGTTGTAGTCGCTCTGCACCTGCCACGGCGAAATGATGCGCGAGTGCGGGCCGAACTGGTCGAGCGCGGCGTCGTAGACTGCCGTTGTCTTCTGTTCAGCCGCGAATTTGCCGTTCACATAGAAGCGGATGCCGCGGGTCTCGTCCCAAGCGAGCGCGAGATGCGTCCACGTCTTTGGCCCGGGAAACTCGGGCAGCGTCACCGACACGCGCGTGCGCGCGAGGCTGGTGTCGGTGACAAACGCATCGAAGCCGTGCCCGTTGTAGTCGATGCGCAGCCACACCATGTCCCAGCTCGAATGGTCCGCGTAGCCGACGCGGAAAATCGGAAACGCCGTCGGCCCGACCGGATAGCGCGAACGCCAGAAGAACGACAGCGTGCCGCGCTGCGCGTAGATGTTGCCCGGCGCACGCCAGGCCAGCCGCTGCAGGTCGCCGCAACTCAACGCCGCGCCCCGGGCGCCGTCGGGAATCGTCGTGACCTCGGCGTCGAACGTCGGCGCGGGCGTGCCGGCGGCGGCGAAGTCCGCCGTTGTGCCGCGGTCACCCGACAAATGGAACAGCAGGCCCGGCTCGGCGGCCGCTCCGAGAGAAGCGCCGGCCAGGCCGAACAGTGCGAGGAGCAGTGTACTGAAACTTCGCCGTGCACCGGCGCATCGTTGGTCGGGCGGCGATTCCGTTCGCCGCCGCGGCGCGCAGCGGAATGCGCGCCCTACCCCGTCGCCAGCGCTGACCGACGCCTGCATGTCCAGTCGACGTCAGGTATCCCCAAACGGCGTCGTGCGCTGGCAGAGCTGGAACGCCACGCCCCAGGGATCGCGCATCATGGTGAGCCGGCTGCCGTCGGGCGTGACTTCCTCGACCACGAGCGAGGCGCCGGCCTTCTCCAACCGGGCCCGGTCGGCGGCGACATCGTGCGACACCACCGCCAGGTGAAACACGAGCGGGTGTTGCGTGCCGTAAGCGGGTATCGCCCCGGCCGGGTTGGTGTAGAGCTCGACCACCACGCGCCCGGTCTCGTCCGCCAGGAACCGGGTGAAGGGCGCCTCGTCGCGGCTGCGCACGAGGCGAAAGCCGAGGTGCCGGGCGTACCACTCGCCCATCGCCCGCGCATCGGGCACGTTGAGGCCGAAGTGTTCGAATTTCATGGGGCCGCGGCTGCCGGCCATGACGCACCACGCGGGCGGCGCTGGCAACGCCTTTTCCCCGGAGCGGCCCCAGCGCCGCGGCGCCGGGCCGGGCTTGGTGGGGGGGGG
>DASZXO010000014.1:0-74914 GCA_035545835.1 Lacunisphaera sp.
ACGTGCCCCGACTTCAACGCCGCGATGAGCGCCTCCTCCTTGATGATGCCGCCGCGGGCACAGTTGAAGAGCTTCACACCCTTCTTGCACTTCGCCAGCGCCGCCTCGTCGATCATGTACTTGGTCTGGTCCGTCAACGGCATGTGGACGGTGATGTAGTCGGCCTGCTTCAGCAGTTCGTCGAGGGAAACGGATTCAACCTGCATGACCTTGGCGCGGCTCGGCGCCAGGTACGGGTCATAGGCCAGAACGCGCATCCCGAAGGCTTGGGCGCGCTTGGCCACCTCTGAGCCGATGCGCCCGAGACCGACGACGCCCAGCGTCTTTCGGAAGAGCTCGAGGCCCGAGAAGCTCTTGCGGTCCCACTGGCCGGCCTTCATCGAGGCGGCCGCCTGCGGCACCGGCCGCGCGCCGCAGAGGATGTGGGTGAAGGTCAGCTCCGCCGTGGCGATGGTGTTGCCCAGCGGCGTGTTCATCACGATGACGCCGCGCTCGGTCGCCGCCTCGACGTCGACGTTGTCCACGCCGACGCCCGCGCGGCCGACCACCTTGAGCAGCGGCGCCGCGGCCAGGACCTCCGCCGTGATCTTGGTCTCCGAGCGCACGGCGATGGCGTGCACATCCTTCACCAACTCGAGCACCTTGGCCGGAGACGAGCCGTACGCCTCCACCACGTCAAAGCCCGGCTGCTGGCGCAGAAAGGCGACTCCCTTGGGTGAGATCTTGTCGGCGACTAGGATTTTCATGGGAATCGCCACAAGAACATCCGCGCGGGAAAAAAGGCAATCCCGCACGCGCGGGCCGCCCTCGGACCGTCGGGGAATTTATGACATCAGGCCGCCAGTGACGGGTAGTCGGTGTAGCCCCGCTCCGTGCCGCCATAGAAGGTGGTGGCGTCGGGCGCGTTCAACGGGGCGTTGAGCTCGAGCCGGCGCGGCAGGTCGGGATTCGCAATGAAGAGCTTGCCCCAGGCGACGGCGTCGGCCTCGCCCGCGGCCAGCACGCGCGCCGCGGACTCGGCGGTGAAGCCGTCGTTGACGATGTAGGTGCCGCCAAACGCCCGCTTCAGCGCCGGGCCGAAGCGCGGCCCGTCCAGCGACTCGCGCGCGCACAGGAAGGCAATCTTGCGCCGGCCGAGCTCCCGCGCGAGGTAGCCGAAGGTGGCCGCCGGGTCGCTGTCCTTGATGCCGGTCGAGCCGCCGCGCGGCGCCAGGTGGTAGCCCACGCGGTCGGCGCCCCAGACGGAGATCGCCGCGTCCGTGACCTCGAGCGCCAGCCGGGCGCGATTCTCGATCGAGCCGCCGTAGTCATCCGTCCGGAGGTTGGCGCCGTCCTGCAGGAACTGGTCGAGGAGGTAGCCGTTGGCCCCGTGGATCTCGACCCCGTCGAACCCGGCCCGCAGGGCGTTGACGGCACCGAGGCGGTAGGCGGCAACCACGCGCGGCAGCTCCGCGAGCTGCAAGGGCCGCGGCGTGACGTACGGTCGCTGCGGCCGCAGGAGATTGACGTGGCCGGCGGCGGCGACCGCGCTGGGCGCGACCGGCAGGGCCCCGTTCAGGTAGACCGGGTCCGACACGCGGCCGACGTGCCAGAGCTGGAGGAACATCCGTCCACCCGCGGCGTGCACGGCCTCGGTGACCTTGCGCCAGCCCGCCACCTGCTCATCCGACCAGATTCCCGGGGTGTCCGGATACCCGACGCCCATCGGGTCGACGGAGGTCGCCTCGGACAGGATCAGGCCCGCCGAGGCGCGCTGGCTGTAATAAGTGGTCATGAGCCCGGTCGGCACGCGGCCGGCGCCGGCGCGACAGCGCGTGAGCGGGGCCATGATGATGCGGTTCGGCAGCGTCAGTGCGCCGAGCTTCAAGGGTTGGTGGAGAGGTGACATGCGCTCGGACATAGCCATGCCGCGGGGTTTCGCAACCGAAGGTCCACTTTCCGCCCTGCCATCCGCGCGAGGATGCGGAGGCCACGACGGCGCCCGGGCGCGCTTGAGGAGGCGGGCAACCGCCCGGGGCCGGGTCGGAGCCCATCGCGGCCGGCATCAGTCCGCGGGCGGGCCGACGAAATGGAGGGCAAAGGCCATCTTGTCGGCCTGCTCCTCGATCTGCTTGGCGATCGGCTTGCCCTGGCCGTGGCCGGCGCGCACGTCGATCCGGATGAACGCCGGAAAGGCCGGGTCGGGGTTGGCCGCCTGCAGCGCCGCGGCGAACTTGAAGGAGTGCGCGGGCAGCACGCGATCATCATGGTCGCCGGTCGTGAGGAGGACGGCGGGATAGGTCACGCCGGCCTTCACGTTGTGCACCGGGGAATACGCGCGCAGGTAGTTGAAGCCGGCCGCGTCGTCGGCGGAGCCGTAATCGCTCGTCCACGCCCACCCGATGGTGAACTTGTGGAAACGCAGCATGTCGAGCACGCCGACCGCCGGCAGCGCCACACGCGCGAGGTCGGGGCGCTGGTTGATCGTCGCGCCGATGAGCAGGCCGCCATTGGAGCCGCCGCTGATGACCAGCCGGTCGTGCGAGGTGTAGCCATTCGCGCACAGCCAGTCGCCGGCCGCGGCGAAGTCGTCGAATACGTTCTGCTTGCGCTCCTTCGTGCCCGCCAGGTGCCACTCGCGCCCGTACTCGCCGCCCCCGCGGAGGTTCGGCTGCGCATAGACGCCGCCAAACTCGAGCCACGCGATGGTGTTGGGCGAAAACGCCGGCGTGAGGGAGATGTCGAAACCGCCATAGGCATAGAGCAGCGTCGGGTGGGAGCCATCGAGCTTCAGGCCCTTGCGGCGCGTGATGAACATCGGGATGCGCGTGCCGTCCTTCGAGGGATAGAACACCTGCACGGTTTCGTAGAGCGACGGGTCGAACGCGACCTTCGGCTCCTCGACCGCGCGCGTCGCCCCGGTCGCGAGGTCGTGCACGTAGGAGGTGGCGGGCTGGATGAAGGACGTGAACTTGATGAACAACTCCGGTTCGCCGCGCCGGCCGGTCAGGCCGGCGCGGTCGCGCACGTAAATGCTGGCGCCGACGGTGCCGAGGCCCGGCAGCGCGATCTCACCCGCGGGCTTGCCGTCGAAATCGAAGGTCCGCACGCGGCTGTGCGCGTCGTGCAGGTAATTCACCACGAAGCGGTCGCCCGCCACGATCGAGGACTCGATGACGTCCGGCGCCTCCGGCACGAGTTCGCGCCATTCGGTCCGGGCCGGGTGATCAAGGTCGATCGCAATGATCTTCTTGCGCGGGGCGCCGAGGTCCGTGCGCACGAACAGCACGTGCCCGACGTTGTCGAGGACGGTGTATTCCGCCTCCAGCTCGTCGATGAGCTTCACCACCGGCCCGGTGATGGCGGGATGCAGCGGATCCTTCAGGTCGACATAGTAGAGCCGGTTGCGCGTGTCGGTGCCCTCGGACCCGTAGATGAAAAGGTAACGGCCGTCATCGGTCGTCGCCGCGCCCCAGCCGCGCTTGGGAAAATCGGGCGTGGCGAAGATCTTCACGTCGTCGCCCTGCGGGGTGCCGACGCGGTGGTAATAGACCGCTTGGTTGCCCAGCTCGCCGAACACCTGGTTCTGGCCGGGCTTCGGTTCGGGAAAACGCGAATAGAAGAAGCCCTGGCTGTCCTTCGTCCAGCTCAGGCCGGAGAACTTGGCCCAGCGGATCAGGTCGCCGGTGTCGGCGCGCGCAGCGATGTCGCGCACGTGGAGCTCGGTCCAGTCGGACCCGGCCGCGGACGTCCCGTAGCCGAGCCACTTCCCGTCGGGCGAGACGTCCCACACGGTCATCGACACGGTGCCGTCGGCGGAAAGCGTATTCGGGTCCAGCACGAGCTGCGCCGCGCCGTCGAGCCGGTCCTTGACCATGAGGAGCGGCTGGTTCTGCAGGCCGGTGTTGTAGGTGTAGAAGTAGCGGCCCGCCTCCTTGAACGGCAGGTCGTGCCGCGGGTAGTTGTAGAGCTCGGTGAGGCGCTGCTTGATGGCCGCGCGGTTCTTGAGCGTGGCGAGGAAGTCGAAGGTGACCCGGTTCTCCGCCTGCACCCAGGCCGCGGTGTCGGGCGAATCCAGGTCCTCGAGCCAGCGGTACGGGTCGGCGACCTTCGTGCCGAAATAGTCGTCGACGTGGTCGACGGTCTTGCTGGCGGGATAGTGCCAGGCGGCCAGCGCCAGCGTCGGCGCGAGCGCCGCCAGGGGAAGGCGGAGGGCGAATTGCATCCGTCCAGCAAGCAGCGGAGACCGCGGCGCGCAAGCCCGCGTCACAAACCGGTGATTGCGCCCCGGCGCAGCGCCGCCCAACTTGCCGCATGGCCCGGTCCTGCCTCCGCCCTCGTCCCCTTCTCGCCCTCGGCCTCGGCCTGGTCCTGCGGATCGCCGCGGCGGCCGACCCGGCCCACTGGGCGGGCGAAATCGATGCCCTCACGCGCGATGACGCCGCCCACCCGCCGCCGCCGCACGGCATCGTGTTCGTCGGCAGCTCGTCCATTCGCTTCTGGACCACGCTGGCGGAGGATTTTCCGGGCCGCCCGGTGATCCGGCGCGGCTTCGGCGGCTCGGAGCTGGCCGACAGTGTCTTCTACTTCGACCGGATTGTCCTCCCCTACCACCCCGCGACCGTCGTGCTTTACGCCGGCGACAACGACATCGCCGCGGGCAAGAGCCCCGAGGCCGTGGCGCACGACTTCCAGGCCTTCGTCGCCAGGCTCCATGCCGCCCTGCCCGGCACGCGCCTCCTGTACCTCGCCATGAAACCGAGCCCGTCACGCTGGCGACTGCATGAACAGTACGAGCGCGCGAACCGCCTGATCGCGGACCAGTGCGCGGCCGACCCGCGGCTGGCCTTTGTCGACGTCTGGCCGGCCATGCTCGATGCGCAGGGCCAGCCCCGGCCCGAGCTCTTCCGCCCCGACCTGCTCCATCTGAAACCCGCCGGCTATGCCATCTGGGTGCGCCTGCTCACGCCCTTGCTCCCGCCATGAACACTCCCGCCGAACGCCTCCGCCGCCAGATGGAATTCATCGTCGAGGTGGATAAGCTCAAGGAGGTCTTCCGCCAGACCGTGCTGACCCAAAGCCGCCGGGCCGAGAACAGCGCCGAGCATTCGTGGCATTTCGCCCTCATGGTGGTCGTGCTGGCCGAGCACTCGAACCACCAGCCCCTCGACGTGCTGCGCGTCCTCAAGATGGCCCTGATCCACGACCTCGTGGAGATCGATGCCGGGGACACCTTCGCCTACGACACCAAGAACATGGCCGACCAGCACGAGCGCGAGGCCGTCGCCGCCACGCGGATCTTCGGCCTGCTGCCGCCGGACCAGGCGGCGGAATTCCGCGCGCTCTGGGACGAGTTCGAGGCCCGCCAGACGCCCGAGGCGAAGTTCGCCGCGGCCTGCGACCGCATCCACCCGATGTTGCTCAATTGCCGCACCGAGGGCCACGCCTGGCGCAAGCATGGCGTCACGCAGGACCGCGTGCTGGCCCGCAATGCGCACGCCGCCGAAGGCTCCCGCGGCCTCTGGGCGTACGCGGCCCGCCTGGTCGACGAGGCCGTCGCGGCCGGCCACCTCGCGCCGAAACCCTGACTCATTCTCCGGCGCAGCCGGGCTCATACTGTCCGCGGGCCGCGGTCTTACCCTCGCCAAACCGCGTCGTTTGGCTTTTCCTTCGAATTCCGACCCGCGGTTGCGAGTCCAACCCCTCCCCCCCATGCGCCTGAAGCTCCGCTCCCTCGCCCTCCTTGCCACGCTGCCGGTCCTCCTCGCCGCCGCCCCGGTGCGCGAGCGCCTCTCGTTCAACGCCGACTGGCGTTTCGCCTTCACCCGTGAGGGCGACTGGAACATCCCGCAACTCGACTACCATTCCGCCCGGCCGTGGCTGCTCGCCTCCTCCGCCGACCTGGCGGATCCGACCGCGCCGCGCCCGGGTCGCCCCGCCGGCAACTTCGGCGGCGACGTCAGGGAAACGCAACCTGCCTTCGACGACTCGACCTGGCGGAAGCTCGACGTGCCGCACGACTGGGGCATCGAGAGCCCGTTCCGCTACGAATACTCCGGCGACACCGGCAAGCTGAAGTTCTGGGGCGTCGCGTGGTACCGAAAGCACTTCAACCTGCCGGCCGAAGATGCCGGCCGGCACATCAGCCTCGAGGTCGACGGCGCCATGTCCTACTCCGAGATCTGGCTCAACGGCCAGTTTGTCGGTGGCTGGCCGTACGGCTACACGTCGTTCGCCGTCGACCTGACCCCCTACCTCAAGGCCGGCGCCGAGAACGTGCTCGTCGTCCGTCTCGACAATCCCGCCGACTCCTCCCGCTGGTATCCGGGCGGCGGCATCTATCGCAACGTCTGGCTCGTCAAGTCCGGCCCGGTGCACGTCGCGCACTGGGGCACGGTGGTCACGACGCCGCGGGTGTCGGCCGCCGCCGCCGACGTGATCGTCAACGTGCTCACCGACAACGAAACCGACAGCCGCGCCGATCTCACGGCCGCCACCGAGCTTTTCGCCCTCGACGACTCCGGTCGGACCACCGGCCCGGCGATCGCGGCCGCCCCGGCGGCCTTCCAGGTTCCCGCCCGGCGCCAGGCTTCGATCGCCCAGAACTTCGTCGTGACCCAGCCGCAGCTCTGGAGCCCGGCGCACCCGCATCGCTATCTCGCGGTGACGACGTTGAAGGCCGGCAACACGGAAATCGACCGGTACGAGACGATCTTCGGCATCCGCACCGCCGTGTTTGATGCCGACCGTGGCTTCCTGCTCAACGGCGAACCGCTCAAGCTCAATGGTGTCTGCGACCACCATGACCTCGGCGCGCTGGGCACCGCCATCAACGTCCGCGCGCTCGAACGCCAGCTCGAGATCCTCCGCTCGTTCGGCTGCAACGCCATTCGCACCAGCCACAATCCCCCCGCCCCCGAACTCCTCGACCTGTGCGACCGCCTGGGCTTTGTCGTCATGGACGAGGCCTTCGATTGCTGGGTCAAGGGCAAGCGGCCATACGACTATCACGAGGTGTTCGCCGACTGGCACGAGCGCGACCTGCGCGCCCTCGTGCGCCGTGACCGCAATCACCCGAGCGTCGTCCTTTGGAGCATCGGCAATGAGGTGCCCGACCAGCATGATCCCGACGGCTGGAAGCTCGCCAACCGCCTCGCGGGCATCGTGCGCGAGGAGGATCGCACGCGCCCGATCAGCTCCGCCTACGACAACATCGGTTCCGGCTACAACGGCATGCAGTTCGCCGTCGACGCGCTGGGCTACAACTACAAGCCGCAGGAATACGCGCGCTTCCACGCCGCCTTCCCGACCATGCCGCTCTACGGCAGCGAGACCGCGTCGACCATCAGCTCGCGCGGCGAGTATTTCTTCCCGCTCAGCGACAACAAGCTCGACCCGGCCGCCCGCGAGGACTTCCAGGTGAGCTCGTACGACCTGTTCGCCGAGTACTGGGCCACCTCGCCCGACGCCGAATGGAAGGGCCAGGACGCAAACCCGTCCGTCGCGGGCGAGTTCGTGTGGACCGGCTTCGATTACCTCGGCGAGCCGACGCCCTACGGCGGCCATTCGACCAAGATGATGCAGTTCACCGACCCGGCCCGGCGCGCCGCCGCCGAGAAGGAGCTCAAGGAGACCGGCCGGATTCTCGTGCCTTCCCGCAGCTCGTACTTCGGCATCGTCGACCTCGCGGGCTTCCCGAAGGACCGCTACTTCATCTACCAGGCCCGGTGGCGCCCCGACCTCCCCATGGCGCACCTGCTGCCGCATTGGACGTGGCCGGGCCGCGAAGGCCAGGTGACGCCGGTGCACGTGTACACCTCCGGCGACGAGGCCGAGCTCTTCCTCAACGGCCAGTCGCTCGGCCGCAAGGCCAAGGCGCCCGGCACCTACCGCCTGCGCTGGGACGACGTAAAATACGCGCCCGGCGAGCTCAAGGTCGTCGCCTACAAGAACGGCGCGAAGTGGGCGGAGGATGTCGAGCGCACGGCCGGCCCGGCGGCGAAATTCACGCTGGCCCCCGATCGCGCCGAACTGCACGCCGACGGCGCCGACCTGTCGTTCGTCACGGTGCGCATTCTCGATGCGACCGGCCAGTTGGTGCCGCGTGCGGCCAATCGCCTGCATTTCGAAGTGACGGGCCCGGCCGAGATCGTGGCCACGGACAACGGTGACGCCACCAGCTTCGAGTCGTTCCAGTCCAAGGACCGCAATGCGTACAACGGCCTGGCCCTCGTGATCGTCCGCACCAAGCGGGGTGACCCCGGCGCGATCACGCTCAAGGCCACCGCCGAGGGCCTGCCCGCGGTCGAGACGACCCTGACGGCGAAGTAGGTCCCCGGCTCGATCTTCCGTAGCGGCGGTCTGTGACCGCCGCATGGAGGCGGGACGCCCTCGTCCCGCGGGTTGCCACCCGGACCCCGCCGGCGATCTGTGACGATCACAGACCCCGCTGCGGCCACCCGCCGTTGGCTTGAGTCATGCTCCAGCCGGGTTACCTCTCCGCCATGCTCCGCTCCGCCACACCCGCCGACGCCGCGGCGATCGCCGCCATCTACAATCATTACGTGCTGAACACGATCATCACCTTCGAGGAGGAGGCCGTGGCCGAGACCGGGATGACGCAACGCATCAACGACACGCTGGCCGGCGGCCTGCCCTGGTTCGTGTGGGACGAAGACGGCCGCGTCCTCGGCTACGCGTACGCCTCGCGCTGGAAATCGCGCTGCGCCTACCGGTACGCGGTCGAGTCGTCCATTTACCTGGACAAGGACGCCACCGGTCGTGGCCTCGGCACGAAGCTTTACATCGCGCTCATCGACGCCCTGCGCGCAAAGGCCGTGCATGCGATCATCGGCGGCATCGCCCTGCCCAATCCCGCCAGCGTCGCCCTCAGTGAAAAGCTCGGCTTCAAGAAGATCGGCCAGTTCGAACAGGTCGGCTGGAAGTTCGAGAAATGGATCGACGTCGGTTACTGGGAGTTGATTCTCTGAGGCGCCATGCGCCCCGCCCCAGCGTCCTGCCGCTTCGCCGCATCCTTTGTCCTGACCCTGGCCGTGGCGGTCGCCAGCCCGCCGGAGCTGGTGCTGCGCTACGACCGCCCGGCGAACGAGTGGGTGGAGGCGCTGCCGATCGGCAACGGGCGCCTCGGCGCCATGGTCTTTGGCGGCATTGCGCACGAGCGGCTGCAGCTCAACGAGGACACGCTGTGGGCCGGCGGCCCGTATGATCCCGCCAATCCCGAGGCCCGCGCCGCCCTTCCGGAAATTCGCCGGCTGATCGCGGCCGGCGACGAGGCCGCGGCCCAGAAGCTCGCGCAAGAACACTTCATGGCGCGACCGATCGTGCAGATGCCTTACCAAACGTTGGGCGACCTGCTCTTCACGTTTCCCGGGAGCGAGACGGCCTTCGATTATCAACGCAGCCTCGACCTCGACACCGCCGTTGCCCGCACCGAATTCACCGTGGGCTCGGCCCGCCTGGTGCGCGAGGCGTTCGTGAGCCCGGTCGATCAGGTGATCGTGGTGCGGCTCAGCTCACAACCGGTGCGCCAGCCGGACTGGAGCAGCAAGGTGACATTCACGCTGGGCGCCCAGTCGCCCCAGCATTCCGCCAGCCGCACCGAGGGCAACGACACCCTCGTGCTGGAGGGCGTCAACGGCAGCGCCGCCGGCATCGCGGGCGCGCTGAAGTTCCAGGCCCGCGTCAAGGTGATGATCGATGGCGGCACGATGAATGCCGACGGCCAGCAGCTGCACGTCAACGGCGCCCGCTCGGTTGTTGTGCTGGTCGCCGCGGCGACCAGTTACCGGCGCTACGACGATGTCAGCGGCGATCCCGCCGCGCTCACTCGTGACACGATCGCCGCCGCCGCCACCAAGAGCTTTGACGATCTGCTCGCGGCCCACGTGGCCGAACACCAGCGGCTTTTCCGGCGCGTGCAGCTTGACCTCGGCACCAGTGATGCCGCCACGCTGCCGACGGACGAACGGGTGCGGCGCTTCGGCGCCGGTGGCGATCCGGCGCTCGCCGCCCTTTATTTCCAATACGGCCGTTATCTCCTCATCAGCAGTTCCCGTCCCGGCTCGCAGCCGGCGAACCTCCAGGGCCTCTGGACCGAAAGCCTGAGTCCGCCGTGGGGCAGCAAATACACCATCAACATCAACACGGAGATGAACTACTGGCCGGCCGAGGTGACGAACCTCGGCGAATGCGCCGCCCCGGTGCTCGGCCTCGTCCAGGATCTCAGCGAGACTGGCGCGAGGATGGCGAAGGCCCAGTACGGCGCGGACGGCTGGGTCGCACACCACAACACCGACCTCTGGCGCGCCACCGGGCCGATCGACGGCGCCCAGTGGGGCGTCTGGCCCACCGGCGGCGCGTGGCTCTGCCGCACGCTGTGGGAACACTACCGTTTCACCGGCGACCGCGACTACCTCACCCGGATTTATCCGCTGCTCAAGGGCGCTGCGCAGTTCTTCCTCGATACGCTCGTAGCCGAGCCCAAGCACGGCTGGCTGGTCACCAGCCCGTCGATCTCGCCGGAAAACCCGCACCACGCGCCGAACACCACGATCACCGCCGGGCCGGCGATGGATGAGGAAATCATCCGCGACTTGTTCGACGAGTGCGCCGAAGCCAGCCGCCTCCTTGGCCGCGATTCCGACTTCCGCGATCGCGTCACCACCGCCCGCGCCCGGCTCGCGCCGCCGCAGATTGGCGCCCAGGGCCAGTTGCAGGAATGGCTCGAGGACTGGGACGCCGGCGCACCCGAGCAGCACCACCGCCATGTGTCGCACCTGTACGCGCTCTATCCCGGCGAACAGATCGACCCGCGCACGACGCCGGCCCTCGCCGCCGCCGCGCGCCGTTCGCTCGAACAGCGGGGCGACAACGCCACGGGCTGGGGACTCGGCTGGCGGCTCAACCTCTGGGCCCGCCTGCTCGACGGCGAACATGCCTACGCCATCCTCCAGCTGCTCCTCAACCCCGAGCGCACGTATCCCAATCTCTTCGACGCCCATCCGCCGTTCCAAATCGACGGCAACTTCGGCGGCACGGCTGGCATCGCCGAGATGCTCCTGCAGTCGCAGAACGGCGAAATCCACCTGCTGCCCGCGTTGCCGGCCGCGTGGCCGACGGGTTCCGTGAACGGCCTGCGCGCTCGCGGCGGCTTCGAGATCACGTCGATGTCGTGGCGCAACGGCAGGCTGGTGCGGGCCGAGCTCCGGTCGGACCTGGGCGGCGCTTGCCCCATTCGCTACGGCAACGAACTGAAAGTGCTTCCGACCAGGCCCGGCGAGACCGTCGCCTTCGCCCCGGTGCCGTGACCAATTTGCAGGAGCCTGCCTGCAGGCGATCCAAGCCGGTTCAAAGGCCTAGCATTGCCGGAATCGCCTGCAAGCAGGCTCCTACGGTTTGGAACAGACCTGCCCTGCGTAGAAATAATCCCCTCTAGCAAGAGCGGTGCCGCCAGGCGGGGTGTGTACCGAGGCGACCGCCCGCGCCGATGCGCCGCTTGTCCCGTCTGCGGCCCGCCACGCAGTTCGCCTTTGCCTTCCCCCGCCGGTCTCCCAGCCTCGCCGCCATGACTTCCACGCAAGCCGCTTCACTCGTGATCGTGCCCCTGGTGGCCTGGCGCGTCTATGCGCGCGTCCGTCGCAACATCGGTCGCCAGCGCTTTCGTCCCGGGCGCATGACCTTTGCCATCGTCTTCTTCAGTTCCATCACACTCCTGCTCGGGGTCGGCGCGGCCTGGCACCCGTCGGCGCTGGCAGCCCTGGCCGGCGGCGTGGCGCTCTCGGTCCCGCTCGCACTTTTTGGCCTTCAAGCGACCAAATTCGAGGCCACGCCGGAGGGCAAATTCTACACCCCGCACACCGGCATCGGGGTGGCGCTCACCGTGCTCTTTGTCGGCCGGCTGGCGTACCGGATCTACGACGTCATCGCCCATCCCCCGGTGCCCGGCACCCCGCCGCTGTCGATGTACCAAAGTCCACTGACACTGTTCATCTTTGGCCTCATCGCCGGGTACTATGTTGTCTATTACCTTGGCGCCCGCGCCCGTGGACTAAGGCTCGGGTGAGCGCGGTCCGACGGCGCGCCTTCCCCGGCCGTCCTATCGATCTCAACCATTCTACCCGGCGCGCGACCACACCAGGGTGCGTATCACCGCTTCACCATCAGCGGCGGCGGTGTCGAGCTGGATGGTCAGGGTGTCGCCCGCGACGACCATCTTGCGGGCGACCACCATGCCCACGTTTTCCTTGGAGAGTGCCCCGGTCAATCGCTGGGTGACAGCGCCCGTCGCATCGTCGACCGTGTAGGTGCCAAAGTAAGCGTCGTAGCCGCCCTGCGCCCGGCTGTTGTTCGGGCCGCCCCGCGGCCCCTCGCCGAGTGGACCCGACCGGTCCCGTTTCATGAACTGCGCGGCGAAATTGCCGGCCCGATCATAAAACAGGAGGGCCACGGGATCGTCGCCCAGCGAAGGCTCGGTACGGCGCTCGCCGCTGCGGGTGCGATCCGTGCGGCTCACGAGCTTCCAGGTACCCGGCAGCGTCATACTCAGGGGCTTCATGGGGCGATCAGAGGCATCTACCATCGGTTCAGTTCAGCCTTGGGATATATAGCGGAAGAAAAGTCGGCCGCGCAAACCGGCCATCGTGCCGTCCGCCTTAATGGCCACCGGGCCATCGCCAAAACCCAGCAGAGCAACCTCGCCGGAGGAATTCTCCTGGGGTGTGCCTGAGGAGACCAGCGAGTGTGTCGTGAGACCGGGAATGTCCGCCACAAATGCCCCCGAACGAAGGCCGTAGGAAACAAGCAACACGACCTTTCTTGTCCCATTGATCTCCACCTTGGAAAACAGGATCCGCAAATCGGGCATCGCTTCCGTCGAGCTTCGGAACGGCCGCACGTCGACCCGGCCCAACACCCGCGCGGCGTTTCCGTCCTCCGCGTAACAGAGCTCGATCACGCCCGTCGCGTCCCTCGACAAATGGGAGGCAAACCGCCAGGCTGAGGATCCAATCCCGTAACCTTCATCGGGCGCGCGCGGCGTGAATGACGCACCGAACGATACCGTGGCGATGGCGAACGTGAACAGCGCGTGGACGATGTTCTGCATGTTTTCAGCGAGCGTTGGAGAATTGTGGTGCCGAGTCGAGCGCGCGAAAAACCGCCTGGCTCAACATCGCTCGCGGTGTACGGTGAAATCCGGCGGCGAGTCCGCGGGAGGTCACCCATCCGAAACGAGCAAGCGGCCGGTTTCGCCCCGGGGACTCGACGCCCTGGAGCAGTGTCCAGCCCACCTCGTTCCACCGGCCGCGCCCAGCGGGTTGGCCGAACCAGCCCGGCGCCGGACAAGCCACACCCCGGCGAAACCGCGGCGGTCGAATCGCCGCTAATATTTCTGCAGCAGCTCCAGAAGTCTTCGGTCGAGCTTCTGGCCGTGCCAGTCTTCGTAGGCGACGTCGGTGCGCCCGGAATTCAAGACCCCGAAATCCCCCGAGAACTGCCACAGCGCATAGCCGATGCCGTGCGAAGTCAGGATGTCCAGCACGTCGCCGAACCAGGCCAGGAAGACATCGTGCGGCGTCTTGTTCCAGCAGCCGCACTCGCCGCAATGCACGCCCACGCCCTGCCCCAGCAGCTCGAGCCAGGGCCGGTAAAAGTCCTCCAACATCGGCCGGCCCAGGTGTTCCACCCGGGTCCGGACCCGACCCGTGGCGGCGTCGGTTTCGCGCCACTCCAAGTCTCCCGGCCACACCGGCCGGGGCATGTGCTCGACCTCCTTGAACGCCCAGGGCGCGCGGTAATGGGACACGGTCGCCGGGTTGTAGCCGCGACAACTCTGGGCGATGCCGAGGTCGATGAGCTCGGGGGTGACGCTTGCGCCCATGGCGTTGCCATCGGCGATGATCAAGTGGCCGGGATTGGCGGCGCGGATCGCGGCCGCGGCCGCCTGGGCGACCTTGCGGTAGACCTCGCCCGGCACCGGGCCGCTGCGCGAATGCTGGTCGTTCATGTCGTCGCGCACGCTCGGTTCATTGACCAGGTCAAAACTGATGCGCGCCGGCGGCACGTCCCGATAGCGCGTGGCCCACAAGCTCCAGTGGAAGCAGAAGGCATCGAGTGCCACCGGGTCGCGCCAGAGGTTGAAGGGCTCGTGGAAGCCGGCGTTGACGCAGTAGCCCGGGGCGCGGTGGAGGTTCAGGCTGACATGCAATCCGTGCCGGTGCGCGCGCGCCACCAGCCGGTCGATTTCATCGATGCGACGCGGGTCGACGCGCCGGACGTCATCCGGCGTGATCGGCTTCGTGCGATCGATATCGAGATAAAACGGGTACGCCATCGGCAGGCGCACGAAGTCGAAGCCCCAGTCGGCGATCCAGCGCAGCTGGTCGTCGGTGGTGGCCAGTCGGGCCGTGCGCGGGTCGGGCGAGAAGAAATCCAGCAGGTTGAAACCGCGCCAGCGCGGCAGCGCGTTGCGCGGGCGGGCGACGGTCGTGCCGCCGAGAAGCGACGGGCCCGCCAGGCCCAGGCCCAGCCCGGCGGCGGCGGACGTTTGCAGGAACTGGCGGCGGGTAAGGCGACGGGGCATGGCGGGCGGGGGTGAGCGCCGGCCAGTGTAGGCGATCGCGACCCGTTGGGAAGGCGCGAAGCCAATGCGCGCGGCGGCAGAATCAGGGGTTATCGGCGGCATCACGAATCGCGATGCGGTGCCGTTCCATGTAGGGCGGGATCGCCGATTCCCGCCACGGGATTGCACGAGGCGCGAATAAGGCGGGATCAGCGATCCCGCCCCACAGTACAGAACCGGAAAACGCGCTGCGGTCAGCGCGTTCCACCCGGCGCACCCTAGCTCAAGTCGCGGAACGAACCGAACTCCGGGTCGAACAGCCGGCGATAGGTGCGCACGACCATGCCATCGGTCTGGCCGGCGAGAAAATCGCAGATGCGGCGCGCCTTCCCGTCCTGCGACTTCTCCGCCTCGATGAGGCGGCTGACGCTCGCCGGCAGGATGCGGATCACGCGCTCGTTACGCTCGGCATAGTTCTCCCAGATCGCGTTGTAGAGGGCCATGAGGACCACGCGGGCCTTGTGCTCGAGGTGCGCGAGCTGCGGGCTCTCGAAGATGATATCGTTTGCCATCTTCTTGAAGAATGCCGCCTCCTTCAGCGCCGCCTCGTCCACCACCAGCTCGAAGCGGTAACGGTTGGTCTTCTCTGCCATGAAATTCTCGCGGGTGCGCAGCCGGCACGACTGGATGAACACGCCGATCTTGTGCGAGAACGTGTTTTCCAGGCGGTCGCGGCGGATGGCGTCGAAAAGCGAGTCGAGGTGCTTCTGCTCCGGCGCGCCGATCGGCTCGCCGGCCGCCCAGCGCTCGACGCGCTCGACCGTCAGGAAACCGGCGCGCACGCCGTCGACGATGTCGTTGAGCGAGTACGCCGCATCGTCCGCCCAGTCCATGATCTGGCACTCGACACTCTTGAACTCATTCAACGCCGTGCCGCGCATCAGGGCCCCGGGAATGCGGGCCCCGCCGAACACCCAGTCGCGGACCGGCTCCTGGCCGTCGTAGATGAAGTGGTTCAACGGCGGCGTCGGGAATTCCGTGTAGAGCTTCTTGTATTTCAGGATGCCGTCGAGCAGCGCCCGGGTGGGCTGCATGCCCTTCACACCCTTTTCGTTGTGGTAGATCGTCTCGCAGAGCAGGTGCAGCGTCTGCGCGTTGCCCTCGAACCCGCCGCGGCGCTTCATCAGTTCCTGCAGCGTGCGCTCGCCCGAGTGGCCGAAGGGCGGATGCCCCATGTCGTGCGACAGGCAGCAGGCTTCCACGAGGTCGGGATCAATGTAGAAATCGTCCGCGAGCGGCTCGCCCCGACTGAGCAGGAACGAGCAGATCGAGCGCCCGATCTGCGCCACCTCCATCGAGTGGGTCAGGCGCGTCCGGTAGAAATCGTATTCGCCGGAGAGGAAAACCTGCGTCTTGGACTGCAGCTTGCGAAAGGCGTGCGCGTGGATGATCCGGTCGCGATCGATCTGGAACGGGCTGCGATAATCGGGTTTGCGGCCACTGCCCCACTCCTGGGCATCGAAGGCATTGTAGAAACGGTTCTGCGCCATGTTTCGTTGGACAGAAGCAGGAGATTTCACACGATGCCAGCCTTATGCCGCGCCGACTTCCCGTCCTCCTGGCCGTGCTCGCCCTGGCGGGCGCGGCACCGCGGGCCGCGAGCGAGCCGGCGGTGCTGACGGCGACCGATTTGTTCAAGGTCAACGAGCTGAGCACCCCGGTTCTCTCGCCCGATGGCCGGTGGGTCGCCTACGTCGTCAAGTCCTTCGCCCCGAAGCCAGGTGCAACCAGGGAGTGGACCTACGCCAGTTCGCTCTGGCTGGCCGCGACGGACGGCGCGACCCCGCCGCGCCGGCTGACCTTTGGCGCCACGCTGGACACCAGCCCGGCGTGGGACCCGCACGGCCGGCGGATCGCTTTCGTCCGGACGGTCGAAAAGGAAAAGCCGCAGCTGTTCCTCCTCGATCTCGTCGCCGGCGGCGAGGCCCGCCCGCTCACGCACGCCCCGGACGGCGCGACCGACCCGCTTTGGTCGCCCGATGGCCGGCTCCTCCTTTATACGAGCTCGCTGACCCAGGCGCAGGTGCGCGCCGCGCTGGAGAAGGCGGGCCTGCCGGCCGCGCCGCCCTGGCCCGACGAAAAGCCCGGAAGAAGTTACTGCGATGTTGCCAACTGGGCGGCGGCGGAAAAAAACGCCCCGGACCTCGCGCCCAACGACCCCGACGGGACCCTCCGGGAGGTCCGCGAGTGGCTGGCGCGCCACGAAGCGGCGGGCAACCCGCGCGTCGTCAACCGGCTGAACTTCCTCGGCGAAGGCGAGTGGGAGCCGGATCTCACCTTTCACCAGTTGTTCACGATCGAGCCCCGCGAAGACGCGGCCCCCGTCGCGGTCGCGCCGGCCTACATCGACTATGCCGAGCCGGCCTGGCTCGCCGACGGCACCGGCGTCGTCTGCGTCGGCCCGCGCCATTTCGACCAGAGTCCCGAGCGCGAACATTTCCGCAGCATCTATTCCCTCCCACTCGCCGGCGGCGCGCCCCAAACCGTGCTCGGCGAAGAGGGCTACAGTTACAACCACCCGACCCCCTCGCCCGATGGCAAGTGGCTGGCGTACCTGCTGAGCCCGGGTGACGTGAACTCCTTTGTGCCCACCATGGTGGCCGTGATACCCGCCGGTGGCGGCCAGCCCAGGATCCTCACTCCGCTGCTCGATCGCGCCGCCGGGGCGTTGCGCTGGGCGGCGGACAGCACCGGGATCTATTTCACGGCGCCGAGCCATGGACACATTCCGCTCGATCACGTGTCGCTCGCGGACGGCAAGGTCGAGGCGATCACCCGGCAGAACGACTGGGGTATCGATGCCTTTGACGTGGGCGCCCACGGCCTGGTCGAAATCGTGACGCACCCCGGCAATCCCTGGGAACTCCACGCCGGTTCGCTCGACGGCGGAACGGTCCACGCACTGACCACCCACAACGCCTCGTGGCTCAAGGAGCGCCGGCTCAGCGCCTACGAGCCGCACAGTCTGGTCACGAAGGACGGGCTGACGGTCGACTTCTGGACCCTCAAGCCGGCCGCCTTCGACCCGGCGCGAAAGTACCCGTTGCTGGTGCAGATTCACGGCGGCCCGGCGGCGATGTGGGGTCCGGGCGAGGCCTCCACCTGGTTCGAGCTGCAGTATTTCGCCGCCCGTGGCTATGCGGTCGTGTTCTGCAACCCCCGCGGCTCCGGGGGGTACGGCCAGGTTTTCGCGCGCGCCAACTATCGCGACTGGGGCGAGGGCCCGGCGGACGACGTGCTTGCCGCCGCCGACTTCGCCGCCCGGCAGCCGTTCGTCGATCGCCAACGCCAGGTCGTGACCGGCGGCTCCTACGGCGGCTACCTCACGGCCTGGATCGTCGGCCACGACCACCGCTTCAAGGCCGCGATCGCGCAGCGTGGCGTCTACGACCTCGCCACGTTTTACGGCGAAGGCAACGCCTGGTGGCTGCTCCCGAAATACTGGGGCGGCTTCCCCTGGGAACCGGAGATCCGGCATCACCTCGATCGCGATTCGCCGCTGACCTACGTTGATGCCATCACGACGCCATTGCTGATCGAGCACGGCGACGCGGACTTCCGCACCGGCTTCGTCCAGAGCCAGATCCTCTACAAGGCCCTCAAGCAGCTCGGCCGCCCGGTGGAGTATGCGCGCTACCCGCACGCCACACACGAACTCAGCCGCAGCGGCGATCCGCAACAGCGGCTCGACCGCCTGGTGCGGTTCGAGGAGTTCTTCCGCCGCCATATCGGGGAAAATTAGACGCCCGATTTACGGCCTCGCGCAGCCCCGGCCCCGGTGCTGGCTTGCGGGCCATGGTCCCCCCGCCTAGTGTCGTTGTCATGCCCCATGCATTCTTCCCCACCGCGTTCGGCACGTGCGGCATCGCCTGGAACGACACCGGCCTGACCGGGTTCCAGTTGCCGGAGGAAAGCGAGGCGGTAGGCGAGGAGCACCTGGCGCGCAAGGCCCACAGCGTGCGCTCCGCCGCGCCGCCACCCGCCTGGGTGCAGGCGATCATCGGCCGGGTGCAGCGTCACCTCGCCGGCGAGCTGCAGGATTTCTCCGAAACCCCGCTCGACTGGTCGCGCGTAAGCGACTTCCAGGAGGCGGTGTATCGCCAGGCCCTCGGCATCAAGCCCGGCTACAAGAGAAGTTACGGCGAGATCGCGCACTTGCTGGCGCTCGGCAACGAGGCGGCGCGCGCCGTGGGCGTCGCCCTGGCCACCAACCCGTGGCCGCTCATCGTCCCGTGCCATCGCGTGGTGTCCGCCGGCGACAAGATGACCGGCTTCTCCGCGCCCGGGGGCGTGCGGACCAAGACGCGGCTCCTCGCGCTCGAGGGTGCCGAATTGCTGTCCGAATGAGGCCGCGGCTCGGTTTCGACCCGGCTGCCGCCACCGCCCACCTCCGCGCCGCCGACCCGCGGCTAGCGGCGGTCATCGACCGCGTCGGCGTGTGCGCGCTCGAACCCAAGCCGGCAAAAAGCCTCTTCGAGGCGATGCTGCGCTCCATCGTCTACCAACAGCTGCACGCGAAGGCCGCGGGGAGCATCCACGCGCGGGTGCTGGGCGTCCTGCGCGCGCACGGCGGCCCGGTGCCGGTGGCGCTCACCCGGGCCAGCGACGCGGAGCTGCGCGGCGCCGGCCTCTCCGCCAACAAGCTCCTTGCCGTCCGCGACCTCGCCGCGAAATGCCTCGCGGGCACCGTGCCGTCGCTGCGCGAGGCGCACCGGCTGGCCGACGAGGAGCTCGTGGCCCGCCTGACGGAGGTGCGGGGCATCGGGCCCTGGACCGTGCACATGCTCCTTATCTTTTACCTGGGCCGGCCGGATGTCATGCCGACCGGCGATTTCGCCATCCGGCTTGGATTTCGCCGTCTGCTGAACAAGCGTAAGGACCCCACCCCCGACGCCATCCTGCGCCACGCCCGCCGCTGGCAGCCGTATCGCTCGGTCGCGAGCTGGTATTTGTGGCGCTCGCTCGACCTGCCGGCGTGAACTCGCCCTAACGGCGTATGCCTTCGGGGTTGTTTCGCCCGGTTCGCCGGCTAGGCTGGCAGGCTTAAACCCTTCCCCATGCCCGCCACCATGCGCGCCATCGTCAAGCCGTCCGCCGGCCCCGGCCTGGTCATGACCGAAGCCCCGGTTCCCGTCCCGGGCGTCAACGACGTCCTCATCCAGATCAAGAAAACGTCGATCTGCGGCACCGACGTCCACATCAACAGATGGGACGCATGGGCCCAGCGCGTGATCAAGCCGCCGTTGATCATCGGCCACGAATATGTCGGCGCCGTCGCGGACTGGGGCGCGGGTGTCACGGGTTTCACCCGCGGCCAGATCGTCACCGGCGAGGGCCACATCGTGTGCGGCCACTGCCGCAACTGCCTCGCCGGCCGCCGTCACCTTTGCCCCAACACCATCGGCGTCGGCGTGAATCGCGACGGCGCCTTCGCCGACTTCGTGTCCGTGCCCGCCACCAATGTCTGGAAAGTGCCCGCGGGCATGGACCTCGATGTCGTTTCCTGCTTCGACCCGCTGGGCAACGCCGTCCACACCACCCTCTCCTTCGACATGGTCGGCGAGGACGTGCTAATCACCGGCGCCGGCCCGATCGGCTGCATGGCGATCGCCGTCGCCAAGCATGCCGGCGCCCGCAAAATCGTTATCACCGACCTCAACGACGGCCGGCTGGAACTGGCGAAGAAATTCGGCCCCACCCGCACGGTGAACATCGCCCGCGAGGACCTGAAGGTCGTCTGGCACGAGGAGCTCGGCATGACCGAGGGCTTCGACGTGGGCCTCGAGATGTCGGGCAGCGCCATCGCGCTGAACCAGATGATCGACAACATGGTCATGGGCGGACGCATCGCCTTGCTCGGGACCCACTCGGCCAAGGCCGAGGTCGACTGGAACCGGATCGTCTTCAAGATGCTCCACCTGAAGGGCATCTACGGCCGCGAGATGTTCGAGACGTGGTACAAGATGACCGCGCTCGTCCAGGGCGGCATGGACATCACGCCCGTCATCACGCACCGGCTGCCGGTGGCCGACTTCCAGCAGGGCTTCGAACTCATGGGCGCCGGCAAGTCCGGCAAGATCGTCCTCAACTGGGAAACCTGACCCCAGCCATGGAAAGCACGGCGGCCACGGCGCCTCGCGCTTCCCTTCCCTCCGCGTTCTCGACCAACTCTGTGTTGAAATAACGATCCATGAACCCTGCCTTCACCGCGCACCTGAGGAACACTCTCGCCGACATCGACGCCGCCGGCCTCTACAAGCGCGAGCGGGTCCTCACGACGCCGCAGGACGCCCATATCGCCGTGGCGACGGGCCAGCGGGTGCTGAACCTGTGCGCCAACAACTATCTTGGCCTGGCGGACAACCCCGAGCTGGCCGCGGCCGCGCGCGCCTCGCTCGACCGCTGGGGTTACGGGCTGGCCTCGGTGCGCTTCATCTGCGGCACGCAAAAGCTCCACCAGGACCTCGAGGCCGCCATCGCGCGCTTCCTCGGCACCGAGGACACCATCCTGTATTCCTCCTGCTTCGACGCCAACGGCGGCCTGTTCGAGACGCTCTTGGGCGCCGAGGATGCCGTGATCTCCGACGAGTTGAACCACGCCTCGATCATCGACGGCATCCGGCTCTGCAAGGCGCAGCGTTACCGCTACAAGAACAACGACCTCGCCGACCTCGAGGCGAAACTCAAGGAGGCCGACGCCGCCAAGGCCCGCTTCAAGCTGATCGCGACGGACGGCGTTTTCTCCATGGACGGCTACATCGCGAACCTGCAGGGCATCTGCGACCTGGCGGACCAATACGGCGCGCTCGTGATGGTGGACGACAGCCATGCCGTCGGCTTCATGGGCCGCACCGGCCGGGGCACGCACGAGCATTGCGGGGTCATGGGCCGGGTCGACGTCTTCACCGGCACGCTCGGCAAGGCGCTCGGTGGTGCCAGCGGCGGCTACACCAGCGGCCGCAAGGAGATCATCGACCTGTTGCGCCAGCGCAGCCGGCCCTACCTGTTCTCGAATACCCTTGCGCCCACGATCGCGGCGGCGTCGATCAAGTGCCTCGAGCTGCTGAGCCAGTCGACCGCGCTGCGCGACAAGCTCGAGGAAAACACGCGGTTTTTCCGGGAGGGACTCGCCCGGGCCGGGCTGACGATCCGCCCCGGCACGCACCCGATCGTGCCGGTGATGATCGGGGATGCCGCGCTCTCGCAGAAAGTCGCGGCGCGGATGCTCGAGAAGGGCGTCTACGTCATCGGCTTCTTCTATCCCGTCGTGCCGCAGGGCCTCGCGCGCATCCGCACGCAGGTGTCGGCCGCGCACAGCCGCGAGGACCTGGCGTTTGCGATTGAGAAATTCGCCGAGGTGAAGCAGGAATTCGGGCTCTGATGCCGACGCCCGCACAGATCCGGAAGCTCAAGGCGGCCGCGAAGGCCGCCGCCGGCCGCGCCTACGCCCCGTATTCCCGGTTTCGCGTCGGCGCCGCGGTCCTGGCGTCGTCCGGCCGCATCTACTCCGGCTGCAACGTCGAGAACGCCTCGTACGGCCTGACCAACTGCGCGGAGCGCACGGCGATCTTCAACGCCGTCGCCGCCGGCGAGAAGAAGCTCCGGCTCGAGTGCGTCGTCGTCTACACGCCGACCCAGATCGCCACCGCGCCCTGCGGCGCGTGCCGGCAGGTCATCAACGAATTCGGGCCCCGGGCGCGCGTCATCTCATGTTGCGACAGCCGCGAGGTGCTGGACGTCACCCTGCCCGCGCTGCTGCCGGACGCCTTTGGCCCGCAGGACCTGGCCTGAGCCGGATTGCGTTTCCGCGTTTCCCCTATGAAGACCGCCCTCCCCTTCGCGGCCCTGGCGGCCGCCGTGGCCGGCCTGTCGGCCGAACCCGCCCGGCCCGTCGTCGGCGTCGACCGCGCGTACATGGATTTCTCCGTGGCGCCCTGCGCCGATTTCTACGATTACGCCAATGGCGCGTTCAACCAAGTGCCGATTCCCGGCGAATACGCCGCGTACGGGGTGAACCAGGAGATCGACGAGAGAAATTTCGCCATCCTCAAGGACATCCTCGAGACGTCCGCCCGCACCGGCGGCTCCCCGGGCAGCGTGGCGCAGCGCGTCGGGGACTTCTATGCCGCGGGCATGGACGAGGCGGCCGTAGAAAAGGCCGGCCTCGCCCCGCTGCAGCCATGGCTCGATGCCATCGCGGGCATCAACACTCCCGCCGGCCTGCAGGCGGTCATCGGGCGGCTCTACGCCGACGGCCTCGACACGAGCTTTGAGTTCCATGTCCAGGTCGACGACAAGGACGCCACGGCCATGATCGCGAAGTTCGTCCAAGGCGGGCTCGGCCTGCCGGAACGAGACTACTATTTCCGGACCGATGCAAAATCGGCGGAACTGCGCGAGCAGTACGTCGCCCACGTGGCCAGGATGCTGGAACTCGGCGGCGCGCCGTCGGCCGCAGCCGGCACGCAAGCCCGGGCGATCATGGCGCTCGAGACGAGGCTCGCCCAAGCCTCCCGCACGCTCGTCGAGCGCCGCGACCCGGAAAAGAACTACCACAAGTTCCCGCGGGCGGCGCTGGCCAAAGTCACGCCCGACCTCGACTGGGAGGGATTTCTCGGCGCGGTTGGCTTCCCCGCGACAGAGAAGATGATCCTCGTCGGCCAGCCGGAGTTCTTCACGGCGCTGGGTGGATTGATCCAGCATGAGCCGCTCGAGTCGTGGCGGGCCTACCTCCGGTGGCACCTGCTGCACACGACCGCGAATTACCTCGGCCACGCGTTCGTCGACGAGAATTTTGCGTTTTATGGCCGGACGTTGTCCGGCCAGACGGAGCTGCGCCCGCGCTGGAAACGGGTGATGGCGGCGGCCGACGAGGCCATCGGCGAGGACCTCGGCCAGCTTTACGTGCAGCGCGCGTTCAGCCCGGAGGCGAAGGCCCGGGCGCTCACGATGATCCGGCTCCACCTCGCGGCGATGCGCCAGCGCATCATGGCGGCGGCCTGGATGAGCGATGCCACCAAAGCCCAGGCGTACCGCAAGCTCGACACGATGCGCAGCAAGGTCGGGTATCCCGACCACTGGCGCGACTACCGCGGCCTGGCCATCACGCGGGCTTCGTACGTCGGGAACGTGATCGCCGCCTCCGCCTTCGAGTTTCGGCGCCAGCTGGCGAAACTCGGGCAGCCCGTCGACCACACTGAGTGGCTCATGACGCCGCAGACGAACAACGCCTACTACGAACCGACGCTGAATGAAATGTGCTTCCCGGCGGGCATCCTGCAGCCGCCGTTCTTCGCGGCGCAGGCCGACGACGCTACCAACTACGGCGCGCTCGCTTCCACCATCGGCCACGAGCTGACCCATGGCTTTGACGACGAAGGCCGGCAGTACGATGCGGACGGCAACCTGAAAAACTGGTGGACGGCGGAGGACGAGAAACGCTTCAAGGAGCGCGCGGAGCTGGTCGCGGCCCAGTATGACGCCTACGAACCCCTGCCGGGCCTGCACATCAACGGCCACCAAACCCTCGGCGAGAACCTCGCCGACGTCGGCGGCCTGCGCGTCGCCTACGAGGCTTACAAGCTCGCCACCGCCGGGAAGCCGGCCGTGCCGCTGGATGGCTTCACGCCCGACCAGCGGTTCTTCATCGCGTTTGCCCAGGGCTGGCGAACCAACCAGCGCCCCGAACAGCTGCGCCTGCAGGTTGCCAGCAATGTGCACAGCCCGGTGCGCTGGCGCGTGCTGGGCCCGGTGGCCAACCTGCCGGAGTTCTACGCCGCCTTCGGTTGCCCGGTACCGAGGAACCTGGCGCCGCAGGTTTGGTAAGGCCGCGGGCGCCCGCTTCGCCCTGCACCTGGTGAAAAGGTGGAACCTGCGATCCGGAGTGCCGGTTTGTTCCGGTAGGGACCGTTGCCCTCAACGGTCCTCCCACGGGAGGCGCTTGGGGGCAAGCGCCCCTACCCGGGCGGCGGACCAGCCCGCGCGGAGTGCGGGCTCGCCCTAGAACATCCGCGACCCGGTTCACAACGAATCGGTGAACTGCTTCAGCGCGTCCCAATAAGCCGATCCCGCGGTTTCGGCGAGGCCGCTGTGGTGGCCGCCCGGGACAAAGAACTTCATCTTGCGGCCCGGGGTGGCCGCGAAAAGCGCCGCACCGTGCCAGAACGGGACCGTCGCATCGTCCGTGCCATGCAGGACCAGCACCGGCACCCGCAGATGCGGCACCTTGGCGAGATTCACGAACATGTCGCCGGGAAAGATCGGGATCCGCGTCATGACCCGGTAAGCGCTTGTGAACGCGCCCTGGAGCACGAGGCCGGCCACCGGTTCGTGCAGCGCGAGTTCCACGCCGGGACCGCCGCCCAGCGAGTAACCGAAGACCACGATGCAGTTCGCCGGCACGCCCAGCCGGTCGCGCAGGTACGCATAAGCCAGGCGCACGTCCGCGCAGGTGTTGGCCTCGGTCGGCGTGCCGCCGCTCCGGCCGTAGCCCCGGTAATCGAGGGCGAACACGGCATAGCCTGCGTGAACAAAGGACGGCATGTAGTCGGCGATGCTGCCGAGATCCTCGTAGTTCCCGTGCAGGTAGAGCAGCGTGTACCTTGCCGCCGGGTTCGGCCAGTGGCGGGCCGCCAGTGTGACGCCATCCGGCGCGGTCAGCTGGATGTAGTCGGGCGTGAGATCATACTTCACCGGCGGCCGCGGAAAGATCATGCCCGGCGCGACCAGCCGCGCGGCCACGGCCAGGACCGCGTAGACCATTGCGAGAATCAGCAGGAGTCGCCCCAGGTTGACCATAAGTTCCGGCATGCGGATCGCGGCTGTGTCCGGGAGCGCAGGGAGCCGGCGCAACCCGGCTCAGTGGCCGGAGAGGAAATCCTGCACGGTCGCGACGACGCGCCCGCGCGGCACTTCCTGTTCGCTGCGCCCGGCCAGGTCGCGAATCTTGACGACCCCCTTGGCGAGTTCGTCTCCGCCGTAGATCAAGGCCAGCCGGGCACCCGATTCGGCGGCGGCCTTGAACTGCTTGCCGAACGCGACCTCCTTCAGCGGATAGTCGACGCGAATGCCCGCGGCCCGCAAGGCGCGGATGTCCGCGAACGCCGCCTTCCGCTCGGCTTCGCCGCCGATCACGGCGTACACCTCGGCGGCCTGCACGTAGGCCGGAGCCAGGCCGCGTTGCTCGAGCAGGAGGCCGGTCGTCACGTCGCCGATGGCGAAGCCGACGGCGGGCAGGTCCGGGCCGCCGAGTTTCTTCACGAGGTCGTTGTAGCGGCCGCCTCCGGCCAGGGCGCGCAGGTCGCCCTTGCGGTCGAAGGCCTCGAACACAAATCCGGTGTAGTACGCGAGCCCACGCACCACGGAAAGGTCAACCGTGATGAAATCGGCCAGGCCCATTGCCGCCACCCCGGCGAGAATCCGGCGCCAGTCGCCGAGCCGGGCGGCGAGCTTGGGCGACTGGTACGGCGCGAGCGCCGCTTCGAGGTCGGACAAGCCCTTGATGCCGAGAAACGCCACGACCTTGCCCAAGGTGTCGGCCGGCAAGGCCCCGTGCGCCTCCGCGAAGCCCTTGAACGCATCGTCGCCCATTTTCTCGTAGCGATCGATGGCCGACAGCAAGGCCCGGGTCTGCGCTTCGTTGAATCCCAGCGCCTCCAGGTAGAAGAACCAGAGATCGCGGTCGCTCAGCCGGATGGTGAAATCCTGGGCGGTCAGGCCGAAGCTCGCCAGGCACTGGATCAAAAGCGCAATGAGCTCGATCTCCGCCTCGGGTCCGGGCTCGCCGAAGATGTCGGCATTGAACTGGTGGAAGGCCCGGAGCCGGCCCTTCTGCGCGCGCTCGTAGCGATAAAACTCCGCGATGCTGAACCACTTGATCGGACGCTTCAGCGCGCCGGCCCTCGCCCCGACCATGCGGCACACGGTCGGCGTCATTTCCGGCCGCAGCGCCACATCGCGACCGCCCTTGTCCGTGAAGCTGAAGAGCTGCGCCTCTATCTCGTCTCCCGACTTGGCTTTATAAAGCTCGAGCGGCTCGAGCACCGGCGCGTCGTATTCCGCAAAGCCGTAGGCGTTGGCCGCCTGGCGCCAGACGCGGAAAATATGCTGACGCCGCGGAAAGTCCTCGGGGTAAATGTCCCTGAAACCGGGAAGCGACTGAAATCCGGCCATGCCTCGCTGCGACTGTGGGGGCGCTCAAGCCGTCGCCGGTGGCGGCGGGTTGTTGCGCAATTTGTCGAGGCTCAGCTGCTTGATCTTCTGCTTGAGAATCTTGCCGGACTTGAACTTGACGACGGCGCGCTCGGGAATGACGACTTCGGTTTCCGGCTTGTTCGGGTTGCGGCCCACCCGGGCTTTGCGCACCTGCACCTCGAGCACACCAAAGTTGCGCAGCTCGACATTGCGGCCGGCTGCAAGCGCATCCATGACGATATCGAGCGTCATCTGCACCGTGTCTTGAATTTGTTTCTGCGGGAATCCCGTCTTTTCGTAGATTTCCAGGACGATTTCGCGTTTGGTGAGGTTAGTCGACATGGCTAGGCGTGGGTTAAATGAATTTGGCCCTCGGGAGTTCTGCCCACAAACAATTAACTACCCAGTGCTTGCGTCAATCGCAAAGCCACACAAAGGCTAACCTTTGCCGATGCCCGATTCCCAGGCTGTAAACCGCATGTTTGCCCGAATCTCGGGCCGCTATGACCTCGCCAATCACCTGCTGAGCGGCTGCGTCGATCATGTCTGGCGCCGGCGGCTGGTCCGGGCGGTCCATGACGTCGCCCCCGGCGAGGTCCTCGACCTGGCCACCGGCAGCGGCGACGTGGCCTTTGCCCTGGCCGACAGCCTGCAGCCAGGGGCGACCGTCCTTGGCATGGATTTCTGCCAGCCCATGTTGGACGAAGCCGTCCGGAAACGCACCGCCAACGCGCGCTGGGCGGCGGTCGAGTTCAGGCCGGGCGATGGCATGGCCCTGCCCTTGGGCGACGCGAGCTTTGACGCGGTCACCATCGCCTTTGGGCTGCGCAACATGGCCAGCCGCCACAAGTCCCTCACCGAGATGCACCGCGTCCTGCGCCCCGGCGGGCACCTGTTCGTCCTGGAGTTCTCCCAGCCCTTCGCCTGGTTCCGTCCGTTCTACTACGCCTACCTCAAACTGGTCCTGCCGCCGGTCGCGGCGGTCGTGACCGGCGACCGGTCCGCCTACGAATACCTCGGAGGCTCGATCGAACAGTTCCCGGGGCGCGCGGCCATGAGCGCGGAAATCCACCGGGCCGGCTTCACCGTCCTTCGCGCCGAGCCCATGACCTGCGGCATTGTCGCGCTGCACGTGGCCCGCAAGTGAGCGCGCGGCGCGCGCTCAGCTGAAGGACCGCCCGCAGCCACAGGTGCTCTTGGCGTTCGGGTTTCGCAGCTCGAATCCCTTGCCCTGCAGCCCGTCGTCAAAATCGATGTGCGTGCCGTCCAGGTAGGCCAGGCTGGTCGGGTCGACGAGGATCTGGACGCCCTCGCTCTCGTAGACGTTGTCGTCGGCCTTCGGCAGGTCGAACGACATGCCATACTCGAAGCCCGAACAGCCGCCGGCATCGACGAAGACGCGCAGTTTCCTGCGTTCGTCGCCCTGGGCGGAATGCATCGATCGAACCTGCTGGGCCGCACGCGGACTGAGGGTGAGCATGGGCGCACCGTACTCGCCCGACCTCCGCTGTCAACGGGCCCGCGGTGCCGGCGGGCGCGGTTGCAGCAGGAATCGTGCAACATTCGCCGCTGCGTTCTTGCTTCCTTTACCAAGCCTCGCTTTTCTCGGCCTGTGGCTGCCATCAAGCACATCTTCAACGAGCTCCAGTACGAATTGACGCGAAAGATTGCGGAGGGCGGCATGGGGCTCGTCTATGAGGCCGTGCAGCGCGGCAGCGGAAATTTCCGCAAGGTCGTGGCCATCAAATTGATTCGGGAGGAATACTCGAGCATCCCCGAATTCCAGAAGAACTTCATCGGCGAGGCCCGGCTCGTCGCCGACCTGATCCACACCAACATCGTCCAGACGTATCACCTGGGCCAGATCGGCGGCCAGTATTTCATGACGATGGAATACGTCACCGGCGTGAACCTGGAGCAGTTCATCGAGCGCCACGCCGAGCTCGGCCGCCAGGTGCCCGTCGACATGGCCGTGTTCATCGCCTCGCGCGTCTGCCGCGGTCTCAACTACGCGCACGCGAAGCGCGACACCGAGGGCCGGCCCCTCGGCATCGTGCACCGCGACGTCAACCCGAAGAACGTCATGCTCGCGGTCGAGGGCGACGTGAAGCTCACGGACTTCGGCATCGCGAAGGCCCTCGACCTGATGTACAACGAGGAGGGCAAGGTCATCCCGGGCAAGGATGAGTACCTCTCGCCCGAGGGCGCCAGCTATGCCGTGACCGACGGGCGGTCGGACCTGTTCTCGCTCGGCATCGTCATGACCGAGATCCTGCTCGGGCGAAATGTGTTCCGCGGGGCCAGCCGGCTCGAGTCGCGCCGCAGCATCCTCACGATGCCGGTGCCGAAGTTCTCGACCCTGCGCGCCGACATCGACCCGAAGCTGGAGACGATCATCCAGAAGGCGCTGCAACGCGACCGCGACAAGCGCTACCAGACCGCGTTCGAGATGCTCACCGACCTGGAGATGTATCTCTACAGCGACCGCTACGGTCCGACGAACGAGAAGCTGGCCGTCTACCTGGCCGAAGTTTTCCCCCCCGCCACCCTCGGAATCACCCCTGCCGCCGCCACGCCGCCCCACCCCAGCATCACGACGCTCGAAAGCCAGCGATAACCCTGTGCGTGCATGAGCGGTCCCGGTCTCCATCAGGGCTTTCACCAGCGGCAGACGCAGCAGCTCGTGCTGGCGCCGCAGATGCGGCAGTCGCTCAAGATCCTGCAGGTGGCCGCGCTCGACCTGCGCGCCGCGATCCAGGAGGAGCTGCAATCGAACCCGACGCTCGAGGAGCAGCCGATGGACGATGTCAGCCTCGAGAAAACCGCGGTCGCCACCGAGGACCAGTCGCCGGGCGAGGACGATCCCCGGGCCGAGATGGACTTCTCAAAGGACTTCCAGGTCCTCGAGAAGATCGGCCAGGACTGGCGCGACCACATGTCCGACACCGGCGGGGTGCGGCCGACCACCGGCGAGGAGGACGAGCGCCGGCAGCATTTCTTCGATTCGCTCACGAGCGAAACGTCGCTGCAGCAGCACCTGATGCAACAGGCCGAGCTCGCGGACTGCCCGCCCGCCACGCTCGAGGCCCTGCGTTTTCTCGTGGGCAGCCTCGACGACCGCGGCTACCTGACCTCGACGCTTTCCGACCTCGCGTTGCTCGCCGGACTCTCCCTGCCGGTCATGCAGGAGGCCGCGCAGCTGCTGAAGACCTTCGACCCGCCCGGCATCGGCGCGGAGAATCTCGCCGACTGCCTGCTGATCCAGCTCAACCAGAAGGGCCGCGGCAAATCCGTCGCGGCGCGGATCATCCGCGACCACCTGAATCTGCTCATGCGCCGCCGCATTCCCGACCTGGCGCGCAAGACCGGCCTCGCCCCCGAGGTCATCCAGGAAGCCATCGAGGAGATCGGCACGCTGGACCCGGCGCCCGGCCGGCGCTTCGCCGATGACGCCAACCGCGTGGTGGTGGCCGACGTCACCGTCGAGAAGGACGGCGACGACTGGAAGATCATCCTCAACCACGATTACATCCCGCGCCTGCGCCTCAGCAACACGTACAAGGAGCTGATCGCGAAGGGCCGCCTGAGCAAGCAGGAGAGCGATTACCTCCGCGAGAAGCTCCGCTCGGGCAAGTTCATCATCAACGCCATCGAGCAGCGCCAGCGCACCATCGAGCGCATCACCCGCGAGATCATCAAGCACCAGCGCGAATTCTTCGAGGAGGGCGTGGCGAAGCTGAAGCCGCTGACCATGACCCAGATCGCCGACATCATCGGCGTGCACGAGACGACGGTGAGCCGCGCCCTGGCCAACAAGTACATGAAGACGCCGCACGGCGTGTTCGAGATGAAGTTCTTCTTCACCTCCGGCTACCAGTCGGAGGCCGGCGCCGCGGTCGCGAACACCAGCGTCAAGGAGATGATCGCCGACATCATCGCCGGCGAGGATCCCGGCAAGCCGCTCAGCGACCAGGACATCGTGGGCCTCCTCCAGGCCAAGGGCCTCAACATCGCGCGCCGCACGGTCGCGAAATACCGCGAGGAACTCGGGTTGCTGCCCAGCAACCTCCGCCGGCGCTACGACTGAGGCCGCGGCGGCGTCACTTCCCCGCCGCGAGGCACTCGTGCAGCCGGCGCCGCAGCTCGCGCATGTCAAAGGGCTTCAGCAGGCACGCGCTCAATCCCGCCACGGTGATGCTGCGGCCGAGCATGTCCGGGTTCATGTAGCCTGTCATCAGGATCCGCCGCGCCGCCGGCTGGTGCTCCAACGCATACACCAGGAAATCGAGCCCCTGCTGTTTGCCGGGCATCATGTGGTCGCACAACAGGAGGTCGAAGGGCCGCGCGCCGAGCAGCAGTTTCGCCTCGTCGGCGTTGGCGGCGCGCTCGATCTCGAACTCGTCCGAGAGCGTGAGCACGATCATCTCCGCCAGTTGCGCGTCGTCCTCGAGGAGGAGCATCGACGCACGTTGGGGGCGCTCGCGGGCCATGGCGCCGGCTTATTGCGTCGCCGCCGCCACCGTCTGGTCGTACAGTTTCGCGGCTTCCTGCACGGTCTTGATCAACTCCGGCAGGGAGACCGGCTTCAACAGGTAGCGGTAGAGCGCGGCCTCGTTCACGCTGCGCAGGAGCATCTCCGGCTTCATGTAACCGGTGACGAGCACGCGCTGCGTGTCCGGGTACTCCTCGCGGGCGTCGACCAGGAAGCTCAGGCCGTTGCCGCCGGGCATCAGGTGATCGCATACGACCACCTTGAAGGACCGCTTGTGCATCTGGAACCCCGCCTCCCGCGTGCTGGTCGCCGTCACCACGTCGAAGTAAGGGGCCAGCGCCTCGGCGTACAGCGTCAGGAGCGGCTTCTCGTCATCGATGAGCAACACGGCGCCCTTGTCGGCCTTGGGAGCGGGCGCATCTTTGCCGGGAATCGTCATCGGCAGGAAGGCTGCGCGTGTTGGCGACCATGGCAAACCAAATGAGCCTGCCCGGAGGGTCAGGTTTTGGTTTGCCTGCGTGACGCGCGCCCATTTCCCTTTTTGCACCGGCATGCCCACACCCGATTTACACTCCGCGGCACGCGAGGGCTCACTGGACCGCCTGCCGCCGGAGGCGTTGACGGCCGCGAATCTCACGCAGCGCAATTCGTCGGGCAACACGCCGCTGCACCTGGCGGCGAAATACGGCTCCCTCCCGCAGGTGCCGGCCGCGGTGCTCACGCTGGAAAACCTGCTCCGCAAGAACGACGCCGGGTACACCCCGCTGCACCTGGCCGCCCGCAGCGGTCACCTCGGCCAGGTCCCGGCGGCCTTCCTCACGCGCGAGAACCTCCTGCTCCGCTCCAACAGCGGCTACACGCCGCTCCACCAGGCCGCGGCCGGCGGCCACCTGGACCAGATCCCCGCCGGGCTGCTGACGCTGGAACTGGTCCAGACCAAGACCGATCATGGCAACACCCTGCTGCACGAGGCGGCGGAGGCCGGGACGCTGCCGCAGTTCCCGGCGCAGTTCATCACCCGCGAGACCGTCGCGGCGCAAAACATCGGCGGCGAGACCGTCCTGCACGTCGCGGTCTTCAACGGCCACCTGGACCAGATCCCGCGCGAGCTGCTGACCGCGGAGAACCTGCTGACGAAAACGGCCAACCATGACACCTGCCTCCACGCGGCGGCCATCGCGGGTCATCTCGACCAGATCCCCGTCGAGCTGCTCACCCACGACAACCTCGTGATGGCGAGCAAATCCGGGCACACGCCGATCCACGCCGCCGCCGAGTCCGGCAACATCGGCCAGATTCCGGCCGACCGGCTCACGATCGACCTCCTGATCTCGCGCAACGATTTTGGGGACACCCCGCTGCACGCCGCCGCCGTCGAAGGCCACCTCAAGGAGATCCCGGCCGCGTTTCTCAACCGGGCGACCCTCACCATCCGCAATTACAACGGCGGCACGCCCATCGGGGCCGCCATTCGCCACGGTTTCGCCGACCAGTTGCCCGCGGAATTCCGGCCGAAGGCACCGACCGCCTGGGAGAAATTCCTCTACCGCATCGGCGCGTCCCGCCCGCCTTATACCTGAATGCCGGCGGCGCTTCGCATCGACTCGCGGGCGGTTTCCGTCAATCCTTTCCCGTCGCTTTCCGCATGAACACAACCATCACCGCCATCACTGCCCGCGAGATCCTCGATTCGCGCGGGAATCCCACCATCGAGGTGGACGTCAAGCTCGCCTCCGGCCATCTCGGCCGCGCGGCCGTTCCCTCCGGCGCCTCCACCGGCGAACACGAGGCGCTCGAGCTGCGCGATGGGGACAAGAAGCGCTATCTGGGCAAGGGCGTGCTCAACGCCGTGGCCAACGTCAAGGCCACCATCGCCCCCGCGCTGCTCGGCCAGGACGCGACCGACCAGGTGGGCCTCGACCGGGCGATGCTCGCGCTCGACGGCACGCCGACCAAGTCGAAGCTTGGCGCCAATGCCATCCTCGGCGTGTCCATGGCCGCGGCCCACGCCGCCGCCCACGCGCTCGGCCAGCCGCTCTACAAGTACCTCGGCGGGCCCAACGCCAAGGTCCTGCCCGTGCCGATGATGAACATCATGAACGGCGGCGCGCACTCCGACGCGCCGATCGACTTCCAGGAATTCATGATCATGCCGACCGGGGCCAGGTCGTTCCGCGAGGCGCTGCGCATGGGCGCGGAGACGTTCCATTCACTGAAGAAGGTGCTCAAGGAAAAGGGCCTCGCCACCGCGGTCGGCGACGAGGGCGGCTTCGCCCCCAAGCTTGAATCGACCGAGGCCGCGCTCGATGTCATCGCCCTCGCGGTGAAGAACGCCGGCTACAAGCTCGGGAAGGACATCAACCTCGCCCTCGACGTCGCCGCCTCCGAGTTCTACGACAGCGCGAAGAAGCGCTACGTGTTCAAAAAGTCCGACGGCCGCTCGCTCACCGGCGACCAGATGGTCGCGTTCTACCGGGACCTCGTGGCCAAGTACCCGATCATCTCGATCGAGGACGGCTGCGCCGAGGGCGACTGGGACACCTGGAAGAAGCTCACCACCGCCCTCGGCGACAAGATCCAGCTGGTGGGCGACGACCTCTTCGTCACCAACACGGAGTTCCTGAAGAAAGGCATCGAGACCGGCACCGCCAATTCGATTCTCGTCAAGGTGAACCAGATTGGCTCGCTCACCGAGACGTTCGACGCCGTCGAGATGGCCAAGGAGGCCGGCTACACCGCCGTCATCTCCCACCGTTCGGGCGAGACCGAGGACGTCACGATCTCCGACATCGCCGTCGCGACCAACGCGGGCCAGATCAAGACCGGCTCGCTCTGCCGCACCGATCGCGTCGCGAAATACAACCAGCTCCTGCGCATCGAGGAGGAGCTCGGCTCGGCCGCGGTCTACGGCGGCAAGATGTGAGCTTGCGCGCCGGTCGTATCTGGCTATCCGTGTCTGCAACGAAGCGATCCTGACACCAAGCTTCGACCGCACACACACTGGAGGGCCGGGCGCCGCAAGGCGCCCGGCCTTTTCCATTCCGCGGCCGGAACCGCCACCCGACCGAGGCGTCTACACTTGCCCGCCGCCCCTCCCGGCCACAACCTGACCAACCCGTGCCCCCGACCTGCCGCCATCTTGTCCTCCTCGCCTGCCTGGCCGCGTCCCGCTGCCTCGCCGCCGACCAGCCGGAAACGCCGCCGGCGAAGCCGGCGCCCGCCCCGGCCAAGGAAGCCGCCCCGCCCAAGGAATCTGCTCCCGCCAAGGAGGCCACGGCCGCTCCGGCGCCGGCCAAGCCGGCCGCCGTCGAGACCAGCGGCCCGGTGATCAACCTGCCGCTCATCGTTGTTCGCGAGGAGCGCGTCAGGCAGCTCGACAAGGAAATCGCCAAGCTCGAGAAGCTGATCGTGCGCGAGAAGAAGAAGGTCAAGTCGACCGACCTCGACCGCGCCCTCAATAACTCCAAGCTGGCCAGCGCCGCCGCCATCTTCGGCGGCAACTCGGCCGAACACCTTTCGGAAGTGGCGGCCAGCCGCGTGTCCCTGCTCGAGGCCGAACGCGACGTGCTCGAGGAAATGAAACACCCCGGCACCGCCGAGAATCTCAAGTACCTCGAGGACGAGCGCCGGCAGCTGCAGGAAATCCGCCGCAACCTGGACAACGTCGGGCGGTGAGCGAGACCGGAGGTTCGATGGTGGAACCCGCACTCCGTGCGGGTTGGTCGAATTGGGAGGCGGGGTGCCCTCAACCTGCGAGGCACAAGCGCGAATGACAACCCGCGGGACGAGGGCGTCCCGCCTCCAAAGTGCGGCCTCCACCCGATTCCCGTCACTCCACGCGTAGGACGTAGCCGCGCAGGTATTCGCTCTCCGGCATGGTCACCATCACCGGGTGGTCCGGCGGCTGGTGGCACCACTCCAGCACGTGCACGCGCCGCTTGGCGTCGTTGGCCGCCTCCGCCAGGACTTCCCGCAGCTCGGCGTCCTGCATGTGGTGTGAACAGGTGTACGTGGCGAGAATGCCGCCGGGGGTCAGCGCCTTCATCGCCCGCAGGTTGATCTCCTTGTACCCGCGCAGCGCGCCGGCGAGCGCCGACTTCGACTTGGCGAAGGGAGGCGGGTCGAGGATGATGAGGTCCCAGGCGGCGGCCGTGTCCCGCTGCGCAGTGAACCAGTCGAACACATTGGCGGTCGCGAACGCCGCCGGCACGCCATTGCGCGCCGCGTTCTTCGTCGCCTGGTCAACCGCATCCGCCGCACTGTCGAGGCCCAGCACCTTGGCGGCGCCGGCGCGGGCGCAGTGCAGCGCAAACGACCCCTGGTTGCAGAAGGCGTCCAGCACCCGGCGGCCGGCCGCATACCTGGCCACGACGGCGTGCTGCAGGCGCTGGTCGAGGTAGAATCCCGTCTTCTGCCCGCGCTGCAGGTCCAGCCAGTAGTCGAAACCGTCGATCGTCATCCAGCGCGGCTCCCAGTCCTTCCCCGAGCGCGTGTGCACTTCGAGCGACAGGCCCTCGAGGCGTCGCAGGTTGGAGTCGTTGCGATGGATGATTTCCGCCGGGCGCACCAGCTCGGCGAGCAGGTCGCCAACGATCGGGGCCCGTTGGTCCAGCGCGAGGGTCTGGATCTGCACGACGAGCGTGTCGCCAAACCGATCGACGACCAGCCCGGGCAGGTCGTCCGATTCGGACCACACCAAACGATGGAAATCGCCCATCCCGGCGCGCCGGGCCATCGCGCGCTCGAGCGCCGAGCGCAGGTACGGCGGGTCCAATTCCACCCGCTCGCGGCCCAGCCGGCGCCAGACGATCTGCGATTTGCCGTTGTAGATGCCGGTGCCGAGGAAACGCCCGCGCGCGTCGCGGCATTCCACGACCCCGCCGTTCAGGTCTTCCGGCAGCAGCTCGACACATTCATTGGCGAAGACCCACGGGTGGCCGGAGAGCACGCGGGACGTGGCGTGCGGCTTGAGTTTGAGTGAATTCAACACCGGGCCGCATCATTGCGGCTTTGCCGGCCTGCAGAAGCAAAAAAGTTCGCCTTCACCGGTCCGGCAACCCGCCCGGGGCATGGCTGCCGTTCGGCAGTCATTTGCCGGCCGGCGGACGGCTGCCGGTGGCCGCGGCCGGAAGGGTTCGCAGGAATGCCCACAAGGCCTTCATCTCCGTGTCGTTCAGCTTCCCGAAGGCCGCGGGCATGACTTCACTCAGCTTTGTGCCGTCCGGGCGCACCCGGTCGCGCATGGTCCGGATGAAATCCTCCTCCGACCATTTCGCCAGGTCGCCGGCCGGCGTGAGGTTTTGCGCGGGCGGCCAATCCGGCGGGCCGATGTCGATCTTCCCGCCGGAGAAATTCGGACCGTGGCAGCCCGTGCACCCGATCGCGAGGTAACGCCCGTAGGCCACGGTCACCCCCGGCTTCACCACCTCGGGGCGCACGGCCGCATGGTCGATGACATCAGCCGCGAGCTGGATCTTGCCCGCGAGCAGCAGCGCGCGCGCCACCGGGCCGACCGAGACCGGCACGGATGCCCGGTTCACCGGCGGCACCGATCTCAGGTAGGCGATCAGGTCCCCCAGGTCTTCGTCGGTAAAGGTGGAATAATCCGCCGATGGCATCAGGAACAGCCCGTGGCCGTCGCGGGCGACGCCATGACGGATGGCTCGCACCCAGTCCGCGTCCGCCAGGTTCGCCGGCACGCCACCCTGCCCGCGCGTGAGATTGGGCCCGTAGAGCCGCCCCATGGCGGGATCGTCGATGACCTTCGCGCCGCCGAGATCGGCTCCGTGGCAATCGGCACAGCCGCGCGTCTCCGCGATGTGCCGGCCCCGCGCCACCGCGCCGGGATCGGACGGCACCGCCGGCACCTGGACGGAAACCGCATACCGGCGCCCTAGTTTCCGGGCGCTGAAGGCGTAGACCGCCACGATCGCGCCGGCCACCAGGAGGGCCGACGCCAGCACCGCCCATCCCAGAAACTTGAGGATCCTTTTCATGCGCGCCGAGGTGAACAGATTCCGCGCCGCCTTCAAGCCCCGCCGGCTGGGCCGATCGGCCACCCCCGCCCCATGCCAAGAAAAGACTTCCCCTCGGGGCCATTGCTCCTTTGCGTGACCCCTTCCCATGTCGCCCGCCCAGGAAATCGCCCGTCGCCGCACCTTCGCGATCATCTCGCACCCCGACGCGGGCAAGACGACCTTGACCGAGAAATTCCTGCTGTATGGGAACGCCATCCATCTCGCCGGCGCCGTCAAGGACCGGAAGAACCAGCGGGCCACGACATCGGACTGGATGGAACTCGAGAAGCAGCGCGGCATCTCCATCAGCTCGACCGTCCTCCAGTTCGATTTCGCCGGCTGCGCGGTCAACCTCCTCGACACGCCCGGCCACAAGGATTTCTCGGAGGACACCTACCGCGTGCTTACGGCGGTCGACGCCGCGCTGATGGTCATCGATGCCGCCAAGGGCGTCGAGGCGCAGACGCGCAAGCTCTTCGAGGTGTGCCGGCGCCGCGGCGTGCCAATCTTCACGTTCATGAACAAGTGCGACCGGCCGATCCGCAACCCGATCGACCTGCTCGACGAGCTCGAGAACGTCCTCGGGCTCCAGTCCTCGCCGGTCATCTGGCCGCTCGGCAACGGGCCGACGTTCAAGGGCGTCTTCGACCGCCGCACGCGCCAGGTCCACCTGTTCGAGCGCGTTCCCGGCGGCAAATACCAGGCGCCGGTCAGCGTCGCCTCGCTGGAAGACCCGGTGGTGCGCGACCGGCTCGACGACCACACCTACCACGAGGTGAAGGAGCAGCTCGAGATGCTCGACGGCGCGGGACACCCCTACGACCTAGCCGCCGTCCAGGGCGGCCGGCAGACGCCCGTGTATTTCGGCTCCGCGGTGAACAATTTCGGCATCGAGCTTCTCCTGAACGGCTTTCTCCACGACTCCGTGCCGCCGGCGCCGCGGAAGTCCGTCAGCCTGGCCGTGCCCGGCGCCCCGGCGCCGACCACCGCGCGCGTCGTGCCGGTCGACGACCCGAAATTCTCCGGCTTCATTTTCAAGATCCAGGCCAACATGGACCCGAAGCACCGCGACCGCATCGCGTTCCTGCGGGTGTGCTCGGGCAAGTTCGAGCGCGACATGGTCGTCACCCACCAGCGCACGGGCAAACAGGTGCGGCTTTCATCCTCCCACAAGCTCTTCGGCCAGGAGCGCGAGACCGTTGACGAGGCCTGGCCCGGCGACGTGGTCGGCCTGGTCGGCCACGATGCATTCGGCATCGGCGACACGCTCACCACCGACCGCAGCATCGCCTACGACGAGATCCCGCGCTTCGCCTCGGAGGTCTTCACCTACATCTCGAACCCCAACACCGGCGACGCGAAGAAATATCGCGCCGGCCTCGAGCAGCTCCTGCAGGAAGGCGTGGTCCAGTCGTTCACCGCCAAGAACGCCCCGCCCGGCGCCACGCTGCTCGCCGCCGTCGGCCCACTGCAGTTCGAGGTCGTGCAGTGGCGGCTCCAGAGCGAATACGGCGCCGAGTCCCGGCTCACGCCCGCGCCGTGGAGCGTGCTGCGCTGGCTGGCACGCGCCGACGGGACGCCGATCGCGCTCAACAAGGGTTCGTTCGACTACACCAAGCTCGTGGTCGCCAGCGGGGTCAGCTTCGGCACCGACAAGTTCGAGCAGCCCGTGGTCCTGTTCCCCAACGAGTGGTCGACGCGCTATTTCCTCGAGAAAAATCCCGACCTCCGCCTCCACGAGCTCCCGCTCGAGCAGGTGCGGTGACGGGCTGGTGGCGACCGGGGTCATTCGCACGGCGGCAACCCCGGGCTAGTCGCCGCCCCAGCCCGCGCTTCCTCGCTTGGCTTCGCGCGTGAACCGCCAATCCTGCCCGGGTCGCAACATGAGTCGCGCGCGCTACTTCACCTCCGCCGCCGAATTCCGCCACTGGCTCGAGGCCAACCACGCGACTGCGCGCGAGCTGCTCGTCGGCTTCCACAAGGTCGGCTCCGGCCGGGGCGGCCTGACCTACTCCGAGGCGGTGGACGAGCTGCTTTGCTTCGGCTGGATCGACGGGCTCAAACAGCGGGTCGATGACGAACGCTACACGCATCGCATCACGCCGCGCCGGCCAGGAAGCAAGTGGAGCCAGGTGAACGTCGGCCATGCGCGACGCCTCATCGCGGCCGGTCGGATGAGCCCGGCCGGGCTCGCGGCCTTCCAGGCTCACCTGCGGTCGAAGGTCCCCGCCTACTCCTTCGCGGATCGCGCGCAGGAGTTTCCCCCTGAACTCACGGCGCGGTTCCGTCGCCACGCCGCCGCCTGGCGCGCCTGGCGCCAGCTGCCGCCGGGCTACCAGCGCACCGCCATCCACTGGGTGACCGACGCGCGGCAGGACGAGACCAAGCTGCGCCGGCTGGCCCGGTTGATGGACAGTTGCGTCGCCGGACGACGTCTTTTCTGAACCGCGTTTCGACGGCACCATCCGCCATGACCCGCTCCCCTGACGACACCCGGTTCCGCGCCCGGCCCGTGCATCCGCACCAGTGGCTGTGGGAGCCCCTCGAGCGCGATCCCGCCTTCGTGCTCCGCTCGATGTTCGGCGCCAAGGCCGTCTATCTCGATGGCAAGCTGATGCTCTGCTTTTCCGCCGGCGAGGAGCCCTGGGACGGCCTGCTGGTCTGCACCGACCAGGCCCGCCACGGCGCCCTGCAGGCGGACTTCCCGGCGCTGGTTCCGCACCGGATCCTGCCCAAGTGGCTTTACCTCTCCGGGAACACCGACGCCTTCGACCGCGTCGCGCCGCAGCTGGTGGCGCTCGCGCGCTCCCGCGATCCACGCCTCGGCGTGGTGCCGGCCCCCAAAAGGCGCCGCCGGAACAAACGCGAGCGGCTGCGCTAGCCGCGCATGATTGCCATTGCGCCGACCGGCGCCCGTCCCTTCGAATCGGCGCCGGCTTTCGCCCTCCTCCTCCACCATGTCGCAACAAGGCATCTTCATTGGCACCGATAGCGGCGCCACCACCTCCAAGACCGGCGGCGTCTGGGCCGATGGTTCCATCATCTCGCACCGCCTCCGCCAGAGTTCGACGAACTCCGCCGCGGGCACCGCCGCCGTCGTGCGCGGCTGGGTCGAGGGCGTGAACGGGTTCCTCGCCGAGAACCAGCTCCAGTGGGAACAGGTGCGGGGCGTCGGCCTCGCGATCCCGGGACCCTACGAACGCTACGGCGTCCTCGGCCGCGCCGCGAACCTGCCGCCGAGTTTCGAACATTGGGACTTTCACACCGACTACAGCCGGGCCCTCGCCGCCGCCGCCGGCCGGCCCATTCCCCTCGTCACCGGCAACGACGGCAACTACGGCGGCGTGGCGGAGGCGAAACGCGTGCGCGGCGACAAGCGCGCCAGCGTCCTCATGCTCGCACCGGGCTCCGGCCTCGGCGTCGCCTATGTCGACGCCAACGGCCTGCCGCTCGATGGCGACACGCTGAATGGCATGGAAGGCGGGCACATCCCCGCCCCGCTGCACCTGCTCGGCAACATCCGCCCGTTCAAGTGCGGTTGCGGCCGCGACTGGGGCTGCATCGAGGCCTACACGACCATCTCCGGCCTGCCGCAGCTGCTCGACGAGATGATTCGCCGGCACCCCGCGCATCCGCTCGCCACCTCCCCGGCGCCGGTGAAGGAAAAGGTCCTTTCGCTGCGCACGCTGGCGCAGAAGGACGATCCGCTGGCCGTCGAGATCTTCGATTTCCAGGCCCGCGCGCTCGGGCTGCACCTGGCCTCGCTCTTGATGGCGGTGGACACCGAATTCGTCGTGATCGGCGGCGGCCTGATCGACCCGGAGGCCACCAAGCCGGAATTTCGCGAGCGTTATCTCCGCATCATTCGCGAGTCCGCGGCGCCCTATCTTTGGCCGCAGCAACGCCAGAAACTGCAGGTCGTGCCGGCCACGCTCGGCGAACTGTCGCAAGCCATCGGCGCAGCGCTGGTCGCGCTCTACAAATCCCGATCAGCCCAGCCCTAGGGCTGAAGGCGCCGACAGAAAGGCGTCTCCGGATTACGGCAAATTGAAGAAAGCCGTGGCCGCACTGGCGCAAGGCGACAGCGTGGCTACGAATTCCCTAACGGACCTCAACGCTCCTGGTTGCGATCGCTGCGCGTCGGGCCGGGATCGCTCCGGGCCGGCGCAGATGCCGCCGGTGCGGGTGCCGGAGGTGGCGAATAGGAGGGCGCTGAATAGGACGGTGCCGGGCTCGGCGCGTGGGAGGCCGGCGCATAGCCCTGGCTGGGTGCCGCGTGGCTGTAGCCGCCGCCTGGGGAACTTGGCGCATGTTCGGGACGAACGCCGCCGCCGCCCGACCAATGCGACCGGTCGTTGCCGGTCGGCCGGTTGGAGGTGTCCGGCCGATGGTCCCGCCAGCCGGCGCCATCGTTTCGGCCGTCATGGTCGCGGTCGTGATTTCGCCCGTTCCCATTGCCCGCATGGTCGTTCGGCTGGTGGTCGCCCGTGCCCCGCGGGTGATCATTGGCGTTGTGATCGCGATCCCGGTCGCGGTCGCCCCTGCGGTGGTCGTCATCACGGTCGCCATCGTGCCGTCGCGGCACCGGCCGGTAGAACGCCGGATTCACATAGGACGGCCCGAAATAGCCGAAGTCCGGCCCCCAATAATTGTACAAATCGTAGTACATCGGGCCGTAGGCGAAGCTGAAGGGATAGTAATCATCCGGCCCGATCGCGGTGTTGGCCGCCAGCAGGGTGTAGGTGGAGGTGCTCGAGTTCGTCAGCTTGACGATCGCCCATTCCGCCGGGTCGCCCGGGTTCTTCGGCTGGAGGTCGACGCGGACGTAGTAGTCGCCGCTGCGGTCCAGGCCCTGGCTGGAGAGATACTTCTCCACGTCGTCGCGCATCGCGGCCATGTCGTGCGCCTCGGCGTGGAAATTCGGCGAGCTTTCGACGATGGTCAGGGTCAACGCCGGCCCGACGGCGCGCAGGCCGACGGCCCGATGGCCGACCACCTGGCTGCTGGTGCAGCCGGCCAGGACCAGCACCGCGCCGAGCGCGGCGCACCAGGCATGACGGAGTTGGGGGATCATGGGAAGCGGGGGTTGGGGATGCGTCTTCGACTCAAAGGTACACGGCCGTCGCCCGGTCGCAAGGTTGATTCAAATGGGACCCGGCGTCTTTAGCTTTGTGCCGCCCCGGCGAATCCGCAACGTCGCCGCATGCGCACACCCACCCTTTCACTCCTCGCCGCGGCCTTGTTCGGTTTGGCCCGCGCCGACGAGCCCGCCGCGACTCCCGCTCCCGCCATCACCGTCATCAAGGCGGCCCACCTGGTCGATCCCGTCGCCGGTTCCGTCCTCGCCGACCAGGCCGTTGTCATCGCCGGTGACCGCGTCCGCGCGGTCGTGCCCGTGACCGGTCTCGCCGCGGCGCTGCCGGCCGGCGCCGTCGTGACCACCATCGACCTGGGTGCCGCCACCCTCCTCCCGGGATTGATCGACTGCCACACGCACGTGACCAGCCAGCCGGAAAACTTCTACGAGGATGTGTTCCGCAAGAGCCCGATCGACGAGGCCACCACCTCGCACATCTATGCCAAGCGCACGCTCAACGCGGGCTTCACCACGATTCGGAATGTCGGGGCCGACAACTACGTCGATTTCGCCCTGCGGAACGCCATCAATGCCGGCAAGCTGCCCGGGCCGCGCATGCTCGCCAGCGGCCCCGCGCTCAGCGCCACCGGCGGCCACGGCGACCTCAACGGCATGTCCCCCTATGTCCACTTCGAGGGCAGCATCGACGGCATCGCCGACGGGCCCGACGAGATCCGCAAGAAGATCCGCGAGAACATCAAGTATGGCGCCGATCTCATCAAGATCCTCGCCACCGCCGGTGTCCTGTCCGAGGAGGAATCGGTCGGCCTCCCGCAGTATTCGCTCGAGGAGATGAAAGTCGCCGTCGATGAGGCCAAGTTGTGGGGCAAGCGCGTCGCGGCCCATGCCCACGGCGCCGAGGGGATCAAGCTGGCCATCCGCGCGGGCGTCACCTCGATCGAGCACGCCAGCTTCATCGACGACGAAGGCATCGCCCTCGCCAAGGAGCACGGCACGTGGCTGGTGATGGACATCTACAACGACGACTACATCCTCGCCGAATACGGCCGGCTCGGTTTCCCCCAGAAGATGCTGGACAAGGAGCGGCTCGTCGGGCGCACGCAGCGCGAGAACTTCCGGAAGGCGCTCCAGGCGGGCTGCAAGATGGCGTTCGGCACCGACGCGGGCGTCTATCCCCACGGCTGGAACGCAAAGCAGTTCCACACCATGGTCACCTGGGGCATGACCCCGATGCAGGCCATCCAGTCCGCCACGGTCACCGCCGCCGACCTGCTCGGATGGTCGGACAAGGTCGGCCGCCTCGCGCCGGGCTTCTACGCCGACCTGATCGCCGTGAAGGGCGATCCGCTGGCCGACATCACGACGCTCGAACACGTCGAGTTCGTGATGAAGGGCGGCGAGATCTACAAGAACCGCCTCACGAACGACCCGGAGAAGGACTTCGACTGAGACGGATGCACGCGGGTGGAGGGCCGGTCTCCTGACCGGCCGGATTGGCGCGTATCGGCCGGTCTGTGGCGGCGCTCCATGAGCGTCGCCGAACGAACCGGCGGTCACAGGTCGCCGCCACAGCAGGTCGGGCCTTGCGCCCGGCCGACCCGGACGTCACACCGTCAAGTCCGGCCTCAGCGCTCGAACACCATCAGCAGCAGCGCCAGCCCGGTGAAGATCGAGCCGAGCAGCGCGGCTTCGTAGCGTTCGAAGCGACGCAATTGGACGCGTTCCAGCCCGACAAGGCTCAACGAGGTGAAAATCACCATGCCGCCGAGGGTGCCGACCGCCAGGATCGCGCTCAGGACGACAAAGCCCCACCAGCCGAACTGCACCCCCGACAGGTAGACCGGAAGAAACAACTCGCACGGTGACAGCGTCAGCATCACGAGCAGCCCGCTGATCGCGGCCGCATCGCCGGCCCCGCGGGCGACAAGTTCGCTGCCCGCCAGTTCGTCCTCCCAATGGCTGTGATCTCCCTCCTCGTGGCCACAGGTGGCGGAGGGATGATGGTGGGTGCCGAGGACGTGATGATGGCCCACGCCGCGGCCGCGCAGCTGGCGCCAGAAATAGTACAGCCCGATCGCGACCAGGATGCCCGCCGTGATCCAGGGAAAGAAGCGACCGAGCTTCTGATCGAGCTGGAAGCCAAACCACGCCACCAGCAGGCCGAGCAGGCTGGTCAGGCCCACGTGGCCGAGGCCGGCCAGCATCGCCACCGCGAGGGTCTTGGCGCGGCTCCATCGGCGGGCCTTCGCCACCAGCACGAACGGCAGCCAGTGCGTCGGGATCGCCGCGTGGAAGAAGGCCACGGTGAAACCGGTGGCGGCGATGGTCGTGAGGACGGCGGAATTCATGCGGGGCGGAGGGCGTTGACCTCAATGCGCTCGACGGCTTGGGGTCAAGCCGCACCACCCTAGCAAACTCGTCAAGGGGCGGCGACCGCCCGCGCGCCCTTCCCCTTCACACTTGCGCCGCTCCCCTCGCGACGACGATATGGGCACGAACCCACCGCCATGCCACCCGACCTTTCCGCCGTACGTTCCTATCTGCTCGACCTGCAGGACCGGATCTGCGCCAGCCTGGCGGCGGAGGATGGCGGTCGCTTTCGGGAGGATGAGTGGACGCGGCCCGAAGGCGGCGGCGGGCGCTCGCGGGTCCTGGACGATGGCGTCGTGTTCGAGAAGGCCGGCGTCGGCTTCTCGCATGTGTCGGGTCGGGCCCTTCCGCCCTCCGCCACCGCCTCGCGTCCCGAACTGGCCGGCCGGCCGTTCCACGCCCTCGGCGTTTCCCTGGTGATCCACCCGCGGAACCCGTACGTGCCGACCTCGCACATGAACGTGCGCTTTTTCTGCGCTGGTTCCAGCTCCCCGGATCCCGGATCCCAGGCCCCAGACCCAACCGGCGCCTTCGCGCCGGTCTGGTGGTTCGGCGGCGGCTTCGACCTGACGCCCTACTATGGCTTCGAGGAGGATGCCGTGCACTGGCACCGCACGGCCCGCGCCGCCTGCGCGCCGTTCGGCGCCGGCCTATACCCGCGATGCAAACGCTGGTGCGACGAGTATTTCTTCCTGAAACACCGCAACGAGCCGCGGGGCATCGGCGGGATTTTTTTCGACGACTACAATGCCGGCGGCTTCGACCGGAGCTTCGCCTTCACGCGGAGCGTCGGCGACGCATTCCTGCCGGCCTACCTGCCCATCGTCCAGCGGCGCCGGGAGACGCCGCACGGGTCGCGGGAGAGGAACTTCCAGCTCTACCGGCGCGGCCGCTACGTGGAGTTCAATCTCGTCTGGGACCGGGGCACCCACTTCGGGCTGCAGAGCGGCGGCCGCACCGAGTCGATCCTGATGTCGCTGCCGCCGCTCGTCGCCTGGCGCTACGACTGGAAACCGGAGGCCGGCACGCCGGAAGCGCGCCTTTATGACGAATTCCTGCCGCCCCGGGATTGGGCGGGGGAATAGCCGCCAAAAGGCCCGGGAATACACCACGATGACCGCATCCTTTTCGTGGCCTTTTGCGCGATTTTGTGGCCACTAGGCACATGACCAGTCGCGAACGATTCTTCAAAGCCCTCGCCTGCCAGCCGCTCGACCGGCCGCCCTTGTGGGTCATGCGCCAGGCCGGCCGCTACCTGCCGGAATATCGGGCGCTGAAGGCGAAGAGTTCGTTCCTCGAGATGGTCCGGACACCCGAGCTCGCGGCCGAGGTGACGCTGCAGCCGCTGCGCCGGTTCGCGCTCGATGCCGCGATCATCTTCTCGGACATCCTCGTCATTCCCGAGGCGATGGGCCAGGGCTATCGTTTTCGCGAGGAGGGCGGCATCGCCATGGAGTTCCGCCTCGAGGACCGGGCGCAGCTCGACCGGCTCGACCCGTCCGGGGTCGCGCAGCGCCTCGACTATGTCGGGCAGGCGCTGCGGCGGGTGCGCGCGGACCTGAAACACCAGCGCGCGCTGCTGGGCTTCGGCGGCTCGCCGTGGACCCTGGCCACCTACATGCTCGAGGGTGGCAGCGCCGAGGAATTTGAGCGCAGCAAGGCCGTGTTCTACTCGGACCGGCCCTTCTTCGATGCCCTGATGGCCAAGATCACCGCCGCGCTGGTCGACTATTTCAAGATGCAGATCGCGGCCGGCGCCGATGCCATCCAGATCTTCGACTCGTGGGGCGGGACCATCGCGGGCCAGGACTACGAGGCGGCCTCCCTGCGCTGGATTCGCGAGATCATCGAGGCGCTGCCACCGGAGTTTCCGATCATCCTCTACGCGAAGGGCACGCCGTCGCAACTCACGGACCAGGCCTTCACCGGCGCCAAGGCGCTCGGGGTCGACTGGACGATCGACCTGGCCGTCGCGCGGAAACTCGTCCCGGGCAACGTCGCCCTCCAGGGCAACCTCGACCCCGTGCTGCTCAACACCACGCCGGAGATCGTGGGCGCCGAGACCACGCGGCTGCTCGAGTCGATGCGCGGCGCCAAGGGCCACATCTTCAACCTCGGGCACGGCATCATGCCGCAGGCGCGCCTCGACTGCATGGAGGCGCTGGTGGCCACCGTGACCGGCTGGCGCTGAACCCGGGCATTAACTCGCAAGATATGCGCAGCCGCCCGGTCGTCCTCCCGCTATCATGGCTCCTGTGACGACTGCCACCACGCCAACCATCGCCATCATCGGGGCCGGCATCACCGGGCTCACCGCCGCCTACCGGCTGCACGAGCGCGGCCTGAAAGTGAAGGTGCTCGAGCGCTCCCCGCAGGCCGGCGGAGCCATCCGCAGCATCCGGGAGAACGGCTATCTCATCGAGGCCGGCCCCAATTCCCTCCAACTCGGCACGAACGAGGTGCGCCAGCTCATCCAGGATGTCGGGCTCGAACCCTCGCTCCTGACGGCCGGCACGGTCGCGAAGAAACGGTTCATCGCCCGCGGCGGCGGGTTCATGCCCGTGCCCATGGCGCCGGGTTCGTTCTTCGCGACGGATCTCTTCAACTTCCGCACCAAGTGCGCGATCTTCGCCGAACTGCTCAGCCGCCCGCGCATCCGCGCCAATGACATCGACCTCGCCGAGTTCGTCCGCTCGCACTTCACCCAGGAGCTCGTCGACTACGCCCTCAACCCGCTCATCGCCGGCATCTACGCGGGCGATCCGGCCCGGCTGTCCGTCAAGCACGCCTTCCCGATGTTGTGGGAAGCCGAGCGGCTCCACGGGTCGCTGCTCCGCGGCATGATGAAGAACGCGAAGGAAAAGAAGGCCCGCGGCGAACCGGGCGTCGCGCCGATCGTGTCGTTCCCGGACGGCTTGCAGGCGCTGCCCGATGCGTTGCGGGCGAAGCTGCCCCCGGGCAGCGTGGAGCTCAATGCCGTGGTCGAGACAATCATCCCCGGCCGGCCGCACCGCCTGATCTGGAAGCAGTCCGGGCAGACCAACACCGGCGAATTCGACCTGGTGCTGCTCGCCGTGCCGGCCGCGGCCCTGGCCCAGCTTGCCTTCGGCAGCCTCGCGGAACGCCCGCTGGCGCTGCTCGAGAGCATCCCGCAGCCGCCGGTGTCCTCGCTGTTCCTCGGCTACAAGCGCGAGCAGGTCGGGCACCCGCTGGACGGTTTCGGCGGGCTCGTGCCGGCGGTGGAGCATCGCTCGGTGCTCGGCATTCTCTTTTCCTCGTCGCTGTTCCCCGGCCGGGCGCCCGAAGGGCACGTCGGCCTGACCGTCTTCGCGGGCGGCATGAGGCAGCCCGACACGGCGCGGCTGCCGACGGACGAATTGCTGGCCCGCATCGCGCGCGACCTGCAGGACCTCGTGGGCGTGACCACGCCGCCGGCTTTCGTGAAGCACACGTTCTGGCCGCGGGCGATCCCCCAATACGTGCTGGGCTACGAACGATTCCTGGAAGCCATCAACCAGCTCGAGCTGGCGCACCCTGGCCTTTTTGTCGGCGGCAATGTGCGCGACGGGATCTCGCTTCAGGACTGCGTCAAGGCGGGCGAAAAGCTTGCGCGGCGCGCGACGGAATTCCGCCCCAAATAGCGGACCGCCAACGGGCGGTCTCGCCACTTGACTACCCACTTTGGTTGGGTAGCCTCCCGCGCCTTTATACCCATGGCTTCCGACCTGAAAGACACGCTCCTGTTGCCCAAGACCGATTTCCCCATGCGGGCGAATCTGGTCCAGCGGGAACCGGGCCGGGTCGCCCATTGGGAGAAAATGAACCTCTACGCCGCCATCCAGCGGCGTCGCGAAGGCGCCCCGGTGTTCGTCCTGCACGACGGCCCGCCCTTCACCAACGGCGACGTCCACATCGGCACCGCGCTGAACAAGACGCTGAAGGACATCGTCAACCGCTACAAGTCGATGCGCGGCTTCCGCGCGCCGTATGTCCCGGGCTGGGACTGCCATGGCCTGCCGATCGAGCAGAAGGTCACGCGCGAGGTGCAGGAAAAGAAGCTCACGCTGTCGACGGCCGAGCTTCGCGCCCGGTGCGACGCCTTCTCCGAAAGCTGGATCGCCCAGCAAACCACGCAGTTCAAGCGCCTCGGCGTCCTCGGCGATTGGGCCCACCCCTACCGGACCAAGGATCCGCAGTTCGAGGCCGACGTCCTCCGCACGTTCGCGGCGTTCGTCGAGAAGGGCCTGATCTACCGCAGCAAGAAGCCGGTGTACTGGTCGATCCCGTTTGAGACCGCGCTGGCCGAGGCGGAGATCGAATACAAGGACCACACCTCGCTCGCCATCTGGGTGAAGTTCACGGTCCCGCCCGACCAGGCGAGGAAGTTCGGCCTCCCCGCCGACAAGCCGCTGTCGATCGTCATCTGGACGACCACGCCCTGGACCATTCCCGCCAACCTCGCGATCGCGCTGCACCCCGAGGTCGAATACGCGGTGGCCGACCTCGGCGGCGAGCGGATCCTCGTCGCCTCGGCGCTGCTGGGCTCGGTCGTGGCCGCGGCCAGGATCGACCCGGCCCCGGCCACCGTGCTCACCCTCGCCGGCGCCAAGCTCGAGGGACTGCAGGCCCGCCACCCGTTCATCGACCGGGCCGCGCCGGTCGTGCTCGCTGATTACGTCACGACCGACAGCGGCACCGGCGCGGTCCACACGGCGCCGGGCCACGGCGCCGAGGACTACCAGACCGGCCTGAAGTATGGCCTCGAGATCTACTGCCCGGTCGGCGACGACGGCACTTTCCTCGACGACGGCCGCATGCCCGCCGACCTGGTCGGGCTGACGACGCTCGAGACCGTCGAGGACCTCGCGACGAAGAAGCCGTCACCCGCCAATCTCGGCGTCCTGAAGAAACTCGCCGAGTCCGGCGCGCTGCTCGCCAAGGCCAAGTACGCCCACAGCTACCCGCATTGCTGGCGCTCCAAGACGCCCATCATCTTCCGCGCCGTCGACCAGTGGTTCGTCTCCCTCGACCGCCCGGGCGTGCGCGAAACGGCCCTCGCCGAGATCGCGAAGATTGCGGAGCACCAGGGCTGGATCCCCGCCTGGGGCGAGGCGCGCATCCGCGGCGCTGTCGAGTCGCGCCCCGATTGGTGCATCAGCCGCCAGCGTTCCTGGGGTGTGCCGATCGTGGCCTTCTACGACGCTCGGAAGAAACCCTACCTCGATGCCGCCGTGGTCCGCGCCGTGGCCGACAAGATCGCCACCCGGGGCACCAATTTCTGGTACGACTCGACCCCGGCGGAGATCCTCGCGGGTGTGAAGCTCCCCGCCGGCTGGCCGGCGCCGGAAAGCCTCACCTGCGGCCGCGACACGCTCGATGTCTGGATCGACTCGGGCTCGACGCAGGCCGCCGTGCTCAAGCGCGGCATGGGCGGCACCCACTGGCCCGCCGACCTCTACCTCGAGGGCAGCGACCAGCACCGCGGCTGGTTCCAGTCATCACTGTGGTGCAGCGTCATCGCCTCGGGCGCGGCGCCCTACAAGGCGGTCCTGACCCATGGCTTCATCGTCGACCAGGAACGCAACAAGATCTCGAAAAGCAGCACCTACGAGAAGCCGCAGACGTCGGACGCCTACATCGCCGAGCACGGCGCGGATGTCATCCGCCTCTGGATCGCCTCGCAGAATTTCCGCGACGACATCCCGATCTCCCGGGAGATCCTGTCGCACGTCAACGAGACCTACCGGCTCTTCCGGAACACGTTCCGCTTCCAGCTTTCCAATCTCTTCGACTTCAATCCGGCCCGGGACGCCGTGCCGGTGGAGAAGATGGACGCGCTCGACCGCTGGGCCCTGCACCAGGCGGCCGGGCTCATCGAGGAATGCACCAAGGCCTACGAAGCCTGCGAATTCCACCGCGTTTACCAGCTCTGCAACCAGTTTTGCTCGGTCACCTTGTCGGCCACCTACCACGACATCCTCAAGGACCGCCTCTACACGCTCGGCGCCGCCGATCCGCTCCGCCGGTCGTCCCAGACCGCGATCCACCATATTTTCGGCAGCCTCGCCCGGCTGCTGGCGCCGCTCATCACCTTCACGGCCGATGAGGCGTGGAGCTTCGCCACCGCCGGCCGGGAATACGCCGACGACTCCGTGCACCTGCAGGACTGGCCGGTCGTGCCGGCGGGCTGGCGCAGCGCCGAGCTTGCCGCCGAGATCGGGCTGGTGATCCAGGCGCGCAGCGCGCTCCAGGCCAGGATGGAGGCGCTGCGCAAGGACGGGGGCAAGACGATCGACCTGGCCGTGACGGTCACCGCGTCGGGCCAGGCGCACCAGGTCCTCGCCCGGCACCTCGCACGAATCCCCGAACTCTTCGTCGTTTCGACTGTCAATCTTCAGCCCATTGCCCCCGCCAGCGCCATTGCCCAGCCCGATGTCACCTTTGGCAGCCCCGAGCAGCCGGAGGCCGTTGCCTTTGTCGTCACCCGGGACCCGCAACCCCAGTGCCCCCGGTGCTGGCGGCACGTTCCGGCGATGACCCCAAGCCAGCACGGAGAGGTTTGCCCTCGCTGTGCCCAAGCCCTTAACTCCTGACCCGTTTCCCTCCATGGCCACGAAGAAAAAACAACCTGCCAAGAAAGTCGCCGCGAAGAAGCCGGCGAAGCCTTCCCCGTCCAAGTCGGAGCCGGCCGCCCCGGCCGCGAAGAAGGCGGCGGCACCCGCGCCCGCCAAGGGCGCCAAAGCTTCGGTCAGCCCCGCCGACCTCAAGCGGCTGCTCCTCGAGCGCAAGGCGGCGCCCAAGGCCATTTCCTTCAGCCTCGACGAGGTCCGCGAGATTGCGAAAAAGCACGAGAAGCAGGTCGAGACCGCCGCCAAGTCCGGCAAGAACGGCCGCTCGGCCGCGTCGGCCCGGCCTTCCGACCACGTCGCCCACGTCGACAAGCCCGCCAAGCCCCACCACGTGAAGCCCGCGTCCCTGGCCGACATCCTCGGCTTCAACCCGAAACGCGGCAAGCAGGTCGCGACCGTGGTCGAGGAAAAGGACGTGCCCGAGAAATACCGGCGCTATTACCGCATCCTCGTCGACCTGCGCAACCACGTGCTCAACCAGCTCGGCGAGCACACGGAGGAGACCCTCCTCAAGTCCGCCAAGGATGATTCCGGCGACCTCTCCGGCTACGGCCAGCACATGGCCGACGCGGGCACCGACACCTTTGACCGCGACTTTGCGCTCAGCCTGGTGTCGAGCGAACAGGAGGCCCTCTCCGAGATCGAAGCCGCCATCAAGCGCATCCACGACGGCACCTACGGCATCTGCGAATCGACCCAGAAACCGATCGCCAAGGAGCGCCTGCTGGCCGTTCCGTTCACGCGCTACTCCACCGAGGCCAAGAAGGAGGTTGAACGCCACTCGCACCGCTCGATCGAGCGCGGCGGCCTGTTTGGCGAGTCCGGGGAGGAGGAGGGCGCCAAGATTTCCGCCGAAGACGACGGCGGCGAATAGCCGGCCGCCCCGCCCGCTTGTCCCCCGCCGCCCCACTGCTCCCACGCCTGCTCGCCTACCAGCGGTTCTGGGCGCTGGCTGCGGCGGTCTTCATCCTGGACCAATGGACGAAGGCGTGGATCAACCATCGCCTTCCGCTCGGCAGTTACGGCCCCGGCGCCCGCATCCCGGTTTTCCCGGGCTTCTGTTATTTCGTGCACGTGGGCAACACCGGCGCGGCCTGGAGCATGTTTTCGGGTGCCAGCACCCTGCTCGCGCTGCTCGCCGCCGGCACGCTCGTCGCCGTGTTCGTCTGGCGCCGCCAGCTCGGGCTCCCGCAGCCAACCGCCCAGATCGCGCTTGGGCTGCTCTGCGGCGGCATCGTCGGCAACCTGACCGACCGCCTCATGCACGGCCATGTGATCGACTTCATCGACCTGCACTTCGGCAGCTACATCTATCCGACCTTCAACGTCGCCGATTCCGGCATCTGCATCGGCGTCTTCGGGTACTTGCTGTGGTCTTTGCGCCAGCCGGCGCACCACAATCCAAACGCCAAATCCCAAACGCCAAATCCCCAATAAGCTTCAAACCTGAGGCTTTGTTTGGCGTTTGGAGTTCTGGTGTTTTGAGATTTGCCGCCGCAGGCGGTTATTCGACGTTCGCCATCTGCTCCCGCACGCGTTCCAGCTCGTTCTTGAATTCGATCACCTGCTGCGCGATGGACAGGTCATTGGCCTTGCTGCCGATCGTGTGGATCTCGCGGCCGACTTCCTGCAGGATGAACTCCGCCTTGCGGCCCACTTCGCCATCCCCGCGCAGGAGTTCCTTGAACTGGACCAGGTGGCTCCGCAGGCGCGTGATCTCCTCGCTCACGTCGGAGCGGTCGGCAAACAGCGCCACCTCCTTCAGGACGCGCTCGTCCTCCACGTTGAGTTCGAGCCCGGCCTGGCGCAGCCGGGCCATCAGCAGTTCGCGATACGCGCCGGACACCCGCGGCGCCCGTTGCGCAATGGCCTCGACGATCGAGTGCAGCTTCTCGATCCGCCGGAGGAAGTCCACGAGCAGGGCCTCGCCTTCGCGGGCGCGCATGGCGGAAAAACCGCGCAGCGCCTCCTGCAGCGCCTTGAGGATGACCTTCCCGGTGGCGTCGTCGGCCGGCAATCGCGTCCCGGCCCGCTGTGCACTGGCGATCTGCCAGAGCAGCTCGGCGGTCGGTTCGAAGGAAATCTTCCGCGCCTGGGCGAGCTTCCGGAGGTTGTCGAGCGTCCCGGCCACCTCGCGTTCGTCCCAGGTGCTCCCCGGCGTGCCGGCGCCGTCGACTTCGATCGCCACGTGCACCTTGCCGCGGGCCGCGGCTCCGCGCACCGCCTCGCTGACGGCCGGCTCAAAACCCTGCCACTCGTCCGGCAGCTTCATGGTCAGGTCGAGGCCCCGGCGGTTCACCGAACTCACCTGCACGGTGACGGCCTGGCTGCCGAGGTGGGCGGTCGCCCGCCCGTAGCCGGTCATGCTGTTCATGGTGAAGGAAGTAACAGGTAACAGGGTCCAAGTGGCAAGACTCGGGATGCTATCTTGGGTTGGTTCAAGTATCGTCCTGATTCGCGATGGAGGCGAAGATCCTTTTCAACTCGCTCGCCTCGGCCACCAACTTCTCGACTTCGGCCGCGAGAGTTGAATCCGGATCCAAACGGAGCAGGCGCAGCCAGAGGCCCGACTCCCGGGCCTCTTTGCGACACACCTTGATCCGGTAGAAGAAATCCTTTCGGCTCAGTCCTTCCTGCGCCTCGATGTAGTTGGCTGCAATCGAGCCCGAAGCCCGAACCAGCTGTTTGGCATCCTCGACATTGGCCAGCGTCCGCGGCACGTGGTTCACCAGGTCCCTCACCCGGTCGGCGAACCTGAAGGTCCGCTGGACAAGATCGTTCTGATTTCGGGCCATCGCCTTTGCTCTGCGAATCCGTGGCCCGACGGCTCGCGTTTTGATATTTGGTGCCTGCTACTTGTTACTTGTTTGAGCCAGCAGCTTCTGCACCTGCTGCACGTCCTTGTCGCCCCGGCCGCTCAGGTTGACGACCAGGATCTGGCCGGGCGGCATGGCCTTGGCCCGCTTCAACCCGTGCACGAGCGCGTGCGTCGACTCGAGCGCCGGGATGATCCCCTCGAGGCGCGAGCAGAGCTGGAAGGCATCGAGCACCTCGTCGTCCGTCGCGTAGGCGTACTCGATCCGCTTCAGGTCGCGGTAATAGGCGTGCTCCGGCCCGATGGCGGCGTAGTCGAGCCCGGCGGACACCGAGTGCGTCAGCTCGATCTGCCCGTCGGGGTTCTGCAGGATGTAGGTCTTGCTGCCCTGCAGGACACCGAGCTTGCCGCCCTCGAAACGCGCCGCGTGGTCGCCCCGGCGGATGCCGCGCCCGCCGGCCTCGACGCCGATCAGCCGCACGGACGGCTCGGCGAGGAAGTCATGGAAGACCCCGATGGCATTGCTGCCGCCGCCGACACAGGCGACAATCTCGTCGGGCAGCCGGCCCTCGCGCGCCATGAGCTGCTCACGCAACTCCTGGCCGATCACGCGGTGAAAATCCCGCACCATCATCGGATACGGGTGCGCCCCGAGCGCCGAGCCGAGGATGTAGTGCGTGCCGCGGACATTGGTCACCCAGTCGCGCATCGCCTCGTTGACCGCGTCCTTGAGCGTCTTCTGCCCGGCCTCGACGGCCACGACGCGCGCGCCCATCAGCCGCATCCGGAACACATTCAACGCCTGGCGCTCCATGTCGACCGCGCCCATGTACACGACGCATTCGAGCCCGAACTTCGCGCACACCGCCGCCGTGGCCACGCCATGCTGGCCCGCGCCGGTCTCGGCGATGATCCGCTTCTTGCCCATCCGCCGTGCGAGCAGCGCCTGGCCGAGGGCGTTGTTGATCTTGTGCGCGCCGGTGTGCAACAGGTCCTCGCGCTTGAAATAGATCTTCGCCCCGCCGCAATGCTCCGTCAGGCGCTCCGCCAGGTAGAGCTCGGTCGGCCGGCCGGCGAACTCCTTCAGGTGGTGCCGCAGCTCCGCCTGGAATTCCGGGTCAACCCGCGCCTTCTCATAGGCCGCCGTCAGCTCCGCCAGGGCCGTCATGAGCGTCTCCGGCACGTATACGCCCCCATACGGGCCGAAATGCCCCGAGGCATCGGGGAGGGAGGCGGGAGTCGTGGTAGGCGAAGCGGACATCTTTTTAGACGTAAGCACGGGTGCGGCGATGGCCAATCAGAATCTTCGTCCTATCGCCAAATCCCAAATCACAAACGCCAAACAAATCACAATTCCCCCAAGATTGGTGGCTCGTTTGTTTGGCGATTGGCGTTTTGGAATCTGGCATTTGCCGCCTACCGGGCGGTCAGACGCGCTTCACCGTCAGGAGCGTGTAGTCGTCCCGCAGTTCCGCCGAGCCGGCGAATTTCTCCACCGCGGCCAGGATCGCATCGTTGATCTCCCGGGCCGAGCCGGCGCGCGAGAAGCGCACCGTGTCGGCCAGCCGCGCGCCGCCGAATTCCCTGTCCTCCTCATTGGGCGCCTCGGTGAGACCGTCCGTGTAAAGCACCAGCGTCGCCCCGGGGAGAAACTCCAGCGTCTTGTCCTCAATCGCCCCTTCGAACAGGCCCGGGTGCACCAGGCCGACCGGCATGCCCTCGGAGCGGACGTATTCGCTCACGAACGCGCCGGTCGCCGCCTCCTGCCGCGACAACAGCGGCAGCTCGTGCCCGGCCCGGGCAAAGGTCACCTCGTTGCGTCCCGAGTCGACGACGGCATAGCACATCGTGATGTACATCCCTTCGCGCATGTCGCCGGCCAGCGCCCGATTCAGCTCTGCCAGCACGCGGGCGGGCGAGGCATGCATCGGCGCGATCTGCCGCAGCGTCGTCCGGCAGATGGCCATGAGCAGCGAGGCCGACATGCCCTTGCCCGACACGTCCGCCACCGCCACGCCGACGCGGTCGTAGCCGAGCTTGAACACGTCGTACAGGTCGCCGCTCACCTTCTGCGCCGCCATGTAGCGCGCGTCGACGTCGAGACCCGGCACCGCCGGCATCGCCTTCGGCAGGAGCATGCGCTGCACGTCGCTGGCCAGCGAGAGGTCGAGGTCGATCCTCTGCTTGTCGACCTGCAGGTTCAGGAAATCCGCGTTGTGCACGGCCAGGCCGGCCTGCTCCGCCAGCGCCTCCACGAGGGAATAATCCGTGTCCGTGAACGGCAGCCCGTCGGACGCGTTGCAGACGCACAGCACCCCGATGAGCCGCCGCCGGACCATGATCGGCGCCGCGATGACCGACCGCACCACCAGCGAGGCGTCGGCGTGCTTGACGATGCGCGGGTCGTCGGCCGCGTTCACGACCAGTTCGCCGCGGCCGGTGGCCGCCACGCGCCCGACCAGGCCCTCGCCCACGGGGAACGATTCCGATTTCAAGACCTGCTCGATGAACTTCGCGCGGGTGCCGAGCTGCATGCGCTGGGTGTCGGGTATCGGCCGGTGCGGCGGGAACAGTCCCTCGACCGCGACGCCGCGCATCATGCCGTCGTCGCCCTTCTCGAAGATGCACGCGCTGAGCGCGCTCGTGCTGAGGATGGCCGCATGCACGATGCGCTGGAACAGCTCCTCGCGCGGCAGGCGCTCGCCGACGGCGTCCACCATCGTGTGCATGTAGTTGAGGACGATCTGCCGCTCCTCCATCAGCGACTGCTTTTCCTCCTCCAGGCGGGACGCCTCGCGCTGGGCGCGCCAGTACAGCGCATACACCAGGATCGCGCCGACGAATCCGCCGAGCAGGAAGGACATCATGGGTTCAGGTTCCCGAATTCGCGCGGAAATGCCGAGCCGAAATCGCCGGCTCCCTGGGGGCGGGTTCGCTCGCCTCGCATCAATTCAGGCTGCCCACTGGAGGCGGGGTGCCCTCACCCCGTGATTCCTGCTTCAAACCACACCCGCCTCGCGGGGTGAGGGCACCCCGCCTCCACCGTCCGTCACCGCAGCTCCACGCGGTTGCGCAGGAAGGCGAGCACGTCCTGGAATTTCGCGGCGTTGTCGGCGTCGGCCGACACGAGGTTCTCGTGCGCCTCGAGCACGAGGCGGGCGCTCTCGATCTCGGTCTTTGCCTTGGTGTCGAGCGCCTGCGGCCCTCCGGTGAAATTGAGCGGGGCGCCCCCGGCGTCGACCGTGGCCAGCCGGTGCAGGCCGAGGTTGCGGATCAGCTCGAGGTTGCGCTCCCCCACCCGCGCCAGCGTCAGCGATCCCATCGGGGTCTGCCGTCGCAGTTCGAGCGCCGCCCCGGCCAGCACGCCGAGGAAGGTGCTGTCCATGCTGGTGCAACGCTGGAAGTCGACGGCGAAGCGGCGCTTCCCCTGGCGGATCATCTCGGCGAAGAAATCCTTCAGGCTGCCGCAATTCGTGAACGCCGCGCGGCCCTCGATGCGCACGAGCACCGGGTCGGCGTAGGCGTCGACGAGAAACGTCGGGGTGGCTTGGTCCGGCATGGAGGAAATCGGGTGCCCCTGGGCCCCCGGTATGGTCATTCTGAACGAAGGGAAGAATCCAGCATGATGGTCGTCTGCGCGGGCGGTGATGGATCCTTCGCCGTGCTCAGGATGACACGGGGGCGGGCGTCGGTGTCAATCAGCTCTTCGTCACGATTTGGCGCAGGACGTACGGCAGGATGCCGCCGTGTTGGTAGTATTCGATCTCGATCGGCGTGTCGATGCGGCAGCGTACCGGCACGTTCTCCGCGGAGCCGTCGCGCCGCGTGATCCGCAGGGTCAGGTCCTGCTGCGGCCGGACCGCGGCCCCCAGCCCCACCACGTCGTAGGTCTCGGAACCGTCGAGCTTCAGCGTCTGCGCCGTCGTGCCTTCCCTGAACTGGAGCGGCAGCACGCCCATGCCGACGAGGTTGGAGCGGTGGATGCGCTCGAAGCTCTGCGCCACGACCACCTTCACGCCAAGCAGGTTGGTGCCCTTGGCGGCCCAGTCGCGGGACGAACCCGTGCCGTATTCCTGCCCGGCGATGACGATCAACGGCACGCCCTGCGCCTGCCAGGCCATGGCGGCATCGAAGATCGAGGTCTTCTTGCCGTCCGGCCCGAGGGTGTTGCCGCCCTCCTCGCCGCCGAGCATGAGGTTCTTGATCCGCACGTTGGCAAACGTGCCGCGCGTCATCACGCGGTCGTTGCCGCGCCGGGAGCCGTAGGAGTTGAAGTCCTCGAAGGCCACGCCGTTCTGCAGGAGGTACTGGCCGCCGGGCGAGGTCTTCTTGATCGCCCCCGCCGGCGAGATGTGGTCGGTAGTCACGGAGTCGCCGAAGATGCCGAGCGCGCGGGCGCCCTTGATCTCCGCGATCGCGCCGGGCTGCAGGCTGAAGTTCGTGAAGAACGGCGGTTCCTGGATGTAGGTGGACTTCGCCTCGAAGGCGTAGACGTTGCCCGTGGTCGAGGGAATCTCGTTCCACTTCGGGTTCTGCGCGGCGAAGTCCTTGTAGAGCTTGCGGAAGACGGCCGGCTTGAGCGCCGCCTGCATCGCGTCGCGGATCTCGGCCAGCGTCGGCCAGAGATCGGCGAGGTAGACCGGCGCCCCGGCCTTGTCCGTGCCGAGCGGCTCGCAGCTCAGGTCGATGTCGACCCGGCCCGCCAGCGCGAAGGCCACGACGAGCGGCGGCGACATCAGGAAGTTCGACTTCACGTTCTGGTGGACGCGCGCCTCGAAGTTGCGGTTGCCGGAGAGCACGGAGGCGGTGATCAGGTCGTTCTTCACCACGGCGTCCTCGATCGCCGGGTCGAGCGGGCCGGAGTTGCCGATGCACGTGGTGCAGCCGTAGCCGACCGTGTTGAACCGCAGCTTGTTGAGGTAGGGCTGCAGGCCGGTCTTCTTCAGGTAATCGGTGACGACGCGCGAGCCGGGCGCCAGGGAGGCCTTCACGGCCGGGTTGACCTTCAGGCCCTTCTCGACCGCCTTCCTGGCCAGCAGCCCGGCGGCCAGCATGACGCTGGGGTTCGAGGTGTTGGTGCAGCTCGTGATCGCCGCGATGACGACCGAGCCGGTGCCGATCCGGGCCTTCTTCTTCGCCGCGGTCTCGATCTTCACCGCCTTGGCGAAAGCGGCGCGCGTCTTGCCGAAGCCGTTCTCGGTGACGGGGCGCTGGACCGCCTGGAAGAACTCGCGCCGGAGGTTACCCAGCTCGATCCGGTCCTGCGGCCGCTTCGGGCCGGCGACGCTCGGCACCACGCTGCCGAGGTCGAGCTCGACCACTTGCGAGTAGTCGATGTCGCCCTTCTGCGGAATGCCCCACAGTCCCTGCGCCTGGTAATAGGCCTCGTACGTGGCCACGTGCCGGTCGTCGCGGCCGGTGGCGCGAAGATAGTTCACGCATTCGGCGTCGATCGGGAAGAAGCCCATCGTGGCCCCGTACTCGGGCGCCATGTTGGCGATGGTCGCGCGGTCGACGACCGGCAGCGCGGCGGCGCCCGGGCCGAAGAACTCGACGAACTTGCCCACGACCTTCGTCTTCCGCATGAGCTGCGTGACGGTCAGCGCCAGGTCGGTGGCGGTGACGCCCTCGCGCAGCGCGCCGGTGAGGTACACGCCGACGACGTCGGGCGTCAGGAAATACACCGGCTGGCCGAGCATGCCGGCCTCCGCCTCGATGCCGCCGACGCCCCAGCCCACGATGCCGAGGCCGTTGATCATCGTCGTGTGCGAATCGGTGCCGACGAGCGTGTCCGGGTAGTAGACGGCTCCCGGCTCCCCGCTCCCCTGCGTCAGCACGCCCTTGGCGAGGTACTCGAGGTTGACCTGGTGGACGATGCCGATGCCGGGCGGGACCACCTTGAAGGTGTCGAAGGCCTGCATGCCCCATTTCAGGAACTGGTACCGCTCGCGATTCCGGGTGAACTCGAGCTCCAGGTTGCGCTGCATCGCCTCGGCCGACCCCGCGAAGTCCACCTGGACCGAGTGGTCAACCACGAGGTCGACGGGCACCAGCGGCTCGATGATCTTCGGGTTCTTTCCGAGCTTGGCGACCGCCGAGCGCATCGCGGCCAGGTCGACCAGCAGCGGCACGCCGGTGAAGTCCTGCAGCACGATGCGCGCGACCACGAAGGGAATCTCCGCGGTGCGCGGCTCGACCGGCTTCCACGCAGCGAGTTCCCGGACATTGGCCTCCAGCACGCGTTTGCCATCGCAATTGCGCAGGACGGACTCGAGGACGAGCCGGAGGCTGACCGGCAGGCGGGCGACGCCGGGAAAGGTCTTCGCCAGCGCGGGCAGCGAATAGAACTGCTTGCCGCCCTCGAAGGTCTGGAGGGTGTTGAACGGGTTCGGGAGGGTGCTCATGAATGAATCAAAGTAACAGGTGTCAGGTAACAAGGGGCAGGTTTCGAAGCACCGGAAGAACGAGGCCTTGGTACTTGATCCTTGTTCCTTGCCACCTTCTGGCGGGCGTCAGCCCGCCAGCGCGGCCTTGATTGCCGCGAAATTCGGCAGGTCCTTCGGCGTCGGGGTCTGCTCGGCGTACTTGATCTTGCCGTCCTTGCCGATGACGAACGCGGCCCGCGCGGCCGTGTCCCCCACCCCAGCGAGCATCGGGAAGACCACGTCGTAGGCCTTGATCACAGTCTTGTTCAGGTCGGACAGGAGCGTGACGCCGATCTTGTTGGCCTTGGCCCACGCCTCCTGGGCAAACGGGCTGTCGACGCTGATGGCGAGCACCGTGGCGCCGAGCTTCTCGTACTCGCCGAGGCCGGCCGTCTGGTCGCACATCTCCTGCGTGCACACGCCGGTGTAGGCCAGCGGGAAGAAGAGCAGCACGACCTTCTTGCCGGCGAAATCCGCCAGCTTGACGTCCTTCAGGCCGTCAGCGGCCTTGGTCTTCAGGGTGAAATCGGGGGCTTTGGTTCCGACGGCGAGGGGCATGGGTGTGGATGGGTTGGTGGAGTGGGTTGAGGCGGCGGGATATGCCGCGTGGGAGCGGATAACTAGAGCCGCTGGAACAGCCGCGGCAACCCATTTCAGGCGGGTTGGCTAGATGGCGCGGATTATCATCCTTCTTTCTAATTTCGACCGGCGGTCCATAAGTTCTGCCCCTTCGTGGAGGCGGGGTGCCCTCACCCCGCGAGGCATGTCTCGAAGTGATTTTGGCGGTTTGAGGGCACCCCGCCTCCCCCGGGAAACCGAGGCTGGAAAGCCGCGTCGCCTCTCCCCACTGCACGCTTGCACCGGCGCGGGCCGCCGCCAATAACCAGCCCCTGTTCATGACGATCCTGGAAGAACTCGAATGGCGCGGGCTCCTCGCCGACTGCACCGATCGCGACGGCCTGGCCCGCCGCCTGGCGGAGGGACCGATCACGCTGTACTGCGGGTTCGACCCGACCGCCGACAGCCTGCATGTGGGCAACCTCGTGCCGCTGTTCGCGCTGCGGCGCTTCCAGCTGCACGGCCATCATCCCATTGCGCTGGCCGGCGGCGCCACGGGCATGGTCGGCGATCCCTCGGGCAAGTCCGACGAACGCAACCTGCAGACGCCCGCCCAGCTCGAGCACAACCTTGCCGCCATCAAGCCGCAGCTGGCGCGGTTCCTCGACTTCACCGGCGCGAAGAACCCGGCGCGCGTGGTCAACAACTACGACTGGACGGGCGAGGTCCGCTTCCTCGAGTTCCTCCGCGACATCGGCAAGCACATCACGGTGAATTCGATGGTCGCGAAGGATTCGGTCCGTTCGCGCATGGAGGACCGGAGCACCGGCATCAGCTTCACCGAGTTCAGCTACATGCTGCTCCAGGGCTTCGATTTCCTGCACCTGCGCGAGACCTTCCACTGCGAGTTGCAGGTCGGCGCCACCGACCAGTGGGGCAACATCACCGTCGGCACCGAGCTGATCCGCAAGAAACTCGGCGCCAGCGCCTGGGGCCTCGTGTTTCCGCTCCTGACCAAGGCCGACGGTTCCAAGTACGGCAAGACCGCCAACGGCACCGTCTGGCTCGACCCGAAAAAGACGAGCCCGTACCGCTTCTACCAGTTTTTCGTCAACGCGGACGACGCCGACGTCATCAAGCTCCTCAAGACCCTCACGTTCCTCACCCGCGACGAAATCGGCGCGCTCGAAACGGAGCTCAAGGCCAATCCCGGTGCTCGCGCCGCGCAAAAGGCCCTGGCCAGGGAAATGACCACCCTCGTCCATGGCGACGCTGCCGTCGCCGCCGCGCTCAAGGCCAGCGAGATCCTCTTTGGCGGCTCGCTCGAGGGCGTCAGCGAGGCCGTGTTCAACGACGTCGTCGGCGAGGTGCCCACCAAGGATCTCGAACGCGTGAAACTGGAAGGCGCCGGCTCGCCGATCGCCGACCTGATTGTCCACGCCGGGCTCGAGCCGTCGAAAGGCGCCGCCCGCAAGTCACTCGAGTCCGGCGGCGCGTACCTCAACAATGTCCGCGTCGACTTCACCCGCGCGGTCACGACCGCCGACCTGCTGTTCGGCAAGTTCCTCCTCCTGCGCAAGGGGAAGAAGTCCTACGCGGTCCTGAGCTGCGCCTAGGGCGGCCTCGATTTCCGAGTCTCTTCTCCAGTGGGCGCCTGCTCGCAGGCGATTTCATGGCATCGCCATCCCGCCATCCGGTATCATGGGCGCGTCGCGCGAGCAGCCTTCGCCAAGTCAATGGCCCGGCGAACCCGGCAGCTATTTCGGATGGATCGCGGCGTAATGCCGCTCCTGCAGTTCATCCATCCGTGGCCTCCGTGTGATCGGTGGTTGGATTGGCGGATTGGTCACATCCCCTTCGGCGGCTCCCAGAGCTCGATGCGGTTGCCCTCCCCGTCCTTGATCCAGGCGAATTTGCCGAAGTCGGATTTCTCGATGCCCTTGGGATCGATCCACACGCGCTCCTTCTTCAAAGCCGCGATGACCTTCTTCAGGTTGGCCACGCGGTAATTGACCATGTGCCCCTGGCGCGGCGACCCGAGGTACTTCGTGTCCGAGGCGAACAGGCTCCAGGCTGTGCAGCCCTTCCTTTGCGGCTTCTTTGCGTCGCGCCAGTCGAACGAGCACCCGAACCATTGGTCGTCGACCGGCAGGCCGAGGTGCCGGCGGTACCAGGCCGCCAGTACTTTCGGGCTCTTCGCCCGCATGAAGATGCCGCCGATGCCGGTGACGCGTGGTTTGGTTTTCATGGGTTGATTCTCCGGTAGGAAACTTCGACGCGCTTCGCCTGGCCATCGGGCCCCACGCCCTCGATCGCCGCCAGGATGGTGTCATCCGCGCGATGGGTGTAGCTGATGCGCTGCGGAAAATCGTGCTCGGTGTTCTCGAAGACAACCCCCGTGTCCGTCAGCGCCTTCACCTGGAACGCCGCCTCCTTCTGGCCCGAGGGCTGCGCAACGAAGAAAAGCGCGCCGCCGGGGCCTTCGCGCACCTGCATGAACTCGTGCTCGGTTTCCTTCCCGCGCACCACCGTCCGCGCCATGCCCAGCATCACGCCGGCGGCCGGCGCCATCCATTCCTCGTCGACGATGCGGCCCTGGACTTCCATCCGCCATTTTCCCGCGAGCCAGCCGAGCTTCGCGATCGTCGGGCCCGGGGCCGGCTTGGCGCGCTTGGGCGCGTCCGCCGCCACCGCGGCCGCGACCAGCCCGGCGGCCATCACCACGGCGAGAAGGGTGCGGACCAGTTGCATCGCCGCATTCAGCCCGGGTTCGCCGCGAAAATCAATCCCCGGCCCTCTTCTCCAGCGGCGTGACCGGGTCGATGAAAAGCCAGCACAGGGCCCCGAGCGAATAGATGGCGCTCGTGACGAGGAAAACGGCGTGCCAGTCGCGGTGGGTCAGCGTCAGTACCCATCCCACCACCAGCGGTCCGGCCATGCCGCCGAAATTGCCCAGCATGTTCATGCTGCCCGAGACCGTCCCGGAATATTTGCCGCCGACATCCATGCAGGTGGCCCAGCTGCCCGGCAGCGTCAGGTCGTTGAAGAAGCCAGCCATCCCCATTGCCAGCATGGCGAGCAGGGCGTCCTTGATCTGAAACGAGGCCATCAGAAGCGCCGCGGCCCCGGCGATGCCGATGAATCCAAAGGTTCGCCGCACCACCGTCACGCTGACGCCGCGCTTGATCAGGCGGCTCGAGATGCCGCCGGCCAGGATCGAGCCGAAGCCGCCGAAGAGCAGCGGCGTGCCGGCGAGCGCGCCGGCGAGGATCTTCAGGGTCAGGTCCTCGCTGCACGTGCCCTCGAGCACGCGCGCCAGCCAGTGCATCACGGCGTTCGACTTGATCTCCAGGCCGCGCACGTCCTTCAGGTACGTCGGCAGCCACGTCACGAAGAAGTACCAGCCGTAGCTCAGGAAGAAATACTGGCCCCACAACAGCCACATCGTCGGCCGGGTCACCAGTTCGCCCCACGGCACGTCGCCGTGGCCGCTGATGGTGTCCTCGTTCTCCTTCAACAGCGCCAGCTCGGCCGCGTTGACGGAACGGTGGTCGCGCGGGTTGTCGCGGAACCACAGGTGGAACGCGATGGCCCAGGCGACGCCGAGCAGCGCAAAAAGCAGGAATGCCGACCGCCAGCTCACGAAGTTCATCACCGCCACCACCAGCAGCGGCGCCGAGGCCCCGCCCCAGCGGGCGCCCATCCACATCAGCGCCTGTGCGCGGGTGCGGTCGACCTTCGGCAGCCAGGCGCCGAGCGCCTTGGTTAGGTTCGGAAAGCAGCCGGCCTCGCCCGCCCCGAACAGAAACCGGGTCACAAGCATCGACCCATAGCTCCACGCCCAGCCCGTGGCCGCGGTGAAGAACGACCACCACAGCACCACGCGCAACAGCACGCTGCGCGCGCCGATCTTGTCGCCCAGCCAGCCGGTCGGGATCTCGAACAGGGCATACGCCAGCGTGAAGGCCGAGAAGATCGCCCCCTTCTGCGCGTCCGTCAGCCCCATCTCGCCGCCGATCGTCGGCATCGCCTGCGAGATGCAGACGCGGTCGATGTACTGGATCACCGCCAGCGAGACGGCGAACACGATGACCCAGTAACGGGCGCGCGTCGGCGTCAGGGCAGCGGCCGCGGGGGCAACGGCAGGGGTGGACATGCGCGCGCAGGCTAGCGGCGCCGCGACGGCCCGCGCCAGCCTTTGTTTCGCCGAATCTGTCCTAACCTCAACACAGGCGGGCTCGTGCCAGTGACGGTGGAACCCGCGCTCCGTGCCGCGGCCACCATTGGAGGCGGGGTGCCCTCACCCCGCGAGGCCCCAGCGCGAAAACAACCCGCGGGACGAGGGCGTCCCGCCTCCCGCAGGCGGGCATGCAGCCCGCACGGAGCGATGGTCTAGGATGCAAGGCCGCGCATTCGACTTGGGGCCTGGATTTGGACTGATGGAGGGCCGGCCTCCCGGCCGGCCACGGTCGGTCAGGAGACCGACCCTCCACTAGGCTCGCCTGACATACCATGGACCTTAAGGCGGTCACCCCACGCAAAATCAGCCGGCATGGAGTGCGGGCTCCACCGTTGGAGTCGCCGCAGCGCCGGCTCAGGCCTTGGCCGCCAGCTTGAGTCCGACGATGCCCGCCACGATGAGCACGATGCACGCGAGGCGCGCCGCGGTGGCCGGCTCCTTGAACAGGACCATGCCGGCAATCGCCGTGCCCACCGCACCGATGCCGGTCCAGACGGCGTAGCTCGTGCCCAGCGGCAGGCCGCGCACCGCCTGCGCCAGGCACCAGAAACTTGCCAGCATCAGGACCACGGTCGCGACGCTCGCCACCGGCCGGGTGAAGCCCTGGGCGTACTTCAACCCGACGGCCCAAGCCACCTCGAGCAGCCCGGCGATGATGAGCCAGATCCAGGAACTCATTGACTCTCGCTCCCCCGCAATCGTCCCACCTGGCCGGAGAGGTGGGAGCCTGCTTGCAGGCGATCCTGTCGCGGTTGCGTGGCCCCACGCCCCGCATCGCCTGCAGGCAGTCTCCCACAAGATTGAAATTGAGGCGTGGACATGCGCCCGCCTTCATCCCCGCCGGGCGCGCCGGCGACAAGCCGCATTTTGCTCCGCACTGCTCGTGCCAAACCGCCTACTCCGTCCGGCGTAAATGCGTTTTCCAACATCCGCGCAACCTCCGCCAAGTGATGCACAGTGCGCCCGGCGCCGCGGCGGTATCATGCGACGAAACCACCCCGGGCCGGATGGTCCGCCTTCGGGCGGACCGTCCGGTTACCCCACTACCCCGCCATGCCTTCCCGCCCCAAGCCCTTCCTTCAGCCGGAATATTGCAAGAGTTGCCTCCGCTGCATCGAGGCCTGCCCGCGCGGCTGCATCACGCCCGGCACGGCGATCAACCCGGAGACGGGGCTCGTCCCGGTCGAGCTGCACCTCGATGACTGCAACGGCTGCGCGCTGTGCATGGCGGCATGCCCCGAGCCGTTTGGGCTGCGGCCCGAGACCGAGCGCACCGTGGCAAGCCATGAATTCGAGCTGCAGGACCCGGCGAAGCTCTTCGGGCCCAAGGTCGTCGCCAGCCACTCCGAGGGCCCGCAGCCGGACGAGTTCGTCGCCCTGCCGGCCAGCGAACCGATGGTGCTGAAGGGCACGTATGCATCGGCGGTCGGCGCGCTGCTGGCGGGCTGCCGGCACGTGTTCGGCTACCCGATCACCCCGAGCACCGAGGGCGCGGAGCTGATGGCCAAGATCCTCCCGAAGGTCGGCGGGCATTTTGTGCAGGCGGTAAGCGAAGTCGCCGCGGTGAACATGATGTACGGCGCCGGCGGCGCCGGCGTGCCCTGCATGACCTTCACCAGCGGCCCGGGCTTCAGCCTGATGCTCGAGGGCATAAGCTACCTGATCGGCGCGGAGGTGCCGGGGGTGTTCGTCAACATCATGCGCGGCGGCCCGGGCCTGGGCAACGTCGCCCCCGAGCAGGCCGACATCAAGCTCGCCTGCCGCGGCCTCGGCCACGGCAACACCCACGCGATCGTCCTCGCGCCGGGCACACCGCAGGAAATGCTCGACCTCACGATCCGCGCCTTCGAGCTGAGCTTCCTCTACCGCAACCCGGTCGTGATCCTCGGCGACGGTTACCTCGGCCAGATGACCGGCGTCGTCCGCCTGCCCGCCCAGCTCCGCAAGCCCGGCGTGCCCGACTGGGCCGTGCACGGCGACCGCGCCCACCGGCACAACCTGATTTGCTCGATCCAGCTCGCCGAGGACGACCTCGAGGCGCACAACCGCAAGCTCAACGAGAAGTACGCCTGCATCGCGCAGCTCGAGCAGCGCGCCGACACCTATCGCGCCGACGACGCCGACATCCTCGTCGTGGCCTGCAACACGCCGGCGCGCATGGCGAAGGGCGCCATCGAGGCGGCGCGCGCCCAGGGCATCAAGGCCGGCCTGTTCCGCCCGATCACCCTGTGGCCGTTCCCGATCGACGCGCTCCGGCGGTTGCTGCCGCAGGCCGGACACATCGTGATGGTCGAGGGCGGACCGGGCCAGCTCGAGGACGAGCTCCGGCTCGCGCTCAGCCACGCGGGCGTGGCCCCGCCGCCAATCAGCGCGGTGCGGCGATACGGCGGCGTCCTGCCCTCGCAGGATGAGGTCTTCGATGCCATCCGGGAGATCGCGGGGGTGCTGTCATGAGCGTCTTCTATTCGAATTTTCTCCGTCACGCCCACGGCGAAGGCCTCAAGGGCCACAGCACGCACTATTGCGCCGGCTGCGGCCATGGCGTCGTGCACCGCGACCTCGCCGAGGTCATCGAGGAACTCGGCCTGCAGGACCGGACCGTCCTGGTGAGCCCGGTCGGCTGCGCGGTCTTCGCCCACTACTATTTCGACACCGGCAACACGCAGGCCGCGCATGGCCGGGCGCCGGCGGTGGCCCTCGGCCACAAGCTCGCGAACCCCGCGTCGATCGTCATCAGCTACCAGGGCGACGGCGACCTCGCGTCCATCGGCCTCGCCGAGACGATCTCGATCGCCCAGATGGGCCTGCCGCTCACCGTCGTCTTCATCAACAACGCGATCTACGGCATGACCGGCGGCCAGCTCGCGCCGACGTCGCTGATGGGCCAGAAAACCGCCACCAGCCCGGACGGCCGCAAGCCGGCGATGGGCCAGCCGCTGAAGATGGCCGAGCTGATCGCGTCGCTCGACGGCCCCGTGTACGTCGAGCGCGTCGCGCTCTACGACGCCCGGCAGCGCGTCCGCGCGCGCAAGGCCATTCGCAAGGGCTTGCAGCTGCAGCAGGAGGGCCGCGGCTACGCCTTCATCGAGGTGCTCAGCGAGTGCCCGACGCATCTGAAGCTGACGCCGACCGAGGCCGAAAAGTGGGTGAAGGAGCAGATGGAACCCGTGTTCCCGCTGGGCGTGAAGAAGGACGTCACGGTCGAGCCGTGGTTCCAGCCCGGCGCACCGCGCTTCGAACCCGAGGAAATTCTCGGCTACTGCGGCGCCGATCCGGCCGAGGGTTCGCGGACACCCGCGGCCTGGCCCGCGCATTTCGGCCAGCGCGATCTCGCGCTCAAGTTCGCCGGGGCCGGTGGCGACGGCGCCCAGACCGCCGCGCTCCTGCTCACGCGCGCCGCGATCGAGCTGGGCTACGATGCGACCGACATCCCCAGTTACGGTCCCGAGAGCCGCGGCGGCACGTCGTACGCCGATGTCCACCTTGCCGCCGATGAGGTGCTCAATCCCGCTGCCCCGCAACCCGACATCCTGGTCGCCTTCAACGCGCCGAGCCTGGCGAAGTTCGCGGGTTCCGTACCCGAGGGCGGTTTGATCGTCTACGACAGCACGGTCGTGCTCGAGCCGGGCCCGCTGCCCGCCGGCCGCCAGGTGCTGCCGGTGCCGTTGACCCAGCTCGCCGCGGAACTCGGCCGGCCCATGGTCAAGAACATCGTCGCGCTCGGTGTGCTCCAAGCGGCAGCGGACATCCTCCCGGCCGACGCCATCCTGCGGACGCTGCGCCATGTCATGAAGGACAAGGCCGCCCTCCTCCCCCTGAATGAAGCCGCCTTTGCCGCGGGGCAGAAGGCCGGCGCCGCGACGCTCGCATGAACCTGGGCATCGATCACCGCTTCAGCCTTCATGGCGGCGGGGTGCCCTCACCCCGCGAGGCGCGGGCCCTGATGACTGCAACCCACGGGGTGAGGGCGCCCCGCCTCCAAGTCCACTCCGCATGAGCCCGACCGCCTTCGTCGACGAAGCGGAAGCCTATCACCTCCTCGAGCGCGCCGGGCTCAATCCCCCGCGGCACGCCAAGGCCGACGGCCCGCTGCCGTTCGAGACGGGCGAGCCCGTGGTCGTTAAGGGACTCGGCGACAATGTCTGGCACAAGTCGGAGCTCGGCGCCGTGCATTTCCTCCCGTTTGAGAAGCAGAGCGTGGTCAACGAAGTGCGGATGATGCGGCAGCGGCTGGAGTCCGGCGGCCATCGCTGGCTCGACGGCCTGGTCTGCGAGCAAATCGACGTGGCGGCCTGCCCTCATCTGCCATCCGAAGGTTTCGTGTCGCTGGCGCATGGCGAAGCCGGCTGGACCCTGCTCTTCGGCTTTGGCGGCGTGCAGGCCAATGCGCTCGCCGAACTCGCCCCGCCGTTGCGCTGGCCGCTCGCGTTCACGCGCCCGGAACAGGCGCTGGCGGAGCTTGAACACCACCTGCTCGGTCGCATCTGGCTCGGACGCGTGCGCGGCACGCACGCGCTCACGACCCGCGAGACCCTCGGGCGCTTCCTGGCGTCGCTGTGGAACCTGGCCGCCGTGGCCGAGGCCGAGGGTTTGGTGCTGCTCGAGTTGAACCCGGTGGCGCTGGACCTCAAGGGCGAGCCGCGCCCCCTCGATGCGGTCGGCACGCAGGGTCCCCGCCCCGCCCCGCGCGTAGCGCCACCCGCCGGTTTCCTCGACCGGCTGCGCTCGCCACGGCGCATCGCGCTCGCGGGTGTATCGACCCGCGACGACAGTGTCGGGCGCATCATCCTGGAAAACCTCCGCCACTACGGGCTGCCGCCGGGCGACCTCGTGCTCGTGAAGCCGGGCAAGGAGCGTTTTCTCGGCCTGCCCTGCGTGGCCGACGTCAGCGGCCTGCTCGCTGCGCCCGTGGATCTTCTTGTCCTCGCCCTGCCCGCCCAAACTGCAGTCGGTGTGTTGCTGCAGCTGATCGACCAGGGCGGCGGGGCGGCCACCGTGGCCCTAACCTGCGGTGGCATTGGTGACGGGGCCGACACCGCCGGCCTCGGCGCCCGGTTGTCCGGGGCTTTGTGTGTTGCCCGGGCGGCTGGACGCTGGACCCCGGCGGTGCTCGGCCCAAACTTTCTCGGCCACTGGGTGCCGGGCCGGCGGCTCGACACCTCCTTTATCCCGCCGGAAAAGCTGCCCGCCCCGCACCATCCAGGCGGCGAGCTGACCCTCCTGGGCCAGAGCGGGGCCCTCCTGCTGAGCCGGCGATCGCGCGCGCCGGAACTCCGCTTCGGCCTCGGCCTGGCGCTCGGCAACCAGCTCGACATTGCCCTGTGCGACGTGCTCGAAGCGCTGGCCGCCGAAGCTGGCCACGGTCCCGTAGCCGCCTACATCGAGGGCTTCGGGCCCGGCCAGCTCCTGCCCGCCGCGCACGCCATCCACCAGTTGCGCCAGCAGGGCCGCCGCGTCGTCCTGCATCGCGCCGGTCGCACCGAGGCCGGCCAGGTCGCCGCCGCCAGCCACACCGGTGCCATGGCCGGGGATCTCGTGCTGGAACGCGGCCTGCTCGAGCGCGCGGGCGCGTGTTTCACCGGGAGCATCGAGGAATTCGACGGTGCTTTGCGCTGGCTCGGAGCCCACCCGCAACTGCAGGCCGGCCCCGTCGCGCTGCTGACCAACGCCGGCTTCGAGAGCGTGAACGGCAGCGACCTGTTCGACGCGAGCCTGCCGCCAGCCGCATTGTCCGCGTCCGCCCGGGACGCGCTCGCGGCCGTGCTCGCCCGGCATGAGCTCGCCGGATTGGTGGCCCCGCGGCTGCCGCTCGACCTCACGCCCATGGCGAGCGAGGCGGCGTTTCTCGATGCCGCGGAGATCCTGCTGCGGGACGCGGCGGTGCTGGTCGTCGGCCTGGTGCCGTTCACCCGCAATCTCGATACCAGCGGCGCCGGCGGCGCGAAGATGGCCGCGGTGCTGGCCCACCTGGCCGCAACGCTGGGCAAGCCCATCGGCGTTGCGGTGGATTCAGGCGTGGACTACGCCGCCTACCGGCATGCGTTCGCCGAAGCGGGCCTGCCGGTGTTCGACCGGGTGGAGTCGGCGCTGCGCGGATTGCGCGTGCTGGGATAACCACCAAAGCCTGTAGGGAGGGATCGCTGATCCCACCACCTGTGGAACCTGCACTCCGTGCAGGTTGTATGGTAGGGGCCGTTGCCCCCAACGGCCCGGGCGCTTGAGGGCAAGCGCCCCTACCTTGGTTCAGCCCGCACTCCGTGCGGGCTCCACCACCTCGGACGAACATCGCCTCACTCAGAGCTTGCGCGGGCTGTGAACGACGCAGTCAGCCTTCAGGTCGCCATGGCAAGAATCAGCTCTGCCGCCTCACCTGCGCCACCGGCATCAATCCGGGAACTCATCTGCCTCGCGGTCCGGATGACGAGCGGTTGCAGTGCTTTCTCCAACGCGTGGACCAGCCGCTCGGCCGATAATTCGGCAAACGGCACGGAGGAACCGATGCCCAGTTCCTCGACGCGGCTCGCCCAGAAGGGTTGATCGCTGAACATCGAAACCACGACCTGCGGTATTCCAGCTCGCGCACTGGTCAAGGTCGTGCCGGCCCCGCCATGGTGGACCACCGCAGCCACTCGCGGGAACAGGGCTTGGTGGTTGACCTCCGAGATGAAGAAATGATCTGCCGACGGAACGGTCGCGCGGAGACTTCCCCACCCCTCGGCGATTATGGCCCTCCGTCCCAGAACGCGGGCGGCCTCGAGCAGCGGATCGAGCGCGCGCTCCGTGACGGGCATGCTGCCGAATCCGAAATAAACCGGGGCCTCTCCGGCATCGAGAAACCGCTGCACGTCGGGTGGCAGTAAAGCGGAGTCCTCCACGAACCACGCGCCGGTTTGGGTTATGTCGAGGCCGGGGATTGTCGGCGCGGGCGCGAGAACCCGGTCGGCGGCCAGCCATGGCTTGGAGGTAACGACGTGGCTCAATACGTCGGAGATCGGTGTCAGCCCCAGGCGGGCTCGGTTTGCGTTGACGCGTTCCAAGGCCCGTTGGTTCCAAGCTTGGTTGTTCTCCCCGGACGGAAGGGCTGTCGGCGCATAGACCACATTGAAATAGGGTATGCTGTTGAGTTCGGCGATCGACGGTGCCGCATACTGGTGCGCATTCGCGCCGACGATGAGGTCGCACCCCGTGGCCGCAGCCGCGACGCTTTCGAACTGGTCTGTCACCAGGTCGGAAGTCGGCCGCACCGGCGCGCCATCGGATTCACCGGGTCGCGGCATTCGCATCGCGACCCCCACCGGCCTGGCGTCAAAACCCATGGCACGCGCGGGCTCGATGAAATTCGGCGGCAGGCACAGCCTGGGCTCGGCGCCCCGCTTGCGCAACTCAAGCGCCAGCGCGATGACCGGCTGAATGTCGCCGCGAGTTCCGACCACGGAGAGCAACGGTCGCATTGACAGTGGTCTCGCGCCCGAATCCCGCCTTAGAAGAACATCGCCTCGCTCAGCGCCTGCTCGGGCAGCAGGAGGTGCGCGCCGACAGTCTGCGTGGTGCGGCCGGTGCCGAGGTCCCCGACGAAATCCGCCTCGTTTTTGTCCATGTCGGCCGACCAGCTGAACGTCCTGTGGCCATCGGCGTACGTGAACGCGAGGGAGAAGCAGCCCGTGCATTCGACCGGCGACACCGCGAACCTGATGCCGTCCGTTGTGCTGGCGCCACACCGCACGAGGCCTTTCTTCACCCAGCCGAGCAGGCAGCTGGCCTCGGCCGCGAGGTTGGCGCGATGACGGATGGTCACTTCCTTCAGGCCGCCGATGATCAGCTCCGGCGCGTAGCGGCTGAGGAACTGGCCGATGTTCTGCCGCAGCGGGAGCGTCCGCGAGTAAGCCAGGTCGCGCACGGCCGATTGGCGTGGCCAGGCGAACGCGAGCGCGTCGGGCGAGACGATCGCGCTGTCGAACATCACGCGTTGCGAACGCGTGAGCAGGTACACGTAATTCGCCAGCCGCCGGCTCGAGGTGAACCGGTGGGCCCAGTAGTAGAGCGGCAGGTCGGGCGTGAGGCAGACGGACACCTGGTCCTGCAGAAAATCCTTCGCCGCGGGCGGATAGCTCAGGGCAACGATCTCGATGCAACGCGTGTCCTCCTTCGAATGGCCGATGAAACACTCGCCGTAGATCTTGGCGCGAATCTCGACCTTGCCGGTGTCCTCGCGCCACGGGCAGAGCACGACTACGCGACACGGGTAGCGCTGGGCCAGCCGCCGCGCGACCTGAAACTGCTCGAGCGCGTCCGCCGGCTCCGTGTCGAGGCCGAAGTGCAGCACGAGGTTGAGCTGCATCGCCTTTTGCTCCTCCGCGGCCGTATCGTGCCAGAGCCGGGCGAAGCCGGGGTTGATTTCACCGGCGGGCACCACGAGCCCGGGCAGAGTGTCGAAGATTGCGCTCATGGCGGCGAGAGAAGTGGCAGGTGACAGGGATCAAGTAACAGGTCCAACCCAAGGCAGCGGAAACGGCCGGCATTTGGCGTCTTCATCTTGGTACTTGATACTTGTTACCTGGATCTTGGCGCGTCCGGCGCGGTCAGGGTTCCCTCCACAAGTGTCCGTTGGCGGCGAGCAAGCCGGCCGAGGACGCCGGGCCCCAGGAGCCCGCCGGGTAGCTGTCCATGCCCTGGCGGCCCTGTGCCGCCCAATGCTCGAGGATCGGCGTGATGAGCTGCCACGACCGCTCGGTCTCGTCGCCGCGGATGAAGAGCGTGCCGTCGCCGATCATCGCATCGAGCACGAGCCGCTCGTAGGCCTCGGGCGTGTTCGACCCGAAGGTGGTGGCATAGCGGAAATTCATCTTCACCGGTTGCGTGCGCGTCTCGAGGCCCGGCACCTTGGCGTTGAGCACCAGGCTCAGGCCCTCGTCGGGCTGGATCTGGAAGGCCAGCGTGTTGGGCGCGAGGTTGAAGCGGTCCGACTCGGCAAAGATGTTACCCGGGGCGCGCTTGAAGCGGATCGCAATCTCGCTCACGCGGCGCGCCATGCGCTTGCCGGAGCGCAGGTAGAACGGCACGCCGTGCCAGCGCCAGTTGTTGATGCTGAGCCGCAGGGCGGCGTAGGTCTCGGTCGCCGACTGCGGCGCGATGTCCGGCTCGGCCAGGTAGCCGGGGACCTCCTGGCCGCCGAGCATGCCGGGGCCGTACTGGGCCCGGGCGACGTCCGGCGAGGTGCCGTCGAGCCGCAGCGGCTGGATGGCCTTGAGGAGCTTCACCTTCTCGTCGCGGATCGACTCGGGGTCGAACGACACCGGCGGCTCCATGGCGGTCAGCGCGAGCAGCTGCATCGTGTGGTTCTGGATCATGTCGCGCAGGCAGCCGCTTTGCTCGTAGTAGCCCGCGCGCGAACCGACGCCGACCTCCTCCGCCACCGTGATCTGCACGCTGTCGATGAAGTTGCGGTTCCACAGCGGCTCGAA
>DASZXO010000015.1:0-62457 GCA_035545835.1 Lacunisphaera sp.
ATTTCACCTCCTTGCCTTACATTTTGCATCTGAACTTTTCCCATTACTCCGGCTCCCGCCGGAGTTTCCCTTCCTGGTGACCATATACCGGGGGTCCCACCCGTTCCCATCCCGAACACGGCCGTTAAGCCCCGCGTAGCCAATGGTAGTAGGACGATAGGTCCCGCGAGAGTAGGTCGTTGCCAGGTTTATGGCCCGGTTCTTCGAGAGAAGGACCGGGCCTCTTTGTTTATATAGAGCCCGTTGGGCCTCCCCCAGCGCACGAGAGATCCATGCTATATATACGAAACGGCGGCGCGGCGAATGTATATACATTTTCGGACTGCCCGGCCACCTTTCGCATTCCACTTAAATAGGCGGGGCCTCGCGCCATTTTGTGTCAGTGCGCCTTCTGATGATTGACTTTCCGGCTCCCATCCGGACTCCTGATCGGTCTCACCCTCTTACCCCATGCATATCCTGCGCCCGAGCGTAATTGTCGCATTCGCATCCTTCGTTCTCAGCGCTGGGCTGGTTGCCGCGAGCGCCGCGACCGCGGCAGGATCAGGAGCGCTGCTGGTAGCCAACAAGGGCAATCATTCAGTTTCGATCGTAGATCCGGTCACGGGACAAGAAACCGGTAACATCGGAGAAGAGGCGATCACGGGCCACGAGTTGGTTGCGACCGCAGACGGGAAAAGCGCCTTTGTCCCGATCTATGGGAATTCCGGCGTGGGCCAACCGGGAACCGACGGCAGCTTGATTCGAGTCTTGGACCTCGAACGAAAGGCGATCAGCGGAACCATAGACCTGGGGCACGGGACGAGGCCGCATTGTGCGGTGTTCGGGCCGCACGACCGGCTGCTCTATGTCACGACCGAACTCGATGAAACGGTCACCATCATCGACCCGCAAACCCTGAAGATCGTTGGGACGATTCCCACGGGTCAGCCCGAGTCCCACATGCTCGCCATTTCGCATGATGGACATCGCGGTTACACCGCCAATGTGGGGCCGGGCACCATATCGATCCTGGATCTGGACAAGAAAGCACTGGTTACCACCGTCAAACTGGCGCCGACCATTCAACGGATAGCAATTTCGGCTGATGATCGCTGGGTGTTCACGGCGGATCAATCCACCCCGCGACTGGTTGTGCTCGCTGCAGCCGATAACAGCATTGGCGCGAGCATCGAATTGCCCGGGGAGGCGTACGGCACGGCGGCAACCCCCGATGGACGATCCCTGATTGTGGCTATGCCCTCGATCAACCAAGTCGGCCTCGTCGATCTTGGTACGATGAAATTGGTGAAGTCTATGGCGGTTCCCCGGGCGCCGCAGGAGGTGCTAGTCGAACCGAAGGGTGCGACGGCGTATGTGTCGTGCGACCACAGTGGTGAAGTGGTTGCCATCGATATCGCGGGCTGGCGCCTCGACAAGCACATCAAAGTGGGGCCGGGAGCCGATGGTCTTGCCTGGGCGAGATAGGCGCCAGCGGCGTGCTCTCCGCCGCTGCTAATGTGGCGGCCCAAGCAGGGGCTGCATGATCTTTACGCGGAGCAGATAGCCGGCATGGTTCGGATGAACCCGGTCTTCGACCCACAGGTCGTCACGGGGATTTCCGTCCGGCTTGAGCATGGCATCCCAAAGGTCGATGTAGCGGAGGTCTGGCTGCGTCGCGACGTAAGCCTTGATGGTTTCATTCGCCTCTTTGCGACGGGCGGCCTCTTCCCAACGGCCCGGGCTGGGCGTTATACTGCTGAAGGCGATGGGTACCTCCGGCAGGTTGCGACGGACCTTGGCCACGAAAGATTTGAAATCAGCCAGGATCTGCCCGGCCGTCTTGCCATTGTGCACGTCATTGCCACCGACGTGTAATACGATCATCCGTGGCTGATACGGCAGGACCAGCCGCTCGGCATAATAAACGAGATCCGACGTCTGAAACGAGTCGATCCCGCGGTTGACGATCGTATAGCCGGGCAGGTCTTCGTGTACCGTTTTCCACCGGTAGAACTGCGAATCGCCGGCCAGCAAAATGGCGCCATGGGGTGGGGGAGACGCGCGGTTGGTCGCTTCGTAAGCCAGCACTTTGTCTTCGAAGCGATGGCTGGTCGGGACGACCTGGCCCGCGACACTGGCAACAATGATCAGGAATGGCGCAAACAGGCGGGCGATGAATTGCATCGAAGGGCGGGTTTCACGGGTGGCTTTCATGGGCTATGGCAACGACGTTGTTCCAGCGCTCAAAAGGGGAATGCGGTTTGACGACAACTTCCTTGCGCGGCTTGCGGCTCACCAGCTCGGCAATGGTAACGTTCGGCTGCTGGAGAATTTTGCCCACCAGCCAAGCCACCTCGTCGGCGCGGAGCGCCAGGTTGCGATCAATCGCCCGGTTGGGCACCCGGTCCCAAAACGGAGTGTCCACCGTTCCCGGGCAAACAGCGTGGACATGGATGGTTCGCCCGCCTTTCGCCGCATCGTCCTTCATCTGGGACGCAAGATGGAGGGCGAACTTCAGCTGCGCGCCCTTTGCCGTGCCATAGCCTACCTCCCGATTCCAAGTTCCGCCGCTCGCCAGCGAGCAAACTTCGATGATGTGCCCGTCACCGCCCTGCGATGCCCGGAGTTTGGGCAGCGCTAATTTTGCAGTCAGGAATGCGCCCGTGACCGCCACATCCAGGGTCTGGCGCCATTCAACCTCATCGAGTTCGTCAATCGTCAGGCAGTGCGCCACACCCGCGCTGTGAATCAAGGCATCCAGCCGGGGCCCGGCTGCATCGATCACGCGCGCGACGTCGGTGGACACGGTGACATCGCAAGATACCGCGACTGCCTGCCCGCCGGCGGCCACGATTGAAGCTGCCACCTCGGCGAGAGTCGACTGAGTGCGCCCCGCGAGAACGACCTTCCAGCCGAGTCGCGAAATCCGATGGGCGATGGCTGCGCCGATTCCCGTGCCGGCGCCGGTGATCACGGCGGTTTTGGACCCGGGGAGGGCAATGGGGTTCGAAAGGGTCATGGCGTGGAAGGCCGCAGTCGAGGAGCCGCCGGCCTCAGTCGATAGTTATTGCTCGGTCGAACTGGGCCAATCCCGTTCCCAGTCTAATCGTCGAACTGCGTCCCGAACTCCCATGAAGAAGTCATCCTTCGCACTGTTAGCCTCTCTCTCGATTCTGACGTTCGCCACGGTCGCCGAAGCCACGGGGACCGGAAGTCCGGCCGAGCACCTGCCGCCACACATCCGGCAACTCACGTCATTTGGCGAACGTCCGGATTGGTCGCCAGATGGGAAGAGGGTTCTATTCCTTACCAAGACGTTTGGGGACGCGATGGAGATCGATCTCGCGAGCGGTGCGATCCGCAACTTGACCGCATTCTATCCCCACCATGGCTACACGCGCGCCCTGTACCTCGCGAACGGGGACATTCTCCTGTCGGGGCCGGTTGAATTCGACCCGAAAAAGGCCGGCCAGGCGCGCAACGAATGCTACCTGTTCATCCTGGACAAAGGTGGCGCCAAGCCACCACAGCCGCTCGGGGTACGATGCAACGAAGGTCCGGCCGTTTCGCGCCATCGCCTGCACTTGGCTTGGACCGAATGGACGCCACCCAGTCCGGGCGATGGCAATCTCTCGTCTTCGAAAATGTTCGAGGCCGATCTAGATTTCGCCTCCGGCGGCCCGAAGCTCTCCGCGCAACGCCTCATCCTCGATGGGAGCACCCTGCCATTCCGCTGCACGATGGAGACGCAGAATTATCGCCCGCCAGCGGAAACCGAGCTCACCTTCAGCGCTTACACCGAAGGCGGGCGCAAGTCCGATGTTTGCGGCATTGACCTGCGCACGGGCAAAGTCACGAAGTACACGGATTCCGCCGACACCTATGACGAACCGGAGGGAATCTACCCGGACGGGCAATACACGTTGGTGGAATGTGACCAACAGAATCATCTTGGCACGGGGCATATCGATCTCTGGAGACTCAAGCTCGACGGCAGCGGTGAATACAAACGGCTGACCTACTTCAGCGATTTTCCCAACTACAAGGCATCGAATCCCGTGGTGAGTGACGACGGCCGCTACATCGCCTTCCAAATGGGTCGGGCGGGCGAAGCCGCGGGCGTAGGCCACGGGATTTTCATCTTCGACCTCGTAGCGGCGCCCTGAAATTCCCGGCGCCGCTTCCCTTGCGACCAACGGTTTGCTGGCGGCGTAGATCCCACCCGCTCCCGGGGGCCACGGAGGCACGGGCCCAAGGGCGCAGGGTTTCTACCGGTTCAGGAGCGCGGCCACGCGCGAGCGATTGTCGACGCCGAGTTTGCGAAGGATGCCGGCCATCTGCGTCTTGATCGTGAGGGGGCTGCGACGCAGTTCACGTGAAATTTCCAGGGTGGTCAGCCCGTCCCGCACGCGCAGGGCCACCTCGCGTTCCCGAAAGGTCAGTCGGTTCATCAGGCTCAACGCCGAGGGTGACAGCGGGCGGTCCCGATCGCCGCGCGGACGCCGATAATCGAGTTGGAGGAAACACGCGGGCGGGCCCCGCCGGTCGGCGCGCGGCTGGAGCCGGACCACAGCATGCAACCCCCGTTCGGGTTCGCTGACGATCCGAGGTTCCGCGTGGAGGCCGTTGGCATCCTCGGCCACCAGGGCCAGGCATTCGGCCTTGAGTCGCGCCGGGACCTGGAAATCGGAGCGCTTGAGCGGCAGCGCATCGCGCCGCAATTGGGTGTCATTCCAGACGGCGCAGACCAGTTCGGCTTCGCGATTGAACCAAAGCGGGTTGCCGCGCGATGACAACACGAGCAGGCCCAGCGGTATTTCATCGAGAACCGCCTGGGCGAGCGCGAGCAGGTTGCGAAGCTTGGATTCGACCGACGGCATGAGGGCCCGGGCAAGCTAGGTGGTCGTTCCGGATCAAGCAAGTCCTCGCCATCCGGCTGCCGCGCACCCGTCTCCGCAGCCGGCCTGACGCGCGAGTTGGCTGATCGCCATGGTTCCTTGTCCGAAGTGCAAGGGAACTGATGGCGGATCGATTGGACGGCACCGACATACCCCCGGCAAAATCATCACGTCCGGCAGCCGCGCGCCATTGCATCCGGCAGCCCCGCGTGAAACCGGCGGGAACTGCTCGCGCGAAACGAAAAGCTGCGGGTCATCAGGCGGGACCTGGGTGGCGTTCAAAGGCCGAAGACACCACTACTCACGACGCCCTCCATGGCCGGCGCGGGCCAGGAACGCCCCCGCGCGGCGAAGCATTCGCGAGAAGGGCGGCAGCGAAACGCCGCCTTGCGTTCGGGGCCGATCACACCCTCCCGGCATGTTTCATGCCGGCGGCGGCATCTGGTACCCGGGCGTGGATCTTGAAAGGGCATCTTCGTCCGCCGTCATGGCCTCGGGGATGCCCTCAAACAGCGGGGTCGAAAGATAGCGCTCTCCCGTGTCGGGCAGCATGGCCAGGATCACCGAACCCGCCGGGGCCTTTTCGGCCACCTGCATCGCAGCCCCGAAGGTCGAGCCGCCGGAGATGCCGGTGAAGATTCCTTCCTTTCGGGCGAGCTGGCGCGACCACTCAATGCCGGCCGGGCCGGCGATCGGGACCAGTTCGTCGTAATATTTCTTGTCGAGAGCTTCCTGCATCACGAAGGGAATGAAATCCGGCGTCCAGCCCTGGATCGGGTGGGGCGTCCAGGCCGTATGGCTGCCCGACGGGCCGTTGTCGGAACCGCGCGGCTGCGGCACGCCACTGCCGACGAGCGCCGCACTGGCGGGTTCGCTGAGCACGATCCTGGTCTTCGGCCGCTCCTGGCGCAGGACTCGGGCCACGCCGGTAAACGTGCCGCCCGTGCCGTAGCCGGTCACGAAATAGTCGAGTTTCTTCCCCTTGAAATCGGCCAGGATCTCGCGCGCCGTGGTGTTCTCGTGGATCATGGCATTGGCGGTCGTCTCAAACTGCCGCGCGAGGAACCAGCCGTTCTTCTCGGCAAGCTCCTTGGCCTTGGCATACATGCCGTAGCCCTTGGCCGCGCGCGGCGTGAGGATGACCTTGGCGCCGAGAAAACGCATGAGCTTGCGGCGCTCGATCGAAAAACTGTCGGCCATCGTTACCACAAGCGGGTAGCCTTTCGCCGCGCAAACCATCGCCAGACCGATGCCGGTGTTGCCGCTGGTCGCTTCGACGACCGTCTGGCCCGGCTTGAGCGCCCCGCTTCGCTCAGCCTCTTCAATGATACTGATGGCCAGGCGATCCTTGACGGAGGCGGCCGGATTGAAGAACTCGGCCTTCACGTAGACCGTGACGTTTTTCGGGGCGAGATGGTTGATGCGAATGCACGGCGTGTTTCCGATGGTGTCGACGATGCTGTCGTAAAGGCGGCCCTGGCCGCCGGTGGTGCGTGGAGTGGAGCTCATGGCAAACCACAGGCTACGCCGTGGCCGCGCCACAGGCAAGGCTGGCGCGCGTCACCGGAAGGGCCGCCCGGCCTCGGCGAATACCGCGGGCGCTCCGGAGCGAGGCGCCGCTCAAAGCCGCGGGATCACCAGGCCGCCGTCCACCATTACGACTTGTCCCGTGGAGAATGGAAAATCGCCGCGAGCGAGCGCCGCCACCGCCTTGCCGACGTCCTCGGGATAACCCCAGCGCGGCTGGATGTTCAATCCGCCCGCGATCAGCTTGTCGTACTTTTCGGTCACGCCGGCGGTCATGTCGGTCTTGATCACGCCCGGGCGAACCTCGTAGACGGGAATGCCCTCGGCCCCGAGCCGGGCGGCGAAGAGCTGCGACATCATGCTGAGGCCCGCCTTGGCGATGCAGTATTCGCCGCGATTGATCGACACCACGGTGGCGGAAATCGAGGTGATGTTGACGATGCACGCCGGGAAGGCGGCATCGGCTTGGCGCGCCGCCACCATGTCGCGGGCGAAGGCCTGCGTGAGGAAAAAGACGCCCCGGAGGTTGGTATCGAGGACCTCATCGAAGGACGCCTCGGTCGTCTCGAGCAGGTCGGCGCGGACCTTGGGTGCGATACCGGCGTTGTTCACGAGCAGATTGACGGGCCGGCCGCGGGTGAAAGCCCGGACGGCGGTGACGATGGCAGCGCGCCCGGCGGCGGAGCCGACGTCACCGCGGGCGTAGCCGACCTTCACGCCGTGGCTGCGCAAGCTGGCGAGCGACTCGTTCGCCGCGGCTTCCTCGCGCACGCCGTTGATGACGAGGTCCCATTTCTCCGCCGCGAGTTTAGCGGCTATGCCAAAGCCAATGCCGCGCGAACCACCGGTGACCAGAGCGACTTTGTTCATGTGAAATGAGGATCAACCACGCGCGGCGACGATGCGAGGAGGATTGGGTTGCGGGTCAACCGAGTGGCGGCACATCTACCCACCGGCGTTCGGCCCAGGACTTCAGCCCCAATTCGGCAAGTTGGACGCCCTTGGCGCCCTCGCGCAGGCTCCAGCGAAAGGGCCGGTCGGCGACCACGTGCTTCAGAAAAAGCTCCCATTGGACCTTGAAGGCATTGTCGTAGACGCCCTGGTCCGGCACGCGCGCCCAGCCGTCGCGATACTTGATCGGACTGTCGATGTCGGGATTCCAGACACAACGGGGCGTCGCCGCGAGCGACTGGGTCTTGCAGTCGCGCAAGCCCGCCACCGCCGAGCCGAGCGTGCCGTCGACCTGCAGCGTCAGGAGATCATCGCGGTCGACCCGCACATCCCACGACGAGTTGAAATGGCAGATGATGCCGTTCACGAGTTCAAACGTGGCATAGGCCGAATCATCCGCGGTGCACTTGTAAGGCCGGCCGTCCTCATCCCAGCGCTGCGGAACATGGGTGGCCCCGAGGCACGTGAGGCTCTTGATTTCGCCGAAGAGGTTTTGGATGACGTACTGCCAGTGGCAGAGCATGTCGACGATGATGCCGCCGTCGTCCTCCTTGCGGTAGTTCCAGGAGGGGCGCTGGAGCTTCTCGTGTTCGCCGGTGAAGACCCAGTAGCCGAATTCACCCCGCACCGAGAGGATGCGGCCGAAAAAGCCGGAGTCGATGAGCCACTGGAGTTTCACCAGGCCGGGCAGCCAGAGCTTGTCCTGAACGACGCCGTTCTTGAGGCCGGCGGCGGTGACCTCCCGGGCGAGGGCCAGCGCCTCGGCCGATGTCGTGGCGGTGGGTTTCTCGCAGTAGATGTGTTTTTTCGCGGCGATGGCCTTGCGGACCCCGACCGGGCGCTGGCCCGTGAGGGTGGCGTCGAAGTAGATCTGGTTCGCGGGATTCGCCAGCTCCGCGTCGAGGTTTGTCGCTACCCGCCCGATGCCGGCGCGAGCTGCCAGCGCCTTCAACTTCTCCTCGCTGCGGCCGACGAGCACCGGGTCGGGCATGATGATCTCGGAGTCGGTGAGCCTGACGCCGCCCTGGTCGAGGATGGCCTTGATGGAGCGGAGGAGGTGCTGGTTCGTGCCCATGCGTCCGGTGACGCCGTTCATGATGATGCCGATGCGGTGGACTTTCATGTTGTGTAGTTCTGGTGAGCGAGAATTGCCCGCGGTCAGACGTGGTCCTTGTAGGCTTGGACGATCTTGCGGAGGTATTCGTCCTGGTCCAAGGCCCACAGCCGCGTCGAGAAGACTTCCACCTCGCTGAAGCCCTGGAAGCCGGTCGCCTCCACCCACGCGCGGACCTGGCGGAGGGGAATGCAGCCTTCACCCATGAGGCCGCGATCGTTCAGCAGGTCGACGGTCGGTGTCCGCCAGTCGCATACGTGAAAGGCGAACAGCGCGCCCAACCGGCCGCAGCGGGCAATCTCGGTTTCAAGCGCCGGATCCCACCACAGGTGGTAGACATCGATGGCGACGCCAACGAGTGGTGAACCCAGTTGCTCGACCATGTCGTTGGCTTGCGCGAGCGTGTTCACCGCCGAGCGGGCGTCGGCATACATGGGATGCAGCGGCTCGATGGCGAGCTTCACGCCCGCCGCGCGGCAATCCGGCAGGAGCGCGGCGATGCCTTCGACGATTTGCCGGCGCGATTCGGTGAGCGGCTGGCCGGGCACCGCGCCGCACACGAGGACGACGTGCGGTGCGCCGAGCGCCTGCGCCTCACGGATCGCGCGACGGTTCTCCTCGATCGCCGCCTGGCGTTCGGCCGCCGTCCGTCCCGGGAAAAATCCACCCCGGCAAAGCGACACCACGGCAAGGCCATGGTCCCGGATCATCCGGCCGGTCCGGGCGACATCCCGGCCCGCGAGGGTGTCGCGCCAGACCGTGATTCCCTTTACGCCGGCCCCGGCAAACCGGGCCACGGCAGTTTCGATCGGCCACGGCTTCGTGGTGATGGTGTGCACGCAAAGGCGCGCCAGATCGGGCAGGGGCGGAGCGGGATTCATCCCAGACAGCCAAAGAAAGTGTAGTAGGGTTTGCCGGCGATGATCCGCTGCAGGTGCAGGGCCGCCTCGCGGAGGTGGTAGTCGCCCCACATGCAGGCCTCGCCGCATGGAATCTTGCGGCCGGGGGGAACGTGGTCCCAGCCGTTGGGCCGGTGGTAAACGGCGTGGAGCAACAACCCGTGGTGCCGCGCATCGACGCCAAGATAGGCGTCGGTGAGCAGCGTGCGCAGGACCGTCAGGCCGGCCTGCCAGTACTTCTTCCCTTCGGCCGACCCGGCACCCAGACAACGGCCAAGGCGAAGCAATCCCTGGGCGCCAATCGCGGCGGCCGAGCTGTCGACCGGCTCGTGCTCGTTGAAGATCTCCGCCGGGCGATTGCGCCAGTCGCCGAGATGGACGAGGCCGGGCGCGCCGCCGTCCCAATACGGCACGCCATCGGTCGGCGTGTGGGCGATGTACCAGTCGCAGGTGGCACGGGCGGCCTCGAGCATGAGGTCGCGCCAGCGCGCGCGCCCGCCCAACGGGTCCAGTTCGGCGTCGGAAAGCGTGGCGAGGAATTCAAGCTCCTCGGCGAACCCCACCATCGCCCAGGCCAGCCCGCGGGTCCACGTGGTGAATCCGGAGTATCCTTGCTGGGAATTCGGGCAGCGGAAGCGGCCGTCGTTCGGATTGAAGATGGATTCGTGGGCGGTCCGCCCGCGATGGTCGGGCGTATCGTAGTGGTCGCGCCCCTTCCCATAAAAGACGGAGTAAGCGGCGGTGGCCTCGATGTGCCGGAGCGCGCGCTCGAGCAACGAGTGGGGCGCGTCATTTTCCGCCATCAGCTTGTGCCCCAGGCGGTGGGCCACCATCAGGATGCGGCAGGAGCGGATCGTGTCGACGAAGAGCGAATGCGGGCCGTTGAACGAATAAACAAATCCCCCGCCGCCGTGAAGCGGTGACCAGCGTGCCGCCTGCGTCGCGCCCGAGACCTTGAGCGCCAGTTCGCAGAATTCGACCGCGGTGGCCGGCAACCGGCCCTCGCGCTGCAACCGCAACCAGCTGCCATACGTGCTGAGGTTGTTGAAGCCATGGTCGTGGACGCCCGTGTGCGATACATGCGATGCCATCCGGGTGACCGTGAGCTGTTGCGCCCGCTCGGCGAATCGCTGCTCGCCGGTGGCGTCGAACTGCAGGAAAGCGGAGCCGTAGTGGAAGCCTTCCGTCCATTCGGTCCAGCCGCGGGTCGTATATTTGCCGTCGACCGTGAAGACCGGCGAACCCCGGCCCGGATCGTATTCCTTGAGGATCAGGTCGATCTTGGCGCCCGACAGCCGCCAGAATCGATCGAGGGCGGGCGCGAGCGCAGCGGGCTGGAGAGCGAGGTCTATTTGCATGGAGGGGAAGGGCGCCGGCCGTTCAATACCGCTTGTCCTTGCGAAGGTGCAGGATCACGAACTCGGCATCGGCCAGGGCCTCGTAGGTGTGCTGCTGGATGGCATCGAACTGGATGCTTTCACCGGCCGAGAGCACGCACCGTTCGTGCGGGAGGGTGAGATGGAGTTTGCCGGCGGTGACCCAGCAGACCTCCGTGTCGTCGTGGTGAATCTCGGGCCGGTTCACGCGGGCGCCGGCGGGAGCCGAGCCGAGGTGCGCCACGACGTTGGCGTACTTCACCTGGCGGAACTTGAAGGCACCGGAGCGGTACGTCTTTTCGCTTGCACGATGAGCGAGCGGCGACTCGGCCATGGCCATCAGGTCGGTGGCGCTCAACCCAAAGGCGCGCGCGAGGCGGTAAAGCGTGTCGAGCTCGGCCGATTGTTGGTTCCGCTCCAGCTTTGAGATGACGCCCACCGACACACCGGAGGCCGCGGACAGGTCGGCCAGGGTGAAACCATGCTGGTCGCGCAGGGTGCGCAGCACCGAGAAGTCGAACTTCGGGGCGGCAGGGGTCATTTTCTTTGACGACAAGAAAAGGCCACTAATAAGCAGTCAACGAAAAAGTCCTCGCGGAACGCCGGGGGTTGCCACGACGCGATGCCGGACTGGTCCAACGGGTGCGCCCAGACGGGAGGGGGATTGGCTGAAGGGTTGGGCCATACGATGGTGTTATACCCGTTGAACTCCCATGAAAACTCTCCCAATTCTCTCGGCCTGTGCCGCTTTCGTCAGCGCGGGCGTGATGACGGCCCAGATTCCGTCCAGCCTCGCCGAGCAAGTCGCTCTCCGGATCATCCAGACCGACGAGCCCGAATTTCCCCTCACCCTCCGCAACAGCCCGGTGATCAATGGGCAGGCCCGAATCGCCATCAACGTTGACGTCGAGGGCAAGCTCGTCGAATGCCTGGTGACCGGCTACTCGCGCAAGGAATTCGCGGATTCTGCCGTCGCGGCGTTGCACCGCTGGAGTTATGAGCCGGCCCGCCTCAACGGCCTGCCCTGGCCCTCGGTGCAGGAGCTGAGCTTTGACTTCACGCGCACCGGCGTCGTGATCAGCATGACCGGCATCGACATGCTCGGAAACCGGCTGGAGGAACTCCTCCAGGGCAAATATGAGTTTCGTTCCCACTCGCTCCGCGAACTCGACCGGATCCCGACCCCCATCGAGGTGGTCTCGCCGGTCGCGCCGCCGCTCGGCGCCCACGAAGGCAAGCGCTCGATCGTGGTCGACTTCTACATCGACCAGGAAGGACGGGTCCGGATGCCGGCGGTGAAGCGCGCCGAGGCGAACGACCTCTGTGCGGCCAGCGCGATGGCGGCGGTCCGGCTGTGGCGATTCGAGCCCCCGACGGTTGGCGGCCAGCCGGTCCTGGTCCATGCCCAGCAGCAGTTCGACTTCGTCCCGAAGACCTGAGCGGAAACGCACCAGGGTGAAATCCAACGGGCCGCCCGCGGGCGGCCCGGCTTGTTGGAGGTGTCAGCCGGCTGGTCCCGGCGCCCGCACGATCGGATTCAGCTCGCGGTCGGCTCTTCCATCAGGCTGGCGAGCATCTCGCGCAGTTGCTGGCGGGCGCGGTACAGCCGGGTTTCAACCCCGCGCTCGGAGCACCCGGTGATGTCGCTGATGTCGCGATAGGACAGGCGGTCGTAGTGATGGAGCAGGAGCGTGACCTTCAGGTCGTGCGGCAGCCGATCGACGGCGGCGCGCACGGCGGCCAGCGTCTCGTCGCGTTCCAACACCGCCGCCGGTCCCGGCTGGTCGGAGGCCGTCACCTGCGCCGGGCTCGGCCGGTCGGCAGCCCCCGGATCGAGCTCACTGGGTGCATCCAGGGCCACGGTCGGATGCCGGCGCTTCCAGCGATAGTGATTGTGGCAAAGGTTGCTGAGGGTTGTGAAGAGCCAGGCGCTGAGCTTGGTATCGGCGCGGAGCCGCTCCCGCTGCTGGTAGAGCCTCACAAAGGTCTCCGCCACCAGGTCGTTCGCATCGGCGGCATTCTGCAGGTACCGGAAGGCGAAGGCGTGCAGCGGGCGCTGCCACCGCGCGATCAGCCGGTTCAGGGCGGCGGCCTCACCCTGCTGGAGCGCCCGCAAGCCGGCGCGGTCGGTATCGGGGTCGTGGGGCACAACGCGCGGGGCGGGCGCATCAATTGGAAGCGAGTGGATCAAGGGGCTCGACAGTCTCGACCAGTTGCAGGTAGCGCTGGCGTTGCTCCGGGTTCATCACCTCGGCCGCGGCCATGACCAGCTGCCGCGTGGAGTCGAGGCTTGCGCGGCGAACCGCGCGGCGCGCCTCGACGAAGCGGGCGAATTCGAGGAAGTCCACGCGATCATTCGCCCGGCGCGCCTTCTCGAAGTCTTGGAACTCGGCCTGCATCTGCGCCAGCTGCGCGCTGATGGCCCGCAGTTTCGGCCCGCTGGCCTGGTGGACCTCCTTGATCCGGGCGAACTGCTGGTCCGTGAGCTTCAGCTCGGATTTCATCCAGGCCAGCTGCCCGTCGAGCGTGTCGATCGCGGCCGGCTCATGGAGGCGGAAATAGGCGAAGTGCACGGCCAGCCCGACGGCCACGCCCAGCGTCACGGTCAGGATGGTGCGTTTCACGAGTGGGCCCTCCCGTCGGCATGGTCGAGCAACGGATCGATCAGCTGCATGTAGCTGCGGGCGAGCTGGGCGCTGCGTTCATTTTCGAGGCGGTTGACCCGCACTTCGGCGAGGAACAGGCCGAGCAGGGCGCAGCAGGCCACGAACATCGCGGCGAAGGACGGCCGGGCGAACCAGGCTTCCACGACCGCCCGCCAGCCGAGGGCGGCCTCGGCTTCGCCCTCCAGGCGCGAGATGCGCTGCCAGACTTCGGCGGAAAGGCGGGGGGGCGGCTCGGGCGTCTCGGACCAGCGGTTTAGCAGGGGATCCAGCGGGTCAGGTGGCGTGTTCATGGAGGGAAGAGGCTGACGGCAAGCAGCATAACACCGGCCGGCGGCCAAGTCCTTCAAATAATTCGGAGCGCCGGCGCGACGCGTGGGCGGGGATTGCGACGAGTCGCATCAACTTTGCGACCGGCGCCATTGAATTCCGGACCGGATTGCCCTATATAATCCCGCCGTAGAAAGGAGACCTCGCTGCCATGCACCCCACGCTGCGCTGCCTGCTTGTTTTCGCCGGCTTGGCCGGCCCCGCCCTGGCCTCGGAGGCCAGCCAGCCGGCCGAGACGAAGGCCTACGAGCCCCTGGTGATCGTCCAGACCCGTGACATGATCTATCCCCCCACGCTCACGAACGAGCACATCTTCCAAGGGGAGGTGAACGTTGCCGTGTGGGTGGATGAGAACGGCCGCCTCCTCGACTGGCTGCTGGTGGGCTACTCCCACAGCCTGTTTGCCAAGGAGGTCCTCGACGTCCTGCCGAAATGGAAATTTGTCCCGGCGCACCTCCAGGGCCAGCCAGTCCCCACCCGGGCTGAACTCAGGATCATATTCAGGAACACGGAAATGGTCCGCATCGTCGCCAGCGAACGGAGCCTCGCCGATCAGGCGCACGACCAGGCGATCGAGCACCGGCTCGTGCCCCACATCTACCAGCCCAACGAACTCGACGCCCCCCTGGATGCCATCGTGGAAATCATGCCCAGCTCACCGGAACGATTCGGGGCGGTCGCCCGCGAGGGCAGTGTCGTCGTCGAGTACCTCGTCGACGCCGAAGGCAAGGTGCGGATGCCGATCATCGATTCGTCCGACGATGAGGCGTTCACGAATTCGGTCCTGCTCGCGATCACGGAATGGCGCTACGCCGTGCCGAAGCGGACGGGGCACCCGGTCATCGCCCGGGTCAAGCAGCGGTTTACGTTTTCGCCTGCGTCGTAGTCGCCGCGCCGCGACGGAGCAGGTCGATGATTTTCTCGCTGTCGTAGACGCAGCCGTTCCAGCAGCCGCCGCTGGCTTGCTGCAGCGCGGCCCAAAGGCGGGTGTCGGCCGGCACCCGTGGATCAGGCTCGAGCCCGGGATGCCGGGTCCGGCGGGCGAGTTCGGCTTCGTCGATCGAGACCACATCCACCCGTCCCTCAAGGCGGCGGGTGTCGACGATGAGGCGGACGCGATCACCGTCCCGCAGGCGCCCGAGCGGTCCGCCGGCCCAGGCCTCCGGGCTGACATGCCCGACGCACGCGCCGGTTGACACGCCGGAAAAACGGCCGTCGGTCAACAGGGCGATCCGCTCGCCGCCCCGCATGTATTTCAACGCCGACGTGACCTGGTACGTTTCCGGCATGCCGCTGCCCGGCCCGATCCCGATCAGCACCATCACGTCGCCCGGTTGCACGGCGCCGGCCTTGACGGCCGCGATCGCGGCCGCTTCCGAACAATAGACGCGCGCCGGTCCCTCATGGCGGTAAACGCCCTCGCCGTCGATGAGCGCGGGCGCGATCGCCGTGCTCTTCACGAGCGCGCCTTCGGGCGCGAGGTTGCCGGTGAGAAAGGTGACCGTGCTCGTGAGGCCCTTCGCCCGGGCCTCGGCCGCGGGCATGATGACATCGTCCGGGTCGACGCCGTCGAGCTCGCGCAGCTTCTCGCGCAGCCGCGCCCGCCGCTCGCTGTGCTCCCACCACGCCAGGTTCTCGCCCAGGGTGCGTCCCGTGACGGTCCGGGTCTCGAGTTTGAGCAGCCCGAGGCGGCGGAGGTGCAGCATCACCTCCGGCACGCCGCCGGCGAGGAACACCTGCACCGTGGCGAAATGGCGCGGGCCATTCGGCAGGACATCGACCAGGCGCGGGACGGCGCGATTGACCCGCATCCAGTCCGCCACCGACGGAACGGCCAGGCCGGCGGCATGGGCGATGGCCGGGACGTGCAACACGAGGTTGGTGGAGCCACCGACCGCCGCGTGCAGCACCATGGCGTTGTGAATGGAATCCGGCGCGAGGATGTCCCGCGCGGTGACGCCCTGCCGGTCGAGCTGGAGCAGCGCCCGGGCGGAGCGCCGCGCGACGTCGCGCCAGATGTCGGCGCCGGAGGGCGCCAGGGCGCTGTGCGGCAGCGCGATTCCCAAGGCCTCGGCGACGACCTGGCTGGTGGCCGCTGTGCCCATGAACTGGCAGCCGCCGCCCGGCGAGCCGCAGGCGCGGCAGCCCATGTCGGCCGCGTGCTCGAGCGTAATCTCACCGCGGGCATAGCGGGTGGCGAGCGTCTGCACCTTCGCGGTGTCCTCGGCGCCCTCCGCGCGCAAGGTCACCCCGCCGGGCACGAGGACCACCGGCAAATCCGGGCTGCCGGCCAGCGCCATCATCATCGCGGGCAGGCCCTTGTCGCAGGTGGCGATGCCAAGCACGCCGCGGCGGGTGGGCAGCGACCGGATGAGCCGGCGCAGGACGACGGCGGCATCATTGCGATAGGCGAGGCTGTCGAGCATGCCGGCCGTGCCGTTGGTGCGCCCGTCGCAGGGATCGCTCACCGTGCCGGCGAACGGCAGGGCGCCCGCGGCATTGATCGTGCGCGCGGCCTCCTCCACCAGCAGCCCGATCTCCCAGTGGCCGGTGTGGTAGCCCAGCGCGATCGGCGTGCCGTCGGGGGCGCGCACGCCGCCCTGCGTGCTGAGAATCAGAAACTGGCGGCGCAGCAGCTGGGCCGGATTCCAGCCCATGCCGGCATTCTGGGTCCAGCCGAAGAGCTCGCCGCTGCTCATGCCCTGCAGCAGTTCCGGCGTCAGCGGCAGCACTCCCGCCGGGCCGGGTGCCGTCGTGCGCAGGCGGTAGATCGCCTCGTCGCCGGAATCGAGCAAGGGATCGCGATCGATGGTCATTGGACAGGGTTGACCAGCGTGCCGGCCGGCTCGATCGTGATGCGAATATCGTCGCCCGCCTGCAGGGTGAAGTTGTCCGGCGGGACGATGCCGGTTCCGGTCATCAAATAGCAGCCGCGCGGAAAAGAGTTGTCGCGGAAGAGCCATGCGGCGAGTCCCGCCAGCGGGCGGCGGAGCGAGGCGAGGGTGGTCTCGCCTTGAAACACGGCGCGGCCGGCTCGCCGGATTTGCAGCGCGATCGCCGTCGACGGCCCCGGCAGGTCGTAAGTGATGACGAGGCACGGGCCGAGCGCGGCGCAGCGGTCGTACACCTTGGCCTGGGGCAGGTAGAGCGGGTTCTCGCCCTCGATGTCCCGCGAGCTCATGTCGTTGCCGATGGTGTAGCCGAAGATCCGGCCGGCGGCGCTCACCGCCAGCGTCAGCTCGGGCTCGGGGACATTCCATCGCGAATCGGACCGGATGCGCACCGGCATGCCCGACGCGGCGACGCGATGGGCCGTGGCCTTGAAGAAGAGCTCCGGGCGCTCGGCCTCATACACGCGATCATAGAACGTCCCGCCGCCGGTGTCGCGCGACTCCGCCATGCGGGCGCTTTTGCTCCGCAGGTAGGTGACGCCGGAGGCCCAGACCTCCTGGCTTTGGATCAGGGGCGCGTGGCTCTCCATCGACACCGGCGCGCTTTCCGGGCGGCCGGCGGAGAAGGCCGCCGTGGCATACGCGACCGGGTCCACCGCGGTGAACAAGCCATCGAGGGAAAAATCCGGGGCGAGGCTGACGTAGGCGCCGTCCCGCTCGAGCAACTGGGCGCGGTTGGTGACGAAGAGGCGGAGCATGGATGGGGCGAGTGATACCGAAAGCCGGCACCAGTGCAACCCGGCGGCCGTTTCATCGTGTTCTAACTTGTGAGTCCGAAGGACGGTTGCAAAGGACCGACCGCAGGTCGGCGGCTCCGGCATGGGCGGGGTCACGGCGGAGGACGCGGGACAGGAGGCGCCGCGCCCGGAAGCGCCGGCCGAGGCCAAACTCCGCCTGCGCCTGGAGAAACAATGCCGTGGTCTTCTGCCTCTGCGCCAGATTGTCGGCGAAAAGGAGCATCGCCGGCAACGAGGTCGCGAAATAATCGATCCGGGCCGGCGCATTCTCCAGGCGGCGGGCATGGCGGGCGAGGGCGCGCAGGAGACGGGTGGCGGCCCGGCGCCGTCCCAGGCGCGCGAGCGCGAGGGCGGTGAAACAGGTCTGCTCGGACCAGGCGCGGACGCCCATCTCCTGAAAATCGCCGCGCGCGCGGGCGGCGGCCTGCCATGCACGGACCGCCGCGGCGCGCTCGCCCGCGGCCGCGTGCGCCTCGCCAAGCCAGTAGTGAATGTCGCCGGTGGAGGCGAGCAGGTGGCGGGCTTCCCCGAGATTTTCCGGCGGGTGCAACGCGGCCGTGAAATGCGCCAGCGCCTGGTCCGGTTCACCGGCGCGCAGCGCCGCCTGGCCGAGCAGCAGCCGGGCGCGGACAAACTGGCCCAGCGCCCGGCCCTCGCCGCCTTCCCACGGTTGGAAGCGCCGGCTTGCCAGCAGCGCCAGCGCGGCGGCCGGGCGCCCGACCTGGCTGAGCAGGCCGCAGAGCTCCAGCGTGGTGTCGTCACGTTGCGTGACGAGCTCACGATGCAACTCCAGCTGGCGCAGCCGGCGGTGCGGCGAAAGGCCCGTGCGCTGCCAAAGCTGGTCCCGTTCGTACAGGAGGCGGGCATCGGACGGGTCGGCGCGAAACGCGCGCTCGTAGGCGAGGCGAGCCCCCGGGGCATCGCCTTCCACGTTGAAGCGGGCGAGGCCGAGATTGCGCCACGCCACGGCATTGCCCGGGTCGAGCTGCACGCTGCGTTGCCAGCAGGCGATGGCCTCCCGGTGCCGGCGGCGATCGAAGAGCAGGTGGCCGAGGAAGCAAGCAGCGCGGGCGTCGCGAGGCTGGCGGTCCAGCGCCCGCTCGAGGATCACCTGTTCCTCCAGCCGGGCGGGGAAGCAGTAGTCCGGGCTGGTGCGCGCCGCCCGCCGGGCGGCCGCGCGGGCACGGGCGGGCTGGCCGAGCTGTTCATGGAAATGCGCGAGGTAGTACTGGACGAGCGGAGCCGTGCCGGACATCGGCTCGGGCCGCGCGCCGTGGAGCACGCCGACGGCGGCGGACAGGAAGCCGGCGCGAGCATGGTCGAGCGCAAGGTCGAGCCGGGTTTGGGTGCTGCAGGCGAGGCGATCGCCGCGCAAATGGCGCGCCCACCAGTCGAGCGGATCGAGGCGCAGCGTGTCAGCGACGAAAGCGGCGGCCTCGCCGGCGCGGCCGAGACGGCGCAGGACGAGCACGCGAAGGTTGCGGGCGCGGAGATTGGCGGCGTCGAGGCCAAGGGATTCGTCCAGGTGGCCGAGGGCCTTGCCCCAGTCGTGCCGGCAGGCGGCAATCTCGGCCAGGGCATGGTGGCTGGCGGCGCGCCACGCCTGGTTCCAAGCCGCCTTGGCAAAGGCCGCGCAGGCTTCGTCGTCCCGCCCCTGGAATCGCAGGGCGAGGCCCAGCTGATAGTGGGATTCGCCATCGTAGGGATTGGCATTGCGGGCGGTCAGGCGGGCGATCGAGCGGCGCAACCGTGCCTCGGCCGCGGCGAATTCGCCGCGGCGCAGGTGCCAGATGCCCAGCGCCTGGTTGCAGCGTGCATCGCCCGGGTCACGGCGGATGCCTTCGCGCCAATAGGCCACGGGATCCCGCGTGGCATGCCGGTATTGCGCGAGATGCAGCCCGGTGAGGTAGAGTTCGTCGGGGGTGGCGACATCTTTCGGCAGCGGAGGCTCGGTCGCCGGCGATGGCGACGGCGTTTTACTCCCTGGCGGCGGCGCAAGGGACAGCAACAGGGTGCGGTCGGTGGCGTCGGTGACGCTCAGCCGCATGTCCTTGAGAGCGGCGCGTGAGGGCAGGGGGAGGGACGCGACAACGGGCCGGTCCGGCGCGACGTCGCGCCGCCACGACCGCCACGGACGCCCGCGGTGGAAAAGCTGGATCCGCAGGCGGCGACGGCGGGTGACCGCCACGCCCGCCTGGAGCCGGCGGCCATGGCGCTGCAACGAGGCGGCCGCCTCGGGATTCGCCGCCTGCGCCGGCCCGATCGCGCGAATGGGATACCAATGGACGCTCCACGATTTGGTTTCGCCGGGTTGCAGGAAGGAGAAGTCCGGCTGGTTGTCCGTGTAGACGCCGAGCATCAGTTCGACGTACGGCCCGTCGCCGTCCGTCAGGTTCCGGTCCCAGGCATAGCCGAACTCATGGTTGCCCCACGTCCACTGTTTCTTGCCGGGCGCAATGTGGTGGTCCGCGACCTGCACCAGGCCGGCTTGCCGGCAGTGGTCGTAGCCGCCGGAAAAATCCTCCTGCGAGCCGAGGCACATGTAGGAAGTCGGCACGGGAATATTGGCGTACCAGGAGAGGTCGTCGGGCGAATAGCGCGGCAGGCCGTCCGGCCGCCGGCCGCCGCGGCAGTGCGGGGGCACGAAGCAGCGCGGCACTTCACCGGCGGGGACGCCGGCGCGGCCGCGGGCGGCGTAATCGATGCCGTAATACCGGCCGGCGCAGCGGGGGAAACGGCTGACGGCGCGGCGCGCATGGTCAGCGACCCATTGGACGTCCGGCGGGAAGAACGACTGGTAGCCTTCGTGGACATGCACGGCGACATTGGCCCACCAGAGGAAGGTCTGGACGAAGGGCGTGCGGTTGTAGGCGCGCACCTTGAGCTCGATCACGGACCGGCCCGGGTGCAGGCAGACGCCATGCATGCCTTTCATGCGCTCGAGCGGGTCGTGATCGCCCAACCAGATGGTCTTGCTGCCGTCGGCGTGGTCCTCGAGCGCCACGTCGACCGGCATGAACGTCGCCGGCCGGTGGTGTTGCGGCCAGTTGATTTCGACGCCGCCTGAGATCCACGGGCCGGCGAGGCCGACGAGGGCCGGCTTGATGGCGCTCTGCCGGTAGAAGAAATGGTAACCATTGGTCAGGTCTTCGCCGATATGGATTCGCCCGCCGAGTTCCGGCAGCACCGTGACGCGCACCAGGCCGTTTTCGATCGTCACCGCGTCCCAGGCGCGTGGCACCGGATGCTCGGCGATGCGATTGTAGAACGGCAGCGGGTAGATCCGCCCGCTGCTGCCCTGGTAAACGCGCCGCTCGAGAAACATCGGGTTCTTGTCCGGCGGCAGCGGCTCATACGTCGGCAGCACCAGCGAGGCACGGCGGATGATCACCTTCGATCCGGCCTTGGGTTGGCGGGATTTCACGGGGCAAGGAGCGAGGCAACCTCCGTCGGCGAAACCTCGACCGGCGGCGAGAATCGCGGGCTGGCGGCATAGGCGAGCAGGCTCGCTCGCAGCTGCCGGCGCACCGGGTCGAGTTCGGTCCCGGCGAGATCGATGCTTGTGGCCAGCAGGCGGCCGTGCCCGACCCGCGCTTCAAACACGAGGGCGAGCTTCCGGTTCGTGAACCAGTCGTCGATCACCTGCACGATCGGCCGCAACTGCCCGGGCAGCCCGTCGAGGATCATCGGGGCGGCGTGCGTCACGGCGTACCACCATTGCCAGTTGCTCCACGGGTCGGTGGGGAAAGCCGAGAGGGCCGGGTGCTTGGGGTCGCACAGGATGCCGAGCGTGTGCGGGGCCTGGCCCTTGGTCCACGCGGTGTTCCAGAAAATGCTCGAGAACCCGAGCGCGATCGGGCCGCGCACGGGATCGGGCGCCACGCGGGCCGGCGGAACGATGAGCAACACCGTCGCACCGGCCTCGAGCGCCTCCCGTGTGCGGGCGGAAAAGTCCGAGGTCACGATGACGCCGGAACCGGCCCGGCCTTTGGCTGCGCCGGCCGGCGGATACACCCAGATGTCCCAGTCGTTTTGCGCCCCCGTGTCTCCCAGCGTCACCTCGAAGCGGAGGCGGGCCGGCGCGGCGATTGCCTCCAGGGAGACGTCAACGCGGCCCAGGCCAATCCCGGCCCCGAGCGCGATGTCCCGGGCCGGCAGCGCGCCCTTGGCGGCAATCGCGCCGCGGTCATCGATCAGCCGCCAGCGCGTGACCACCGCCGGCAGCGGGGCGGCGCCGAAGTGCGCCACCTCCAGATCGGCGACCAGATGCTCGCCCGCGGTGAAAATGCGCCGCTCCAGCCGCGCGAGGGGCACGGTGGCGTTGCAGAAACGGCGAAAGGCGGCGGCAGAGACATAGCCCTTGTCTTCCCATAAGGCATTCAAGACCCCCACCAGCGCCGTGCCCTGGCCGGGAAAATCGCTCAGCCCCAGCAACTGGAAGCCTCCCAGCTGCGGCGTGCGCAGGGCGGCCTCGATTTCCTCCTTGTAGCAGAGCGCCTGCAAGTGGCCGGATGCCTGGAGAAAATCCCCGGCCTGCGCCGCCAGGCCGTGCGCCGCGAGGCTCGCGCGGAAGATCTCGAAATTCCGCGGCTTCAGGTAGCCGGTGTAGCGGGGGATCTCCCCGAAATCAGGATAGGCGCACCATTGGCCGATCTCGTGGGCCACGACCGGCGCGGACTGGCTGGCGACATAATCGCGATAATCGCTGCGTGTTTCCGGCGGGGCGGCGTTGATGCGCGACTTCAGGCCTTCCTCCCAATGCTGGATGCGGGGCTCCGAGCGAACCTCATAGTCGTTCTCCGGCAGAATGGGCCAGCCGGCGCCGCCGGTGTACAGGCGCCGCGGATCGGACGCCTTTTGCCGCGCGACCCAGCCGGAAAGCCAGGCGGCGGAGTCGTGGCCGGCCGGCTCGTTGCCCGCGCAGAGGAAAAGAAACGAAGGATGATTGCCGTACTGGCGGACAATGCGCGCGGTCTCGGCGTCGATCCAGGCGTCGACCGGCCGGCCGTCGCCGAGGGTGGTGGACCAGTTCGGCCACGAGCAGACCTCCACCTGCAGGTAAACGCCGAGGGCATCGGCCGCGGCGAACGCCGCCTCGGGCGGGCACCACGAATGAAAGCGAACATGGTTCAAGCCATGGGCCCGCACGAGGCCGAGCACGCGCCGCCATTCGGTTTCATCGGTCGGCGGATGCCCGGTGCGCGGATAGGCCGCGCAGTCGAGCGTGCCACGCAGGAAGAGCGGGCGCCCATTGAGCCACAACTGGCGTCCGTCGGCCCGCACCGCGCGAAAGCCAAACTGGACGGCGCGGGTTTCGCCATTCGCCAGCGAGACGGTGAGGCGGTGCAACACGGGCGTAAATTCATCCCACGCGGCCGCATCAGCCGGGTAGGCCAGCGTGGTGGCGAACAATCCCCCGGCGGATACCGGGGTGGTGACGCCCGCGGCGCCGTCGCTCTCGATGAACACGCGGTCGGGCCACGGGGCTTCGCCCGCGCGGGCGATTTTTCCCCGGACGGCCACCGTTCGATCGGCCCAGTGCGGATCCACCTGGACCTCGTCGATCCAGGCGGGTGCGGTCGCCGCCAGCGTGATGGCGCCCGCGATGCCGTTCCAATTGCCCTGGGTGTGGTCCGAGACGCTGTGCGAGTTCTCGCCGAGGTCGGGATCGAGCGTGTTGTCGACCCGCACGGTCAAGCGGTGTCGCCCGGGGGACAGGTCCCGGCCGAGATCATAGACATGGGGGACGGAAAGCGCATCACCCGAACCGATTTCGCGCTCGTCGAGCCAGACGCGGGTTTTCCAATGCGGGCGCTCCAGGCTCAGGACAATCCGGCGTCCCGCCCAAGCCGATGGCACCTCGAGTTCGCGCTGGTACCACGCGAAGCCGGTGAAGTGCGTTTCCGGCTGGAGCCAGAACGGCACCTTGATGGAGCCCGGCTGGCGATACGGGGCGTACGCGGGCGCGGTGAACCACGAGCGATCGAAAATGCCGCCGGTCCAGTGCGTATCCACGCTCACCGGGTCGCCCAGTCCGGCGGCTTGCACGGAGCCTGGCAGCGAAATGGGCTGGCCCGATGATCGCGCAAACCACCGCTCGGCCAGCCCGACCTGGTCCCGGTCCAGCGCAACCTGCCAGCGACCCGACAGGTCGATGGTTTCGGCGGCGGGAGAGGAAAGGGCGGTCATGACGAGCGCAACGACGGGAAGGCGGGATTTCATCGGTGGCAACCCGGGAAAAACACGGAGGATATTACACTCAGTGGTCGCCATCCGGCAATGGACAAGCCGGCAAAAAACCTGCACGATATTGCACACATGGACCTTTCGGCCGCCCGACGCGAAGGCTTTGCCAACCAGCACATGTTTGTGCTGCCCGAGCCGCTGCGGGCCGCGGCGCGCCGGCATCCGCTGCTGCGCGCCCTGCATGTCACCGACGCGGGCTTCTTCCCGGCCGCGCGCGGCCATCGCATCGAGCGGAGGGCCGGCGCACCCACCACGCTGGTCATCCTCTGCCGCGCGGGCCACGGCTGGTTCCGCAGCGGCGGGCCACCCGTCACGGTGACCCCGGGCGACCTGGTCTGGCTGCCGCCGCGCCAGGCGCACGCGTATGGCGCCGACGCCGCGGAACCCTGGACGATCGCCTGGGTGCATTTCGCCGGCGAGGAAGCGGAAGCATGGCGGCGGCTGCTGGCCGATGCGGCGGGGACGAACGATCGCCGCGTATCCCTGCCGGCCAGCCGCCTCGATGAGATCGGGCTGGAGGAGGTATACCGGCCGCTCGAGCGGGGGCATGCGCTGCGGGACCAGGTGGCCGCGGTCGTCGCCTTGCGATCCACCTTGCAGGCCATCGTCGAGCTCGCGGCGGCACATCGCCGGCCGGGGACGGCACACGAGAGGGTGGCCGCCGCCGCGGAGAAGCTGCGCCGGGACTGGCGGCAGCGACCGTCGTTGCGCCAGCTGGCGGCCGCAGCCGGGATGTCGGTGACCCATTTCTCCGCCTTGTTCCGGCGGCGAACGGGTTTCTCGCCGGTCGATTTCCTGATCCGGCAGCGCGTGCGGCAGGCCGGGCAGTTGCTGGACGGCACGTCGCTTTCCGTTCGCGAGATCGCCGAGCAGGTCGGATATGAGGACCCCTATTACTTTTCGCGCTGCTTTCGCCGCGTCATGGGCTGCTCACCGCGCGCGTACCGCAAGGTGCCCAAGGGCTGAGGGGGGCATCCCATCGCCGGCGCGCGACCCCGGCCCATCCGCACACGCGGGGTTGACCTCGTCGCGCGCACGTAGTCTTTTTCCCACGCCATGAGCGATCGCCCCCTGATCCGTCTGGCCGTGACGTCCCTGGTGTTTATGTTCGCGGTGATGAACCTGCGCGCGGCCGACGACCCCAACGATCCCGAGAGCCCGGCCGCCCGGGAGAAGCGCCTGGCGTGGTTCCGGCACGACAAGTTCGGGCTCTTCATCCATTGGGGGCTCTATGCAATCCCGGCCGGCTATTGGCAGGGCCAGCGTTCGCCCGGCATCGGCGAATGGGTGATGCACCGGATGAGAATCCCGGTGCGCGAGTACGAGCAGCTGGCCGGGCAGTTCAACCCGGTGAAGTTCGATGCCGACGCCTGGGCGCAGCTCGCGGCCGACGCCGGCATGAAGTATGTGGTGATCACTTCCAAGCACCACGATGGCTTCGCGCTCTTCCGTTCCGCGGCGAGCACCTACAACGTCTACGATGCGACGCCATTCCACCGCGACGTCATCAAGGAACTGGCCGCCGCCTGTGCCCGTCACGGGCTGCGCTTCGGCGTGTACTATTCGCAGGCGCAGGACTGGCACGAGCCGGGCGGGGCGGGCAACGATTGGGATTTCCCGGCCAACGACGTGAAGGACAAGGACGGCTCGTTCGACCGCTACCTGCAGGGCAAGGTCGAGCCGCAGTTGCGCGAGCTGCTGACCAACTACGGTCCGCTGTGCCTGGTCTGGTTCGACACTCCCCAGCTGATGAACCAAGGCGACCGCGCGCAACGCCTCGTGAAGCTCGTGCGCACGCTGCAGCCCGCGACGCTCATCGACGGCCGCCTCGGGCGGGCCGGCGACTACCGGAGCACCGGCGACAACGCCATCCCGCCCCGGGCATCCGACGACGCCTGGGAGGTGCCGGCCACCATCAACCAGACCTGGGGCTATCGCTCCGATGATCACAACTGGAAATCGCCCGGCGAAATCGTCTTCAAGCTGGTCGACATCGTTTCGAAAGGCGGCAACTACCTGCTCAACGTCGGCCCGACCGCCGAGGGAATCATCCCGCAGCCCAGCCAGGACAACCTGCGCGAAGTCGGCCGGTGGCTGCAGGTGAACGGCGAGGCGATCTACGGTGCCGGCCGCTCGCCCTTCGGCGAGGAGTTTGGCGACTACGCGGCGACCCTGAAGGACCACGCCGGCAAGCCGGTCTTTCTCGCCAGCAGCGACTGGCGCTGCACGGCCAAACCCGGGAAACTCTACTTCATCCTGTTTCACGTCGGGCGGGACGGTGCCCAGGCCGTGTTTACGCTGCCCGGCTTCAAGAACAAGATCACCGCGGTCTACGAACTGGCCGACGCCACGCGGACCCCGTTCGAGGTGAAATCGTCCAGGGACGGCCGCCGCTTCATCACGCCACAGCGCTGGGTGAATGACTCGATGGGCACGGTGTATGTCGTCGAATACGCGGGCGCGACGATCGAGCGCTGACGGCGCGAGCCGCGCCGGGCGCCCCGGGGGCGGCTTCGGTGAAATCCCGGTGACAGCCGGAAGACCGGCATTGATGCCGGGTGGCCGCCGGCGTTAGGCTGCGCGTCACGCATGAAAAAGCGAATGACGGAGCGCATCGGCATTCTCACGGCGGGTGGCGACAGCCCGGGCCTCAACGCCGCGATCCGCGCGGTCGGCAAGGCGGCCATCGGCGAGTACGGCTGGGAGGTTGTCGGTTTCCACGACGGCTTTCTCGGCCTCGCGCTGGATCGCTGGCAGCGCCTCGACAAGTCCACGCTCGCGGGCATCCTCACTGTCGGCGGCACGGTCCTCGGCACCAGCCGCGAGAAGCCGCACCGCATGGAAATCGACGGGAAGGTGCGCGACATGGTCCCCCGCATCGTCGCGACCTACCGGCGCCACCAGCTGGCGGCCCTGGTGTGCATCGGTGGCGGCGGCACCCACAAGAACGCGCTCAAGCTCGTCAAGGCCGGCCTGAACATCGTCACGCTCCCGAAGACGATCGACAACGACGTGGCGTTGACGGACGCGACGATTGGATTCGACACCGCGCTGGGCATTGCCTCGGAGGCCCTTGACCGCCTGCACAGCACGGCGCACAGCCACCACCGGATAATCGTCGCCGAGATCATGGGCCATCGCGCCGGCTGGCTGACGCTGGGCGCCGGCATTGGCGGCGGCGCGGACGTCATCCTGATCCCCGAGATTCCCTACGATGCCGGCCGGATCGCCGACGCGATCGGGCGCCGGGCGAAGGGCCATCGCAATTTCAGCATCGTGGCCGTGGCGGAAGGCGCCCTCTCGCGCGAGGACGCCGCGGCATTTGCCGCCGCCAAGCGCCGCAAGAAAAGGGCGGAGAACGATGAGGAGCGCGAACGCGCGAAGGCGGAGCTCGCCGGACTCGATGCGCGGCACGCCGGCAACACGATGCGGCTGGCGGCACAGCTGGAGGACCTGACGGGCCTCGAGGCGCGGGTGACGATCCTTGGTTACGTGCAGCGCGGCGGCACGCCCTCGGTGACGGACCGCCTGCTGGCCACACGTCTGGGGACCGCGTGCGTCGACCTCATCAGAAAGGGGGAATTCGGCATCATGGTCGCGGCGCGCGGCGACGGCTGCAAGGCGGTGCCGATCGAGGACGTCGCCGGCAATTTGAAGCTGGTGCCCTCCGACCATTCCTGGGTCGAAGCCGCCAGGCGGGTCGGCACGTGCCTCGGGGATTGAGACGACGTCCCAGCCGCTGAATCGGCGGCTCGCGAAGTGGGCCGCTGTGCACGCGGGGTGCGCATTTCTTGCCACAAGGCCGACTACTAGCGCAGTTAAGATTTGTGAATCAGGTTGTCACTCGGAATGCGGACAGGTTGTTCCGGTTCATGAAACAATGCGGCGGATACAGCTCACGTTTGCCCGAGACCTCGCAGGTCGCGCCCAGGTCAGCGTTGTATCCGTCGATTCCGGCCGGATTGCAGCGCGTGGCGGCGCTTTGGCTGGCGTTCGGCCTGGTTGCAGTCGCCAGGCTGCGCGGGCAGGACGCCCTGTCCAATCTCGGGCAGCCGCTCTATGGCGGGAACTTCGTCGCGGGAGCTTACGTCAACGGGTTCAAAATCGGTGACGCGGTCCAGTTCACCACCGGGCCGGAGGCAGTGTACTTCACCGGCGCGACGTTTCCATTCTTCTTGAACCCCGCCCTTGGATATTCGCCGGCGACGGGACTGGAGGTCTCGCTCAACAGCGGATTCGGTCCATCGGGTTCCACTGGCCTGATTGCGATGCTGAACGGGCCGTCGGCGCCCTCAGTCGGCAGCACTGCTTCCTTTTTCTCGTATACACCGAGCACGCCGATCCTGCTGGCGCCGGAGACGCGATACTGGTTGCAGCTCGATGCGTTTACCACGGCCAACAACACCTATCTGCAATGGTCGGGCACCACAAACATCGGCGGCATCGATGCAGGGGGGCTGGCCGGCTGGACCTATGCTGATCCGGTGAGCTTTGATGTGAATTACTATTTCACCAATAGCGGCGGCGGCGCCAACGCCTGGAGCGGGAACACAGCTGCCGTGGCGGCCCCCATGTTCTCGGTGCAGTACGCGCCGGTGCCGGAACCGACCGCCGCGGGTGCCCTGGTCGGTTTGGCGGCAATCGGCACGGCGGTGCGCCTCCGGGGTCGGTCGAAGTTCGGTCACAAACCGCGTCGGGACGAATCATCGCGGATTTAAGGCGACGGCCGGGTTTTCCCGGAATAAAGGCCGTGGCAACTGGTCCCTCGGTACAGTCAGGCGGGTGCGGATCACTGAGCGTGAGTCAGCGCGGAATGACGCAAATTCGGCCCGATTTTTCCACATTGGCTTTGATTCAGTTGACTCGTTTTTCCTGTCTGGCGACAGTCCCTGTCCCAGCGATTGACCACCGGCGTCACGTCGGCCGCGTAACCTGCCGCCCCAACCCGGGCGTTTGGGGCGACGGCTCAACGTTTCGGCATGACGGTCGTCTCCTCGGCTTTCTTGAAGGCGCCGGTGGCCAATCCGAGGTTGATCACGGCCCGGTTCACGAGCAGTTCACCCGCGCCGATCTCAGTCTGCGCCCACCAGCGCCAAACCGTGCCATAGCCGCCTTCCATCGAGGCCTGGATTGTCGGAAAGTACCCGAGGAAGCCGTTGCAGTACCCCACGAAGAAGGTGTTGGGCACAGGACTGAGCCTTTTGAGGGTGAGGCCGTGTGCCACGAAGAATTCGCCGGGAAACGTGGCCAGCGCGAGGCCCTCGCCGATCAGGATCGTGTCGATCTCCGCGTCGATTTTCCGCCCGGTCCTTTCCGCATCGATCCGGCTGGCAAGCGGGACCACTTCGCGGCGCCAGGCGAGGCGCGGGGCTTTTTCACGGACTTTGATCTGCGCGACCGTGGCGAGAGCCTCGCGGGCGATCACCGATCCCAGGCGGTCGAGTTCCGCGTCGGCCCCGGTTGCTTCGCTCAACAGGCACACAAACGGATCGGTATCGCCGGCGGCCCCCTGCAGGAACAGGCACTCGCCGCCGATCGCGTGCTCGACTTTTCGCGCCAGGGCACCGGGGTAGTCGGCGGAGAACCGGGTGTTCTTCGGCCCCAGGATCACCGCGTGGCAGGCAAAATTCACGAGCGTCGCGATCGCAGTGCCGTCATCGGTCTGGACGCTAATCACTCCGAGCGCCGGGTCGGTGGGCCCGGTGGCCGTGCGGTCGGGATCATCCCATTGGGTTTTTGTCGGGCCGTCCCGCTGCGGCAGGCGGCGGTTGAAGCCCTCGTGCACGACGCCCCAGCCCACGCCAACCGTGGCCGGGCGGAGGCGGGAGGCAGCCTCCGTCACGGCCCCCACGATGCGTCTCTCCTCTTCCCGCAGCCAGGATTCCGGCCCCTTTTCCCCACCGCTCGAGTGGGTGTGTGAGGCCGCGCAAATCACCATGTCGATGCCGGTCGCGGCCTGCACCTCGCGGCGAATCCTCGCCATGCGACCGAGGTCCGTGGGTTCCGGGCCGTCGAGATAGCTGGGGGCGATGACGTCATAGAGCATGCACTGGTCGAGCGAGACGACGGCGAGCCGGCTGGCGCCGTCGTCCAGCACCAGCGCCCGTGCGAACAAGGGATCGTGCACTCCGTCCGCTTTCCGCGCCCAAGCGGGCATGTCGGTCCCGAGCGGCGGCGTGATGTCCACGTGCGCCGCGCCGGCCTGCAGGGCGGCGTGGCACGGAAGCGACAGAAGCAGGACGAGGCCGGGAAGGAGGGGTGAGGCGGGAGGCATGGGATCAGGATGAGATTCGTGACGGACCGCGCGCGACGACCGGCGGGGTCTCCTCAACCTCGCCCAGTCTGCCGCCGAACCGATGGACCACGAGGTACGCCAGGGGAAATGCGGGAACGGCGGCGACGAACACCGGCGTGAACGAATGGTGCTGCACGACCCACCCGATCGCCTGCTGGGAGATGATGCCCGCGATTCCCCCGGTCAGGCCCGCGAGGCCCGTGACCGAGCCCACCCAGTGATTGGGCAGGAGTTCGACCGGCAGCACCGTGTTGGCCCAGGAGGCCTGGCAGAACATCGAGAAACTGATGACGGCAATCGCGGCCGCCAGCCCGTGCGCCCGCGTGATGGCCAACGTCGAGACCGCGACGAGGCCGGTGGCCACGGCCATGGTTAGTTTGCGCGCCCGGTCCAGCGTCCAGCCGAGGCGGAGCAGTCTTCGTGGCGCCCAGCCGCCGGCGACGTTGCCGATCGCCAGCGCCAGGTAGGGAATCCAGCTGTATTTCCCGATCGAAGCCAGGCTCAGGCCGAGCTCCTGTTGGAGGTAGAGCGGCACCCAAAACAGGAACAGATAGGTCACGGGATCGGTCAGCGCGCGGACGGCGATGCAAACCCAGGCGCGCCGGTGCGCGAGCAAACGGCGGTACGGGGGCGCCGCCGGCGTGATTGTCCGCCCGGCGTCTCCCGCGCCCAGGCCCAGTCCATCCACGCCCGGACCTACAAGGTCGCGGGGAGAGCGGTAGAAGATGCACCACGCGGCGCACCAGACCAGGCCGAGCGATCCCGCGACGAGAAACGCGCTGCGCCAGCCCCACTGCAGGGCGATCGCGGAGACGAGGGGCGCGGCGAGGGCGGCGCCCACGCCGGTGCCGCCGTTGAAAAACCCGACGGCGAGGGCCCGCTCCCCCATGGGAAACCATTCGGCGATCGCCCTGACGCCCGCCGGGAAATTGCCCGGTTCGAACACACCCAGGAGGGCGCGACATCCGGCCAGCTGCGCCGGCGTGCCGGCGAGAAAATGCAGGAGGGTCGCCGCCGACCACCCGCAGGAGAAGACGGCGAGCGACACGCGGGCGCCAAACGTGTCGACGAGGCGCCCGCTGACGCCGTACATGACGGTGTAGGTGAGCAGGAACGCCCCGGTGATGTGGGCATACTCGAGGGAAGTGATCTGCAGGTCCTGCTTGATCGTCTGCGCCAGCACCGAGAGCGCCTGCCGGTCGAGATAGTTCAACTCGGTCGAAAGGCACAAAAGGAGCAAGGTCGCGTAGCGCAGGCCGCGGAGGTGACGCGAACCCGGAGGCCGTTCCCACGCAGCGGCTACTCGCGGTGCGTCCATTGGCACGTCGTGATCGAAACGCCCGGGACCCGCAGGAGCAGCGTCTGGCCGCCTGCAACCAGGCGCACCTCGGTCTCCGTCGCGTTGCTGTTCAGGATCTCCGCGACCAGCAATCCATGCGGGCCGGAGAAGGTCGCACAACGGACTCCGGGCATGGCCCCGGCGGTGTCGACGCGCACGAAGCCCGGCCGGATGAATTTGCTGAAGTGGGCGAGGTAGTAATAGAGGCCGGTGTAGGACACGGTGTGCGTCTCGCGATCGATGATGACCACCGGGTGCTGCTGGTTCTGCTCGCCGTCATGGTGCACCTCCGAGACCAGCCAGGGCCCGCCGTTTTGATCGAGGATCATGTTCCAGTAGGTCCAGCCGGCCGCGCCGGCCTCGAGGTCGTTGAGGATCTGGTTCCCCCAAAAATCACCGTCGGCGAATTCATAGCGCGGCAGCGGCTTGGCCCACGGCGTGCCGCCGTTCCAGTAGCAGACTTCCGTCATCCAGAGGGGCAGCAGCCGGTATTTTTTGTGCAGCGCGGCGATCCGGGCGAATTCGTCGTTCGCGTAACCGTTCTTCGGGATGGGCGCCACCGCCTGCGCCCGCCAGTCGTAGCCGTGGTAGGCGATGGCCGACAGGTAACGGCTGGCTTCCGGGTCATCGAGGACCACCGGGTAGTTCCTCGCGGCTCCGCTGCGGTCCCAATGTTCGCCGAGGATCAACCGCGTTGCCACCTCGCTCCGGTGAAAGAGCGGGCCCACGTGCTTTTTCAACAGCTCGCCGATCCTGGCATACGGTATTTGGGTGTAGCCGGTGGGCTCGTTGAAGAGGCTCAGGTAGTCGATGGTGATGCCCTCCTTTTTATAGGCCTGCACATAGCGCAGGTAGTACAGGGCGAGGGCGTCGTAGTACTGCGGGTCGATGTCCTGGTTTGTCTTGACGTCGACCAGCATCCAGTCCGGCGGGTAATCCATGGTCGCCTGCAGGATGAAGTTTCCGTAGCGCTGCGCGTGCTTGATGTAGGGCACGAGGCCGTTCGCCGCCAGGTCGCGCCCGATGCTGAAGAACTTCATCTCCCGGTCGCCCGGAGTGTCGTCGTAGGAAAAGAACGGCCCGGCGGACATGAAGTCTGTTGCGCCCAGGACCGTTTTCATCGCCGTGAAGCCGGCCCCCTGCACCGGATCGAAGAGCGCCTGCAGCACGCGGTCCCGGGCCTCGGCGTCCAGGCTGTTCAGGCAGATCATGCCCGCTTCCTGAAAGGAGGCACCGAATCCGATCATGGCCTGGTGGCGGACCGCCGGATCGATCCTGAAGGCCGGCAGCCCGGCCGCCTCGCCCGGCGCAAAACTCGCGCCCGGCAGCCGGGCGAGTCTCGCCCCGTTGTCGGCACTTTGCCAAAGCTCGACCTCCTGGCCCGACCACGCCCGCACCCCGAGCAGGAAGAACACGCCAAGCAGGCGGAGCCGTGGAGCTGCAAGCATCTCGCCCCGAGTATATCGGTGCGGACCGTCGTGCTCTACGCCTATCAGCCAAATCACTGGCACGAATGTCCCGCGGGGATGCCGCGCACACGCCAGCGGTGCGACCCGGCCCGCGGCGGGGGACGCAGATAGTGCCAGCGGAAGAGCCCAAAGGCGTAGCTCTTTCCCGCGGAAAGTCGTAGGGTCCCGCGTGCGGTTGCCCGTTCACCCGGGCCGGGCCGGCATTCCGGGCAAGTTCCGAACGAATTCGTGCGGCCGTCATTCCCGGTTCTTTCTTCCACCACCACCAATCCAAAGGGCCTTCCATCGTGATTCACTCCTCCCACTCCAAGCCGCACGCTCCGGGTCGATTCCTGGGTTGGGCGATTCTCCTGTCGTGCTCGGGTCTCATCGCCGTGGCCGGGCGCGCGGCGACCTATTTTCCGCCGCCCGACAGCGCCGGCGGCTGGCGGCTGGCAACGGGTGAGGCCGAGGTGCGCGACCTCGCGGGGATGGACCTGGCCCGGCTCGAGCAGGCCTGGGCATACACCCAGCGCTGCTCGCAGAATGCGGGCCTGCTGGTGGTGCGCCACGGTTACCTGGTCTTCGAGCAATACATCGGCCGCGTGAGCCGCAACACGAACCCCAACCTGGCGTCAGTGGGGAAAGCGTACACCGCCATCGCCTGCGGCATCATGCTCCACGAGTTCCACGACAAGATTCCCGCGGGCCTCGATACCAAGGTGTTCACACCGGAATTCCTGCCCGAGGCGTTCAATGCGGAGGGCAAGCTCGACGACGCACGCCGCGCGGACATCACGCTCGGCCAGTTGCTGTGCATGACCAGCGGCTACAATGGGGATGGCGATGCGCCCAAAGGCGTTGTCCACGGAGTGATGTCCGTCCTCAAGCCATCGCCGAACCAGGACATCCGCGACCTCGACGGCTCGTCCTTGCGTTGCGCGATGTGGACGACCCCGGGCGGGGGCTTCTGCTATTCCTCACCCGCGCCGCACATCGCCTCGATGGTGTTGCGCCGGGTGACGGGGATGGAGCTCGACCAATACATCGACGAGCGGCTGGCCCGGCCGATGGGGTGGGGCGCCTGGGCCTACGCCCGCCACCTCGACGGTTTCACGGAACCGCATGCGAACGGCGCGGGCGGCATCGCGGTGCACGCGACGGATGCCTTGCGGTTCGGCTACTGCCTGCTGCAAGGCGGGCGATGGGGCGAGCGGCAACTGGTGCCGGCGGATTACGTCGCGCTTTGCAACCGGATGTCCCCGTACAATCCGCACTGCCCCTACACGCTGATGTTCGAGCAGAATTCGGACGGGCACCTCATCGGCGCGCCGCGCGACGCCTACTGGAAATCCGGCGCCGGCGGCTTTGCGCTCATGATCGTGCCGTCGCTCGATCTGGTGATCTACAAGATCGGCGGCGCCAACTGGCAGTATGATCCGGCGCAAACGACGGTGCCGCAGCCGGAGCCGAGCCATGAGCGCGACGACTGGAAGCCAATCCCGGCCACCATCTTCAACGAAGGCAGCCGGGTCGGTGACGACGGCATCCGCCGGGTGCTCGAGATGGTGTGCGGCGCGGTGCGGCTGGACTGAGCGGCGGGCACGCTTCCAGGCCGCAACGAGTGCCAGCCAAAGAGCTGATAGGCGTAGCGGAAAAATCCTTTAATCCCTAGAGTGGGCTGACGTGAGCCAGATCGAGGACCAGTGGAGGGGAAGCATGTCGCGGCGCGGCGCGCTGGCGCGATTGGCGGGTTTCCTGGCGGGCTCAACCGTGTTGCGCGGCCAGCAGGATCCTTCACCATTGAGCGCGCACCGGCGGGCGCCCGGTCTCGCGGAAATGCGCGACGTCTGGGATGTCGAAGCTGTGTTCGCCGCCAACCTGCCGCGCAAACTTTTCGACTACACTGCGCGCGGCGACGGTACGGAGTGGACGATGCGCCGGAATCGCGAGGCGTTCGATTGGGTCGACGTGGTTCCGGGCCGGGCTTGTGCACCCGGTCACGTGGATCTTGCGACGCAGATTTACGGCACAAAGATGCAGTACCCGATCATGCTCGCGCCGACGGCGCGGCATTGGGGACTGCATCCCGACGGCGAAGCCGGCACGCACCGCGGCGCCTCGGCGGCGGCGCAGACGCCGTACATTGTTGCGAACGAGCCCAATGTTCCGCTGCCGGAGGTGGCGGCGGCGGGCGGCGGTCCGTTGTGGTACCAGATGTACGGTACGGAGGACCCCGAGGCGAACCGCCCGATGCTCGAGCTGGCGCAGGCGTCCGGCTGCCGGGCGGTCGTCATCACCGTCGACCAGCAGGCCTCCGCATATCCGCGTTCGCTGCAGGACAAGAACCTGCGCGGCGAGCCGCTGCCGACCTCCGAGATTGGAGCCGCCGCGCGGAAAATCGATGCGGTCGCGGCGGCGCGGCTGACGCGCTATGGCATGGATCTCAGCCGTCTGTGGTACACGTGGGAATGGCTGGAGCAGGTGCGGAAGCACGTGCAGGTGCCGATCCTCGTGAAGGGAATATTGACGGGCGAGGACGCGCAGATCTGCGTTGGGCGCGGGCTCGGCGTCATCGTGTCCAACCATGGCGGCCGCTCGCTGGACTATGGGCCGACGGCTTTGGAGGTTCTGCCCGAGATCGTGGAGGTGGTGCGCGGGCGCGTGCCGGTGCTCATCGACAGCGGGTTTCGACGCGGCAGCGACGTCTTCAAAGCGCTGGCGCTCGGCGCCGACGCGGTGTGCATCGGCCGGGTGGCGCGCTGGGGCCTGGGTGCGTTTGGTGCGCCGGGCGTGCAGCGGGTGCTGGAAATCCTGCAGGAGGAGCTGGTGCAGACCGCCGCGGCCGCGGGGTGCGCGAGCCTGGCGTCCATCAAACGCAACGCGGTCAAGACGCATTTCACATGAACCTTCGCCTTCTCACCCGTCGCCAGGCCCTCGGCGCCACCGGGGCGCTGCTGGCCGGTTGCTGCGCGGCCCAAGGCCGGGCGGCAATAGATGGCCGGGATTCCGGAGGGTTGCCATCGCTCCCGTGCCCCGCGCCGGTGGATGAGCTGGTGCTGGTGCGGGAGTTCGAGGATGGCGCGCGGCGCGTCCTGCCCGACGCCGTGTTTGCGATGATCGCGAGCGGCGACCGCGAGGCGTTCGAGCGGATCACGCTGCGCCCGCGCATGATGATTCCGACCGCGAACATCGATCTCGGGGTCGAGTTGTTCGGGCGGAAGCTATTGGCGCCGATTGTTGTCGGCCCGGTCGCGGAACAGCGGAGGTTTCATCCCGACGCGGAGCTTGCGACGGCGCGCGGCGCCGCGGCCGCGAATGTGCCGCTGATCGTAAGCAGCCGATCAAGCGTGCCGCTCGAACAGCTTGCGGCAGAGACGAAGAACCCGCTTTGGTTCCAGGCGGAAGCCGGGCCCGCGGGGAAAGCGCCAATCCAGCGGGCGGTGTCGGCCGGCTGCGAGGTGGTCTGCCTCACGCTGGGGGCGGAGGGTTCGCCGCCGGATTGGCACGCCATCGCCGAACTGCGGCGGAGCATCGACGCGCCCGTACTGGTGAAAGGTGTCATGACGCCGAGCGAGGCCGAAGCCGCGCTCCAGCACGGCGGGCAGGGCATCGTGGTTTCAAACCATGGCCGGTCCAGCACCGGGGCCACGATCATGGCGCTGCCCTCCATTGTGGACACGGTCGCCGGCAAGGCGCCGGTCCTGGTTGATGGCGGCTTCGAACTGGGCGCGGATATTTTCCGTGCGCTTGCGTTCGGCGCGCAGGGCGTGCTGGTGGCGCGGCCGGCGATGTGGGGCCTGGCGGCGTACGGCGCCGACGGCGTGCGGGCGGTGCTGCAGATCCTGCAGTGCGACCTCGCCCGCACCATGGCCATGTGCGGCAACGCCACCGTGACGTCGCTCGATCGCAGCCGGCTGAAAACGAATGTGCGCCGGTCGTCGTGAGCGTCCGCTTTCAGCGCGCGTGCGCGTCGGACATCAGGTCGCCCATTAGTGTCATCTAATGAGCAGATAAGCGTAGCGGGGAAAATTGGAAATCCACTAGAGTAGGGAGCCTGATGCCCACCCCCTTCCAGACTGTCCGCGCAGTGCAGCGCCCCGACGGCGATCCGACCGCGGACCTCCCGGCGGCAGATGCGCCCGGGGATGATCGATTTTCCGGCCCCCGCTTTGCATGAAAGGGCATTCACGGATCTTCCGCGCCTTGGTGCTGGCCGGTTTGCTCGCCGGCGGGCTTCGGCCGGTGGCGGCGGGCCCGACGGACACCATCACCCTGCCCGGCGGGCTGGCGCCGGCCGACCGGCAGCACCTGGAGTCCGAATTGAGCCGGCTGCAGGACCGCGTGGCCGCGCTGCCGTCGCCAGGGTCGGCCGCCGACCCGGCCAGTGCCGCCGATCGCCGGGCGGACGCGGAATTGTTTCTGAAGGGCGTGGAGTGGGCCCTGCGGTACGAGACCGCGGCTGCAACCCCGGACGATGTCCGGCTGTTGGCGACGTGGCTCACGCGCGCGGAGGAACGCCTGGCCGCACTGCGCGCCGGCGAAGCGCCATGGGTCACGAAGAAAGGCCGGGTGTTGCGCGGGTTCGTCTCCGCGATCGACGGCTCGGTGCAATCCTACGGCGTGATCGTGCCGGCGGGTTACGACGGCACCAAGCCGATGCGGCTGGACGTGATCCTGCACGGCAGCTCCAAGCCCGTCGGGCTGAGCGAAATTCGGATTCTCGCGCGCTACGACGACGGCGACACGGGCGGCGCCACGGCGTCCCTCGAGAATTATATCGAGATCTACCCGCTGGGGCGGGTGGAGAACGGCTATCGCTGGGCCGGGGAAACGGACGTCTTCGAAGCCATCGAGGCGGCGTGTCGCAGCTACCGCATCGACCGGGACCGGATCGTGCTGCGCGGCTTTTCGATGGGAGCTTCGGGCACCTGGCACCTGGGATTGAAGCACCCGGATTATTTCGCCGCCATCGGGCCGTACGCCGGCTACGTGGACACCCACACGCTCTCGATGATTCAGGGCATTGCTCCCACCTGGGTGAAAGTCGGCCCGCTGCCCCCGCACCAGGAGAAGGCCCTGCACCTGCTGGATTCGGTGGATTACGCCGCGAACATCGGGATCGTCCCCACCGTGGCGGCGATTGGCGCGCTGGACCCGGGTTTCCAGACCCACGTGACGATGAACGAGGCGGTCGCACGCGAGGGCCTGCAACTGACCAACCTCATTTCGCCCTTCGCGGGCCATACGCGCGATCCGGTCACGCTCCGTGAACAGCTGCGACAGATCAACGGCTACGTCACGCCCGGGCTCAATCACGCGCCGCGCGACCTCCGCTTTGTCACCTGGACGCTGAAGTACAACCGCGCCCACTGGATCGAGATCCTCGCGCTGCACGAGCACTACGCGCGCACGGAAATCCGCGCGAGCAGCCGGGCGGACGGCTCCGTCGAGATCAGCACCCACCAGAATGTCGCCAGCTTCGCCCTCGGCCCGCCGATGTTGCAGGACTTCACGGCCACGCTGCGGATCGACGGCGCGGTCGTGGCCCTGCCGGAAATCAGGTATCGCGACCGGCACCGCACGCTGGTTTTTGGGGAGAAGGACGGTCACTGGGTTTGCCTCGGCCTGCGCGGGGAAGTGGTCCTGACGGGCAAGCGGCCGGGCCTGCAGGGTCCGATTGACGACGCCTTCACCGCGCCCTTCCTCTGTGTGCGCGGCACGGGTCCGGCCTGGAATCCCGCCGTGGCGGCGTGGAGCGAGGCCAGCCTGCGGCGCTTCGCCTATGAGTGGAACCGCTACCTGCGCGGCGAACTGCCGGTCAAGGACGACACGGCGGTCACGGCGGAGGACATCCGGACCAAGCATCTCATCCTGTTTGGCGACCCGGGCAGCAACTCGCTGATCCGGCAGGCGCTGCCCTCGTTGCCGCTGGCCTGGACGAAATCCGAACTCCGGATGGCGGGACGGGCTTATTCCGCCGTCGACCATGCGCCGGCCTTCATCACCGCCAGTCCACTGCCCGGCGCCGGCGACCACTACCTGGTGATCAACAGCGGCCATACTTTCCACGAACGCGAACTGGCCTCGCTCAACTACCTGTTGTTTCCACGGCTGGGCGACTGGGCGGTCATGAAAATCACGGCGGACGCCGCCAGCTGGCAGCCGGGCGGGGGTGAGTTCCCCGAGGCTCCCGAGCAAGCGGGCTTCTTCGACGAAGCCTGGGACCATCCCGCCGCCGCCGGGCCCTGAAGTTTCGCCCGTCTCCCTTTTATGCCCAAAATACTTATCGCCGAATGCCGACAGGAGGTATCGACATTCAATCCGAACCTCAGCGATTATGCCGATCTCGGGATCCGACGCGGCCAAGAACTCCTGGAGTACCATCGGGGGGTGCGAAACGAGATCACCGGAGCGTTGCAGGTCTTCGACGCGCATCCCGAGATCGAGGTCATTCCGACTTACAGCGCGCTGCTCATCACTTCCGGGGGCACGCTGGCGGCGCCGGCCTGGCGCCGGATCGCCGATGAATTCCTCGCGGCGGTGCGGGCCGCGCCGCGCGTGGACGGGATCTATTTCTGCCTGCACGGGGCCATGGCCAGCGAGGACGAACTGGATCCCGAGGGCTACCTGCTGGTGGAGACCCGCAAGATTGTCGGCGAAAGCGTGCCGCTGATCGCCTCCTTCGACCTGCACGGCATCCTCACCGACCGGATGGTGGAAGCGTGCGACGCGATCGTCGCCTATCATACCTACCCGCACGTGGACTTCTTCGAGACCGGGGTGCGCGCCGCCCAACTCCTGCTCCGGGTGATGGCCGGAGCCGTGCGGCCCGTCACGGCCAAGGTCGCCATTCCCGCCCTGGTGCGCGGCAACGAATTGATCACCGCCACGGGGCTATTCGGCGAAAGCATGCGGCAGGCGCAAAAGACCGAGCAAAGTCCCAAGGGCCTGTCGGCCGGCTTGTTCATCGGCAATCCCTTCACCGATGTCCCGGCCCTGCAAAGCTACAGCTTTGTGGTCACCGACGACGACCCGGAGATGGCCGCGCGCGAAGCGATTCGCCTGGCCGAGGGTTTCTGGGCGAACCACGAAAAAATGCAGGTGCCGCTCGTGAGCCTCGCCGAGATGGCCGCGATCGCGCTCGCGACGGAGAAAGGCACGCTCGGGCTGGTCGACGCGGCCGACGCCACGAGCTCCGGCGCGTCCGGCGACAGCAACGCGATCATGCGCCAGCTCATCGCTGTGGGTTACAAGAAGCGCGTCCTGCTGCCCATCGTCGACGCGCCCGCGGTGCGGGCGGCTTTCCAGGCCGGGGTGGGCGCGAAGATCCCGGTGACGATCGGCGGGACCCTGGATCCCGGGCGGTTTCGGCCGCTGCCGGTCCACGCGACCGTCCGCATGCTGGCGGATGGACGCATCTTCAGCGAATCCTTCGGCGACTACTGGCCGGCGGGGTTCACCGCCGTGCTCGAGGCGGACAACTTCACGATCGTGGCCAGCTCGCGCGCGGTGAGTCTGTACGACCGCTCCTTCTTCTATGCCCACGGCCAGGATCCGCGGCGGTTCGACGCGGTGGTGATCAAGTCGCCGCACTGCCAGCATCACATGTACGAGGCGTGGTGCGTGCGGATGGTGAACGTCGACGCGCCCGGCTCGACCAGCGCCAACCTCAAATCGCTGGGGCATACGCGCTGCCCGCGGCCGATCTTCCCGCTGGATGAGAACGTGCGGTTCACGCCCAAGGCCAAGGTCTTTCGCCGGACCGGCGCGGGTCGGGGTTCACCATGAAAATTCGTGAAATACGCTGCGCCGGCCTGCGCGGGGCCACGCCCGAAGGGGGCTGGAGCGAAGAACTCCGGCCCGAGGACTGCATCCACACGCTGGTCGCCGTCCACACCGACGAGGGCCTCACCGGCCTCGGCAGCGTCTTCACCAACGATGCCGTCGTGCGGGCGGCCCTCGCCCTGCTGGAGCCGCTGTACCGGAACGAAAACCCGCTGGAGCCGGAGCGGGTCGCGGAAAAACTGCACCAGAACACCTTTTGGACCGGGCGCGGTGGCGCGCTCACGCACGCGATCAGCGGCATCGACATCGCGCTCTGGGACATCCTGGGCCAGGCGACCCGGCAGCCGGTCGGCCGCCTGCTGGGCGGCCGGTACCGCGAGCGCGTGCAGCCGTATGCCTCCCTGCTCATGACCGAGCCCGGGCCGCTGCGCGACCGCCTGCTCAAGGTGAAGGCGCTCGGTTTCCGCGCCTTCAAGATCGGCTGGGGGCCGTTTGGCCGCCACAGCGCGGCCAAGGACGAGGCGATCGTGCGCGCGGCGCGGGAAGCGGTCGGGCCGGAGGCGCGCCTCATGGTCGACGCCGGGGGCAGCGATGCGCACTGGGCCAACGGCTACAAGTGGGCGCTCAACACCGCGCGGATGCTGGCGGACTACGAGGTGCATTGGTTTGAAGAGGCCTTGAAACCCGATGCCCTGGAGGACTTCGCCCTGCTGCGCGAACATTCGCCGGTCCCCATCTCGGGCGGCGAGGTCCTGACCCGCCGCCAGGCGTTCCAGCCGTGGCTCGAGCGGCGCGCCTTCGACATCGTCCAGCCGGACGTGACCAAGGTGGGCGGAATCAGCGAGGAGCGCCGGATTGCCTGGATGGCCCAGGAGCACGGCATCCGGTTCATTCCCCACGGCTGGAACACGACCGTCGGGCTGGCGGCCGATTTGCACCTGGCCTCCGCCTTCCCGGACACGGACCTGGTGGAGTATCTCACCGGTTCGCCCTTCATCGACGAGATCACGGCCGGCGGGTGGAAGCTCGATGCCGACGGCATGCTGCCGATTCCGGCCGGACCGGGCTTGGGCGTGACTTTGGACGCGACTGCGCTCAAGCATTACACGCGCGGGGAGCCGTTGCTCTAGGACTTTCCCGCCCGCCGCCATGTTCCGCCTCGACAAAAAACTCGCGCTCGTCACCGGCGCCGGCGGCGGCATCGGCCGCGCCATCGCAGAGCTTTTCGCCGGGCTGGGCGCGACCGTGTGGATTGCCGAGCGCAATGTGGCCGCCGGGCAGGCGACGGTCGACCTGATTCGGGCGGCCGGCGGCCAGGCCGAGCTGGCCGGGCTGGATGTCGGCGACGCGGCCGCGGCCCGGGCCCTGGCGGACCGGCTCCCCCCGTTGGACGTGCTGGTGAACAACGCCGGCATCGGCCATGTGGGCACCCTGCTGACGACCGCCGCCGCCGACCTCGACCAGATGTACGCGGTGAACGTCCGGGGCGTCTTCAACCTCTGCAAGGCCTTCGTGCCGGCGATGCTGGAGCGCCGCACCGGCAGCGTCATCAATCTCGCTTCGGTCGGCGGGATTGTGGCGCTGCGGGATCGCCTCGCCTACACGACGACAAAGTTTGCCGTGGTTGGCCTGACCAAGGCGCTGGCGCTGGATCATTCCCACCTGGGCGTGCGATTCAACGCGCTGTGTCCGTGCCGGGTGGAGACACCCTTCGTGAAGCAGCGCCTGGCCGAGTATCCGGACCCGGCGGCGGCGTACCGCGAAATGTCGGCCACGCAGCTGAACGGCCGCATGGCCCGGCCGGAAGAGATCGCCGCCGCCGCCCTCTACCTCGCCGCGGATGAAGCGGCGATGGTGACCGGCAGCGCCCTGCTGGTGGACGGCGGCTGGAGCGCCGGCAAGTGAGGCCGCATGGCGGTCACTGCTGGTTGGCCTCGCGATAGGCGGAGGGGGTGGTCTTGAGCTCCCGCAGGAAAAGCCGGTTGAAGAAGGACAGCTGGGTGAAGCCGTGGTCCCACGCGATGTTGCTGATGGCCTTGGTCGTCGTGCGCAGTTCGCTGCAAACCGCCTCCAGCCGCACCTCGTTCAGGAAGACGGAAAAGGACTTGCCCGCATAGCGGTTGAACTGGCGGGTGAAGCCCGCGCGGCCCATGCCGGTGAGGGCCTGCAGTTCCGTCAGGCTGATCGGCTCGCGGTAGTTGGCGCGAATGTAACTGATCGCCCGGCGAATGGCCTCCTCGTGCTGGTTGGAGCCGGACATGTCGAACGCCTGCTCGGACAGAAGGTTGACGTCGGACTTCGGGGCGGTTGCCAGTCCGTGCAGGAGCTTGAGAAAGGCCGCGAGGCGTTCCAATCCGGCCAGTCCCGCCATCTTCTCCATGCGGTGATCGGCCAGTTCGACGGATTTCCCGCGAATATGGAGTCCGCGCAGCGCGAGCTCGGTGAGCGCATGCAGCACTTTCGATTCCCCGAAGTCCCAGATGCCGTGATCGAGGGGAAAATCCCACTGGATGGAGATGCCGGCGGTATCGGCGGGGTGGTGCCAGTAATGCGGTACGTTCGGCCCGAGCACCAGGAGTTCGCCCGCTTCAAACCGCTTGATCTTGTCGGCCACGAAGCAGGTGCTCCGGCCCTGGCGCATGAGCGTCAGTTCCATGGCGCTGTGGTAGTGCCAGTGGGCGCCGTGGGCGGGGATCTCCAGGATTTTGGAGGGCGCGGTGATGATCTTGATCCGGCTCACGTTTCCACTCCAGCGGATCAACCGATACGAGTTTCCTTCCCCAAAGTTGATGACTTCGCGCATGGACGGCATGGCGGCATTGTCATTCACCGCCGGGGCAAAAATGCAACTCCTCTCGCGCCCGGTGAGCTGATAGTATCAGCGCAGGTGGCGCGCGCGGACGCCACGGGCGGCGCGCGCCGCGGTTTTGTGAGTTTAGTACTAGAGAAATGGCTCATAGGCGTAGCATTTCACGCGAGCGAATCGCTATCCTCCCGCCATCGATGACCAGCTCGGCAAAACCGCAGGCGAGGGAAGTGGGAAAAAGCAACGGCCGGTTGGTTTCCCGCTCCCGCTCCCGCCGGAGCGATTTGCCTGACCCGAGCTCGTGATCGAACCACAACCCCAAGACCCCCCGTTCACCTCCATGACACCTCCCCCCCTCGGTCAATGCTCGCAGCTTTTGCCCAGCTGCTTTTTCCCCGGCGCCGCCCTCCTGAAATCAATCGCCCGCGGTCGGGCCTGGCTGGCGCCGTCCTTGATCACGTTGGTGTCCATCTGCCCGGCCTGGGGACAGGCGGTGCCGGCCGACGCGCCTCCGGCCTCCGACAAAGCCCCGGTGCTGCAACTGGAGCGTTTCACGGTGACCGGTTCGAACATCCAGATGACCGCGGCCGATGCCGACAAAGGCGCCCTGCCCGTGGACATCGTCTCCGCCGGGCGTTTTCAGCTCTCCAATGCGGAATCGTTCTCCGACTTCATGCGCAACGTGCCCACGATCACGGGCGGCATGAACACGGTGGGCAACGTTGAGAACTCCAACCAGGGCCAAACGCTCAACCTCCGCGGTTTCGGCGCCAACTACACGCTGGTCCTGGTGGACGGCCGCCGGTTCGCCGGCGAGGGCGTCAGTGCGGACGTGTCGACCATCCCGGCGAATGCGATTGAAAGCATCGAGATCCTCAAGGGCGGCGCCTCCGCGATCTACGGCACCGATGCGGTCGCCGGCGTGGTGAACATCAAGCTGAAGCACGAATATGAAGGCGCGGAAGTCCTGGCCTCCTATGGCAACACGACCAACAAGGACGCCGGGGTGCAGCGCTATGCGCTCACGTTTGGCCAGAAGCATGACAAGCTGAGCATCGTCGGTTCCGCGGAATGGCAGCGGCACAACTCCATCTACAAGTTCGACCGCGGCGTCACCAAGAGCCGCAACTGGACCTACCTGGGCGGAAACGACAAGCGGAACGGAACCTATACCTTCATCCAGCGCATCCTCGGCCTGCCCAGCGCGCCCGCCGGCCTGATCATCGATCCCACGAAGTTCAGCCCCGGGCAAACCAGCCTGGATCCCAATTCGTATGTCGCCGTGCCGGCGTATGAGAAGCAGACCACGAGCGAGCCGGAGGCGTGGCCGGCCTACCGGGTGTTTGGAACGAACTGGAATCTCGAATACCAGGTCTTCGACCGGCGCCTCGTGCTCTTCTCGAGCGGCTTCTATCAGGACCAAACCGTTCGATTCCAGTTTCAGCCGCCCATCGCCCGCGTCTCCGTGGCGGCGAACAATCCCTTCAACCCGTTTGGGCTCCCGGTGACCGTCGCCTACGCCTTCGGCGGGAGTGAGGTCCCCGGCAACGGCCCCGCGCTGAACAGCGACGGGACGCCGCACCAGGCCAATCCCGCCAATCCGGCGATGGATATCAACGACACCCAGGCGCTGAGCAACACCTTCGGGGCGAAGGGCACCATCGGCCAGTTCAACTACGAATTGTCCTATTCGAAGTTCCACCGCGAGGGCCGGCAGACCGAGCAGGGCGACATCGACCAGACGAAGGCCCAGGCGGCGGTGAACGCCGGGACGTTCAATCCCTTTGGCTACTGGGCCAACAGTCCCACGCTGCTGGGCACGCTCATCATGAATCCGCGCCAGCTCTGGATCGATGAGTATCTCAATGTGCTCACGGCCAAGGTCACCGGTTCGCTGGTGCAGCTGCCCGCCGGCGCGCTGCGCTTCGCGGTCGGCGCGGAAAACCGGAGCGCCAGCTGGGGCATCAATTTCGACGAAGGCTGGCGGACGATCAACACCCTCTTCCATCCGCCGAGCGCGGGCAACGTGAATTCAAGCCGGTCCCGCTCCGTGAACGCGTACTTCGGTGAATTGCGGGCCCCGCTGTGGCAGGCGAAGGATTCCGGGAGCTTTCTCACCGCGCTCGAGGTTTCCGGCGCGGAACGCAAGGAGACCTATTCCCGGGGGAAGTCCGTTTCCATTCCGCAGGGCTCGCTGCGCGCCGCCTTCCTGGACGACAGCCTCGTGCTGCGCGCCTCGTACTCGGAATCCTTCCGGGCCCCCACGCTCGCCAATCTCAACACGCCGGTGACCACCACCTTGAACACCATCTCGACGGTCTTCGACCCGGTGCGCGGCGCGGCCTTGCCGTTCAATCTCACCCAGGGCGGCAACCCCAACCTCAAGCCCGAAAGCGGAAAGAACTACGACGTCGGCCTCGTGTACACACCCAAGGCGCTGCCGGCCCTCACGCTCAAGGCCGACTACTGGAACATCAAGATCGAGGATGTGATCGTCACCCCCAGCCTCGTGGACGTGATGAACGGCACCTCGCCGGTCGGCTCCCTGACCCGCGATGCGAATCTCTTCCCGACGATCAACATCACGATCTCGAACGCCGGTGAAATCGCCGCGACCGGGTATGATTTCGGCGCCACCTACCGGATGAAGCCCACCGCCTGGGGCAACCTGACCTTTGACCTGAACGGCACCTACACCAACAAATTCCAGTCGCACTTCGGGTCGACCATTACGGACTACCTGGCCAAGGTCTCCAATTCCTACGGGGAGATGCCGAAGCTGCGGGCGGTGTTCGGGGTGTTCTGGCAGCGCAATCAATGGGAGGCCGCGTTGTTCCTCCACCAGATGAGCGGCGCCACGGAGCCGCTCGGAAGCGGCACCAGGCATGTGGAGTCCTATTCGACGGGAGATTTGCAGGTCAGCTACAACTTCAAGGACAGCCACGCGTTCAGGGGCTTCTTGCGAAACACGAAGGTGGTCCTGGGCGTGGACAATTTCTGGGACGAAGCGCTGCCCTTCGTCGATTCGATCTCCGAGGGTTGGGACCGCACCCTCGCCGATTTCCGCGGGCGTTACATCTACCTCGAGCTGCGGAAGAAACTCTGACGGCGCCCGGTTGGCGAGTGCGACCGCGGCTTGCGAGGTTAGGCGCAAGCCGCGGTTTCTCCTTTTGAACACCCGACGGCTCCCAAGCCCTTTCAACCTGCAAAGCCAAGCCGGGCCGCTGCGCTACATCCAGATCGGCACCGGGGGGTTCGGAGCCCACTGGTGCCGGAACGTCCTGCCGCGGCTCGCGGACCTGGGCCAGGCCGTCGCCGTGGCGGCCGTCGACATCAACCCCGCGCACTGGGCGCCGGCCCGCGAGCACCTCCGGCTGCCGGCGGAGAAGTGTTATGGGGACCTGCGCACCGCGCTGGCGGAGAACACCGCCGATTTTGCCGTCATCGTCATTCCCCCGGCGTGCCACGAGGAGGCGGTGGACCTCTGCCTGCAACACGGCCTGCACATCCTGTCCGAAAAGCCGATCGCCGATACCATGGCGGCGTGCTGCCGCATCCAGCGGAAGGTGGCCGCGAGCGGGCGCAAGATGGCGGTGACGATGACGCACCGGTTCGACCAGGATAAGCAATCGCTGGCCGCGCTGATCCATTCGGGGGACTACGGCCGGCTCGATTACCTCACGGGCTACACGACCTGGGCCTGGCGGGCGTTTCCGCAGTGGGGGGCCTTTCGTTACCGGATCCCGGACCCGCTGTTGGTGGAGAGCACGGTCCACCAGTTCGACATCATGCGCGCCCTGGCCGGCGCGAACGCCAGGACTGTTTATGCCCGGACCTGGAATCCGCCGTGGAGCGAATTCCAGGGCCACGCCCAGGGTTTGTTCATCCTGGAAATGGAAAACGGCGTGCACATCGCGTACGAAAGCGCCAAGGCGAACGCGACGGAGCTGACGGCGGCCGGCCATTGGCGGGCCGAATGCGACCGGGCGACCCTGGAGCTCGATCACCGGCGGCTCCGGGTCATCCGGGGCAATCTCCACCAGGACCCGGTGATCGAGGAGAAGCCGCTCCTCGAGCAGGCGGTCTGGACCAACGAATGGCTGGCGGAGATGTTCTGCGACTGGCTGCAGGGGCGCCGCGACGACCATCCCACCGCGCTGGCCGACAACCTGCAGTGCGCCGCGCTGCTCTTCGCGGCCATCGAGTCCGCCCATTCCGGCCGGCCGGTCGAGGTGCAGGAATTCTTGCAGCGACATCTCCGGGCCTCCTGTTAGGTGCAGGTTTCCCCTTCATGACAACACCGGCGCCAGACCCGACCCAGAATCCCGGCGATTCGCCGGCGACGGCGGCGACCCCGCTGGCACGCCGCCGGTGGTGGCGGATCATGCCGATGATCTTCATCACCTACAGCCTGGCCTATCTCGATCGGGCGAACTTCGGCCTGGCCGCGGCCGCCGGCATGGCGCGCGATCTCCGGATAACGGAGACAATGTCCTCGCTCATCGGCTCGCTGTTTCTCCTGGGATATTTCGCCTTCCAGGTGCCCGGGGCCATCTATGCGGAACGCTACAGCGTGCGCCGGCTGATCATCGCGAGCATGCTGGTCTGGGGCGCCTGCTCGACCTTGACCGGGATCATCCCCAACGCTTACGGCCTGCTCGTCGTGCGGTTCCTGACCGGCGTGGCCGAGGCGGCGGTCATGCCCGCGATGCTGATCTATATTTCGCGCTGGTTCAGCCGGTCGGAGCGCTCGATGGCCAACACCTTGTTCATCCTTGGCAATCCCGTCACCGTGCTCTGGATGTCCGTGCTTTCCGGCTACCTCATCGCCGTCCTGAGCTGGCGCTGGATGTTCATCCTCGAGGGCCTGCCCGCCGTGCTGTGGGCTTTCGTGGCGTGGGTGCCGGCGACCGACCAGCCCGACGGCGCCGCCTGGCTGACGCCGGCGGAGAAAACCGCGCTGGCCCGGACCCTTGCGGCGGAGCGGACCGCCACCATTGCCGTGCGCAGCTATGGGGACATGTTCCGATCGCCCCGCCTCCTGTTGCTCGGCGTGCAATACGCGTGCTGGAGCGCCGGGGTTTTCGGCTTCGTGCTCTGGCTGCCCTCGATTCTCGTCCACGGGAAGAGCATGGGGATGGTGCGCACGGGCTTCCTGGCGGCCGTGCCGTACCTGCTCGCGATCGCCGCGATGCTGGTGGTCTCGTACCTGGCGAAGCGTTCGGCCAACCCCATGACGTACGTGTGGACCTGCCTGTTGGCCGGGGGCGTGGCCTTTGGCGGGCTGTTGTTCCTGGGCGATTCCGACTACTGGCTTTCCTATGCGCTGCTGATCTTGGCCGGCGCCGCCATGTACGCGCCCTACGGACCCTATTGGGCGGTGGTGGCCGACCTCCTGCCGAAAAACGTGGCAGGTGGCGCCATGGCGTTGGTCAACAGCATGGGGGCCCTGGGCGGCTTCGTGGGTTCGTACCTGATCGGTTATCTCAACGGCACGACGGGCAGCCTGAAGGCGTCCTATATCCTCCTGACCGTGGCGATGGTCGCGGCGGCGGCTATCATCCGGGCCTTCGCCCTCCCGACCTCGCGCCCCGACGGGCCGCCGGCGCACCGACACAAGGCATGAAGATCTTCGCGAGCGGGATCCATGATGCGGACGCCCAGGCGGCGCTCCGGCGCGTGACCGCCGGCGACGAAGTGACTTTCGCCTCGCCGGGCGGGCGGGCGGCCGCGGACCGGCAGGCCGTCGCGGAGGCCGAGGTTGCCCTGGGCGCGTGTCCTCCCGAGCTGCTGGCGTCGGCCGTCCGGTTGCGCTGGATCCAATTCCTCGCGGTGGGCATCGATGCGTATCGGGACGGTCCCTGGCCGGAGCTCGGCGGGCGCGTGACCTGCACCAATCTCGGCGGCGTGTTTGCCGAGCCGATGGCTCAATCGGTTTTGGCGGGCCTGCTCGCCTTGGAGCGGGGCCTCGATCAGGCGCTGCGGCTGCAGGCCAGACAATCGTGGCAAAAGGACCGGTTGCACGCCGGGGCGCGGGTCTTGCGCGGTGCGCACGTGCTCCTGCTGGGCGGTGGCGCGGTGGGGAACCGTGTCCGGCAGCTGCTGGCGGCGTTCGGCTGCACGTTCACGACCTTCGCCCGCACCTCGGGGGATATTCACACCGCCGCGGAGCTCGACGCCGCCCTGCCGCGCGCGGACATCGTGTGCGCGGCCCTGCCCGACACGCCCGCCACGCGCGATCTGCTCGATGCCCGGCGCCTCGCCCTGCTGAAGCGCGATGCGCTGCTGGTGAACGTCGGCCGTGGTTCGCTGCTGGACGAGGCGGCGCTGGCGCGCGCGCTGCACGCCGGCGCGCTCCGCGGGGCGTTGCTCGACGTGACCCGCCACGAGCCGCTCGCGCCGGACGACCCGTTGTGGCGCTGCCCGCGACTGATCCTGACGCAGCACAGCGCGGCCGGCTCCGGCGACGAGCTGACGGCGGCGGTCGACTTCTTCGGCGAAAACCTGGCGCGCTACCGCCGCGGACGCGCCCTCCTCAACGTGATCGACTGGCGGAAGGGCTATTGAGCATGGGATCCACCTTGCGGGCGATGGTGCTGGGAGCGGGCTTTGCCGGCCAGGGGCATGCGCGCGCCCTGCGGGCGTGCGGCGTTGAGGTCGTGGCCATGGCGGCACGGACGGATTCCGTGGTGCGGCAGGTGGCCGAGTCCCTGCAAATCCCCGTGGCGACAACGGACTGGCGCCGGACGATGCGGGAACTGCGCCCGGACATCGTGGCCGTGGCCACCCCCGGCGGCACGCACGTCGAGATGACCCTCGCGGCGCTGGACCTGGGCTGCCACATCTTCATGGACAAGCCGCTGGCCACGACGGCCGCCGACGCGGAGCGGCTGTACCGGCGAGCGGCCGAGGCCGGGGTGAAGACCGCCTATGCCGCCTCGTATCGCTACCAGCCCGCGGTGCTGTTTGCCGCGGAATTGGTCCGAGCCGGTGAAATCGGCGCGGTGCGCGAGGTGGAATGCGTCTCGCACTACCACTGGCCGGCACTGGCTTCGTTCGGGTGGCCGCACCGGCTCGAAACCGGCGGCGGGCGGCTGAACAACAATTTTTCCCACAAGCTGGCGATCGCGCTGGCCGTGACGGGCGGCACCGTGCTCGCCGCGACGGGGGAAACCCGCAACGACCTGCGGTGGGCGCCCGTGGGCCCGCCGTCCCATGATTTTCGGGCATTCACGCAGGCCGCCCTGGCGCCCGAACAGGCGGCGCGGTGCGAATGGCGGGAAGTGGATTCCGACTGGGCGTACACCGTGCTGGCCCGGCTCGGCCCGGCGGGCGGACGCCCGGCCGACGGCATCAGCGCCACGTTCCGGCACTCGGCGCTAAGGCTGGGCCGGCTGTCCGACTATGTCGCCTTCTACGGTGAGGGCGGGACCATCCACATCGAGGGCGCCTATGCGCAGGGGCCCCTTTTTCACGGCCGGAGCCGCCAGGACTGGCGGGAGCGACCGGTGCCGAGGCGAATTGTGGACCGGCTGCCGGCGATCGCCGACGACACCGAGCGCAACTGGACGCAACTGGCGCGCGAGTTCGTCGCCGACCTCCGGGGGGAGGGCGACTCCGGGTATCTCAAGTTTCGCGAGGGCTGGATGTTCCAGGCGGTCATCGACGCGGCGCGACAAAGCAGCGGGTGGACGGCGATTCCTTGAGGTCACCGCGGGGGCGGCTTCCGGCCGGCGGGCTGCAATAGTGGGAGCGAATTGGCCCATAGGCGTAGCCCGGCGACGCGTGTGCCCGGTATAGTGGCCGGGCAAGCATAACCGACCCCATGACTCCGTCTTCCGCCCCCGCCGCCTGCCGCGCCTTAATTGATGGCGCGTGGCGGCAAGTTTCCGGCGTGCCGTCCGCGCCGGTCTACAATCCCTCGACCGGCGAGATCATCGCCCAATGCCCGCTGGGCAATGCCGCGCTCGTCGACGAGGCCGTGGCGGCCGCGCAGGCGGCCTTCCCCGCCTGGCGGGACACGCCGGTGATCGAACGGGCCCGCCTGATGTTCCGCTACCGGCAGGTCGTCGAGGCGAACTTCGACCGGCTGTGCCAGTGCGTGTCCCGGGAGCATGGCAAGACGATGAGCGAGGCGCGCGGTTCGGTGCACCGGGCCCTCGAGAACATCGAGTACGCCTGCGGCGGCCCGGCGCTGCTGTTCGGCGACGGACTCGGTAACCTCGCCCGCGGCGTCGACTGTGAGACCATCCTCCAGCCGCTGGGGGTCTGCGTCGGCATCACGCCCTTCAATTTTCCGGCGATGGTGCCGTTGTGGATGTTCCCGCTCGCCCTCGTGTGCGGCAACACCTTCGTGCTCAAGCCGAGCGAGAAGGTGCCGCTCTCCGCCCTGCTGCTGGCGGAACTCCTCGAGCAGGCCGGCTGCCCGAAAGGTGTCTTCAACCTGGTGCACGGCGGGCGGGACGTGGTGGACGCGTTGCTCCGGCACCCGCAGGTGCGCGCGATCTCCTTCGTCGGCTCGTCGCCGGTGGCGAAGCACATCTACGAGACCGGCACGCGCCACGGCAAGCGGGTGCAGGCCAACGGCGGGGCGAAGAACTACATTGTGGTCATGCCCGACGCCGACGTGGCCAGGACGGTTGAGGCCCTCGGTGCCGCCGCCTTCGGCTGCGCGGGCGAGCGGTGCATGGCCGGCTCGACGGCATTGATGGTGGGCGGTGCGGCCCAGGCCGTGCTGCCGGACCTGGTCGGGATGGCGCGGCGAATCCGCGTCGGTCCGACGGATCGCGCGGCCCAGCCCGACATGGGTCCGCTCATCACGCGGGAGCACCTCGACCGGGTCACGCATCTCATCACGCAGGGCGCGACCGAAGGCGCGCGCGTCGTCTGTGACGGTCGCGGGGTCAAGGTCCCCGAGGCGCCCGGCGGCTTCTACCTCGGGGCCACCGTCGTCGATGGCGTCGAGGACGGCATGACCCTCGCCCGCGAGGAGGTGTTCGGCCCGGTGCTGAACGTCATGCACATGGACGGCCTGGATGCGGCCATCGAAAAGGCGAACCGGTCGAGCTACGGGAACGGGGCCGCGATCTTCACGCGCAGCGGCGGAGCCGCCCGCGAGTTCAAGCATCGCGTCAAGGCGGGCATGGTCGGCATCAACATCGGCGTGCCCGCGACGATGGCGATGTTTCCGTTCACCGGCTGGGACGAGTCGTTTTACGGCGACCTGCACATCCAGGGCAGGGAGGGCGTGCAGTTCTATACCCAGCAGAAGGTCGTCACCAGCCGCTGGTTTGGCGGCGACGCCGACGACGTCTGGAAAAAATGAGCGCCATGTCAGGCCACTCCCGCGAGCCGAGTCCGGCGAACTTCGATTTTGATGGTCGCGTGGCGGTCGTGACCGGCGGCGCCCAGGGCATCGGGCTGGCCGTGTGCCGCACCTTGCACGCCGCCGGGGCCGATCTCGTCATCGCCGATGTCAGTGCGGACCGGGCGCGCGCCAGCGCGGCGGAATTCCGCGAGCGTCCGCCCCTGGTGGTGCCGACCGACGTCTCGTCCGCCAGTGCCGTGTCGGACCTGTTCGCGGCGACGCTCGCCCGCTTCGGCCAGGTCGACATCGTCGTCAACAGCGCCGGCATCTATCGCAAGGTTCCCATCCTCGACATCGAGGTGGCCGATTGGGACCTGGTGATGGCGGTGAACCTCCGCGGGACCTTTCTCGTCGGTCGGGAGGCCGTCCGGGCGATGCGGCCGCGCCAGCGGGGACGGATCATCAACGTGGCGTCCATTGCCGGCAAGGTTGGCCACGTGACCGCGGGCGCCCACTATTCCGCCTCCAAGGCCGGCGTGATCAGCTTCACCAAGACCCTCGCGCACCAGGCGGCGCCGTTCAAAATCAACGTGAACTGCGTCTGCCCCGGCCCGATCGCCACCGAGATGATCGGCGCGTGGGATCCCGCGGTGGCCCGGGCCTATGCGGAGACGATCCCCTGGAAGGAATTCGGCCAGGCCGAGGACGTCGCCAACGCGGTCGCGTTTCTCGCGTCGGACCGGGCGCGCTACATCACGGGCGAGATCCTGGACGTCAACGGCGGCCTGCTGATGGATTGATTCCCGGGTCGATCACCTGCGCGCAAACCACGGCCGACGCCGCCCCGTTCACCACCCATGCCGGAAATCATCAACCTGACCCCGCAGTCGCCCTGGTTGGAAATTCGTTCCACCCCGGCGGATTGGGACGCCCTGGGCGCCGCATCGCTCCTGAAGATGCTGCAGCACACGCACCTCATCCGGGCCTTCGAGGAAACGGTGCTCGAACTCAACGGCCTCGGCTTGGTGCACGGGCCGGCCCATTCGAGCATCGGCCAGGAGGGTGGGGCGGTGGGCGCGATGGCCGAACTCGATTCCGACGACCAGATCACCGGCGCCCACCGGGGCCATCACCAGTTTCTGGCGAAGGCGCTGCGCCACGTCGATCGCGACGACTATGACCCGCGCCGGGTCCCGTGGCCGCAGCCGGTGGGAGAGATGCTCTACCGCAGCCTGTCCGAGATTCTCGGTCTGGCGGCAGGCTACTGCAATGGCCGCGGCGGCTCCATGCACCTGCAGTGGGTCGAAGCCGGAGCCATGGGGACGAATGCCATCGTCGGCGGCGGGGTGCCGATCGCCAACGGCCTGGCCTGGGCGAAAAAGCGGCAGGGGCGGGGACGCGTCGCCTTCACCTTCTTCGGCGACGGCGCCGTCAACATCGGCGCGGTGCCCGAGTCGATGAACCTCGCCGCGTTGTGGGACCTGCCGATCTGCTTTTTCATCGAGAACAACGGATACGCGGTGGCCACCACCACGCGGGAGGAGTCGAAGGAGTCGCGCTTTTCCTCCCGGGGCGCGGCGTTCGGCATCCCGGCCTTCTTCGTCGACGGCATGGATCCGGTCGCGGTCCGGCTCGCCACCCAGCGGGCGCTGGAACTGATGCGCCCCGGCCGCGGCCCGGCCATCATCGAGGCGGAGGTCTATCGTTTTTTTCACCACGGCGGCGGACTGCAGGGCAGTGCCTTTGGCTACCGGACGAAGGAGGAAGAGGCCCGGTGGCGGGCCCGGGATCCGCTGTTGCGCCTGAAGAACGAGCTGGTGGCGCGGGACTGGCTGACCGAGGCCGACGACGCGGCCATGCGCCAAAAGGCGCAGGAGATGAGCCAGGCGGCCATGGCGCGCGTGACCGAGGGCACGGGAAAGAAGCGCGCCATCATCCCGGCCCTGTGGCCCGACCCGGCGGAACGCGACGTGGGGGTGCGCGGCGACCTGGCGGAATTTGCCGGCACGCGCTTTGAGGAGCTCGAGACGGCCACGGGCCCGGTCGGTGACGTGAAGTTCATCGATGTCGTTGCGGGCGTGATGGGCCGGCGCATGGAGCTCGACGAGCGGGTCTTCGTCCTGGGCGAGGACATCCACCGCCTCAAGGGCGGGACCAACGGGGCGACGCGGGGCCTGGCGGAAAGGTTTCCGGACCGGATCCTGGCCACGCCCATTTCCGAGCAGGCCTTCGTCGGCCTGGCGGGCGGCGTGGCGATGGAGGGAACCTATCGCCCGGTCGTCGAGTTCATGTATCCGGATTTCACGCTCGTGGCCGCCGACCAGGTCTTCAACCAGATCGCCAAGGCGCGCCACATGTTTGGCGGCTCCGGCCGGATGCCGCTGGTGCTGCGCACGAAGGTCGCGCTCGGTGCGGGCTACGGCTCCCAGCATTCGATGGATCCCGCCGGGTTGTTTGTCCTGTGGCCGGGCTGGCGCATCGTCGCCCCCTCGACCCCGTTCGACTACGTCGGGCTGATGAACAGCGCGATCCGCTGCGAGGATCCGGTGCTGGTGGTCGAGCACATCGCGCTCTACGGCACGGTCGGCCCGGGCCCGCTCGAGGACCTCGACTACTGCATTCCGCTGGGGAAGGCCAAGGTGGTGCGGACCGGAAAGGACTTCACCGTGCTCACCTACCTGGCGATGACGGCGGCGGCGATCCAGGCGGCCGAGGAATTGGGCGTGGACGCCGAGATCATCGATCTGCGCTCGCTGGATCGCGCCGGTCTCGACTGGGCGACGATCGAGGCGAGCGTGCGGAAGACCAACAACGTGGTGGTGCTGGAGCAGGGGCCGCTGGCCGTCTCCTACGGCGGCATCCTCACGGACGAGATCCAGCGTCGCTTCTTCGATGAACTGGACCAGCCGGTCGTGCGCATCCGGGGCGGGGAGGCCTCGCCCAGCGTCTCCAAGGTGCTGGAGCGGGCGGCCTTCGTCGGGGTGGAGGAAATCAAGACCGGGTTTCGCCAGGTCATGGCCGACATGGGCCGGCCCCTCGCGTGAGCACTTCCATGAACATCGGATCACCCGCGAGTCAGCCGGCGGCGGCGACCAGACCCGAGGCGGCGAATCCCGGCGCGCGCTTTCGGGCGGCGCTCGCGGCCGGGGCGCCGCTGCCCGTGGTTGGCGTGATCAACGCCTATTCCGCCCTGCTGGCGCAGCGGGCGGGCTTTCGCGCCCTCTATCTCTCCGGGGCCGGCGTGGCCAACCACTCCTATGGGCTGCCGGATCTGGGCATGACCTGCCTCGAGGACGTCCTGATCGACGTCCGGCGAATCACGAGCCGCGTCGACCTTCCGCTCCTCGTCGACCTCGACACTGGCTGGGGCCACGCCTTCAATATCGCGCGGGCGGTAAGGGAAATGGCGCGCGCGGGCGCCGCGGCCGTGCACCTCGAAGACCAGGTCGCGGCGAAGCGCTGCGGTCATCGCCCCGGCAAGGCGCTGGTTAGCACCGCGGAAATGGGCGATCGCATCCGGGCGGCGGTCGACGCAAAACCCACCGCGGATTTCGTCATCATGGCGCGCACCGATGCGGCGGCGGTGGAAGGCCTCGCGGCCGCGATCGAGCGGGCCCGCGCGTACGTCGCGGCCGGGGCCGACATGATCTTCGCGGAGGCGCTGCGCTCCCGGGACGAGTACGCCGGGTTCACGGCGGCGGTTAAGGTGCCGGTGCTGGCCAACCTCACCGAGTTTGGCCAGACGCCCTGCCTCAGCCTGGACGAGTTGCGCGGCGCCGGCGTCGCCATCGCGCTTTTCCCGTTGTCGGCCTCGCGGGCGGCGGCGGCGGCTACGGCCAAGGTCTTCGCTTCGATCCAGAAGGAGGGAACGCAAAAATCGGTGTTGGAGCTGATGCAGACGCGCGCGGAATTGTACGATGTGCTCGATTACCACGAATACGAACGGAAGCTCGACCGACTCTTCGGGAAAAGTCCTGACCCGGCGCCGGCCGGGTCCAGGGTGAAGAAATCGGTCGCCTTGTCCGGCGTGGTCGCGGGGAACACGGCCGTTTGCACGGTCGGGCACTCCGGCAACGACCTGCACTACCGGGGCTACGACATCGCCGAAATCGCGACGCACGCCACCTTCGAGGAAGTCGCGCACCTGCTCGTTCACGGTTCGCTCCCCAACGCGATCGAGCTGGCCGCTTACCGGGAGAAATTGCGCCGGCTGCGCGGGCTGCCACCGCCGCTGCGCGTGGTGCTGGAGCAGATTCCCGCGACGGCCCACCCGATGGATGTCCTGCGCACCGGGTGTTCGATGCTCGGCGACCTCGAGCCGGAGTCCCTGCCCCTGGCGGGCGCGGATGCGGCCTCCGCGCCGGGCGCGCGGGCGCTGGCCGACCGGCTGCTCGCCTGCTTTCCGTCGATGCTGCTCTACTGGCACCATTTTGCGCGGAACGGCAACCGGATCGAGGTGGAGACGGCCGATCCGACCATCGCCTCGCATTTCCTGCATTTGCTCCACCAGCGCGCGCCGGGGGCCTTGCACGTCAGCGCGCTCGACCGCTCGATGATCCTTTACGCCGAGCACGAATTCAACGCCTCCACCTTCGCCGCGCGCGTCATCGCCGGCACCGCCGCCGATTTCCACTCGGCCATCACCGGGGCGATCGGCGCGCTGCGCGGCCCGCGGCATGGCGGCGCCAATGAGGTCGCCTATGAGATCCAGCAGCGCTACCGGACGCCCGGGGAAGCCGAGTCCGACATCCGGGCGCGGATCGCGCGGAAGGAGATCGTGATCGGCTTCGGCCATCCGGTCTACACGGTGTCGGATCCGCGCCATGCGATCATCAAGGAGATCGCCCGCGGGCTGTGCGCCGCCGCCGGCCATTTGAACCTGTTCCACATCGCTGAGAGGATCGAAACGGTCATGGCCCAGGAGAAGAGGATGTTTCCGAATCTCGACTGGTTCAGCGCGGTGGCGTACCACGAGCTGGAGGTGCCGACGGCGATGTTCACGCCGCTCTTCGTCATGGCGCGCACGGCGGGATGGGCGGCGCACATCGTCGAACAGCGGCTGGACGGGAAGATCATCCGGCCCGGCGCCAATTACACCGGTCCCGACCACCGGCCCTTTCCCTTGCTGGCCGCGCGCAGCTGAGGCTGCGGTGGTCCTCCCGCTCCGCCTTTTCCCGCCATGGGCTCATCTCTCAGCAACGTTCGTCCCGCCCCCGACCGGCTCCTGGTTGAACTCGCCGACTACGCGCTCGCGGCGGATCCCGCCAGCGATGAAGCCTACGACACCGCCCGCTGGTGCCTGGTCGATACGCTGGCCTGCGGCATCATGGCCCTGGCTTATCCCGCCTGCACGAAGCTGCTCGGCCCGGTGGTGCCGGGGGCGACGCTGCGAAACGGCGCCCGGGTGCCGGGCACCGCGTACGAACTTGATCCCGTCCAGGCGGCCTTCGATATCGGCACCATCGTACGCTGGCTCGATTTCAACGACACTTGGCTGGCCGCCGAATGGGGACATCCTTCCGACAATCTGGGCGCGATCCTGGCGACGGCCGATTGGATCTCCCGCCAGCGGATGGCTGGGGTGGCGAGCGCCGCGTTCCAGGTTCCGTTGCCGGACAACCGCGGACCGTTGACCGTCAGGGACGTCCTGACAGCCATGATCAAGGCCCATGAGATCCAAGGGGTGCTGGCCTTGGAGAACTCCTTCAATCGCGTCGGCCTGGATCACGTTCTGCTCGTCCGGGTCGCGTCGACCGCGGTCGCCACGGCGATGCTCGGCGGCACGCGTGAGCAGGTCATCAATGCCGTCTCGCACGCCTGGCTCGACGGCTCCGCGTTGCGGGTCTATCGCCACGCGCCGAACACGGGTTCGCGCAAATCCTGGGCGGCCGGGGACGCGACCAGCCGGGCCGTGCGCCTCGCGCTGATCGCCCTGACGGGCGAAATGGGATATCCGTCGGCCCTGACGGCGGGAACGTGGGGATTCGAGCACGTCTCGTTCCGCGGTCGGACGCTTCACCTGGCCCGGCCCTTGGGCAGCTACGTCATGGAAAACGTGCTCTTCAAGATTTCGTTCCCCGCGGAATTCCACGCGCAGACCGCGGTCGAATGCGCCTTGCGCCTCCATCCGCAGGTGCAGGGCCGGCTCGACCAGGTGGAGCGGGTCGAGCTGACGACCCATGAGTCGGCGATCCGCATCATCGACAAGTCGGGGCCGCTCCACAATCCGGCGGATCGCGACCACTGCCTGCAATACATGACAGCCATCGGCCTTATCTTTGGCGAGCTCACGGCCGGCCACTATGAGGACAAGGTTGCGGCCGATCCGCGCATCGACGCGCTGCGCCGCAAGATGACGGTGACCGAGGACCAGTCGTATTCGCGGGACTACCTGGATCCGAGCAAGCGTTCGATTGCCAATGCCGTCCAAGTCTTCTTCGCGGACGGATCCGCGACGGAAAAGGTCGAGGTCCATTTCCCGTTGGGCCATCGGCGGCGCCGCGCCGAGGGAATCCCGGCCCTGGTGGAAAAGGCGCGGAGCGCGTTCGCCGCGCACTATGGCAAGGTAAGGGCCGCGGCCCTGATGGCGCTTTTTGCCGACCGCACGCAACTCGAGTCGACCCTGGTTCCGACGCTGATGGACCGCCTGGCGGTGCTGCCGGCGAACGGTACGTCCGCCGGTCCGGCCGCCTGACATTGCCCCGCTGCAACCGTAAGCACCCATCGCCATGGCGCATATCATCGAAATGCCGAAACTGAGCGACGACATGACGGTCGGGACGATCGGCCGCTGGCACAAAAAGGAAGGTGACGCGGTCAAACCCGGTGAGGCCTTGGCGGACGTCGAAACGGACAAGGCGACGCTCGAATTGGAATCGCACTTTGGCGGGATCCTCTTGAAAAGATTCGCGGGGGAGGGCGCCAAAGTTGCGGTGGATTCGCCGGTGTGCGTCATTGGCGAACCCGGGGAAGAAATCGAGGCGGGCCGCGCGAGGCCGGCCAACTCAACCACCCAGGCCGCCCAGCCCGCCGGCGGGGAAGGGCGGATGCCAGCTGCGCCTGCGGGCCGTCCTTCATCCGCCGTGAATTCCAAGCCCACCGCGCCGGAGCCGAAGCAACCTGCGGTAGCCGGGTTGGGAGCGAAGGCTCCCGCGTCCGGTCCCGCGGATCCGCCGAGGCCACGCCTCAGGATCTCACCCCTGGCGCGGAAGCTGGCTCAGGCGAAAGGCATCGATCCCACGACGGTGACCGGTTCGGGTCCGCAGGGCCGGATTCTCCGGTTGGATATTCTCGCGGCTGAAGCGAAGCGGCGGGACGAAGCCGCCGCGCCGGAAATTCGCTCCCCGGACGGCTTGCCCGCTGACGGACGGCGTGGCGTGTCCGAGGCAGAAGCCGGGCAATCGGACCGGCTCGTGCCCCATTCGCCGATGCGGGCCGCGATCGCCCGCCGTCTGGTCGAATCAAAAACCCAGATACCCCACTTCTATTTGGAAGTAGAGATCGATGCGGCGCCGCTGTCGGCTTTGCGCGAGCAACTGAATGCAGCGTGGTCCCCGGCGGGTACGAAGATTTCGGTCAACGACTTCATGCTCAAGGCGAGCGCCCTGGCCTTGATGAAGGTCCCCGGGGTCAACAGCTCCTGGGAAGGGAACGGGATCCGCCACCACCAAGCGGCGCATGTTTCGTTTGCGGTCGCCATCGAGGACGGGCTGGTCACGCCCGTGATCCGCGACACAGCCGGCAAATCCCTGGCGGCGATCAGCCGCGAAGCTCGCGCGCTTGCGGCGAAGGCCCGGGACAGGAAGCTGTCGCCGGCCGAATACACCGGCGGCACCTTCTGCGTCTCGAACCTCGGCATGATGGGCGTCACGCGCTTTTCCGCCATCATCAACCCGCCGAATGCCGCCATCCTCGCGGTCGGAGCGACCGTCCGGAAGCCGGTCGTGCGAGCCGGCCAGATCGTGATTGGCGAAAGGCTGACGCTCACCCTTTCCTGTGACCACCGCGTGGTGGACGGGTCGCTGGGCGCCCGGTTTCTCGGCGAAATCAGGGACCTCCTGGAGAACCCGTTCAGGATGTTTTTCGATCTTCCAGCCAAATGACATTATGAAACTTGTTCGATATCTTGACCAGGATGGCGCGATCTACCACGGGGCGGAACAAGCCGACGGCTCGGTTCGCCGGATCGAGGGCGACATCTATGGTTCGTACAACGTGACCGCGGTTCCGGGACGCGTGGCTCGACTGCTCGCGCCGATCGTGCCGACGCAGATCCTCTGCATCGGGCTGAATTACCGCCGGCATGCCCGGGAAGCGGGCGCGACCGTGCCCGATCATCCGGTCCTTTTTGTGAAGGGCGTCAACGCGCTCCTTGATCCGGGGGCCTCGATTAGAATCCCCACGCACCTGGCGAGCGGCGAGGTCGATTACGAGTGCGAACTCGCTGTCGTCATCGGCCGGGCGGCGAAAAACGTCTCGCGCGACCAGGCGCTGGATCACGTGCTGGGCTATACCTGCGCCAATGACGTGAGCGCGCGGGATTGGCAGCTCAAGTTGGGCGGCGGGCAATGGTGTCGCGGGAAGTTTTTCGACACGTTCGCACCCCTGGGGCCGCGGTTGGTCACGCGCGACGAGATTCCCAATCCGAACCGCCTGCGCATCCGCACCGTGTTGAATGCCGCAACGGTGCAGGACTGGACGACGTCGGACATGATTTTCGACGTACCCGCGTTGATAGAATTTCTCAGTGGCAGCACCACGTTGCTTCCCGGCACCGTGATCTTGACCGGCACCCCGCATGGGGTGGGCATGGCGGCAAAACCCCCGCGTTGGTTGCGACCGGGCGACGTCGTCGAAATCGAAATTGAGGGCATCGGCACCCTCGTCAACCCGGTGAAGGAAGAGGGAGCCCCGGGCGATTGAATCGCATCGGGGTGGACAAACGGAAGCGGCCACCAGGTCGCCCGGGATTGCCCGAATCCGCGATCTCGATGAACGCGCCGGGCTTGGATCCTAACGTGCTTTCAGCGCTCGCCACCCGGCTGGACGGCGAGCTGCACTTCGACCGGACGATGCGGCAGCTCTATGCGACCGACGCCTCGGAGTACCAGGAGCTGCCGCTGGCGGTGGCCCTGCCCCGGACCGAGCAGGACGTGCGCGAACTCGTCCATTACGTCGCCCACCATCGCGTCGGCCTTATCCCGCGCGGCGCCGGCACCTCCCTCGCCGGGCAGGTCGTGGGCGGCGGCATCGTGGTCGACGTCGGCCGGCACTTGAACCGGATCCTCGCCCTCGACCCCGAGACGCGCCGCGTGCGCGTGCAGCCGGGCGTCGTGCGCAACGAACTCAACCTCGCCCTCGCACCGCACGGGCTGTTCTTCGCTCCGGAAACCTCCACCGCCAACCGCGCGATGATCGGCGGCATGGCGGGCAACAACTCCTGCGGCGCCAACTCCATCGTCTACGGCACGACCCGCGAGCACCTGGTGTCGGTGCGCGGCTTCCTGAGCGACGGCACCGAGACCACCTTTGGGCCGCTCACGCCGGAGGAGTTCACCGCGAAGTGCGCCGGTCCCGATACCCTCGAAACCCGGATCTACCGCTCCGTCCGCGACCTGCTCGGCGACCCGAAGAACCGCGACCTGATCCGGGCCAACTATCCCAAGCCCGAGGTCACCCGCCGCAACACCGGCTACGCGCTCGACCGGTTGATGGACTGCCGGGTCTTTGACCCGGCCTCGGACCGGCCGTTCAACCTTTGCCAGCTCCTCGCCGGCTCCGAGGGCACGCTCTTCCTGGGC
>DASZXO010000016.1:0-23413 GCA_035545835.1 Lacunisphaera sp.
GTGGGCGCCACCGCGCGCGGCGGGGTCGCCGCCGGCCCCGAGGGCGCGGCCGCCGGGACCCGCGTGTGCACGACGGGGATGGCATCGGTCGCCAGGTTGAACATGGCGCCGGATCCCGCCGCGGGCTTTTCCGTCGAGTCGTCGCCGGCGGGTCCGGCGGCGACCCCGCGGCTCGCCTTGAGGTCGGCCAGCTCGCGCTTCAGCGCCTCGTTTTCCTGCTTGAGGCGGTCGAGGGTGGCGACGAGGTCGACGCGCTGCAGCTGGTTCTCCAGGGGCTGGGCCGGCAGCGTGCGGGCGAATTCCCGCGTGGCGGCATCGATCCGCTGCCGCACGAGCGGCGCCTGGGCGCTGTTGGGCCGCAGCATGAGGTATTTCTTGAAATGGTAGATGGCGGCCAGCGGGTCGTTGATGTGCTGGAGGTACAGGAGCCCGGCCTCGAGGTGCGACTCGGGTGCGTCGTCGCCGCGCTTGGCGATGACCTTCAGGAACGCATTCAGCGCTTCCTGTTTGCGCCCGGCTTTCAGCAAGGCCGCGCCTTCGCGATACGCGGGCTCGTCGGTCTCGTTGGCGTAGGAGGGACGCTCGTTTTCGCTGCAGCCGGCGAGAAACATGGCGGCGAGCCCGAGCCCCAGGGCCAGGATGAAACGGAAATTCGTGAAGGCACGCAGCACAGCCGGAAATGAATTGAACGGGGGAAGACGCCCGGTACGTTTGCCCGAGCCCCGAGCCAACACAAGTATTTGATGCCCCTCGATGCCGCCAGTATCCTCGCCAAGGCCCGCCACTGTCTCACCGTCGAGCGCGAGGCCATCGATGCCACCGCCGCGGTCCTCCAGCAGGATTTTGTCGAGGTGGTGCACGCCGTCGAGCGGACGGTCGCGGGCGGGCACAAGCTGATCCTCTCCGGCGTCGGGAAGAACGCCCCGATCGCGCAGAAGCTCGCCGGCACCTTCAACAGCACCGGCGTGCCCGCCTGCTTCCTCGACCCGACGCAGGCGCTGCACGGCGACCTCGGCCTGTGCGCCGCCGGCGACCTCGCGATCCTGCTCAGCAACGGCGGCGCCAGCGAGGAGATGCTGCGGCTGCTGCCGCTGTTCGAGAAATTCGGCCTGAAGACCGTCGCCCTCACCGGCGCGGCGGACAGCGAACTGGCGCGCGGCGCGGATTTCAAGCTGGTCTACCGCGCGCCGCGCGAGGCCTGCCCGCTCGAGCTCGCGCCGACCGCCAGCACCACGGCGGCGCTCGCGCTCGGCGACGCGCTCGCCATGGTCCTGCTCGAGACGCGCGGCATCACCCGCGAGGACTTCGCCCGTTACCATCCGGCCGGCACCCTCGGCATGACCCTGCTGCTGCGGGTGAAGGACATCATGCGCACCGGCGAAGGCTGCCCGGTGTTGCCGGAGGCGGGCACGACGGTGCAGGAGGCGATCTTTGCCATGACGAAGGCCAAGGCCGGCGCGGTGGCGCTGGTGGATGCCGCCGGGGTGATGACCGGCATTTTCACCGACGGCGATTTCCGCCGCTCGGCGCTGAATGGCGGCGCCGATTTCCTGCAGCGGCCCGTGGCCGGGTTCATGACCCGCCAGCCGCGCAGCGTGCCGCAGGACGTGCTCGCGGTCGAGGCGCTGAAGCTGTTTCAGCAGCACAAGATCTCCGACCTCATCGCCCTCGATGCGCACGGCCGGCCGGCGGGCTACATCGACGTGCAGGACCTGCCGAAGCTGAAGATCCTTTAGCGCCGGTAATGCGGCCGCCCGAGCCCCGTAATACGGCGCCGCCAGGCCGGCTTCCAGGTTGCAGGCGGCCCGGTCCCGGACTTTCCTTACCCCCATCATGAGCTTTCGCATCGAAACGGACACCATGGGCGAAGTGCGGGTCCCGGCGGACAAGTACTGGGGCGCCCAGACCGAGCGTTCGCGCAACAATTTCCGCATCGGCCCGGAAGGCAGCATGCCGCGCGAGATCATCCACGCCTTCGCCGTGCTGAAGAAGGCGGCGGCGCTGGCCAACCACGAACTCGGGGTGCTCCCCGCGGAGAAACGCGACCTGATCGCCCGCGTGTGCGACGAAATCCTCGCCGGCAGGCTCGATGACCAGTTCCCGCTCGTCATCTGGCAGACCGGCTCCGGCACGCAGAGCAACATGAACGCCAACGAGGTGATCGCCAACCGCGCGCATGTCCTCGCCGGCGGCCAGCTCGCGGACGCGAAGAAGGTCCTGCACCCGAACGACGACGTGAACAAGTCGCAGTCGTCGAACGACACGTTCCCGACGGCGATGCACATCGCGGCGTACCAGGTGGTGTCGACGGTCACCCTGCCGGGTCTCCAGCGCCTGCGCGCCAGCCTCGCCGCGCGTTCGGCCGCCTTCGCGAACATCGTCAAGACCGGGCGCACGCACTTCATGGACGCGACGCCGCTCACCCTCGGCCAGGAATTCAGCGGCTACGTCCAGCAGATTGACAACGGCATGCGGGCCCTGCGCCACGCGCTGGAAATGGTGCGCGAGCTGGCCCTCGGCGGCACCGCCGTGGGCACCGGGCTCAACACGCCCGCCGGCTATGACGTGCTGGTCGCGCAGAAGATCGCCGCGCTCACCGGCCTGCCGTTTGTGACGGCGCCGAACAAATTCGAGGCCCTCGCGGCGCACGACGCCATGGTCGAGCTCTCCGGCGCCCTCAAGCGGGCGGCGGTGTCGCTGATGAAGATCGCGAACGACATCCGCATACTCAGCTCCGGCCCGCGGTCCGGCATCGGCGAGATCATCATCCCGGACAATGAGCCCGGCTCCTCGATCATGCCCGGCAAGGTGAACCCGACCCAGCCGGAGGCGCTGACCATGGTCTGTGCGCAGGTGATGGGCAACGACGTCGCCGTCGGGATTGGCGGCGCCACCGGCCATTTTGAGCTGAATGTGTTCAAACCCGTCATCGCCGCGAATGTGCTGCAAAGCGCGCGGCTGCTGGGCGACGCCTGCGTGTCCTTCGCCGAAAAATGCGCCGACGGCATCATGGCCAACGAACCCGTCATCCGCCGCCACCTGGAAAACTCGCTCATGCTCGTCACGGCCCTGAATCCCCACATCGGGTACGCGAAGGCCGCCGAGATCGCCAAGAAGGCGCACAAGGAGAACACCACCCTCAAGGCCGCGGCGATCAAGCTGGGTCACCTGACGGCGGAGCAGTTCGATGCGTGGGTGCGCCCGGAGGACATGACCGGTTCGCTGAAGTCCTAGACGGCGCCCGCGGCTTTTCTCGACCGCGAACAAAAAACCCCGCCAGGCCGGCGGGGTGGATTCACGGAGCGCACCGCGGCGCCTAGAGGCGCAGGGTCACGCCCAGCGACACCTGGTCGCCCTTCAAGCCAATGCGGCTGATGCGGTCGGAAATGTCGCTATCCCCCAGGCGGCGCGCCAGCCGTTCGCGGACGATCTCGGGCGCCGTCGGCTCGGGCGTGAGCGGATGGTCGGAGTAGTGCGCCAGCAAGCGGCTGCGGCGCGACGTGCCGGTGGGCACCGAGGCCAGCTCATCGGGCATCAACGCGGCCGGCTGCACCCGGGCAGGCGCGCTGAGCCGGCTGCCCAGCACGGACTGAACCAACTCCGGATCGGTCCGTTCCAAGCTATCAAGATTGTTCGCGATATAACGGGAAGACGGGGAGTCCGCCGCCACGGCGGCGACCGGGATTGCGGTCTCAGCGCTCGTCGACGCGGCCACGGATTCCGCGGACCCATTCGCATCCTTGGCCATGACGGGAGAGTCCGCCACTGTCGCCGACGGCACCTCGTGTTGTGCCCCCGGAGCTGCCGGCGCCGCCACCGCCGGGGGAACCACGGCGCGGTTGACCGATGCGAGCGGCTTGGTCGTGGCGGTGGGCTCGAGGGCCGACGGCTGGGAGGGAACGTAATACTTCACCGACACCAACGTAAACGCCAGCACGGCAGTGGCGCCGACCGGCAGGTAAGCATGCCGGACGAGCACTTGCGACAATCCCTGCCACCACGAACGTTTTTCCAAGAGGGCCGCCAGCTGCTTCTGGCGTATCTCGCTCTCGAACGTGGCCCAGAATTCAGGGGCCGGGCGCTCGGCCCGCTTCAGGCGAAGCAGGTCCTCGAGCGCGACTTTCGGGCGTTGATCCGGATTGGGCATGCAAAAAATTCAGGCGCGCAGGTAGCGGCTCAGTTCGCCTTGGAGGAACTGCTTGGCGTAGTGCAGGCGCGAGCGCACCGTGCCTTCCGAGCAGCCCATGATCTCGGCGATTTCCGCATGGCTGAGGCCATCGATTTCGAAAAGGGTGATAACTGTTCGATGGGGGATAGACAATTTTTGGAGCGCTTCGTTCAATTTTTCCTGTAGCTCACGGAGATACGCATCCCGGTCGGCGCCTTTCTTGTCGGTCAATTGCTCCAAGATCTGCGAGCTCGCGCCATCCTCCTGAATCTTTTCCAGGCTGAAAAAGCTCCGCAACCGATTCTTGCGCAGGTGGCTAAGTGTCGTATTGACCGCGATTCGGTAAAGCCAGGTGAAGAAGGAGCAATTGCCCTGGAAGCGGTTGATCGACTGGAAAGCCTTGATGAAGGTGTCCTGGGTCAAATCCGAGGCGTCTTCCCGGTTGGCGCTCAGGTTGTAAATCACCCCAAAGACCCGCTCGCGATACTTGGTAATCAGCTGGTCGAAAGCGGCCACCTCCCCGGCTTGGACTCGCTTGACCACCGAATAATCCGCATCCGCCTCCATCTGCCGCTCGGGCGAGGTGACGATCGGCTTGGTGAATACGCGGGTTAGGTTCATCGCGTGCCAGACAGGATATCGGCGGCAAAGAGCCGTGCAAACGCAAATTATGCGCCCGCCGGGGCGGAGCGCAAGGCGGCGACCTGGACGTGCAGGAGTTCGTCCAGTTGCAGCAGCAACGGGACCGGCGGCAGGTTCGCGAAGGCCTCCAGCTCCGCCCGGGCGGCCGCGAGCTCCGCATCGATGGCGCGAATCACGCCGTCGGCAATGCCAAGCTCCTGCATGCGCTGCCGGCTGGCGGCGAGGCCGTAAGGCTGGCCGCCCCGGAAGGCGGCCTCGATCGCGCCGCGCTCGGCCGCCGGCACGCCTTCAAGCAGGAGCATCAAGGGAAGCGTCAATTTCCCCGTGGCCAGGTCCGTGCCCAGCGTCTTGCCCACCCGGCGCTCCTCGCCCACAAAATCGACCAGGTCATCAAAGATCTGGTAGGCGATTCCCAGCCGGTGCCCGAAGCGGTCGGCCGCCGCCGCAAAGGCCGGGGTGTGGCCGGACAGCCGCGCCCCGAGATAGCACGAGACGCGAAAAAGCTCCGCGGTCTTGAGGTCGATCATGCGCCGGTATTCCGCCAGCGAGATGGTGGCATCACGCCGCCGGAGCGTTTGCATGATTTCACCCGAGCAAACCCGCCGGGTGGACTCGGACACCACACGGCAGACCTCGGTGGTGGGAAACTGCGCGGCGATGTGCAATGCCTGCGAAAAAAGGGCGTCGCCGAGCAACACCGCTGCATCCGGCCCGAATTCCCTTGCGGCCGTGTTCCGGTTTCGTCGCAAGTCAGCCCGATCCATGATGTCGTCGTGCACCAGGGTCGCCAAATGCACCATCTCGACCACGCCGGCGGCGCGCACCAGGTCATCCGCCACGACGCCCTCGCCCTGCCAGCCGCTGAGGAACACCAAGGTCGGGCGCAGCCGCTTGCCGGAAGTGTCGAGGCAGTACGCCGCCATCGGCTGGATTTCCACCTCGAATCGGTCCACCTGCGCGCGCATGAATTCGTCCAGCGCCTTCATCTGGGGCGCCACCCGCTGGAACAGCCCGCCCAGGTCGCGGCCGGGCTGCGGGGATACCGGTGGTGTCGGGGCACTGGACATCGCGCGGAGGGTAGGCTCCGGCCTTGAAATGGCTAACAAATACTGCAGGGCGCACTTGCCAACGCCGCGGCGGGCCGGGATAGCTCGAGGGTGGGCAAGGAAAATCCATGGCTGCTGCTGGCGTTGATCGCCGGGATTTCCTGGGTGGCCAAAGGATGGAGGGACGATTACCGGGCCGCCTGCGCCCACCGGCCGAATCCGCGCGGCTATCCCGGGGCGGTCCCGACCGGTCGCGTGGCGGTGCTGGCGGGGATCGCCGGCGCCGGCCTCCTGCTCGGTGTTGAAACGTGGGGCGAGCAGGCTCTCGGCATCGCGGCCCGGCAGGCCCGCGTGTCGGTCCTCTTCGGCGTGTATTCCCTGGCCGCGGCGTTTGCCGAGGAGCTGGTGTTTCGCGGCTACGTGGTGATCGAGAACCGGGGCCGGGTGCCGTTCCTCGCCGGGGTGGTGGGAGCATCGCTGGCCTTCGCCGCGCTGCATCCGTTCCTCTGGGAATGGACGAACGGCCGGTGGGTCGTCCACGCCGACACCAAGGCGTGGTTCAGCACCGCCATGGTCTTCACGAACTCGCTGTGGTTCTATGCCGTGCGTTATCTGCCGGCGAATCGCCCGCGCTCGCTGCTCCCCTGCTTCGCCGCCCACGCCACAAAAAATCTGGGCGTATTTGCCATCAAATACGCCCAGGGCTTCGTGACTGGCTGGTGGTGAGGCCGGCTATTTCTTGGCCGGCTCCGGATTGGCAAAGAGGCTCGCCCCCTTCGCGACTCGATGCGGGGGCAAATCCTCGTGGCTCATGCCGACCGCCTCCACCGCCCGGGGGTCGAAGACCTCCTCGGGCGACGCCCCGTCGGCGCTGACGGTCTTGGCGGTGATGAAGATCAGGAGGTTGCTGGACACGTCATTGACGCTCTTCGACGAGAAGAGCCGGCCGAGCAGCGGAATATCGCCGAGCACGGGCACCTTCGTGCCGCCGTGGCTCTGGTTGGTCGTGATCAACCCGCCAATGCCCATGGTGAAGCCGTCCTGCAGCGATACCTGGGTCTTCACCTTGCGTGTCGCAATGATCGGGATGCTCGCGCCACCGGCACCGCCAAAGGAGGTCTCGCCGTTCCGCTGGCTGACCTCGGGCTCGAGCGTCATCTTGATCACGCCGCGCCCGTTCACCTGCGGGGTGACCTTCAGGATCACGCCGATTGGCTTGTAGTTGAAGCCCGACACCTCGAACGTGCCGCGCTCGCTGTTGTAGGTGTAGCTCGGGACCGGGAATTCCTCGCCGATGTTCAGGGTCGCCTCGGTGTTGTTCAGGGTCACGATTGTCGGATTGGAGACGATCTTCGTGTTGTTCTGCGTCTTCAGCGCCGAGATGATGATGTTGAAGTCGGAGGCCGAGAACACCGCCGTGGCCACGCGGCTTTGCGAGGCCGTGTTGGTCAGGCTGGCGAGGTTGTTGATCGCATTCGAGATGGTGGTGTCGACGGCGTTGGTGACCGCGTCGGTTACCGAATTGCTGGCGTTGGTTGCCGTGTTGTTCGTCGTGCCGGTGGTTACGGTTCCGGAAGTCGTGGTGCCATTCGAGCCCGAGAAGGTGCTCAGGGCCGTCGCGCTCGGCGGCGGTCCGGCAGAATAGTTCGCCATCCCCGTGACGGTTGTCAGGTTGGTCGGGAGTCCCGAGACCTCGCCCGTCTGAAGGTTGATCGAGCTTGGGATACCCGTACTTACCGGATTGAGGCCGGTCACGTAGGTCACGGCGTTGGTGCCGCCGCCCGTGGTGTTGCTGGTGTTGCTGGTGGACCCATTCGTGCCATTGCTGCTCGACGTTCCCGAGCTGCTGGTGGTGCCGTGGGAGGTGTTGCCGGTGTTGTTCGTGGTATTGCCGTTCGTGGTGTTCGTGCCGTTGGAACGGTCCTGGGAGTTGCCCTTGTTCCACTGCTGCGTGATGCCGCTGACGCCGAACTGCATGGCATCGAGCGAGGCCCAGTTGACGCCGATGTTGCGGATGTCACGGTCCGAGACTTCGATGAACTTCGACTCGATCATCACCTGGTCGGTCGCCTTGTCGAGTTGCTCGATGATCGTCCGGATGCGGCTCATGCGCGACGGCCGCTCCGTGATGAGGAGCGCATTGCTGCGGGCGTCGATGACAATCTTGCCTCCCGAGGCCGCGTCGATGAGGCCGTCGATGGTGGGCTTGATGTCGGCCGCCTTGGCGTTGTTGAGGATGAACACCTCGGTGGTGCCCGGCTCCTGCTGCAGCGACTCGTTGCTGACGATCTTGATGATGTTGCCCTCCTCCACGTAGGTGTAGCCCACCGGCGAAAGCACGACCTGGAAGATCTGCCGCCAGGTCACGTCGCGCAGCTTGATCGAGGTCTTGCCCTGAAGCGTTTCCGGCACGACCAGGTTCAGCTCAAACAGGTCGGCGACGTTGCGGAGGATGGTCTTGATGTCTTCGTCGGGGAAATCGACCGAGAGGGTGTCCTTGTCGCGGGAAACCGGCGCGGCGGTGGGCTTGGATCCCTCGACCGTGACCGCGGGCGCGGCCGGTGTCGCCTCCGCCGGTGCGGTCTCAGTGGGGGCGGGCTTCGCGTCCTGACCGAATGCGGGCAGACTGATCGCCGTGGTAAGGATCGCGGTGAGGAGGGTGCGTCGTGTGCTCATAGTTCGTCCTTATTTAATAGGCCGGGTAAATTCCTCACGGTTGAGCCGGAGGGTGAAGTTGGGTGACTTGATGGAGATGATTTCTACGGTGAATTCCTTGCCTTCAAAGGTAATCGTGAGGTGGTCGCCCGCTTTGACCCGCTTTTGACCGAAGACCAGGATGGGGTTGCCGCCCAGGGTGAAGAAGCCGCCCGGCTTCAGCCCGGCGGCGATTTCCTGGAGGATGTCGCGGTCGCTCTTCGGGCCGGCCGGTTTTGCCGCCGCCGGCTCGGGACTGCCGTGCGTCCCCGTGTCGGGAGCGGTCGCGCTGGCCGCGGCATGGCCGGTCGCCCCGGCAAAATTCGGCGGGTTGAATGGATTCGCCAGGTCGGCCGGGAGCTTGACCGGCTGCAGGGCGAGAAACTCCTTCGCCTGCTGCAGCTGCTCGGCGCGCTTGGTGGGCGCCGCCACCGCGCTGCCCGCCGCCGCAATTTCGGGAAGGGCCAGGGCCATCGCCGCCAGGCTCGCCAGGATGATGCGAAAGTGCGCTTTCATGGAACTCCGAGCACCTCGAGGCTGAGGCTCAGCGACACGACGTCGTCGCCTGATTTCGACATGGTCGCGCCAAGGAACTTGCAGAAGTGCGAGCCCTTTTCGAGGCGCGCGAGGAAATTCAGGGCCTGCGGGAAGGTCCCCTGGATCGAGACCGAATACGGCACGCCGACGTAGGAGTCCGGCTTGGCCCCGCGTTTCAAGCCGCCTTGCCGGACATCGAGGAGCTTCACGCCCGTGTCTGCCTCCAGCCGGTAGAAGTATTGCAGGTTCACCGCCAGTTGCCCCGCCTTGACGACGCGCCCTTCGAGTTCCTTCGCCGCCGCCTGCATCTCGGCGGTCTGTTCGGTGAGCTTTTCCGAATTGCGCACATTAGCCAGCGTGTTGGAAGCCTCGGTGGCCTTCTGGTCGCTGAGCTGCTGATATTCCTCGATCTTGTCCGCCCGGAGGTAGAGCATGACCGCACAGCCGATGCTCAACACCCCGCACACGACGGACAGCGGGTGTTTCTTCAGCTGGGTGACGATGTCGGCGCCGGTCATCGGTTATTTCTCCTTCTTGGCCGTCTTGGCCTTGAGCTGGATCTCGAAGACCATGACGCCGCGCGCGGCGTCGCGATCCAGGCTGTTCAATGTGATCGTCTCGAACGTGCCGCTCACCTCGGGCTGGCTGCGCAGGAAATCCGTGTAGGTCGAGACGACGCCGGTCGCCTGGTCGGCCGAACCTGCCACGATGCCCCGCAGGGTGCATTGCGCGGGAGGTTGAGTGCCCAGCTTGAGGTCGAGCGACTCGAGCGAGATTTCCGCCGGGAGGGTCCGCGCCAGAAAGGTGACGACATCGGTCGGCGAAATCGGGTTGACCGCGAAGGCCATGGCATCCGCAATCTTCTTCTGCTCGTCGTCAAACACCTTGGTGAGCCGGATTGCCTCGTTGCTTTGCTTGGTGTTGGCGTCGATCTCCTTTTGCGAGCCCGCGGCGAGTTCCGCCAGGTTGCGAATGTGGAACTCCCGATAGCCGAGCCACAGCATCAGGCTGACGGCGAGGACGACCGCCGCCATGTTGATGAAAAAGGTCGTGCGCACGACCTTCGTGTCCGGCAACCGTTCAAAGTTGCGGAAGTTCGGGTGCCAGACCGGTGCCAACACCGGCTGGGCATCACTTTTTCTCGTCAGTGACAGGTTGAACGCCATCGGTGTTGAAGGATGCCATCAGGGAGAACAGCCCGGCCCAGCGCTCGTCCGGCGGATTTGCCGCGGCGCCCTCGCCCAGTTTGATCTGCAGGGACTCCAGCCAGGGGATGAAATCCATCTTGAGCAGCGGCACGCCCAGCGCACCCGAGCCCGACATCGTGGAGCCGAGCCACGCCAGGCTCGCCGGCAACTGGGTGCAGAAAAGATTGCCGATCGACTGGCCGGTCTGGACCTCGTAGAAGCCGATCGAAGACTGCAGCTCCTTGAGGAGCTTTTTCACCAGCGTAAGCCCCATGCTCGTGAAATCGAAGGTGTTCGAATAAAAGAGCTTCTTCGCCGATTCCTCGTCCTTCAGGCCGAGTTCCTTCTGGACGACCGGGATCATCGCCGCAATGCCGCTCGGAATCGGCCGCGAGATGTCGACGCCATCGGCCGTGAGAATGAAGCTCTGGGTCATTTCCTCCCCAATTTCCAGGAGGAGGAGCGGCGACTTGGTTTGCTTGAACTTAAGATAATTAACCATTCCGCCCAGCGTAGCTAGGGTGCCCAACTCAAGCCGTTCCGGGTAGATCCCGTGCTCGAGCAGCTTGTCCTGCGCGGTATTGACGTCGTCGATCGGCAGGCCGCAAAACAGCACTTCCTTCTGATTGCCTTTGCCGACGTCGAATTCGCCCCCGTCCGCCGGATTCAGCGGCCGCATCGTGTATTTCTCCGGCTCAATCCGGAACTGCTGCGAATAGATTTCGCCAAAGTAGCTCGGCTCCTTCAGCTTCTTGAGGTCCACGGTGTGGCGCCGCACCACCCGCTTGGCGGGGTAAATGCCGCAAGTCGCGTGCGCGTAACCAGTCGAGCCTTTCCCTTCGGTGCCCTTGATCCACCCGTTGAGGCCTTCCGCATCCGATGAAGCAAACTCCTTCAGCTCCTCCACCACGATGGGGGCGGTCGTCTGGCTGAGCCGGGCGACCAATGTCGTATGCTCGCCAATTTCGACGCAGAAACCTTTCGATTTTGTCGCGAGAAACATCTGAGCTTGGTGTGGTGTGCGGGGCTTGGTCGGTCATCACCAGCTGGCAGCCCGCTGGAACAACCATGCAAAGGACCAAGTAAAAATCATTTGCAGGACAATTCGGATATGGTTCGGGCCGGGTTCTGACAAGACGAAAACCATTAACCAGCCATTTGGCCCCAATAGTTTCCCTACTGTTTTACAAACCATCCGCCTGGTTTTGGACGACAAAAAAACCCGCCGAAATATCTCGGCGGGTTCGGTTTGGTTCAGAAATTCGTCTTTAGACTTACTTCTGCCACGTACGCTTCTTGTGGCGGTTCGCCTTGAGGCGCTTGCGGCGTTTGTGCTTCGACATCTTCAGACGTCGTTTCTTTTTGAGGTTACCCATGGGTGAGAGCGGTTGGTGAGGGCGGAACGTGCGGCTTCACGCGAAACCTGTAAAGCATTTTCCCGCTCCGGTTTCGCTCAGAGAAACCGCGTCGCCCCGGCACCCGTGGCATAGATGCCCAGTTTGATCGAGTAACCGGCAAAGAAGTGCGCGAGGCAGGCGCCGTAGGCCGAAAGCTGCGGCTCGTACTCGGCGGCCAGCCGTTCCAGCCAAGCCTCGCTCCGCTCGCCCGCCCGCCCGCGGTTTGTCTTCCAATCGATGACCATCAGTTCGCGGCTGGCGGACCGGCGGGCCACCAAATCGATGACGCCGTCCACCCATTTTGCCCCGGTCAGCGGCGCCAGCACGCTCACCTCGGTCATGATCTCCCAACCGCCCGTGCGGAGGTCGCGCCACAATTCGCCGTCCTGCAATCGCTGCAGTTCCTCGCGCGCCCTCGGCTCAAACCCCTTTGCTCCTGCCATGACCAGCGCGGCATCCAAATGACCGGCGACGGCCCCCGCATTCCCGGACCAGGGGAGAAATTCCAGCGTCTCATGCCACCATGTCCCGTAGTCGAGCGGATCCTCGCGATCGACGGCCGCAGGCTGGTCCGGCTCCGCGTCGTGCCGGGTCCCGCGCACCGCATCCGGCTTGATCGACAGTTGATGCGGCAAAACCCGCACGGGAAACGCCGCCGCCGTTCGCCGCTGCCCTGGGTCCGTCTCGCCCCGCTTTTGCCCCGGCACCTCCGCGGCCGCCCGCTCGAACATCCCGGTTTCCGGCGGGACCAGCGCCGCCAGGCGGGGGAAGGGGGAACCCCACAGCCGGGCGAAGCTGCCGTCTTGCGCCTCCATGGTTTCACCGCCCCACGGCAGCACCAGCACGCGTCGCGCCCGGGTCACGGTGACGTACAGCAGGCGCACCAATTCACGCAATCGCTCACGTTCGCGCGCGTCGCGGGTCTCGATCGGGACCGACTCACCGTCGAAGTAAACGCGGTCGCCTGCCACCGTGTCCTTCATCCAGCGCAGGCCGGCTTCCGGCGGCCGCCCGATCTTGCGCCACAATCCGAGCGGAATCACAACCGGCCATTCGAGGCCCTTGGCCGAATGCGATGTGAGGAGGTTGATCGCATCATCGTCGGGCTTCCCGGCCGGGCGACCCTCCTCGCGCGCCGCCAGGAGTTCCTGCAGCCAGCCGCGGGGCCCGGTGCCAGCCAAACCCAGCTCCGCCGCGGCTGCGAGCAGGCGTTCCAACTCGTCGGCGAGCGCGCCCCCCGGGTCGACCGCCCGCGCTTTCGCCTCGAGGCCGCAGGCGGCCGCCAGGTCGGCGGCGAACCGCGCGAGCGGCTCGCCCTCCGCATCCATGCGCCCGATCAACGGCTGCAAGGTGGCGAGGGCGCTGCGCACCGGTTCGGCGTGAGCCTCCGGCTCATCCCATCGAAACGATCCCGTGGCCCGCAGCTCCGCGGCGATCCGGGCGTCGCTGACGCCGAACACCTCGCGCAGGACTCCCGTCCATTCGAAGGTGTTTTCGGGGTCCGCCGCCACCGCCAGCAGTCCGCAGACCCAGGCGTAGACGGGGTGATCGGCATTTCGATTCCGGCGCATTTGCAGCGCCGTCTTCAGGCCGGCGGCCTCAAGTTCCTTCTGCGCGATCACCAGCCAGTCGTTGCGCGGCGCGAGAAGGCAGACCTCGCCCCAGGTCCGCGCCCCCACCCCGGCCGGACCGCGGGACTTCAGCCAGGCCGCGATCGTGCGCACCTCGGCGGCGAGGCGCCGCCCGACCCGGCCGCGCGCCGCAACGTCAGCGGGCAGCGGCAGCAAGCCCAGCGCGCCGGGCACGTTGGCCGGGCCGGCCACGAGCGGCACAAATGGCACCTGCAGGAGTTTGGCGGGCGCGAGGCCGAGGTTGAATTCCCGCCCCGGTCCGAATGCCGCCGGCAGCGTGGCATCGAGAAATTCGATCACGCGGTGCGGGGAGCGGAACGTGACGTCGAATTTCAACAGCTCGCCCCCGTCCCCACGGGCGAATGCGTCGACGTGCCGCAGGAAATTCCGGATGTCGGCACGGCTGCCGTAGATCGCCTGCTGGCCGTCGCCCACCAGGCAGAACCGGCCGGGGCGCGGGCCCGGTCCCGCCCCGGGCCACGTGTGCAACGGCGCGCCTTTCGGCCGCGTGACCTCGACCAGCACCGCGAACTGCTGCGGGTCCGTGTCCTGCGCCTCATCCAGCAGGACGTGCCAGTCCTCGGCCCGGATGCGCTCCAGGATGGCCTCGTCCTGCAGCACCGCCAGGGCCGCGTCGACCTGGTCGGCGTAGGTTTGCACCCCGCGGTCGAACCGCCAGGTCCTGTAGCGCAGGGCCAGTTCCGCCGCCAGGACGGCACCGCTCTCCGCGAGCCACTCCTTCACCGGCGCGAAGAAACGCGCGTAGAGTTCGCGGATGTTGGCTGCCGTGCCCTCCGGCCTGGGGAGCGGCAGGAACGCGCGCTCCGCGCGGAAGCGCTCCCGCCAGCGCTCCACCGCCTCCTGGTTGCGCCGCAGGGCTTCCGCCCCGCGCCCGGCCTTCGCCTTGGCGCCGCGAATCTCATCCAGGACTGCCGCCGCCGGCTCCGGCGGCCGGGACGCCGGTTTCCGCGCGGCGAACCGCCGCGCCGTGGCAAGGTCCAGCCGCCGCGCCAGGTCAAAGACCGACTCCAGCGGCGCGTGCCGCAGGAACGCCTCGACGTGCGCCGCCGGCAGCAGATCGAACTGCATGGCGTCCTGCTCGAGGAACTCCTCCCAGAGGTCCGCGTCGTCCTCGGCCGCCACCGCCGGGTTCAGGTTCACGCCGAGGGTCTGCCCGTAGCGTTGGGCCAGCAGGAGACAAAAGCTGTGGATCGTGCCGAAAAAGGCGCGCTCGAGGTGGTCCAGTGGCGCCAGGTCGGCTCGCCCGGATTCCCGCAGCCGCCGCACCAGCACCGCGCGCGCGCGCTGGCTGATCTGCGCCGCCGCCTTCCGGGTGAACGTCACCACGGCCGTCTTCCGCAACACCGCCGCCCCGTCCGGCGTGAGCGCGAGCGCCGCGAGCCGTTCCGAAATCGCCGTGGTCTTGCCGGAACCGGCATTGGCGCAGACGGCGAAATTCCGCCCGCGCTCGTCGCGAAACCGGTCGCGCGCCTCCTGGTCGGGCAGGTGTTCACTCATCGTCCGCTTCCTCCGGTTCCGGCGCCGGCGCCCCGAAGGTCCGCGCAAACTTCTCCGCCAGGGTCGCGTGCGGCACCGGCGTGCAGGCCAGCGGCCACTCAAACCCGTGCACAAATTCAGTGCGATCCGGTGTCAGCGCCCCGTAGCACCCCGTCGCCAGGTGCCGCCCGATCTGGGCCAAGCCCGCCAATGCCGCCGGCAATTCGGCCAGATCCAGCGAGGTGGCGCCGCCGGGTCCCGGCTTCAGCATCCACACGCGGCCGCCTGCGATGCCCAGCGATGACGCCGCCGCGAGGTAAATCCCGAGCTGCAAGCCGGCCCCGCGCGCCATTCCGGCCACCGACAGGCCGGCATCGGCGCCGGTCTTGAAATCGATAATCTCCACGCGCGCACCGCGCCAATCGGGCCGGTCGAGCAGCACAAGGTCGATCCGCCCCGACACCGCGACGGTGCCCGCGGCGCCGGCGGCGATGGTTGCGGACGCGGGCAGCCGGATCTCCGTCGCCACCACCGGGCCGGCCGGCAGCGCCAACACCTTGTCGAGGAGCACCGCGCACGTTTCGGCCAGCTCGGCGTGCAACGAATCCCAATAACGATCGCGCGGCCACCGCTCGCGCTGCGCCGCCAGCGCGGCCGCCAGGCCGGCCCGCGCCGCCTCCGGTGCAGGCATGCGGGCGAACGGGCCCTCGATGGCTTCTCCCCGCAGCGCCGCGGCCAGCAGTCGGTGCGCCACCTGGCCAAGCGAACGCTTGCGCGCCCGCACCAGCGGCGCCCACCCGACCCGCCGCACCCCGAGGACCGCCTCGAACCAGAGCTCCGCGGGGTCCCGCACGCCACGCTCGATGAGCCGCGCCGCGAGCCGCGCCGGCCGGGTCGCGTCAGCGCGTCCACACAGAAAATGGTCGTCAAAGGCCACCGCGGGATCGCGCCGCCCGCGCCAGGTTTCCCGCCAGGTCCCGATGCCGCCAGCCGGAAGGGGAGCGGTGCCGCCCTGCGCCAGCCGCGCGAACGATTCCTCCAGCCCGCCGGGCGCCGTGCCCTCGCCCTGCGCGATGAGCACGCGTTCGAGCCAGGCGTTGGGTGCGAGCCGCAGCTCGGGCTCCTCTTCGTCAAAGAGCGCGGCGGTGAAGATCACCGCGCCCGCCGTGTCCCGGGCCAGGGAGACATAGGCCTGCTTTTCCAGCACGGCGCGATCATCCCGGGAGAAAAGCCCGAGCGAAAAGCGGCTGCGCCGGTTCAGCTCGTCCCGCTGCTCATCGGTCAGCCAGGAGCTCGACTCCCGGCGCTCCGGCCAGACCCCGGCGTTGCTCTGCGTGAAGATCACGTGCGACCACGCCAGCCCGGCCGCGCGCCGCCGCGTGGTCAGCGTCACGGGGGCGAACACGCCCCGGCCCGGTGCGTCAGGCGCGGGCACGGATGGCGTCAGGAACGAGCGCAGGGCGCCGCAGACCACGCGCGCCGGCAGCCGCCGCGTTTCCTGCCGTGCGAAGGCGGTGAGCGCCGGCCAGGACTCGGGCGGGGTGAGGTTGAACCTGGCGCCCGTCTCCTCGAAACGCTGCCGCGCCTCCGCGAGCGTCAGTTCCGCCGGCCACGCCGGCAGCAGCAGCGCCGCCACCCGGCCCACCTCGCGGCGATCCTCGCGGTCGGACGCGGCGAGCTCCCCGAGGTACTTTCCCAGGGCGTGCGACTGGGATTCGTCGAAAAGGCGTTCGCAGACGTCGCGCGCGGCGGCGAGCGGCTGCCGGACGAAGTTCAGCGCGCGCAGGAGCGGCCACAGGGCAAGGAACTCCTCGATCCGCGCGCCGCGTTCGTAGAAGTCCAGCAGCGCGCGCTGCAGCCGCGCCTCGATGCCGGGCTGGCCCGCCATCCCGACCTGGTCCGCAAACAACAGGCCGCGCGCCTGCAGCATCCGGGCGAGCTGTCCGTGGGCCGCATCGGCGCGCGGGAAGATCACCGCGATGTTGTCGGCGCCGGCGGCGACCAGCCGCTCGAGCTCGGCGGCCAGCAGGCGCATCTCATCTGCCCGCGTGCGTCCGACCAGGACACGGGTCGACGTGGCCGCGCCGCCCTCTCCCGTCCACAGCGCGCCGACCGCGGCGCCGGCCGGCGCCGCGGACACGCCGGCCGGCGGCCGGCCCTCGACGCCGAGGAGGGTGGACCACAGCTCAACCCAGTTCTCATCGAGTGGACGGCCGCCGCGCAGCTCCGGCTCCGGCACAATGACCACCAGGTCCTCGCAGCGCCGAGCCAGCGCCGCGAGGCTGAAGAACTCGTTCCAGGCCTCGGCCGTGAACCCCAGGAGCAGCAGCCGGCCGGCCAGGCGCCCGCCGGCCGTGATGCCGGTCAGGGCCGCCCGCTCGTTCTGGATCGGCGCCAGCGTGTAGCCCAGTTCCTCCACCCAGGCTGCGAGGTCCCCGAAGATTTCGCGCAAGGCCGCCACCGGGAAATCGCCGGCGGTGAAGCCGGCCTGGAGGAGCTCGTCGAAATCCTGCAGCGCCCGTTCGGGATCGCTTTGCAGGCTCTTCCACAAGCCCCAGGCCCGATCCTCGGGCGAGAGCGGCGCCAGCCGCTCCTCGATCAGCCGCCGCAACCCCAGCAGCAGCAGCTCCCGGCCCAGCGCCGGCCGGCGCAACGGCGAATCCGCCGGCGCCTCCGCCGCCGCCAGGCCGTGCCATTTTTGCCGGGCCAGTCCCGGCGTCAGGAACTCCACCCCGAGCAGCGGCAGGTTTTCACGCACGCAGCGCAGCTTGAGGGCCACCGCCTGGCCGCGCGTCGGGACCACGATGTAATCACGGCGGAGCGCGGCCGGCGCGGCCAGCCAGGGTCGCACGAGATCGCGCCACGCGGACTCCCAGTCGCGCGCCAGATGAAGTTCGCACCTTGGTTGCACGGGTGCGCCGATGAACGTGCATCCCCGGGGGAAACTCAACCCTTCATCGCCGCCGCCGGGCGCAAAAAAACCCGCGGCCGCCAGGCGCGCGGGTTGGGCGACGGGCCGGGGTCGTGGCGTTATTTCTTCGCGGCGAAGATGAACTTCGCGTACTGCGATTTGTGGTGCGCGGCGGCGTTGCGGTGGATGACGCCGCTCTTGACGGCGCGGTCGAGCGCGGAGCTGTAGGCAATCGCGGCGGTGCGGGCGCCCTCGGCGTTGTTCGCGGCGGCGGCCTTCTGGACGGCCTTGGCCAGGGACTTCAGGCGGGTCTTCGCGGCTTGGTTGCGGGCGGCGTTGCGCAGGGCTTTGCGCGCGGCTTTGATGGCGGACTTGGTATTGGCCATGGGTCGTTGGAGAATTGGAAGGGGCTAGAACTCAAAGCACGGGCGGTGAGTCAAGGGCGAATTGTTTCGCGGCGCCCGGTGTGCCCGGCCGCGGAAAAAACTAACGCGCCGCCCCCGGGGGAGCTGCGCGTTTGGGCAAAGGACTTAGTTTTGGGGCCGGTAAGCCGGATTCTGTCCGCCGCCCTCGCGGGCGGCGGGATCTTCATTTCTCTCAAGCCCTCCCGAAGGCGGGCTTGTCCTCCGAAGCTCCGGAGGAGCGGAGGAGGATGCGACTAACCCGGGACTGTACGGCGGGCCGCCGAGTCCCCTATTCAGTCTTGCACCGGATTGGGTTTTTCGTGCCGCCGTCGTTGCCTTCGGCGCGGTGGGCTCTTACCCCGCCTTTTCACCCTTACCGCCATGAAACTCCGGATTTGAGATCCGAGGTTCCAGGACGGCGGTTTGATTTTCTGTGACACTGTCCGTCGCGCCGCCTTGAAGCGTCGCGCCCCCGTTTTCACGGGGAATCCTGCCCGGTGGTGTCCGGACTTTCCTCTCCGAACTGCTTGTGCGGGCGCGGCGTTACCCGCGCCTTGGGATCAAAGAACTCGGAGCGAAGATCAGGCCCCAAAACTAAGGCGCCCAATAGACCACCCGGCCACACTGGTCGCAAGTGGTAACTTGCTCGAGCTTCCGCGCCTCCAGTTCGACGTTGGCGGAGACCTTCAGGTGGCAACCGCCGCAGCGGCCGCCGGTTACGGGTACGCAGACCGGGTGGCCGGGTTTGACCGCCACGCGGTCGTAAATGCGCAACTGCGGCTCCGGCACCGCCGTGCGCGCCGCCGCCACGTCGTCGCGCGCGGACTTTACCTCGCCCTCCAGCTGTGCCGCGCGCTCGCGCAGCGAGCGGATCTTCGCCTCGTGCCCGGAGATGTTTTGTTTCAACAGCGCCTCGGCCGCCGCGAACTTCTTCTTCGCCTCGTCGATCGAGAGCATCACCGCGATCTCCTGCTCCTCGAGCACGCCGATCGCCCCCTGCGACGTCTCGATCTCGTGCGTCAGGGCCTGGTACTCGTCGTTCTTGCGGACCTGGCTCTGCTGCGTGCGGTAGCGGGCGATCTTTTCCTCGGCGCCGCCGATCTCCGCCTCGAGCTGCCGTTTCTTCGTTTCCAGTTCGCGCCACTCGGTCTTGGCGGTCTCGATCGCGGCCTTCTCGGCGGCGATTTTCGACTCCACCGCCGCGACTTCCCGCGGCACGGCATGCAGGTGCTGCTCGAGCAGCAGGCGCCGGCTGTCACGCTCCTGTAACTCGAGCAATTTTTCGAGGCTGATGGCGGCCATGTTGGCGCCACTCTGCGTCGCCCTCCCCTCCGGTCAAACGAATCCCGGCGCGGCCCGATTTCCGCAGGTAATCCGGTCAAAAAAACACTGAAATCGCGCCCCCCACCGAGGCGTTTTGACGACGGGAAAAACCACCCGAAACGCGCTGACGCTAGGCATTGTTTAATAAATACTTACATCGGCTCATTTTTCGAAAAAAATACCCCCGTTTTTGGGTAGAAAAACGTTGTGGAATGGCGCCGGTTCCGAGATGGTTTTGCGTCCCATTTTTCCATCGAATGTCTGATCAAGAAGCTGTCCACGTTCCTGTAAAATCCGACGCCACCAGCGCGACCTACGACGCCTCCAAACTGGGCAAACTCGAGGGCCTCGAGGCCGTCCGCAAAAAGCCGGGCATGTACATCGGCGGCACCGACGAGCGCGCCCTGCACCACTGCGTGTCGGAGGTCCTGGACAATTCCGTGGACGAGCACCTCGCCGGCCATTGCGACAAGATCGAGGTGGCCATCCACGTCGACGGCTCGATCAGCATCCGCGACAACGGCCGCGGCATCCCGGTCGACATCCACCCGCAATACAAGATTCCCGGCGTCGAGATGGTGCTGACCACGCTCCACTCCGGCGGCAAGTACGGGCAGGGCGGCTACAAGTTCTCCGGCGGCACCCACGGCGTCGGCGCCAAGTGCGTCAACGCCGTGTCCGAGTGGTTCGAGGTCGAAGTCTCGCGCGGCGGCCAGGTGCACCACATGAAGTTCGAGCGCGGCAAGACCGTGAAAAAACTCGAGGTCATCGGCAAGGCCAAGGGCACCGGGACGCTCATCACCTTCAAGCCCGACCCGGAGATCTTCCGCGAGACCACCGTCTTCGTCGCGGACCGCATCGCCCAGCGCCTGCGCGAGCTCGCGTTCCTTAACTCCGGCCTGGAGATCACCTTCACCGACGAACGCCCCGCCGACCCGAAGCCGGAGACTTATTACTACAAGGACGGCGTCATCGAGTTCGTGAAGCAGATGAACCTGGGCAAGAATGCCCTGCACCCGAAGCCGGTTCGCATCGCGAAGGAGAACCGGACGCAGATCGACGGCAAGGACGCCGAGATCCATCTCGAGATCGTGCTCCAGTACAACGATTCCTACAACGACCTCGTCCTCTGCTACACGAACACGATCCACAACCCCGATGGCGGCACGCACCTGTCGGGCTTCCGCAGCGCGCTGACCCGCGCCATCAACCAGTTCGCCAAGGCCAACAATCTCCTCAAGGACAAGGATCCCCAGATCACGGGTGACGACGTCCGCGAGGGCCTGGCCGCCGTCATCTCCATCAAGCACAGCGACCCGAAGTTCGAATCCCAGACCAAGGTCAAGCTGCTCTCGCCCGAGGTCGAGAGCATCGTCGGCTCCGCCGCCTACGAGGGCCTGATGTTCTACTTCGAAAGCAACACCGCCGTCGGCAAGCGCATCATCGAGAAGTCGCTGACCGCCGCCCGCGCCCGCGAGGCCGCCCGCAAGGCCCGCGAGACCATCCGCAAGGGCGCCCTTTCCGGCGGCGGCCTGCCGGGCAAGCTGGCCGACTGCTCCGAGAAGGACCCGGCCCTGTGCGAACTCTACATCGTCGAGGGCGACTCGGCCGGCGGCTCCGCCAAGCAGGGCCGCGACCGCCGCTACCAGGCCATCCTCCCGCTGCGCGGCAAGCTCATCAACTCCGAGAAGGCCCAGCTCGACAAGGTCCTGTCGAACGAGGAAATCCGCACGCTCATCACCGCCATCGGCACCGGCATCGGCACGGGCGAGGACGACGCCTCCTTCAACGCCGAAAAGGCCCGTTACCACCGCGTCATCATCATGACCGACGCTGACGTCGACGGCTCCCACATCCGCACCCTCCTCCTCACCTTCCTCTACCGGCAGATGAAGGGCATCATCGAGCGCGGCTACGTCTACATCGCCCAGCCGCCGCTCTATAAGATCAAGCGCAAGAAGCGCGAGCAGTACGTCGACAACGACGAGCAGCTCAACCGCATCCTCCTCGAACTCGGCTCCGAGGACATCATGCTCGCCCGCGCCGCCGATGCCCACGCCTTCTCGCCCGCGAGCGTCGACCAGATCGTCGAGATGCTCGCCGCCCTCGAAAAACTCGGCCACGGCATCACCCGCCACGGCGCCTCGCTCGCCGAGTACCTCGACCAGCACGACCCGGCCACGCACGAGCTGCCGCGCTACATCGCCCGCATCCGCGAGGGCAACAAGGAGTCGCACGAGTTCCTCGCCGACGACAAGGCCCGCGCCGCCTTCCTGCAACAGGGCGGCCTCGACGCCGAGCTGAACCCCAATGGCGGGAACGGTGCCAACGGCCACTCCGCGCCCCCGCTGCCGACCCGCCGCGTCACCATCCACGAGATCTTCGAGTCCACCGAGCTCACCAAGCTCCTCAAGGCCCTGGCCCGCGCCGGCCTCGACGTCTCCTCCTTCGTCCCCTCGCCGCAGCCGCGCTACATCTTCACCGAGAACGCCGGCGCCAAGACCGAGACCAAGGCCGAGCTCTTCTCGCCCCTCGAGATCATCGCCCAGATCCGCGCCAACGGCCGCAAGGGCCTCTCCATCCAGCGCTACAAGGGCCTCGGCGAAATGAACCCGAAGCAGCTCTACGAGACGACCATGGACCCGGAAAAGCGCCGCCTGCTCAAGGTCAACATCGCCGACGCCGCCAAGGCCGACGCCCTCTTCACCCTCCTCATGGGCGAGGAGGTCGCCCCGCGGCGCCAGTTCATCGAGGACAACGCCCTCAACGTGCAGTACCTGGACGTTTAATTTCCATTTTTGACAGGAGCACGCAGAGATCGCGGAGAGATCGTTGATTCATTTCCTAATCCTCTGCGCCCTCCGCGACCTCCTGTAAGAACAAATCCTTTCCGACTCCCCTGAATGTATACGGCTAACGAAAAGCTCTCGACCGCCAACATCACCGACATCATGCAGACGGCCTACATCGATTACTCGATGTCGGTCATCATCAGCCGCGCGCTGCCCGACGCCCGCGACGGCCTGAAGCCGGTGCAGCGCCGCATCCTCTACGCGATGCTGCGCGAGGGCCTGCTTCACAACCGCGCCTACGACAAGTGCGCCGGCGTGGTCGGCGAGGTGCTCAAGAACTACCACCCGCACGGCGATGCCTCCGTCTACGACACGCTCGTGCGCCTCGCGCAGAGCTGGGTCATGCGCTACCCGCTGATCGACCCCCAGGGCAACTTCGGTTCCGTCGACGGCGACCCACCCGCCGCCTACCGCTACACCGAGGCCCGCCTGCGCGACGTGGCCGAGGAACTCCTCAAGGACATCGAGGAGGAGACCGTCGACTTCGTCCCGAACTACAAGGAGTCGACCACCGAGCCGACCGTCCTGCCCGCCGCGCTGCCCAACCTGCTGATGAACGGCTCGACCGGCATCGCCGTCGGCATGACGACCAACATCCCGCCGCACAACCTCGGCGAGATCATCACCGCCACCTGCGCCATCATCGACCGCCCGTCGATCCCCGTCGAGGAGATCGCCACCCTGATCCCCGGCCCCGACTTCCCGACCGGCGGCTACATCAACGGCCGCGCCGGCATCAAGTCCTACCTCACCACCGGCAAGGGCATCGTCCGCATGCGCGGCAAGGCCCACACCGAGGAGCTCAAGGGCGGCGGCGAGCAGATCGTCATCACCGAGATCCCGTACAACGTGAACCGCGCCACGCTCGTGACCCGCATCGCCGAGCTCGTGCGCGAGAAGGAGATCGACGGCATCCGCGACCTGCGCGACGAGTCCGACGAGAACACGCGCATCGTCATCGAGCTCAAGCGCGGCGAGCAGGCCCAGATCATCATCAACCAGCTCTACCAGAAGACCGCCCTCGAATCCTCCTTCGGCGTCATCCTGCTCGCGCTCGACCAGAAGCGGCCGAAGCAGATGAACATCAAGGAACTCCTGGAGTGCTACATCGACCACCGCCGCGA
>DASZXO010000017.1:0-15074 GCA_035545835.1 Lacunisphaera sp.
GGGGTGCCCTCACCCCGCTGGTTGCCATTCACGCTTGCGCCTCGCGGGGTGAGGGCACCCCGCCTCCAGACTCAGCCGCGCCGCCGCACCCGCGCCATCGCCGCCTGCAGCTCCGCCGGCTTGATCGGCTTGCTGATGTAATCGTCCATGCCGGCCGCCAGGCACATCTCGCGGTCGCCCTGCATGGCGCTGGCGGTCAGCGCGATGATCCACGGGCGCTGGTTGCGATCGGGGAGCCGCCGGTGCAGCTGCCGGGCGGCTTCCAATCCGTCCATTTCCGGCATTTGCACGTCCAGCAGGATCACATCATAGGTCTGCCGTTCCACCGCCTGGAGCACCTCGAGGCCGTTGCCCGCGATGTCCGCGCGGTAGCCGAGGTTTTGCAGCATGTAGAGCGCAACCTTCTGGTTGACGGCATTGTCCTCGGCGAGCAGCAGGCGCTCGCTGCGCGGTGCGACCGGCACGGACGCCGTGGTCGCAACCGCCGTGGGCCGGACCGGCGCCGGTGCCGCGCCAAAAATGCCGGCGAGCACGTCGAAGAGCTGCGAGGATTTGACGGGCTTGGACAGGCTCGCGGCGAACAACCCCTCGGGATCCGCCTGTTTGCCGATCGAGGAGAGCAACAGCCGCGGCAGGTCCGGCCGGAGGCCCAGCTCCTTGATGGCGCGGGCCAGCATCAGGCCGTCCATCCCCGGCATCTCCATGTCGAGGATGGCGGCGTCGAAGCGTTCGCCGGCGCGCAGGCGGGCGAGCGCCTCGGCCGGCGTCTCGAGGGCGAGCGCGGTCATGCCCCAGTTCCGCGCCAGGTCGCCGAGGATCCTCCGGCTGGTGGCGTTGTTGTCGACCACAAGCAGGTGCCGGCCTGTGACGGTCGCCGGGGCCCCGGCCGCCCACGGGCGGTGGGCGCAGGCCACGGCCTCGGCCCGGATGGAAAAGCTGAAGGTGGACCCGCGGCCCACCTCGCTCGTCACTTCCAGCCGGCCGCCCATCATCTCCACCAGGCGCTTGCTGATCGCGAGACCCAGGCCGGTGCCGCCGAACCGGCGGGTCGTTGACGCATCGACCTGCGTGAAGGACTGGAACAGCCGCGGGAGGGCCTCCGCCGGGATCCCGATGCCCGTGTCCTTGACGTCAAAGGTGATGACCACCGGCCCGCTGGGGTCGCCGGCGTGGCGGACCGACAGCAGCACCTCGCCCTGCGCGGTGAACTTCAGCGCGTTGCCGAGCAGGTTGACCAGCACCTGCCGGAGGCGGGTCGGGTCGCCGCGGATGTAATCGGGCAGCCCGGGAGCCAGCTCGTAGAGCAGGTTGATCCGCTTCTCGCCCGCGCGCACGGCCAGGAGGTCGAGCGTGCCCTCGACGCATTCCCGCAGCGAGAATTCCGTCTGCTCGAGCTCGAAGCGGCCCGACTCGATCTTCGAGAAATCCAGGATGTCATTGATGATGGTGAGCAGCGCGTCGCCGCTCACGCGGATGGTCTCGGCATATTCCTGCTGCTCCCGGGTCAGCGGCGACTGCAGCAGCAGGCTGGTCATGCCGATCACGCCGTTCATCGGCGTGCGGATCTCGTGGCTCATCATGGCGAGGAACTGGCTCTTCGCCAGGCTGGCCTGCTCGGCCGTGACCTTGGCCTCCTGGAGCTCGCCCTGGATGCGCTTGAGCTCGGTGATGTCCACCAGCGCGTTCAGCTCCTGGTCCGCGGCGCCGACGCGGCCCCGGAACATCTGCCGCAGCAGGCGCACCCAGACCACCGTGCCGTCGCGATGCACGTAGCGCTTGTCGAGCATGAACCGGTCGATCTCCCGCCGGCGCATGCGCTCGACCAGCTCGAGCTGCCGCGCCCGGTCGTCGGGGTGGGTCAACTCCAGGAAGAGCCCGGGCCGGGTGCGCGCCTCCGCCGGCGTGATGCCGGTTAGGCGGACGTGCTCGGAGTTGACCATCCGGGTCTCGTCGCGGCCGGGGATGGCCCACGACAGCCCCACCGGCACCGATTCGAAGATGAAGCGGAACTGGGCCTCCTGCCGCGCCAGCTCGGCCTCGGCGCTGCGCCGGGCCGTCGTGTCCAGCTGGATCGACATGAACCCGGTCAGCGTCCCGGCGCCGTCGCGCAACGGCTGCATCTCGAAGTCGGTCCAGAGCTCGCGCCCGTCCTTGGCCTGGCAGAGCAGCTCGCCATGGAAGGCTTCGCCGGCCTGCGCGGCCCGGGCGATCCGGACCAGCATCCGGCCGTCGGTGCGCGGCCCGCGGATGACGTGCGGCCCGAAGCGCCCCCGGGCCTCCTCGAGCGTGTAGCCGAAAAGGCGCGTGAAGCCCTCGTTGATCCACACGACGCGCCCGGCGGTGTCGCTCAGGCCGACGGCGTTCGCCGTGTGCCGGGCGATGAGGGCCAGGCGCTGCGCCTCGGCCTCCGTGCGCCGGAGGTCCGCCGTCATCGTCCCGGCGAGCCGCAGCGCGCGGGCGCGGCTGCCGGCCAGCAGCCCGACGAGCAGCGCGATGAGCACGCTGACCAGCAGCCCGCCGCCCAGGATGATCGTCGCGATGGGCGAGCGGCCGGCCGCGTCGAACGCCGGCAGCGAGCTCATGCGCAGCGTCCAGGTCTGGCCAAAGACGGTCACCCGCCGGGACAGGTTGAAGTGGCGGTGCGCGAGGTTGCGCGCGGTGGTGCCGAAATCGCCATTGATGTCGAAGAACAACGATTCCGGGGTCTCGGCCTCACCCTGGAAGATCTCGTAGTCGACCTGGCCGCCGGCCAGCTCGTCGGCGCGCCGGAACAGCTCGTCCGGCCGGACGGAGGCATAGACCCAGCCGACGAACCGGCCATCGCGCACCGGGCCCGTGCGGAAGACCGGGTTGAAGAAAAGGAAGCCGGGCACCCGCTGGCCGCCGCTGATCAGGTTGATGCGGCGGGAGAGCGAGAACTCCCCCGTGGCCCGCGCCCGCTCGGCCGCCTCGCGCCGGGTGGTGCCCGAGCCAATGTCCAGCCCGAGCGCGGCGGCGTTGGCCTCGAGCGGCGCGATGTTGGCCACGACGTACAGCGGGTCATCGCGGCCGGTGCGCTCGACCGTGAAGCCGGGATAGCCGGCGGCGCGGCGGTCCGCCTCGAAGACCGCGAGGTCGGCCCGCGCCACGGGATAGATGAAGCCGAATCCCACCACGCCGGCGCCGACATAGGGATGGACCTGCCCGACCATGTCCGACCAGGCGGCCGCCGACGGCAGGGTCTCGCGCCCCGTCAGCGCGGTGCGGAATCCGGTCAGGGCCTGCTCGGTGGCCTTGAACGAATCCTGGACGGCGAGTTCCAGCCGAGAGGCCAGGCGCTGGAACCGGCCTTCCTCGACGCGCTCGTGCTCCCTCCGGACCATCCACCAGCTCGCCAGCGTCAGCGCCATGAAAGCGGCCCAGACCAGCAGCGGCATCACCAACCGCCGCGGGGACTTATCCGGTGGTTCGGCTTCCGATTGCGACATCAGCGCAGGGAGAAAAAATCGCCGGCGGCCCGTTGGCCATCCAATTCCGCCGGCCCCGCCTCAAGCCTCCATCTGCGCGGCCAGCCAGGCGGCGGCGGAACCGTTCGTCGGCTGCGCCAGCAGCGTTCGGAGGCGCGCGGCCTGGGCGGCGGCCCGCTCGCGCCGCCGGGGATCTCCCAGGCAGTCCCGGAGCTGGGCGCCGAGCGCCTCGGGGGTGGCGGCACCCTGGATGAACTCCGGGTAGACCGGCTCGCCCAGCAGCAGGTTGGCGATGCCGATCTGTTCCACCTGCACCAGCAGGCGGCCCAGCGCGTAGGTCAGCGGATCGGTGATGTAGACGAGGGCCCCGGGCAGCCCCGCGAGGGCGCAATGCATCGACATCGTCCCGCTGGCCGTCAGCACCGCCGCAGCGCCGATGGTTTCGGCCCCGGTCGGGCGCAGCTCGACGCCGGCCGGCGGGTGTGCGGCCTGGAGGACATCGTGGATTTCACGACTGGGATAAAGCACGATCGCGCGGCGGTCCGTGCCGCTCCGCCGGTAGGCCTCAAGCAGCACCGGGAAGATGCGCGCCACCACCTGGCGGCGGCTGCCGGGCAGCAGCAGGACCGGCCCGGCCGGGTCGAAGGCCACCGGCGGCTCGTAGCCGGGTGACACAAACGGATGCCCCACGAAGGCCACCGGCAGGCGCGTGTCCGCGTAACAACCCTTTTCAAACGGGAAGATCGCCGCGAGCCCGTCGAGGTGGCGCGACATCCGGATGCGGCGGCCCGGGCGCGACGCCCAGATCTGCGGGCTGATGTAATAGAGCGCCTTGGTCGGCCCGCCGGCCTTCGCCGAAAAGCCGGCGGCGTGCAGGCCCTGCGCAATCCGCAGGTTCAACGCCGACGAATCGACGAAGCACACGGCGCGCGGCCGGTAAACGCCCACCCAGCGGACGATCTCCGCGATCAACGCGCGGTAGTGCGCGAGCTTCGCCAGCACCGCGAAACCCATGGCCGACGACGAGGTCAGGTCGCGCAGCAGCTGCGCGCCGGCCGCCGCAAGGCGGGGCCCGCCCAGCGCGCAGACCCGGAGGCCCGGCTTCCGCTCCAGCAGGCCGCGCAGCATCCGGGCGGCGTGCTCGTCCCCCGAGTGCTCGCCGGCGACGATCAGCAGGTCGACGGCGCCGGCCGTGGGCGGCGGCAACGTGTTACTCATGAGCCACCGCCTTCATCAGGGATCCCTGGAGGCGGGGTGCCCGTTTCGTGTGTTTCGCGGTGGCCATCTCACTTCTGTCCCTTCCGGATCTGGTCGGTGATGGAAATCGCGACCTCGAGCGCCGATTTGCCCAGCGCGGCGCCGACCTTCGGCTGCTTGGCCTCGCGGACGCTCTCGACAAAATGCGCCAGCTCGATCGCCAGGGGCTCGCCCTTCTCGATCGGGATCTCATGCACCGGGATCGACGACGCATCGCCGGCCTTGGCGAGGCCGATCTTCAGTTTCACCCCGTAGGCGATGATGTCGCTCTTCTTCACCAGGTGGCCCTTCTGGTTCATGAAATCGAGCGACAGGTAGGCGTTGTCCTGGAAGACGCGGATCTCGCGGTTCTTCTTCAGGCTCATGCGCGAGGCGCTGAGGTTGGCGACGCAGCCGTTCTCGAACTCGATGCGCGCGTTGGCAATGTCCTCGGTCTTCGACAGCACGCTGATCCCGACGCTGTCGATCTTGCGGATCGGCGACTTCACCAGGGCGAGGACGATGCCGATGTCGTGGATCATGAGGTCGAGCACGACGCCCACCTCGGTGCCGCGCATCTGGTAGGGCGCGAGCCGCTCGGTGGTGATGTACTGCGGCCGCCCGGTGTGTTTCTCCAGGTAGCTCATGACCGGGTTGAAATGCTCGATGTGGCCCACCTGCACGATACAGCCCGCCTGGCGGGCGGCGGCGAGCACCCGCTCCGCCTCGTCGAGGCTCGCGCACAGCGGCTTCTCGATGAGCAGGTGGCACTCCCGGGCCAGCAGCGGCAGCGCGACCTCGGCGTGGCGATCGGTCGGCACAACCACGCTGACGGCATCGCAGGCTTCGCCCAGCTCGTCGAGGGTGGCGAACCGCCGGCAGTTGTGCTTCGCGCAGATCTCGGCCGCGCGGGCGTCGCTGGTCTCGTAGATGCCGGTCAACTCGGCTCCCGGCAGCGCGGCATAGATGCGGGCGTGGTGCTGGCCGAGAGAGCCGACTCCCGCGACGCCGCATTTGATCAAAGGCTTGGCCATTTCCAATTTGTCCGTTTTTCAGGACAAGTTGGCGACTTGTTTTTTCGACCTAAAGTTGGGGTGCCTTGACCTCAAGGCGCTCTCAGGGCCCTGCCGTCGGGCGTAAAGCCCGACCTACGGAATCGCGATCCACGTCGTGTTGTGTGAACCGAGAACCGCGAACTTCAGACCACCGCGATCACCCCATTTTTGAGCAGGAGCGGCCGGGCGCATTTCCTGGCGTGCGCGGGGTTGTGGGTGACGAGCACCAGGGCGGTCCGCTCTTCGGCGCAGACCTGCAGCAGCAGGTTGATGACCTCGTCGCCGGTGCGCTCGTCGAGGTTGCCCGTCGGCTCGTCCGCGAGGATGATCGCCGGCTTGTTCATCAAGGCCCGGGCCACCGCCACGCGCTGGCGCTCGCCGCCCGACAGGTGCGCGGGCAAATGATGCGCGCGTTCGGCCAGGCCCACCTGCTTGAGCAACGCCGCGGCCCGCGCCCGTTCCACGGCTCCCACCCCGCCAATCATGCGGGCGGCCATGAGGACGTTCGCGAGGGCGTCGAGTTCTGGAATCAGGTAGTAGGCCTGGAACACCATGCCGACGAATCGCCCGCGGCGGGCGGTGAGTTCGCCGAGGCCGAGCCTGTGCGCCGGCTCGCCGGACCAGCCGAGTTCGCCGGCGTCCGGGCGGTCGAGGCCCGCGAGGACATTGAGCAGCGTGCTCTTGCCCGAGCCCGACTCGCCCCGGACGCTCACGGTCTCGCCCGCCGCGACGGCCAGGTCGACGCCGCGCAGCACCTCGAGCACGCGGTCGCCGCTCGGGTAGTTCTTGCGCAGGCCCACGGCCCGGAGAACCGGGCCGGAACGCCCAACCCCCAACGTTGAACTCTCAACGTTCAAGGATCCGGAATTTTCCTGTGCTTGCTGCATTGGGCCGAATTTGGATGTTGGACGTTAAGCGTTCAGCGTTGGAAGTTCCGCAGCGAATCATTCGCTGCGGAGGGCCTCCACGGGTTTGAGCCGGGCCGCGCGCCAGGCGGGAATCAGGCCGGCGAGCGTCGCGGCGACGATGGAAAACACGATGATGATGATGACGTCCTTCACCTCGGTGTAAGCCGGCAGGTGGCTGAACTGGTAGAACTTCACGAACACGTCGCGCCCCATCGTCGCCCCGGCCACGACCCCGACGATGTCATCGCGGTAATGCAGCAGCGTCGCGCCCAGCGCGAGGCCCACGGCCGTGCCAGCCAGGCCGATGAAAAGGCCCTGCGCGCAGAAGCAGGCCGCCACCTGCCCCGCGCGCCCGCCCATGGCGGCGAGCAGGCCGATCTCGCGGGTCTTGCGCACGACGGTGACGAGCAGCGAACTCGTGATGGAGAAGGCCGCCACGATCACGATGAACGTGAGCAGGAAGAAGATCATGTTGCGTTCGAAGGCGACCACCGCCTGGAAATCGGCATTGGCCTCGAACCACGTCAGCGCGCCCGCCACCGGCGGCAGCACGGCATTGAGCGCGGCGGCGGCGGCGTCCGGGTCAGCGCCGGGCCTGAGCCGGACGTTGTAGCCGTGCACGAGGCGGTCCAGGCCGTAGAGGTCCTGCATCAGCCGCAGCGAGCAGATGACCGTCGAGCTGTCGAGCTGCTGGTGGCCGATCTCAAAGATGCCGGCCACGCGGACCTCGCGCGGCAGGAGCACCTCGTTGCGCTTGAACCGCTCGAGCATGAGCGGCGAATAGACACTGACCTTGTCGCCGATGCGCGCGCCAAGCGAATTCGCCAGGATCGAGCTGAGGATCACCGAGTCGTCGTCGACGTCATCGAGCGAACCGGCCTTCAGGTATCGCTCGAGCGGTATGACCTTCCTCATCCGGTCGAGGTCGAAGCCCTGAATGGTCGGGAACGCAGGGCGCCGGTCGAATTCCAGCATGACCACGCCCTGCGCGTAGGGCGCGGCGGCCGCGACGGCGGGCACGCTGGCGATGGCCTGCTCGATCGCCTCAGTGGGCGCGAAGGGCCCGTGTCCGCGGATCTGCACCTCGCCCTGCGTATCGACGATCATCTGTCGGATTTGGTGGCCGAAGCCGCCCATGACACTCGACGACACGAGCATCAAGGCCACGCCGAGCCCGACGCCCAGCACCGAGACCAACGTGAAGAACGACACCCGCCCGGTGGGGAAAAGCTGCTTAAGGGCTAAATAGATCGGCCAAGACATGAATAACCACGAATGGACACCAATTCACACGAATAGATCACAGATTACAGGCTTCGTGTCCATTCGTGTCTATTCGTGGTTCACTTTGTCTCGGTCGGCCGGAGCGACGGAAACAGGATCACGTCGCGGATGCTCTCCGCGCCGGTGAGCAGGATGCAGAGCCGGTCGATGCCGACGCCCATGCCGCCGGCCGGCGGCATGCCGTGCTCGAGGGCGAGCAGGAAATCGGTGTCCATCTTCTGCTTCTCCTCGCCGACCTGCTTCTCGAACATCTCGCGCTGCACAAAGGGGTCGTTCTGCTCGGAGTACGCCGGCGCCACCTCCATGCCGCCGATGCACAGCTCGAACACGTCGATCAGGCCCGGGTCGTCGGCGTTGAGCTTGGCCAGCGGGCAGAGTTCCTTCGGCAAATGCGTCACGAACGTCGGCTGGACGAGCGTCGGCTCGATCTTCTTGCCGAAGATCTCGTTGACGATCTCGTGATTCTCCCAGCCGGGATGAACCTCGCAGCCGAGCTTCTGCGCCGCCGCGGTCGCCTTCGCGCGGTAATCGGTCGCACCACGCAGCGCGCTGAGCTTGAAGCCGACCGCCTCATCGATGAGGTCGAAGTAGCGCGCCTCGCGCCACTCACCGGCGAAGTTGATCACCTGGCCGCTGGCGGCGTGTTTGACCTCGAAGGTGCCGAGCACGTCGCGGCAGAGGTCGGTGAAGATCGCCTTGATCAGCTCCATCATGCCGCGGAAGTCCGAGTAGGCTTGGTAGACCTCGAGCATGGTGAACTCGGGGTTGTGCTTCCGCGAGATGCCCTCGTTGCGGAAAATGCGGCCGATCTCGAACACGCGGTCGTAACCGCCGACCAGCAGCCGCTTCAGTCGCAGCTCGAGCGCGATGCGCAGGAAAAAGTCCGCGCCGAGCGCGTTGTGGTGCGTGACGAACGGCCGCGCGGCCGCGCCGCCGGCCACGCCCTCGAGCACCGGCGTCTCCACCTCGATGAAGCTGCGCCCGGCGAGCGTTTTCCGGATGCTCGCCACGATGCGGCTGCGCAGCAGCAGGCGTGCGCGCGACTCGGGATTGACGATCAGGTCGAGGTAGCGCTGCCGGTAAACCTGCTCGGGATCGGTCAGGCCATGCCATTTTTCCGGCAGCGGGCGCAGGGCCTTCGACACGAGAGTGAACGCGTCGACGCGCACCGTGATCTCGCCGGTCTTGGTTTTGAAAAGTGTCCCCGAAACGCCGATGATGTCACCGAGGTCGAGGAGTTTCTTGAAATCGCCGTACCGCGCCTCGCCGAGGACGTCCTTGCGGAAGTAGAGCTGGATCTGGCCCTGCTGGTCCTGGATCTTGACGAAGGAACTGCCGCCCTGGACCCGAAACGTCACGAGCCGCCCGGCCACCGCCACCGGCACCGCGTAGTCCTGGCCTTCCACGTAGAGTCCTTTGGCGTCCTGCGAAAAATGGGTCTGCGGCGCGTTCGCGCGGAACGGATCGAAGCCCGCCGCGCGCATGTCCTGCAGCTTCTTCAGCCGCACGGCATACTGGTCGTGGGAAATGTCCTCGGGAGTCTCGCTCATGGAACGGCGCAGACTTAGGAACCGGGGCGGTCTGGGCAAACGGAAAGTTGGCGGGGCCGCGGGTATCGCCGCGATCAAGGGCTCGGATGGAGGCGGGACGCCCCCGTCCCGCGGGTTATCGCCCACGCCTGCCCCCAGCGGGTGCGGGCACCCCGCCTCCAGGTTCAGGCAGGCCACCGGTCGGTGGTTGCGGCTTTTCAAGAATTGGATGAGGTTGTCCGTCCCATGGAGTCGCCCGCAACCACCGTCGCTCCCACCACCCTCGATTGGGGACGCACCGGCTACGCGGAGGCGTGGCGGCGCCAGGAGGAGATGGTGGCCCGGCGCAATGCCGGCGAGATCGGCGATACGCTCGTCTTCACGGAACACAACCCGGTGTTCACGCTCGGCGTGCGGCGGGGCGCCGAGGCCAACCTGTTGTGGAATCCGGCCGAGTTGCGGCAGCGCGGCATCGAGGTCGTCACGACCAACCGTGGCGGCGACATCACCTACCACGGCCCGGGGCAGGTCGTCGGCTACCCGATCGTGAATCTCGCCGCGCGGAAGGACCTCCACGCCTACCTGCGCCTCCTCGAGCAGGTGATGATCAACGCGGTCGGCACCTTCGGCCTCGCCGCCGGGCGCAACCCGGGCAAGACCGGCATCTGGCTCGGTCCGCGCAAGATCGCCGCCATCGGCGTGGCGGTGAAGAGATGGACGACGTTCCACGGCTTCGCGCTCAACGTGAACACGGACCTCGCGCCCTTCGCCGGCATCGTCCCGTGCGGCATCACCGCCGCCGAGGGCACCGTGACCTCGATGCACCTCGAGCTCGGCCGCGAACTCGACCTGGCCGAGGTCAAGCGCGTGCTCGCGATCGAATTCTGGCGGCTATTCGCGGAATTCCCGAAAGGACGCGGGTGAGCGAACGCGGCCACGGACCGTCCCCTGCCCCGCCGTCCGCCCGCCTGGTCCGGCCCGCCGCCGCCCTGCTCGCCCTTGCAGGATTCCTCGCCTATGCCAACGCGCTCCGGGCGCCCTTCGTGTTCGACGACCTGGTGGCGGTGGTGGGAAACCCCTCGATCCGTCACCTGGCCTCGGCACTCTTACCGCCCGCGACCGCCGGGAGCGCCGCCGGGCGGCCGCTGGTCAACGCCACGTTTGCGATCAACTACGCTCTGGGCGGCGAGGATGTCACCGGCTACCACGCGCTGAACCTGCTGATCCACCTCGCGGCCACGCTGGTGCTGTTCGGTTTCCTGCGGCGCACGTTTCTTTTGCCGCCACTGCGCGACCGCTTCCCCTCGGCCGCGTTGCCGGTGGCTTTCTTTTCCGCGCTGCTCTGGACCGTGCATCCGCTGTTGACGGAATCGGTGACCTGTATCGTGCAGCGGACCGAATCGCTGGCGAGCCTCTGGCTCCTGTTGACGTTGTATTGCCTGGTCCGGGCGGCCGAGTCCGCGGTGGCGCGACGCTGGCTCGCGGGGAGTTTTGCCGCTTGCCTGCTCGGCACCTTCACCAAGGAGATCGTGGTCGTCGCGCCGCTTCTCGCTGTCGGTTGCCAGGCGCTGCTGATCGACGGCTCCTGGCGCACCGCGTGGAACCGGCGCCGCGGCTTCTTCGGGTTGCTGGCCCTGACCTGGCTGCCGCTGGCGTGGTTCATCATGGTCAATGGGCCGCGTCATGGCTCCGGCTTTCGCACCGGCGTCTCCTCATGGGAGTACGCGTTGACGCAAGCCCGGGCGGTCGCGCTCTACCTCAAGCTCGCGTTCTGGCCGAACCCGCTGGTGCTCGACTACGGCACCACGCTGGCCCACAGCTTCGCCGCGGTCTGGCCGCAGGCGCTGCTGCTCGCGGTCCTCGCGGGCGCCACGGCGGTTGCCGCCGTGCGCCGGATGCCAGCCGCGTTCGCCGGTATCTGGTTCTTCGGCATCCTGGCTCCCAGCTCGAGCGTGGTGCCGCTGGTGACGCAAACCATCGCCGAGCACCGGATGTACCTGCCGCTGGCGGGCGTGGTCGTGCCGCTGGTCGCGGGCGCCTGGGCGCTCGCGGGCCGGCGGAGTGCCGTCGCCTTCGTCGCCCTCGCCGTGGTGCTGGCCATCCTCACGGTGCGCCGCAACGCCGTTTACCAATCCACGCTCGGCCTCTGGGACGACACGGTGGCCAAGGCGCCGGACAATCCCCGCGCCTGGACCAATCTCGGCAATGCCCTCGACGAAGGCGGCCGCGAGGACGAGGCCCTCCGGGCCTACGACCGCGCGCTCGTTCTTTCGCCCAGCGACGGGCCCACGCATTACAACCTCGGCAATCTCTACGCCCGCCGCGGCCAGCCGGAAAAGGCCATCGAGCACTTCCAGGCGGCAGTGCGCGCCGAACCCGGCGACGCGGCTGCGCATGCCAAGCTCGGGGTCCTGCTCGTCGCTACGGGCCGCGACGCCGAGGGTCGGGCGCAACTCCACACCGCCCTGCAACTTGACCCGGACAACGCCATGGCTCGCGACGAACTGGCCCGGCTTGCGGTTGCCGGGGCTCCTACAAACCGCTAATCTGCGCTAATCTCCGCTTATCGGATCGAACAGCCACCAAGCTAGTCTGGCGATTGGCAAAGATTTGCGTGGATAAGCGGTAAAATCTTCCCAGCTTCAGTCCCAGCCAAATGACACCCGCCCTCCGCAAACCCGACTGGCTCCGCGCCAAGCTGCCCTCCGGCCCCGGCTACCAGGCCACGCGCCGGCTCGTGGACGACAACCGCCTCCACACGGTCTGCCAGAGCGCGCAGTGCCCGAATATCGGCGAGTGCTGGTCGCGCGGCACCGCGACGGTGATGATCCTCGGCAACATCTGCACGCGTTCGTGCAACTTCTGCGCGATCCAGACCGGCCGGCCGACCGAGTACGACCTCGGCGAGCCCGCCCGCGTGGCCGACGCCGTCGCCCGCATGGGCCTGCGGCATTGCGTCATCACCTCCGTCGCGCGCGACGACCTCGCCGACGGCGGCGCGGCCGTCTGGGCCGCGACCATCCGCGCCACGAAATACCTCAATCCGCAGTGCGCGATCGAGGTGCTGGTGCCCGACTTCAAGGGCCGGCTCGACCAGGTCGACACCGTGCTCGACGCCAAGCCCGACATCTTCAACCACAACGTCGAGACCGTGGAGCGGCTGCAGAAGCCCGTCCGCGTGCAGGCGCGCTATGATCGCTCGCGCGGCGTGCTGCGCCACGCCAAGAGCCGCGGGTTCACGACCAAGACGGGCATCATGCTCGGTCTCGGCGAACAGCGGGAGGAGATCGAGCAGTGCCTGCGCGACATCGCCTCCGACAAGACCGACATCCTCACCCTCGGCCAGTATCTCCAGCCGACGCCGCAGCATTGGAAGATAGACCGCTGGGTCACGCCCGACGAATTCCGCCACTGGAAGGAGTTCGCGCTCGGGCTCGGCATCGGCGTGGTCGAGAGCGGCCCGCTCGTGCGCTCGAGCTACCACGCCGACGAGCAGTCGGCGAAGTACGTCGGCCCCGAGCACCTCAACACCGCGAACACCTTCGCCCGCGCCTGAGTGGCCGCGCGAGGGTGGAACCTGCACTCCGCGCAGGTTCTTGGCAGGCAGGTCGCCGCAAATGGCGATTCCTCTGGTTGCGCGCGGGCATGCCCCTACCCTTCGGCGGCCCGGGAAGTTTGCTTTTGCTTTGTGCGCTGGAAAAACCAATCTCCGGCCAAGTCAGCGATACGGGTCATGGGCCGGATCCGGATTGCTCCGCAGCTCGCGCCAGCATTCCCGTGCCTCTCCTCACGCCCACCCCCGGCCGGACATCCGGGCATTCGCTCACGTCCTCGCTCCAGATGGGACCTGCTTTTCAGCAAAAGCGCGGCCATCAATCAGATCTCAATCTGATTGAGCCACTGCCAGTGGCATAAACAACGATCGGCGGAAGACCATGAACGAAGCGATCTACAGAGTCTGGCTCGCCGCTTCCATTTGGGCCGGCCTTGGGTGTTGGGTTTACATGCTCACTATTCTGAAGTCCCGCGGCGTGGGGTTTTCGTGGTGGGACCAGTGGACGAACCTCGGGCGCTTTGTGAGATTGGTACGCTCCGAAGCGACGCCGAGCCTAAGAAAGAGGTATGCGGGCTTACTCTGGCTTTATGCCCTGACCTCGGCTTCGGCGCTCGCAGCATTTGTTTTCATCGTGCGGAGTCAGCTTCCATGAGCCAAGAGCCGATCCAGCAGCCACAGCGCAACGCCCTTGATCTCACCTGAACCGTCCATGTCATCTCCGCTCAGCATGGCCCCGTATTTCAAAAGAGACGGCTTGCCCGCTCGGCGGGCGTGGCTGATCTGAGTCGTTAGGCATGAAAGAGAGGACGTTTTCGCCGTTTCGGAAGGAGCTCGCCGAGATTATTTCGCGATTTTCACTTCCGAGCGACTCTCTCCAGATAGTTGAGTCCATTCAGGAGTATTGCATCGCTCTCGGTCAGCCGGATCTCGAGCGAAGCGCTAGGCGCATTGCAAAGTGCCTTATTTCAGATGCCGGTTCTCCTGTCTTCCTCCTATGGGACCACGCTGATGCCTCAGACGGGATGATGCCGTTGATCATGCGCAATTTCCCCGAAGAAGATGTTCGGCTCCTGGGGCAGCCGGAGCTATTTGCCAAGCACCAGCTTCTTCACGAGATCGCACATTTTTCCCGTCGCGATCTTCACGCGAGCATGCACCACGGACAGATCGAGCGCGACTGTGATCAGTGGGCCTTCGATCAGCTGAAGAGCCTAACCAATCGTTAGAGCCAACGCTCACCGTCTCGCCTAATTCGCTCATGTCTTCCCCGCTCTCGACTCCGTCCTCTTTCCGGGTGAGCGTGGCTCACCTCTAACGTTAGCCCAAAAAAGGACAACCCCATGCGCTTACCACTACTCTGCCTCGTCTTGGGCATCTTGGTCGGGTTCACCGCTCGCTCATTTGTCGGCGATTACACCCAGCGGCTTCTCGTTCCCTCAGTCTCGAAGCCGGCGATGCCGATGATTGCTCGTGGAGCTCCTGCCGAACCGGCCAAGCCCATTGTCTATCCGTCGGCGGAGAAGACGCTCGCGCGGTTGAAGAAGCAATACGACGAAGCGGTGGTCGTGGTGTTGGCCGATGAATCCTACGACGATGCGCACAAACTCATTCGCGTCTCCGTCTTGGAGGTTTGGAAAGGACCGGTCGATCTCGCAGGCAAGACGATGGACTCTCGTTTGGAAGCGCCATTGTCGTATGGGCATCCCGAGCATTCCGAGCGAGTGCTGAGGTTCATGCCGATGACTCCGCATCTGGATACCGCGGGTTCCGTCTTTTTCACAGGGGACGAGCTGCGCATGAACCCGACGCTGACGGTGAGTTCGATCAAGGCCGCATTGGTAGAGGCCAGAAAGGAGAGAGGCTAACCATGCGCCAGAGCCAATGCGGACCTGCGCTCCGCGCCGGCCCGCATGGCTCACCTTGAACGTTAGGGAAAACATGAACCCTGCCGAATTTCCGGACTTCACGAACAAGCTGCTCACGGTTCACGTAGCGTCAGGTCAGCACAATTACATTGTCTTCAGCCCAGTGTTTAGGCTGCAGGCGGGGCGTTGGTTTCT
>DASZXO010000018.1:0-25456 GCA_035545835.1 Lacunisphaera sp.
CCCTGGCGCTCTTCTTCGCCCAGCGCAAGGTCGCGGCCAACGCCGCCCGCGACCTCGACCGCGAGTTCCAGGCGGGTCTCGCGACCTTCCACTCGGTCCAGGAGGTGCGGCACGCCGCGCTGGCCGAGCGCTGCCGGGCGCTGTCCCGCCGCTCGCGCATCCACGCCGCGCTCGAGGACAACGCCGTCGATCTCCTCTACCCCAGCGCACGCGACGAACTCGTCGACGTCATGGACGGCGAGCAGCCCGATTCGTGGGAGCCGTTCGCGCACGCCTTCCACGCGCACTTCTATCGCTTTCTCGACGCCCGCGGCGCCGTGCTCACCCCGCCGCCCGGCAGCAACGTCGGCCCGCTGCAGCCGGACGAGGAGGCGCGCCTCGCGCTGCCGCGCGTGCCCGACCGGCCGCAGACCGGCTATCTTCGCCGGAATGCCGGCCGACCGGATGAATTCATCGACGAGATCATCGCCATGCCGATCTTCTCCACCGAGAGCGGCGCGCCCGTCGCGGCGCTCGTGCTCGGCTTCAAGCCCGCCGCGCTGCCGGCCAACGCCGCGGCCCCCGGCATGCTGAGCGGCGTCTGGACCCAGGACCGGCTGTTCCTGCCGGAACTGCCGCCGGCGGAACGCGCGCTGCTCGCCGGCCGCCTGGCCACCGAGGTCCGGGCCGGGGGCAACGCGCCGCCCAGCCTGTCGGTCACGGTCGGAGGCACGCCCAGCCTGCTGTTCTTCAAGCAACTGAACCCGGAGTCGCTGCTGCCGGCGGCGTACGAGGTCTGCATCTACCCGCTCACGGAATCGATCGCCCGCCAGCGCCGCCTGCTCTGGCAGTTCGCCGGCGCGGGCGGGCTCCTGCTCCTCGGCTCTTTCGTTGCCAGCCAGGTCCTGTCGCGCCGCCTGTCCGTGCCGGTCGAGCAGCTCGCCGTCGATTCCGCCGAGAACCGCGCGCAGCGCCGCCGCGCCGAGGCGGAACTCGAGCTGACCCACGAGGAATTGCAGCGCTCGGTGCGGTTCTCCGCCGACGCCTCGCACCAGCTCAAGACACCCGTCACGGTCCTGCGCGCCGGGCTCGAGGAACTCCTGGCCGGCGAAAAGCTCGGCGGCGAGGTCCGCGAGGAGGTGTCCGCGCTCGTGCACCAGACCTTCCGCCTCACCAGCGTGATCGAGGACCTGCTGCTCCTCTCGCGCATGGACGCCGGCCGGCTGCAGCTCCAGCTCGCACCGCTCGACCTCGTCCACCTTGTCGCCAGCTGGCTCGACGACCTCGGGGCGCTGCCCGAGGCGCACGCGGTGGCGATCGAGACCGAGATGCCGGCCGAGCTCTTCATCGCCGGCGAGAAGCGCTACACGTCGCTCATCGTCCAGAACCTGCTTGAGAACGCCCGCAAGTACAACCGCCCGGGCGGACGGATCCGGGTCCGCCTCACCGCCGACGGCGAGTGGGCCGTGCTGAACGTCGGCAACACCGGCGCCACGATCCCGCCGGCCGCGCGCGAGCACATTTTCCAGCGCTTCCATCGCGGCGCGATGGGCGAGAACGTCCCCGGCCACGGCCTCGGGCTCAACCTGGCGCGCGAACTGGCCCGGCTGCACCGAGGCGATTTGCACCTCGGCCGGTCCGAGGCAGACTGGACCGAATTCGAGGTCCGCTTCCGCCTCGCGCCGCCGGCCACGGCCCCGGCCCGATGAACAAGCCCGCCGTCCTGCTTTGCTGCCTCGCGGCCGCCGTGGCCGGCCGGGCCGACGACTGGCTCGACCGCGTCGATGATTCGCTGACGTGGACGGCGGACCACGAGCGCGTGCGGGCGCGCCTGAGCGGCCTGGCCGAACTCGAGTTCTACGACTTCTCGGACCCGGCCCCGGGCTTGCTGCACGCGGACGGCGGCAGCCTCGTGACCCCGCGGCTGACGGCGTTTCTCGACGCGCAGCTCGGGCCCCGCGTCTATGTCTTCGCCCAGGGCCGCGTCGACCGCGGGTTCGACCCGGGCGAGGGCGGGGCGCAGGCGCGCTTCGACGAATATGCCGTGCGGTTCACGCCGTCCGACCACGGTGCCTTCAGTCTCCAGCTCGGCAAGTTCGCCACCGTCGTGGGCAACTGGGTGGCCCGGCACCATTCGTGGTCGAACCCGTTCATCACGGCACCGCTGCCGTACGAGAATCCCACCGGCATCTTCGATGCCGCCGCGGCGGACTCCGCGGCCCGGCTGGTGAGCTGGGCGCGGCCCGGCCCGGCCATCGGCGGCGCGGAGGATTACTTTTCGCAATACCGCGTGCCCGTCCTCTGGGGCCCGAGTTATGCCAGCGGCGCGTCGGTCAGCGGCGCGGCCGGCCGGTTCGACTACGCGCTCGAATTCAAGAACGCCTCGCTCTCGTCGCGGCCCGCGGTGTGGGATGCGGCGCAGGTGCAATGGCAGCACCCGACCGTGAGCGGCCGCATCGGCTTCCAGCCCGACGAGAGCTGGAGCTTCGGGGTGTCCGGCAGCGCCGGCTCCTACCTCACGGCGGCCGCCCGGCCGACGCTGGCGCCGGGCACGACGCTGGACGACTACCGCGAGGTCGTCTGGGGGCAGGACGTCGCGTTTGCGTGGCATCATTTCCAGTTCTGGGCCGAGGCCTACGAGGCCGCCTTTGAGATCCCGCGCGTCGGCCGGGCGGAAACCGTCGCCTGGTACCTCGAGGCGAAGTACAAGTTCACGCCGCAGTTCTCCGGCGCCATCCGCTGGAACCAGCAGCTCTTCGGCTCGGTGCCCAACGGCGCCGGCCGGGCGGTCGACTGGGGCAGGGACACGTGGCGCATCGACGTGGCGCCGGCCTTCCGGTTCACGCCGCACACCGAGCTGAAGCTCCAGTACAGCCTCCAGTTCGGCGCCATCGGCCACGCGTCGTATTCGCACCTGACCGCCGCGCAGTTCGTGCTGCGGTTCTGATGGGAGGCGGGACGCCCTCGTCCCGCGGGTGATTGGTCCACACACCCCGTCGCTTCGCGCCACCCCTCTTGCTAGAGGGGAACCAATCCGGCGCTGGCGAAGCTCCCCTCTAACAAGAGGGGTGCCTGAAAGGCGGGGTGTGTACCTGGAGGAAGCCGGATCAGTCTTCGCCAGTTTCACGGTGGGCTCGAACGCCTGCCCCCGCTGTAACAGGCCTGTTACTGCAACCCGCTTTTCTCACGGCCGCGTTGGGCAACGTTGACGGGCAACCCGCGGAATCCTCCGCGCCTCCATCCCGCCTCTTCCCTCGCGCATGAAACTGCCTGACTCGCTCGCCCGCCGCCTCGCCTGGATCAACCTGCCCGGCGCCGTGCTCATCGCCCTGCTCCAACGCCTGCCCGCGGTGAACGTCGCCGCGGTCGCCGACGAGTTGGCCTCCACTTCGCCGGTCGGCGTCGTGCTCAAATCCTGCGCCGTCCTGGCCTCCGCGCTCGGCGCCGTCAACTCCATGGCCGGCGCCACGCCGCTGGTGCCGAACACCGGCACGGCCTCCGGGGTCACCGTCTCGACCGGCAACGCCGTCTCGGTCTTCTACACGGTCAACGGCACGCAGACGCCGATCCGGTCGTGGCACGTGGACGGCTCCATTCCCGCCGGCTTGGATTTCTCCGGCCTCACCAGCTCCGGCACCGTCAACGTCAGCACCTTGCACCTCGAGGGCACGCCCACCGCCGCCGGCTCGTTCAACGTCACCATCCAGGCGTTCGACGGGCTCAACGCCACCGGGTTCTCGTCCGAGATCTATGGCTACACCATCACGGTCAACGGCACCACGACCACCACCGCGCCGGCGTTCACGACCCAGCCCGCCAGCCAGACGGTCACGGCGGGCGCCAGCGTCAGCTTCACCGCCGCCGCCTCCGGCACGCCGGCCCCCACCTACCAGTGGCGCAAGGACGGCACCAACATCGCCGGCGCGACCAACGCCACCTTCACCATCGCCAGCGCCGCCGCCGGCGACGCCGCGACCTACACCGTCGTCGCGACCAACTCCGCCGGCTCCGCCACCAGCAACGGCGCGGTCCTCACCGTCAACGCCGCGACCACGGCGCCGGCCTTCACCACGCAGCCCGCCAGCCAGTCGGCCACCGTCGGCGACAGCGTCACGTTCACCGCCGCCGCGTCCGGCGCCCCGGCCCCGACCTACCAATGGCGGAAGGACGGCGCCAACCTTGCCGGCGCCACCAATGCCACCTTCAGCATCGCCGCCGTCGCGACGGGCGACGCCGGCACGTACACGGTCGTCGCGACGAACTCCGCCGGCTCCGCCACCAGCAACGGCGCGGTCCTGACCGTCAACGCCGCGCCCGTGGCCCCCGCCTTCACCACGCAGCCCGGCAGCCAGACGGCCACCGTGGGGAGCTCGGTCACGTTCACCGCCGCCGCCTCGGGTTCACCAACGCCGGCGTACCAGTGGAAAAAGAACGGCGCCAATATCGCCGGCGCGACCAATGCCACCTTCACCATCGCCGCGGTGGGCGCGGGCGATGCCGCCGACTACACCGTCACGGCCTCGAACTCCGCCGGGTCGTCCACGAGCAACGCCGCCACGCTCGCCGTGCTCGCCAGCCGCCTGGTCGACGGCAAGGTGACCGCCGGCCACGCCGTGGTCCTCTCCGCGGCCAACGCCAGCGGCAGCATCCAGTGGCAGGTGTCGAGCAACGGCGGCGCCACGTGGACCAACCTCAGCGACGGTCCCAACTACGCCGGTACCGCCACCTCGCAGCTCGCGATCAAGGACGCGGCCGCGGGATTGAGCGGACTCAAGTATCGCTATGTGGCCACGGACAACGGCACGGTGTCGACCAGCCCGGCGGTCACCCTGACGGTTGCCGCCGCGCTCCTGCCCTTCCCGACCAGCCTGGCGGTTGACTCCGCCGGCAACATCTACGCCGGCGACGGCAACGCGAACACCGTCCAGAAGATCACGAGCGCCGGTCTGGTCTCGACGGTCGCGGGCAGCAGCGGCACGTCGGGCTCGGCCGACGGTTCCGGCGATGCGGCCCGCTTCAACGGCCCGGATGGCATGGTCCTGCTCGCCAACGGTAACCTGGTCGTGGTCGACACCGCCAATTCCACGCTCCGCACCGTCACGCCCGCGGGCGTGGTCACCACCCTCGCCGGCACCGCGGGCACGCGCGGCAACGCCGACGGCACCGGGGCCGCGGCCTCGTTCTCCTCGCCCGCCGCGGTGGCCCGCTCCTCGGGCGGCGTGCTTTTTGTCGCCGACGCCATGAACCACACCATCCGGCAGATCACGTCCGACGGTACCGTCACGACCTTCGCCGGCAGCGCCGGGGTCAGCGGCGCGGTCGACGGCACCGGCAGCGCCGCGCGATTCAACCTGCCGAGCGGCATCGCGGTCGATGCGAACGACAACATCTATGTCGCCGACACGACCAACAACCTCATCCGGAAAATCACCAGCGCCGGCGCCGTGAGCACCGTGGCCGGCGTGACCGACGTCGGCGGGTTCGATGACGGCACCGGCAGCGCCGCGCTCTTTCACCAGCCCGAAGGCCTGGCCGTGGATGCCGCCGGCAACGTCTACGTCGCCGACACCGCGAACTCGACGATCCGCAAGGTCACGCCCGCCGGCGTGGTCACCACCATCGCCGGCGAGCCGACAATCGCCGGCCTCGAGGACGGCCCGGGGCAGTTTGCGCTCTTCAACCGCCCGCAGGCGGTCGCGCTCGATGCCGCGGGCAACATCTACGTCGCCGACACCGGCAACGCCGCGATCCGCAAGATTGATACGAGCGGCAACGTCACAACGCTTGCCCTCAGCGCCGCGCCGGCGCCGACACCCACACCGACGCCCACGCCCACGCCAACCCCCACCCCCACGCCCACGCCGACCCCGTCGCCATCGGGCGGCGGCGGTGGCGGCGGCGGGGCCTTCTCTCCCTGGTTCTTCGCCGCCCTGTCCCTCCTCGCCATGGGCCGCCGTATGTTCCGTCCACGCCGGTGACCCGACCCAGTACCCCGACGACGGCGGACGGGGCGGCGATCCACCGGCGCCGTCCTTGATCGAATCTGGAGTGGGGGTGAAATCTTCGGGGTCATCCCCGCTCCACCCAACCACGGCGCGTCCCCCGCGCCGTGGTTTTTCATTCCGCCTGGAGGCGGGACGCCCTCGTCCCGCGGGGTTGCCGCTTACCGATGCCACGAGACGGGGAAAATCAGGGTTTACTTCGCCCACCGCGCCGCTTTCTTTCGCTGATTCGATCGCCCGGGTGGCGGAACTGGCAGACGCAGTGGACTCAAAATCCACCGCCCCCTAAAGGCTTGTGGGTTCGATTCCCACCCCGGGCACCAGCCTTCGCTCGCTTGGCGAGCTACGGCTCGGCAAGCCAATGAAGGCTGCCGCGTCGAAGCTGGATAGGCGCAGGCGGGCCTTCAATCCTGACAAGGCAGACCGAAGCCAGATACAATCGTTTGGGGAGCCGGGGCGACCGGCCCCGCGAGGCACGAACGCGAATGGCATCCCGCGGGACTGATGGTCCCGCCTCCATCGGAATAGCACCCGATTTCTGGAGGCGGGGTGCCCTCACCCCGCGAAGCGCAAACGTGAATGGCAACCCGCGGGACGAGGGCGTCCCGCCTCCAAGGAACGGGCTCCACCTATTTGACCGCCTTTGCCGTCAGGTACTGATCGATCCCGTCGGCCGCCTGGCGGGCGTCGAGCACGAGCTCCACCATCGTGGCCGTGCCGCGCAGGATGGCGCCGCCGGCAAAGACGCCGGGAAGGTTGGTCATGTGCTCCGTCGTCACCTCGACGCGGCCGCGCGGGTCCAGCGCCAGCCGGGCGAAATCGTCGCTGTGCGGCAACTGCGGCGCCTGGAACCCGTAGGCGACAAACACCGCGTCCGCCGGCAGGTCGGTCTCCGACTGCGGCACCGCTCGCACCGCCGGGCGGCGACCGCCCTCGGGCGCCAGCGTCTCCGTCCGGACGCAGCGCACGCCGAAGACCCGCCCGTCGACATCGCCGAGCACGGCCGACGCCTGGGTTGAAAACAGGAACCGGGCGCCCTCCTCCCGGGCCCGCGCGTACTCCTCCGCGTCGGCCAGCATGGCCTTCTCCTCGCGCCGGCACAGGCACAACGCATCGGCCGCCCCGAGGCGGATGGCCGTGCGGAGCACGTCCATGGCGGTGTCGCCGGCACCGAGCACCACAACGCGCTGCCCGCGCAGGTTGCCGGGCGTCATGTGCCCGTCCATCCCGCCGCAGCCCACGCCGGCGTTCTCCGCCAGGAACACCGCCGCCGGGTAAACGCCGCGAAGCTCCGCGCCGGGAATCTCGAGCGGCACCGCATCGGCATGGCCGAAGCTGAGGAAGACCGCGTCGAATTCGCGGCGCAGGGCGCTGAGCTTCACCTCCGGCCCAAAGGCCACGCCCATGTGGAATTGGATGCCGCGCCGCTGCAGCAGCGCGACGCGCTGCGCCACCATCTCGCGGTCCATGCGAAAGCCGGGCAGCCCGTTCATCATGCGCCCGCCGGGCGTGCGGCGCGAATCGAACACCGTCACGGCGTACCCGCGCCGCGTCAGGGCGTCGGCCGCCACCAGCCCGCAGATGCCCGACCCGAGCACCGCCACCTGCCCGGACTTCGGCGGGGCGAGTGCCGGCTCGGCCAGGCCGTGCTTCCAACCGTAGTGCAGCAGGAAGCGCGTGATGGCCCGGATCGGCACCGCGTCGGACTTGCCCGCCAGGACGCAGTCGCGCTCGCAGACGCGCCCGCCCACGCAAGCGTGCGACGCCAGTTCGGGAAAATAGTGCGTCGAGAAGAACAGCTCCGCCGCCTCCCCGAACTGGCCGTCGGCGGTGAGCGCCAGCAGCTCGGGAATCGCGCAGTGCAACGGGCAGGCCGCCACGCACGTGGGATGGGGACACTGGATGCACCGCCGTGCCTGCTCGCGGGCGGTCGCCTCGTCGTAGTCGCCCGCCACCTCGCGAAAGTCGGCCAGCCGGTCGGCCACGGGACGCAGGGGCGGTTCCCGGCGGTCGATTTCAGACCAGGCGTACTTGGCTTGGCCGGTGGGCGCAGGGGGAGCATGCATGGGCGGCGGGGGTTGAAGGGTTGGTTTCCGGGCGTTCACAGGCGGAAGCGACACACCCCGTCGCTTCGCCCGCCTTCGTCAGACTTCGGCGCGGCGAGCGCCACCCCTCTTGCTAGAGGGGATCCAAACCAGCGGCACCGAAGGTCCCCTCTAGAAAGTGGGGTGCCCGACAGGGCGGGGTGTGTAAGGTGCGGTGTCATGGTCGCCGTTCTTGTGTCACTTCGTTTCACGATATCTAAAACGTCTCGGTGCCGCGCTGCGTCGCGGGCTTCTGGTGGTCGGTGGCCATGGTGAGCGATTTCTTGGGGCAGATCTCGACGCACGCGCCGCAGGTGATGCAGCGGAAACGGTCGATGATCCACTGCTTCTCCTTGCGGTTGACCACGAGCGCGTCCGTGGGACAACGCTTCGCGCAAACGTTGCAATAGATGCAGGTGTCCCGGGCAAACTCGACGCGGCCGCGCGAGCGCGGGAGCACCCGGCGCGGCGCGAAGGGATAGCGGCTGGTCACCGGCTTCGACACCGATGCCCGGAGGGCGAGCTGGATCATCTCGAAGTAGGCCATCGTTTCACCTCTCGGTGCAGCTGATGCAGGGATCGATCGTGAGGATGATCACCGGCACGTCGGCCAGCTCGCAGCCGGGCAGGATGCTGAGCATGGCCGGCAGGTTGGCAAACGTCGGCGTGCGGACCCGGAAGCGCTGCAGGAATTTCGAGCCGGTGGCCTTGAGGTGATAAATGACCTCCCCGCGCGGCTGTTCCGTCCGGGCGATCACCTCGCCGCTCGGGTTGCCGGTGACCTTCACGTCGACCGGCCCGGCGGGCAGGCGCGCGAACGCCCGCCGGATGATGTCCAGCGACTGGAACAACTCCTGGCACCGCACCGCGCAGCGGGCGTAGGAATCGCCGGCCGTCCGCGTGACGGGCTCGACCTTGATGTCGCCAAACGCCGCGTAGCCTTCCTGGCGCGTATCCTGCGCCACCCCGCTGGCCCGCAGCGTCGGGCCCACGCAACCGAGGTCGCGCGCCTGCGCCATGGTCAGGACGCCGACGCCGCAGAGGCGCGACTTCACGGAGCTGTCGTCGAGGAACACCTTGGTGATCCGCAGCAGGTCCGCCTCGAGGGCCGCCAGCTCCCGGAGGACGTGCGCGGCGCCGTCGGCGTCGATGTCGCGCCGCACCCCGCCGATCTTGCACGAGCCGAAGATGACGCGGCCGCCCGCCGTGGCCTCGATCAGGTCGAGCACCTTTTCCCGCACGCGCCACGAATGCATGAACAGGCTCTCGAAGCCCATCGCGTCGGCCATGAGCCCGAGCCAGAGCAGGTGGCTGTGCAGCCGGGAGAGCTCGCCCCAGATGGTGCGCAGGTACGCCGCGCGCGGCGGCACCGGGACTTTCATGAGCGACTCGATGGCCTGGCAGTAGGTCTGCGCGTGGATGAAGCTGCAGATGCCGCAGATCCGCTCCGCGACGTAGGTGAACTCCACGTAGTCCTTCGTCTCGGCGAGCTTCTCGAGGCCGCGGTGGACAAAGCCGATCGACGGCCGGGCTTCCACCACGCGCTCGTCCTCGACCACGAGGTCGAGGTGCACGGGCTCGGGCAGAACCGGGTGTTGCGGGCCAAAGGGGATGACGGTGGTCGCCATGGGTCAGCTCTCCGGGGCCGGCGGCGCGGCGTCGCGGCGCGCGGAAGTGACCACACACTCCGTCGGCACGTTGCCGAACGGGCGCGGGACCCGCGTGCGGTAAAAGCTCCCGCGGAAGTCGAGCGAGAGCCCGTCCACGGCCACGCCGAAGAGGTCCTTGATCTCGTTCTCGTAGAGCACGGCGCAACCGTAGATCCCGGTGATGCTCGGCAACCGCGCTTCCGGCCCGGGCAGCACGACGCGCAGGTGGTCGAGCCAGCCGGACTGGTCGAAGCTGTACGTGAGCTCGACCTGCTCACCGAGCCGGGTGGCGCTGACCTGCACGAGGCGGCAGCCGTCAGCACGCCGGGCGGCGACTCGCTCCCGCAGCGTTTCCAGCGGGATGGTTTCGATCAGTTCCGCACCCATGCGCGCTCCTTTTGTTTTTTCTCCAGGACGGCGAGCGCCTGGACCACGCCGTCGATGATGGCCTCGGGCCGCGCCGCGCAGCCGGGCACGTAGACGTCCACCGGGATGACGCTGTCGACGCCGCCGGCGACGTTGTAGCACTCGCGGAAGATCCCGCCGGTGGCGGCACAGATGCCGACGGCGACCACGACCTTCGGCTCGGGCATCTGGTCGTAGATCGTGCGGATCACCTCCCGGCACTGCTCGTTCACGGCCCCGGTCACGAGGAAGATGTCAGCGTGTTTGGGATTGCCGGTGTTGATCACGCCGAGCCGCTCGACGTCGAATCCCGGCGCGAGGCAGGCCAGCACCTCGATGTCGCAGCCGTTGCAGCTCGAGGCATCGTAGTGGATCACCCAGGGGGATTTGGTGAGACCGGGCATGGCTTGGTGGAACCTAGGGAGAATTGAGGCGGGCCGGCGGCGGGCTTTCGGTGGATTCCCCCGCGGAGCCGGCCTGGTTCCGGTGGGGGGCCGGTCTCCCGACCGGCCGGATTGCGGCGTCGCGGTCGGCCGGGAGGCCGACCCTCCAACCATCGTGCGAGGATCCCGTGCGGGCTCCACCCGCCACCGCCGCCGGCGCCGGGGCGCGGCACTGGTGGGCGGGCGGCGCAAACAGCGAGAGCGCGAGGATGTTGCCAAAGCCGAACACCAGCGTGACGAGCCACGCGCTCTTCAGCGCGACCTGCCACTTGAGCCGTGCAAAGACATTGTCGACCAGAACGACGGCGAGGAAGGCCAGCAGCGCCGCCAGCACGCCCAGCCAGGGCACGGCGGCAAAGAACAGATAGACCCAGCCGAGCAGGAAGACGTTCTCGTACCAGTGCGCGACCTCGATCATGGCCAGGGCGGGGCCGGAGAATTCGGTGGTGATGCCGCGCACGAGCTCCTGGTGCGCGTGGTGGGACGACGAGAGATCGAAGGGCGACTTGCGGAACTTGATCTCCAGCGTGTAGAGGAAGCCGAGGAAGACGCCCGGCAGCGACGTCACCAGCAGCGCGGGATGCGCGGCGATGTCCGCCACGGCGAAGCTCCGCGTGACCAGGTACATCCCGACCGCGGTGAGCAGCACCATCGGTTCGTAGGCCATCATCTGGATCAATTCCCGCTCGGCGCCGATGAAGCTGTAGGGTGAACTCGCCTTGTAGGCGCCGAGGACGAAGAAGATCGCCGCCAGCGTCAGGGCAAAGACCACCAGCAGCAGGTCGGCCCCGGCGAAGAACAGCCCGCCGGTGAAGATCACCAGCAGGAGGAAGAAGAGGATGTAGTGGTTCTGCGAGCGGCGGGCGACGACGTTCTCCTTCCGCACGAGCTTGAGCACATCGTGGAAGGGCTGGACGAGCGGCGGCCCCTGGCGCGACTGCATCCGCGCCGACAGGCGCCGGTCGCAGCCGGCGAGCAGGCCGCCGATCACCGGGGCGGCCACGACATACAGCAAGGCGGAGATCCAGGAGTTCATGGGTGGGCCAGGATCAACATCACGGCCAGCAGGAACGTGGCCGCGGCCACGCCGCGGGACGCCAGCCAGTCTTCGCTCAGGATGCCCCGCAGGTAGTAGTTCTCGATCGCCACGTCCTGCACCGTCCCGGCCAGCCCGCGAAACTGCATGCCGCCGGCCACGTTCGCGCCGCCGAGATACGCCCCGGCCGACCGCACGCCGCGACCGGGATCCAGGAAGGCGACGGGAAAGAGCAGCACCAGCGACATCATGGCGACCATGATGATGACATTCCCCTGCCCCATCAGCGCGCCGGTCGGACCGAACACGCCGGTCACATATGGCACGATGAGCCGGCTCGAGATCAACGGGAACAGCAGGCAGGCCAGGAACGTCGCCAACCCGAGCCCGTACAGCGCGAACGCCTCACCGGCGTCCACCTCGCGGGCCACCGGCTCCGCGGGCGTGACGACCTCGAGGAGCTTGCCCATCCATTTCACCCAGAAGAACAGGGTCGCCGCGCTGCCAAAGACGATGAAGACCGACAGCACGGGGCTGGCGTCCACCACCGCCTTCAGCACCGCCCATTTGCTGATCAGCATGCCGAAGGGCGCGAGGAACATCCCCGCCATCCCGACCTGCATCAGCACCGCCACCCGCGGCATGCGCTGGACCAGCCCGGCCATGGCCTCGATGTCGCGGCTGTGCAGCTTGTGCTCGACTACGCCCACGCACAGGAAGAGCAGGCCCTTGGCCACGGCATGGAAGACGATCAGCAGCACGCCGGCCCACACGGCCTCGGCCGAGCCGATGCCGCCGCAGAGGACGACGAGGCCCAGGTTGGCCACCGTGGACCAGGCGAGCACGCGCTTGGCGTCGCGCAACGTGATCGCGGCAAACGAGGCCACGACGAACGTGACCGCGCCGACGAGCGCGACCATCAGCCCGGTCCCCGTCCCGGCGATGAGCGGCGCCATGCGGAGGACGAGATAGACTCCCGCCTTCACCATCGTGCTGGAATGCAGCAGCGCCGAAACCGGCGTCGGCGCCACCATGGCCCCGAGCAGCCAGCTCGAGAACGGCAGCTGGGCGGACTTGGTGATGCCCGCGAAACAGAGGAGCGCCGCCGGCAGGAGCACGATCGCGCGGTGGGGCGCCGCCAGCATCGCCTGCAACTCGACGACACCGGTCTGCCGGTACAGCCAGGCGATGGCCGCGGCAAACGCCACGCCCCCGGACAGGTTCATCACCAGCGCCTGCCGCGCGTTCCGCCGGGCCTCCTCGGTCTGCGTGTAGCCGATGAGCAGGAACGAGCACAGCGTCGTGAGCTCCCAGAAGAACAGCAGCCAGCCGAGGTGGTTGGCAAAGACCAGCCCGAACATCGCGCCGAGGAAGCCGAACAGCAGCGCGAAAAACAGCGGGCGGCGATCCGGCACGTCGCGATGCGCCGCCTCGTGGTATTCGCGCATGTAGCCGAGCGCATAGAGGCAGATGCCGCCGCCGACCAGGCCGTTGATCAATCCCATGATCACGGCGAACCGGTCCACAAAGAGCGGCTGGGCCGCCGGGACGCGCGCCCCCGGACCGAGTTCGAACCAGGTCGTCACGCCCGCCTGCGCCAGCACCAGCAGCACGAGCAGCGCATCGCGGCGGCGCCAGCCGAGGACGAGCAGGTACAGGCTGATCGCCGACCCGGCGACGAGGAGGCCGCGGCTGATCGCGTGCGGATCCGCCGGCAGCGTCACCGCCCCGTTGGGCGCCGGCGCCCAGGCCAGGGCGCCGCAAAGCGCCGCCACCGCCAGCAAGGCGCCGCCGGCGAGGATCCTTCGCGCCGTTTCATCCCGCAACAACAGCATCCCGATTCCCGCGACCAGCGGGACGAGGATGAGAGCCAGGATGATGTTCAACAGCCGTTGTCCTTTGCCTGCGATGCGTTGCCCGTCGGGAAGGCAGACGCATGATCACACCTGAAAATCGAACGCGGGCCTAGGCTAGAACTCCTCCCCCATCTCCAGCCACGCATGCGTTGCCAATTGCGACTCATCAATTGCGTTGGGCGCGTTTTCCATGGAGGCGGGGTGCCCTCACCCCGCGTGGCGCAAACGCGAATGCCAACCCGCGGGACGAGGGCGTCCCATCTCCAATCGAGCGGCGTCGGCTTGTTTGGAGGCGGGGTGCCCTCACCCCGCGTGGCGCAAACGCGAATGGCAACCCGCGGGACGAAGGCGTCCCACCTCCAATCGAGCGGCATCGGCATGTTTGGAGGCGGGGTGCCCTCACCCCGCGTGGCGCACGCGCGAATACCAACCCGCGGGACGAGGGCGTCCCGCCTCCACTCGGGCAAACTCTGCCCCACTTGAATGGGAGGGTCGGACTCCCGGCCGACCGCGTCTTTTCCTTATCGGCCGGTCAGGAGACCGGCTCTCCACTCGTGCCCTTCGCCAGGTGAACGACCTTCGCGATGGCCTGCTCGATCCCGCAGCGGGTCACGTCCGAAAGCTCCGTGCCGATTTCCATCCGCTCGGTCGGCACGGTCAGGAGCCACGCCAGCGGGGCGTGGCCGTACAGTTCCCGCGCCAGCGCCAGCAGGGCCCGCGGGTCCACCGCGTGGGACGAAACCGGGCAGTTGTCGTCGGGCGCCAGCGGCTTCCACCGCACCTCGCGGCCCGGCGCCACCGTGGCGTCCACAAACACGACCGTCGCGGCCTCGGCCAGCTCGGCCGCCAGGTCGGTCGTCAGTTGCGCGCACGGCCGCGCCCGGACGCCCGCCAGCCCGAGTTCCTCGACGCGCTCGGCGACGAGCCGGCCGGCGCCGTCGTCGGCGCGCAGCGTGTTGCCGTAGCCGATGACCAACAGGGCAACGTCGCGCTGGACCGCGGCCTTCATGCCCACGTCAGTCGCGACGCAGCTCGTGCACGACGCTGCCGTCGGGCGCGAGCAACTGCACGTGCAACGCCATCTGGCCGGCGGCGTGCGTGGAGCAGCTCAGGCACGGGTCATAGCACCGGATGCCGTGCTCGATGCGGTTGAGCAGCGGCTCGGGAATCGCCTTCGCGCCGGCGGGCAGGTAGGCGCGGGCGATCTGGGCGACCGTCCGGTTCATCGCGAGATTGTTGTTCCCGGTCGCGATGATGAGGTTCACCTTCTGGATCAGGCCGTGTTCGTCGACCCAGTACTCGTGGAACAGCGTGCCGCGCGGCGCCTCGCTCACGCCCACGCCGTGCAGGTGGTTGATGCCGGCGTCGGAGCGGATGTGCGTGCGCAGGAGATCCGCGTCGGCCAGGTACAGCTCGATGCGCTCAAGGGCGGCCAGGATCTCGATCAGCCGCGCGTAATGGTAGAGGAAGGACGAGGTCACCGCGCCGCGGCCGAAGCTGCGGAAGTTCGCCAGCTCCGCGTCGGCCTTGGGCGTGCCGATGGCGCTGCAGATGTTGAGCCGCGCCAGCGGGCCCACGCGGTAGAGCCCGCTGTGCAGGCCGAGCGGCTTGTAATAGGGCGACTTGAGGTAGGACGACGCCTGCACCGCCTCGCCGAGGTGCTGCTTGTATTCCTTCGGCTCGACCTGGTCGGCGACGAGCTGGCCGGTGCCGTCGACGAAGCGCAGCTTGCCGCCGTGGTGCTCCCATTCGCCGCGCGGGCCCACGAGCCCCATGAAGAGCGACGGGAAATTGCCGTAGGTCTCGATTTCGCGCTGATGCGTCGCCAGCACGCGCTTGAACAGGTCGAGCGCGGTGCCGGTGGTCCGGTAGGCCTCGGGCAGCCAGGCCGCGATGCGGTCGAGCGCGGCGCGATCGACGCCGCTGCGCACGCCGCCGGGCACGGCCCAGGCCGGGTGAACCTTCTTGCCGCCGAGGATCTCGATGATCTCCTGGCCGAACTGGCGCAGGCGGATGCCGGCGCGCGCGAGCTCGGGATTCGCGGCCACGAGGCCGAAGACGTTGCGCTTCTCCGGCGGCGTGTCCCAGCCGAGGAGAAAATCGGGCGCGCTCAGGTGGAAGAAGCTCAGGGCGTGGCTCTGCACGAACTGCCCGAGGTTCATCAGGCGGCGCAGCTTCTCCGCCGCCGTGGGCACCCGGACCGCGAGGATGGCGTCGCCGGCCCGGGCCGACGCCAGCAGGTGCGACACCGGGCAGATGCCGCAGATGCGGGCGGTGATGCCCGGCATCTCGGCCAGCGGGCGGCCCTCGCAGAATTTCTCGAACCCGCGGAACTCGACGACGTGGAACTCGGCGTCGGCCACATGGCCGTCGTCGTCCAGCCGGATCGTGATCTTGGCGTGGCCTTCGATGCGGGTGACGGGATCGATGACGATGCGGCGAGTCATAGGAAGAGATTCAGGAATCGAACCAACATACCCCGCCCTACCGGGCACCCCTCTTGATAGAGGGGACTGCGGCCGCGCGGGCTTGAATTCCCTCCAGCAAGAGGGATTCTGCGGTAAAAAAGGTTTGGGTCCCCTCTAGCAAGAGGGGTGGCGCGAAGCGACGGGGTGTGTGAGTTCAACATCGTTGGAATTCGCCGCGACCATCACCCGAACTTGAGCTGCGCGCCCGCGAGGGCGGGCGTGCGGTCGAGGATGTTGGCGAGCAGCGCCTTGATCCGCGCCGCCGGCGGCGGGCAGCCGGGCAGGAAATATTCCACCGGCACCATCTCGTGCACCGGCCGGACCTTGGGGAGCAGCGGCGGCACGATGCCCTCGAGCGCGGGCCGCATCGGGTTGGCGTCCGCCGCCTCGACATAGGCCCGCTGCAGGATCTGGTCCGTGTTTTTCTCGCCCAGCAGGTTGCGGAGCGACGTGACGTTGCACGTGATCGCGCAGTCGCCGAACGAGACCAGGATCCGCGTCCGCGCCCGGATCTTGCGCAGGAGCTCGAGGTTGTCCTCGTTGCAGACCGCGCCCTCGACCAGGCACAGATCGACGCCGTCGGGGTACTCCTTGACGTCCATGATCGGGCTGTAGACCACGTCGACGCGGGCGGCGAGGTCGATGAGGAACTCGTCGAGATCGAGGAAGGACATGTGGCAGCCGGAACAGCCGCCCAGCCAGACGGTGGCGATTTTTAGACGATCCATTGTTTCTTCTCCCGGGCGTTGGCGATGAATTCGAGCTTGGAGCGGTCGCGCAGGCTCTCGCCGGCGGTGTCGCCCTTGTGGAAGAGCGCGCCCGTCGGGCACGCGAGGACGCACTTGCCGCACGAGGTGCACGTGGTCGAGTCGCCCCACGGCTCGTTGAGGTCGGAAATGATGTGCGCCCGGGCGCCGCGGCCGGCGACGTTCTTCGTCCCGGCGCCCTCGATGTGCCAGCACACGCGCACGCAGCGCGAGCAGAGGATGCAGCGGTTGTGGTCCATGCCCATGAACCGGTGGGAGGCGTCGACGCCCCAGGATGGATAGCAGTAGTCGTAGCGCACGTGGTCCATGCCGAGCTCGGCGGCGAGGGCCTGGAGTTCGCAATGGCCGTTGGCGACGCAGACGGCGCACACGTGGTTGCGCTCGGCAAACAGCAGCTCGAGCGTCATCCGGCGGTACTTGCGCAGGCGCTCGCTGTCGGTCTGCACCTCCATGCCCTCGAAGATCCGGGTCGTGCATGCCGGCATGAGCCGGTTGTTGCCCTTGATCTCGACCAGGCAGAGGCGGCAGGCGCCGATGTCGTAGACGCCCTCGAGGTGGCAGAGGGTCGGGATGGTGATGCCCGCGTCCGTCGCGGCCTGCAGGACGGTGGCGTGGTTTTCGGCGCTGATCTGGGTGCCGTCGATGGTGAGGGTTTTCGCTGCCATGGGAGGACGGTGGTTAGCGGACGTTGGCGGCGCGGGTCATGGGCATCGGCGGCACGGTGCCGTGGGCCTCGTGCGGGTCGGGCTGCAGCAGCTCCTCGTACTCGGGGCGGAAGAACCGCAGCGTGCTGAGCACCGGGTTCGGGGCGGTCTGGCCGAGGCCGCACAGGCTGGTGTGGCGCACCATGTCGCACAGTTCCTCGAGCCGGGCGAGGTCGCGCCGCGTCGCTTTTTTGGCGAGGATCTTCTCGAGCAGGTGGTGCATCTGCACGGTGCCGGCGCGGCACGGGACGCACTTGCCGCAGGACTCGTCCATGCAGAACTCCATGAAGAAACGCGCCACGTCGACCATGCGCGTCGTGTCGTCCATGACGATCATGCCGCCCGAGCCCATGATGGAGCCGAGGGTCGTCAGCGACTCGTAGTCGACCGGCGTGTCGAGGTGCTGCGCCGGGATGCAGCCGCCGGACGGGCCGCCGGTCTGCACGGCCTTGATCTTCGCGCCGTCGGGGGCGCCGCCGCCCATGTCCTCGACGATCGCGCGCAACGGCGTGCCCATCGGCACCTCGATCAGGCCGGTGTTCTGGATCTTGCCCGCCAGGGCGAAGACCTTCGTGCCCTTGCTCTTCTCCGTGCCGATGCCGGCGAACCAGTCGGCTCCCCGGCGCAGGATCGGCGGCACGTTGGCAAAGGTCTCGACGTTGTTGATCAGCGTCGGGCAGTCCCACAGGCCGCGCTCGGCCGGGAACGGCGGGCGCGGGCGCGGCGTGCCGCGCTTGCCCTCGACCGACGCCATCAGCGCGGTCTCCTCGCCGCAGACGAACGCGCCGGCGCCGATGCGGATGTCGATGTTGAAGTTGATCGGCGACTCGAAGATGCCGCTGCCCAGCAGGCCCGCCGCCTTGGCCTGGCGGATGGCCGTCTGCAGCCGGGCGATCGCGAGCGGATACTCCGCGCGCACGTAGATGAAGCCCTGGTCCGCGCCAACGGTGTAGGCCGCGATCGCCATGCCCTCGAGCACCGCGTGCGGGTCGCTCTCGAGCACGCTGCGATCCATGAACGCGCCGGGGTCGCCCTCGTCGGCGTTGCAGATCACGTATTTCTTCGCCCCGGGCGACTTGGCGACCGTGCCCCACTTCAGCCCGGTCGGGAAACCCGCGCCGCCGCGGCCGCGCAGGCCGCTGCGGACGATGGCATCGAGCACGTCCTTCGGCTCCTTCTCGACGATGGCCTCGTACAAGGCCTGGTAGCCGTCCGCCGCGATGTACGCCTCGATCCGTTCCGGGTCGATGACGCCGCAGTTGGCCAGCACGATGGCGAGCTGGCGGGTGAAGAACGGCGCCTTCGGATCGGCCTGCGCGAGCGTCGTCTGGCAGCCCCGCAGGGCGGCGATGATCTCCGGCGCATTCTCCGCCGTGACCTTGACGTAGAGCGCGCCCGCCGGGTCGGCGGCCACGAGCGGGCCTTCGCAGCACAGCTTCATGCAACCGACGCCCCGCACCTCGACCTCGTCCTGCAGGCCGGCTTCGGCCACCGCCTTTTCGAGCCGTTCCTTGACGCCCTTGGAGTCCGACGACATGCAGCCGGCGGCCATGCAGCAGCGGAGGACGAGCTTCTTCCGCGCGGCGAGTTCCTTCGCCTTGATCTGTTCGAGGTCGTTCAGGGTCATGGTTGCATCCACTGGTTGAGCTGGGCCACGGCGGATTCCGGGGTCTGGCGCGGGGTGACCGTGCCGTCATACACCACCGCGGGCGCGATGCCGCAGGCGCCGATGCAGCGCGCGGTCACGAGCGAGACCTTGTTGTCGGGCGTGGTCTCGCCGGCCTTGACGCCTGCGCGCTCCTCGACGGCGGCGAGGACCTTGTTCGCGCCCCGCACGTAGCAGGCGGTGCCGAGGCAGACGACGCAGTTGTGCTCGCCCTTCGGCTTGAGCGTGAAGAAGTGGTAGAAGGTCGCGACGCCGTAGACGCGGCTGGCGGGCAGCTTCAGCTGCCAGGCCGTGTAGCGCAGCACGTCGTTGTCCAGGTAGCCGAAGAGTTCCTGCGCCTTGTGCAGGATCTCGATGAGCGCGTCGTGCCGGTGCTGGAACTTCTTGATGTGCGCCTCGAGGATCTTGAAGCGCTTGTCGCGCGCGGCCTGTTCGGCGAAGCGGGCGACGGTCCGGGACTTGGACGGGGCGGTCAGGAGGGCCATGGTGGTTCAGGTGGGTCGGAGGCCGGGCGGGGCGGCCGCACGGGACCGGGTGCGATCGGCGGGGAAAATTTCCGGGATCCCCCGCGCAGGGAGCGGCGCGGAGCGGATGAGGCGGGACCTGGCTCGGTCGTGGCGCCGGGCCACCGCTGCTGTGGCCTGGTTCATCACTTCGCTTTTACTATGCCGGCCGGCGGAAAACGCCGCTCGCCATGCCTTGCGGAAAGCGCGGCGTTTCTTGCTGCCGCGCGTCACAACGCGGGCTTGTGGCCGGTCCGGCGGCCGCTTAGGAACCAGCCGCATGCCGGACTTTCGCGCGTTTCATGTGCCCGCCGAGGCGAACCCCGGCGAGATCCGCCTCGGGCCCGACGAGAGCCACCACCTCGTCGCGGTGAACCGTTGCGGCCGCGGCGATCCCGTCGTGGTCTTCGACGGCCGCGGGCACGAGTGGCTCACGACCTGCGAGGACGCCAGCAAGGCCGGCGCCCTGTTGCGCGTCAAATCCGCGCGCCCGGCCGCGCCCCGGCCGCACGAGATCACGCTCGCCCAGGCGCTGCCGAAGGGCACGGCCATGGACGACATCGTCCGGCAGGCGACCGAGATCGGCGCCGCGCGCCTCGTCCCGCTCCTGAGCGAGCGCACGCAGGTCCACCTCGACGCCGACCGCCAGGACAAGAAACTCGAGAAGTGGCGCGTCGCCGCGATCGAGGCGGCCAAGCAGTGCGGCAATCCCTGGCTGCCGGAGATCGCGCCCATCGAACGATTCGACGCCTTTGTCGCGGCGGCGAAGGGCCATGACCTCAAGCTGGTCGCCAGCCTGCACGGCGGCGCGATCACGCTCAAGCAGGCCCTCGCGCACCATCGCGCCCGGGCCGGCGGCCCGCCGCGCCACGCCGTGTGGCTGGTCGGGCCCGAGGGCGACTTCTCGCCGACCGAGATGACCGCCGCCATCACCGCCGGCTTCCAGCCGATCACGCTCGGCCCGCTGGTCCTGCGCAGCGACACCGCCGCGTGCTATGCGCTCAGCATCCTGAGTTACGAGCTGGGAAGCTTGTAATTAAACGCGAAGGCGCGAAGACGCCAAGGGATCGCAAGGAACTTTGCGCCTTGGCACCATTGCGTTCAATCGAAACGGCTACTTCCGGCTCGCCAGATATTTCGCGACGTCGTCACCCGACACGCGGCCACCCGGGCCGGTGGCAGTGATGTCGGTGATCGCGGCGTGGTCGAGGCCGGCTTCCTGCGCCAGCTTGATCGCGCGCGGGGTCCAGACGAGGCGGGAGGCGGGTAGTGGGAGATTTGAGGTAACCGCTGTCTTTCCTCCTGCCTCGGGCTTCGTGCCTCGCACCTCGAGGTGTTTCAGGGTCTCGTCCGACGTCTCCATGCGGAACAACGGCTGGCCGGAGGCCTTGACGTCGCCCGGCTTGCCGTTGACCGCGACAATGGTGCCGTCGGCCGGCGCCTCGAAATCGAACGCGGACTTGTCGCTCTCGAGTTCGGCGAGCTTCTGGCCCTTGGCCACCTGCGCGCCCGGTGCGACGGCGAGGTTGATGATGGTGAGTTCGCTGACCGTCGCGCCCATGGCGGGCACGGGGACGTCGATGACAAAGGTGGACATGCGGGGATGGATTGCGGGGGACACGATGGGCGGCCGCCCGGTTGCGTCAATGCGTTGCCGGCCGAACCCGCCAAATGGAGTAGCGGGCGGATTGGCAAGGCAGGGCGGCGAGTCCCTTCGCCGCCGCAGTCGGCGCGGACCGGAGTCCGCGCCCTACCCTCTCATCGCCGCACCGCCTTCCACACGGCGAGGCACGAGGCCACCAGGTCGGGCAGCTGCGCGGTGGGAATCTGGTTGGGACCGTCGGAAATCGCGTTGTCCGGGTCGGGGTGCGTCTCGATGAACAACCCGTCCGCGCCCGCCGCGAGGGCCGCGCGCGCCAGCGGCGGCACGAACTCGCGCCGGCCGCCCGTCCTGCCGCCGGCCGCACCGGGCTGCTGGACGCTGTGGGTGGCGTCGAAGACCGTGGGCGCGCCGAGCGCCTTCATCTGCGCGAACGAGCGCATGTCGACCACCAGGTTCTGGTAGCCGAAGGTCGTGCCGCGCTCGGTCTGCCAGACCTCCTTCGCGTCGCCCTGCTTCAGCTTGCCGAGCACGAACTCCATTTCCTGCGGCGAGAGGAACTGGCCTTTCTTGACGTTGACGACCCGGCCGGTCGCCGCCGCGGCGAGCAGGAGGTCCGTCTGCCGGCAAAGGAACGCGGGAATCTGGAGCACGTCGCAGACCTTCGCCACCGGCTCGGCCTGCTGACGCTCGTGGAAATCGGTCAGCACCGGGAAACCGTACTCCGCCTTGACCCAGGCGAGGAGCGCGAGCCCCTCCTCCATGCCCGGGCCGCGCTGGTTGCCGCCGGAGGTCCGGTTGGCTTTGTCGAACGAGCCCTTGAACACGATGTTCAGCTCGCGGTGCTTCTTGGCAAGCTTCGTGAGCGTCTCCGCCGCCGCGCGGCAGACCGCCTCGTTCTCAAGCGAGCACGGCCCGGCGATCAGCAGGAGTTTCTTGGGATTGAAGAGCATGGGAACCCGACCGGACTAACCACGAATGCACACGAATGTACACGAATGAATCGAGCCGTGGGCTGCCTCCGATGGCAATTCGTGTCCCTTCGTGTCCATTCGTGGTTTGGCTCAAATCCGTTTCTCGCGCCGCTTGATCGCGGCGGCGATGAACGCGGCGAACAGCGGGTGCGCCTGGTTCGGCTTGGACTGGAATTCCGGGTGGCACTGCACGCCGAGGAACCACGGGTGGTCCTTCGTCTTCAACTCGCCCACCTCGACCAGGCCGCGCTTGGGGTTCCAACCGCTGATCACGAGGCCGGCCTTCTCGAGCCGCGGCAGGTATTCGTTGTTTACTTCGAAGCGGTGACGATGGCGCTCCGACACGGAGTCGCGGCCGTAGGCCTTGCGCGCCAGCGTGCCGGGCTTGAGCCGCGTCTCGTACGCGCCGAGCCGCATCGTGCCGCCCTTCTGCACGACGTTGCGCTGCTCATCCATGAGCGCGATCACCGGCTCGGTGGTCTTTTCGTCGAACTCCATCGAGTTCGCCTTCTTCAGGCCGACGACGTTGCGGGCGAATTCGATCACGGCCACCTGGAGCCCGAGGCACAGCCCAAAGTAGGGAATCCTGTTCTTCCGCGCGTAGCCCGCCGCGGCAATCTTGCCCTCGATCCCGCGGTCGCCAAAGCCGCCGGGCACCAGGATGCCGTCGAGGTTCTTCAGCTGCGCCAGCCCGGCCTTCGTCTCCAGCTCCTCGGCGTCGACCCGCACGATCTTCACCCGCGCATGGTTGGCGATGCCGGCGTGCGCCAGCGACTCGTAGACCGACTTGTACGCGTCCTGCAGCTCGATGTATTTGCCCACGACGCCGATCTTCACCTCGTGCTTCGGCGACTGGATGCGGCGGACGACCTCGGCCCAGACGTTCTTGGGGTTGGCGCGGACCTTGAGCCCGAGTTGCTGCACGACCTGGCTGTCGAGGCCTTCCTTCTGCAGCATCAGCGGCAGCTCGTAGATCGACGAGCCGACGTCCATCTCCTCGATCACCGCCTTCACCGGCACGTTGCAGAACATCGAGAGCTTCTCGCGCATTTCGGGCGACATCGGGTGGTCGCAGCGGCAGACGAGGAAATGCGGCTGGATGCCGATCTCGCGCAGCTTCGCCACGCTCTGCTGCGTCGGCTTGGTCTTGAGCTCGCCCGCGGCCTTGAGGAACGGGATCAGCGTGACGTGGATGAACACGCAGTCGCGCGGCCCCACCTCGAGCGCGAACTGCCGCATCGCCTCGAGGAACGGCAGGCCCTCGATGTCGCCGGTCGTGCCGCCGATCTCGGTGATGAGCACGTCGACGCCCTTGCCGCCGCCGTAGATGCGGCGCTTGATCTCGTTCGTCACGTGCGGGATCACCTGCACGGTCTTGCCGAGGTAGTCGCCGCGGCGCTCCTTGGCGATGACGGCCTCATAGATCTGGCCGGAGGAAAGGCTGTTGTGGCGCGAGAGCCTGCCGGAGGTGAAGCGCTCGTAATGGCCGAGGTCGAGGTCGGTCTCGGCGCCGTCGTCGAGCACGTACACCTCGCCGTGCTGGAACGGGCTCATCGTGCCCGGATCGACGTTGAGGTAGGGATCGAACTTCTGGATGCGCACCTTGAGCCCGCGCATTTCGAGCAAGGCGCCCAGCGCACCCGCCGTGAGCCCCTTGCCCAAGGATGAAACCACCCCGCCGGTGACGAAAATATACTTCATCGCCCTTGGGTAAAAGGCGGGCCGGAACCATACACAAGAAAAAGGTGTTCCGGGGACAATTTACGCGCGCGAAAGCGGAGGAAATGGTTTGCCGCTGGGCCTTGCCCGGGGTCAACGTCGGGACCGCGTGCAGTCGAAACCCTCCCTCCTGGCCTGGATCACCTGCGACGGCGTCCACATCGACCCGGCGTCCGGCAAACACACCATCCTCGGCGTGTTCTCCAACATCAAGGCGCGGTCGTTCCCGGTCGTCCACCCGTACATGGTGTGGTTCCTGACGCTGACCGACGTCCAGCCGGGCACCCACCGCATCCGCATGTCGATGGGCCTCGACCCGACCAACCCGGCCGAACTCCTCCACCGCGAGTTCGAGTCCCAGAGCCCGCTCCACCGCATCAACCTCATCAACGAGCTGCGCAACCTGCGCTTTGAGCAACCCGGCGACTATTCCATCGTCATCGAAGTCGACGACGAGCCGATCCTCGCCACCAGCCTGACGGTGAGCTGAGGTCGGGCGGGATCGCTGATCCCGCCTCGGTTTCAGGCGGGGTTCGGCGACCCCGCCCCACAAGTTTCGAATCCTTCCATGTCCTCCCCCACCTTCGATCTCGTCGGCGTCGGCAATCCCATCATGGACCTCCTGGCCCATGTGCCGGACGCGTTCCTCACGCGCCATGTCGCCGGCGACAAGGGCGGCATGGTGCTGGTCGACGGCACCGACATCGCGCAACTCGTCGGCCGGCTCGACACCGGGTACGCGATCGCCCCCGGCGGCTCGGCGGCCAACGCCATCCTCGGTGCCGCCCGGCTGGGCCTGCGCGCGACCTACGTCGGCAAGGTCGGCGGCGACCCGACGGCCCGCGATTACCTCACGCATTTCACCGCCGCCGGGGCCGACGGCTCGCGCTTCAAGCACGCCACCCTGCCCAACGGCCGCTGCCTCTCGCTCGTCACACCCGACGGGCAGCGGACCATGCGCACCCACCTCGGCGCCGCGATGACGCTCAGCCCGGATGAAATCTCCGCCGCCGATTTCGCCGGCGCGCGCCACGCCCACATCGAGGGCTACCTGATGTTCAACCCCGCGCTCGCCGACCAGGTCGTCGCCTCCGCGCGCGCCGCCGGCTGCACGCTCAGCATCGACCTGTCGTCCTTCGAGGTCGTCAACGTCGCCCGCGACTGGCTGCTCGCGCAGATCAAGCAGGGCGTGCACGTCATCTTCGCCAACGAGGACGAGATCCGCGCGCTGTTCCAGTCGGACGCCCCCTATGATGAGCAGGCGCGGCGTCTCGCCGGCTACGGCGGCATCGCCGCCGTCAAGCTGGGCAAGGACGGCGCCTGGATTGCGCACGGCGCGGGCCTGCACCGGATCGAGCCGGTCAAGGTCGGGCGGGTGGTCGACACCACCGGCGCCGGCGACGCCTGGGCCGCCGGGTTCCTGTTCGGCTACCTGCGCGGTCGCTCGCTGCCCGCCGCCGGCGCCATCGGTTCGCTCCTGGGCGCCGAATGCGTCCAGCACCTCGGCGCCGCCATCCCGGACGTGCACTGGCCGCGGGTTCGCGCCGCGGCCGCCGCGCTGGCCGCGCGCTGACGCAGGCGAAGCGTGGCATCGCAGGTTC
>DASZXO010000019.1:0-2399 GCA_035545835.1 Lacunisphaera sp.
CTCCTCGACCGCGGTGTTGCCGCCCCCGACCACCACCACCTCGCGGTTCCTGTAGAAGAAGCCGTCGCAGGTGGCGCAGGCCGAGACGCCATAGCCGCGGAACTTCTGCTCCGAGGGCAGGTTCAGCCACCGGGCTTCCGCCCCGGTCGCGATGATCAGCGTGTCGCAGGTGTAGGTCGTGCCGGAATCGCCGTGGAGCACGAACGGCCGCCGCGACAGCTCGACCGAGGTGATGTGGTCGTGGACGAAGCGCGTGCCGACGTGCTCGGCCTGTGCCTTCATCTGCTCCACCAGCCACGGGCCCTGGATGATGTCGGCGAAGCCCGGGTAGTTTTCCACGTCGGTGGTCGTGGTCAGTTGCCCGCCGACCGTCAGCCCGGCGATCAGCACCGGCTCCAGCATGGCGCGGGCCGCATAGATCGCCGCCGTATACCCCGCCGGACCAGAGCCAATGATCATCGCCTTCGCGTGCATGATTTCCGCTGCCTCCGCCCGCAAAACCAACGGGCGCCGCCAACTGTGAACCCGGTTTCGGCCGATTCAGCCCGGCCGCGTGGAATGTAGGCCGTAACGCGAGCTATGCAAGCGGCGCAAGGCCGGCAGGGGGCTGCCGGCGGCGACAGGGGGTGTTGGCCCGCGCGTCGGGCATGGTGTACCAATCTGCGCACTCGTATCCCCGGGATAGTCGATGCCCTCCATTTTCGCCGGCTTAAGGCCGGGCGCGAGCACCCCTTCGTGATGGCTCCCGCCAACGTCGTTTGCATCAAGTGGGGCGACAAGTACCCGCCGTACTACGTCAACCGGCTATACGCCGGCGTCGCGCGCTTTCTGAAGCGGCCGTTCCGCTTCCTCTGCTTCACCGACAGGCCGGAAGGCATCGCCGCGGCGGTGGAGGTCCATCCGCTGCCGGTCGAGCCGTTCGAAGCGGAATTGCTGCGGCTGATGAGCGAGCCGAAGCGGCGCGGCGCCTGGCGCAAGATCAGCTTGTTCCGGCCGGGCCTCGCCGGTATCGAAGGACCGGTGCTCGGCTTCGATATCGACGTCGCCATCACCGGTCCGCTTGACGACCTGTTCGATTTCGCGCCCGGCAAAATGTGCATGCGCGCCGAGTGGCGCGAGGCGCGGCGCGGCCAGCCGGGCGGCCACGGCTCCGTCTTTCGCTTCGATCCCGGCCGCCACGGCTATCTCTACGCCGAATTTGCCGCCGATCCGTTCGCGGCCGCCGCCCGGGCGAAATATTCCGAGCAGAAGTACACCTCGCTCGCCGCCCAGACCCATGGCGACTTCGCCTATTTCCCGCCGCGCTGGATCGCGAGCTTCAAGCGCGACGCCATCCCGTGGCCGCCGCTCAACTTCTTCGTCGAGCCGCGCCTGCCGCCGGACACCCGCGTCATGTGCTTCCACGGCACGCCGAAAATGGAAGAGGCGCTGGTCGGATATCGAGGCGAGTGGCTCTACCGCACGAAACCCGCGCGATGGCTCCGGGAATGCTGGGTGGGGCAACTCTAGGCGTCGACGGTTTTCTTGGCGCCGCCGAACAGACCCTTGATCATCGAGCCGAGGCCATGACGTCCCTGTTCGCGGCGCACAACCGATTGGTCGGTCACCCAGTTGAGCTGGATCGCGCGGCGCGGGCCGTCGAAACTGTGGTGGCCGTGCCAGCTATAGTCCTCGCGCTTGAAGACGAGCAGGGTGCCTCCGGCCGGTTCCACTTCCTCGACGAAATCCTCAAGGTCGGTGGCGCTGCGCAGTAGCCGCAGCCGGCCGCCGTCGTTCGACCAGTGATCATCGTTCAGATAGAGCAGGACGGTGATCAGCTTGGTCTCGCTGTCCGGATGGATCTTGCCGTCGCGGGCCCGTGTGAACCCGCGCACCGTATACATGGTCGGGCGGCCGGTGAGGTCGATGTCGAACTTCCGCTCGACGGCGTGCCGGAAATCGTCGCCGAGCATCTCGTCCATCAGCGCCTTGAAACGGCCCGCGATCCTGAGCTGTGCCGGAGGATGCGAGCCCGGGCCCGGCACCTCGGGAAAGTCTGCGCGCACGCCGTCGAGGGCGCCGGGCTCGATAAACTGCTTCACGACCACGTACTTGAACGGGTCGGCCGCCAATTTCGCCTCGGCAAACTTGTCCAAACGAAGCATCATAGTCTTCCTCCCTGTCCGCGGCGGACACTATCACTCTGACTGTACAGGCAAAGCCCGCCGGATGGCCCATCGGCAATCGTACCGTCTGGGACGCGCAGAACGCTTGATCGCCGCTTAGTTTGTAAGCATGCCAGACAGCGGGGCCGATTATTGCAATCCGTGTGGAGCGCGTGTTTAGGTGGTTTCCGCAACCGATCCCTTATCGTGCGCCGTCGTGGCGGAGAAAGTCGCAATGGCCGAGCCCTTTCGCGT
>DASZXO010000020.1:0-43999 GCA_035545835.1 Lacunisphaera sp.
GCACCCCGCGAGGCATAAGGTTCGAGGCCGGCACGCGGGGTGAGGGCACCCCGCCTCCACGGATGACCAGGCGAACCGCTGCGCGGGCGAAAGCTGGCCTGCCGGCTGAAGCGATGTGCGTAAGCGCAAAATACCAGCCGGTCGACCCGGGCAATTCTGCAGCGGCGCTCCATGAGCATCGCAATGACGGCGGTCATAGACCGCCGCTACAGGACTTCCGCTACGCGGGCGAAAGCTGGTGCGGCTCGGGATCGGTCCACTTGCCGTGCTCGCGGATGAGCGCGATGAGGCGTGCATCGGCCTCGGCCTGCGGGATGTTGTACTGGACGCAGTTCTTGCCGACGTAGAGGTTGATCTTGCCGGGCGCGCCGCCGACGTAGCCGAAATCGGCGTCCGCCATCTCGCCGGGACCGTTCACGATGCAGCCCATGATTGCGATTTTCACGCCCTTCAGGTGCCCGGTCTGGGTGCGGATGCGCTGCGTCGTGCTCTGCAGGTCGAACAGCGTGCGGCCGCAACTCGGGCAGGCGACGAACTCGGTCTTGGAGATGCGCGCCCCGGCGCCCTGCAGGATGTTGTAGGCGAGCCTGGTGGCGCGGGTGGCGTCGGCCTCGGTCTCGATGCTGACGAAATCGCCGAGGCCGTCGCACAGGAGGCTGCCGGTCAGGAAGCTCGCCTCGAGCAGCCGCGACAGGAAGGTGTTGTCGCCGGCGATCGCGGTGGCGGCGGTGTTGCGGATCCAGAGGGGCGCCTTCGACCCGGCCTGCTTCAGGCGTTCGGCGAGCCGCCGCCAGGCGCCGATCGCGTGGGCGGCTGGGGTGAGCCGCGGCGCGGAAAGGGTGAACACCAGTCCGGCGTCGCCCAGGCGCGTCACCTCGGCCGCGAAAGCGTCGAAGTCCTCGGGCGCGATGTCGGCGGCGAGCACCTGGTGGTGGCGGCGGACGAGATCGACGAATGGGCCGAACGCCCCGGTGTCGCCGGCGTCGAAGCGCCGCACGAGCATGACGCGGCCCTTGCTCAGCGCGAGCAGCGGCTGCAGCAGGTCGGGCGAGAGCGCCGGGGCGACTTCCAGGGCGAGGAACTCGACCGGCAGGCTGCCCGGGCTGGGAGGCCGGGTGCCCACACCCGGCGGGGCGTCGTGTGCGCGGGGTGAGGGCACCCCGCCTCCAGCGAGGAATTCGCATAGGCGGGCGAGTTCTCCGATCGACGCCACGGGGACGAGCAGGCCCTCGGCGGGAGTGTCCTTGAGGCGGGGCGAGCCCAGGGCGCCGAGCGTTTCCGCGAGCTGCTCGAGCGGTGTGCGCACGATGACACGGGGCGGCTGTTCCGGCCCCACGGCGCAGCGTTCGGTGATGGGCAGCGTGACCGTTTCGCGGCGGGTGAAGTGGTAGGGGTCGATTGTGTCGGAGGGGTAGGGCGCGACCGCTGGGCGCGCCGCGCTTGACGGACGGCCCGGCGGTCCGTCCCTACCGTTCACCCACAAGCTCATCGCCTTGGCCGCGATCGCCTGCGCGACGGGGATCTCGTACACGGAATCCTCGGTCAGCGAGACGCGGATGGTATCGCCCAGGCCGTCGAGCAGCAGGCTGCCGATGCCGATGGCGCCCTTGATCCGGCCGTCCTCGCCGTCGCCGGCCTCGGTCACGCCCAGGTGAAGGGGATAGTGCATGTCCTCCCGCGCCATCCGTTCCACGAGCAGGCGGTAGGCCTGGATCATCACCTTCGGGTTGCTTGCCTTCATCGAGAGGATGATGGCGTGGTAATCGTGCGACCGGGCGATCCGGAGGAACTCGAGGGCGCTTTCGACCATGCCGAGCGGCGTGTCGCCGTACCGGTTCATGATGCGGTCGGAAAGCGAACCGTGGTTGGTGCCGATGCGCATCGCGCGGCCGAGCTCCTTCGCGCGCTTCACCAGAGGCGAAAACGCGTCGTGCAGCCGCTGCAGTTCGCGGTCGTAGTCGGCGTCGCTGTATTCCTTGACGGCAAATTTCTTCTTGTCGGCGTAGTTGCCGGGATTGACCCGGACCTTCTCGACGTGCTCGACCGCCTCCATGGCGGCCGACGGCAGGAAGTGGATGTCGGCGACGAGGGGGACGTGACCGAAGCCGGCCGCGGTGAACTGCGCGCGGATGTCCTTGAGGCATTTCGCCGCGGCGACGTTGGGCGCGGTGATGCGGATGATCTCGCAGCCCACCTCCGCCAGTGCGATCGACTGGCGCACCGTCGCCGCGACATCCTGGGTGTCGCTGGTCGTCATCGATTGCACCCGGATCGGGTTGGTCCCGCCGACGCCGACGCCGCCGACCTTCACCTCGACGGTGCGTCGGCGGACGGTCTGGAAGCGGGAGGCGCAGTAGGACATGACGAAAGAAGAAGTATCAGGTGCCCAGGTATCAAGTAACAAGACCCGGCATCCTGCGTCCCCGCCTGGTACTTGTGAACCTGTTACTTGTTACTTGTCTCAGCCGGGGCGGTCTCCTTCACCGCCGCCTCGGCGCGGTTGTCGCGGACGATGCGGCGCAGGTCGCCGAAGATGGTCACGTACGCCATCATCGACATCAACAGCACGAGGAAAATCCCCTGCATGGTGGCGACGAAGTTCAGCGGCAGCGCGCGGCCGCGGATCCGGCCGATCGTGGCAAAAAGCATGTGGCCGCCGTCGAGGACCGGGATGGGGAGCAGGTTGAAGATGGCCAGGTTGATGTTCACGAGGATCGCGATCCAGACGACGTAGCGCAGGCCGGCCTTGGAGGCGTCCCAGTAGATCCGGCCGATGCCGACCGGGCCGCTCAGCTTCGACAGGCCCATGTCGGAATGCGGCTGGAGGAGGCTGGCGAACACCCGCACCGTCATCCGCACCTGGCTGTAGACCTGCGCGAAGGGGTTGACGTGCACGAGGCCATAGTTGGTGCGAAAGGCGGCGCCCAGGAAGGCGGAGGTGTCGGCGGGCCGCCCGGCGGGCACCTTGATGTCGACCATCCGGTCGCCGCGCAGCACGCCCAGCGTGAAGCCCGCGGCGGGCTTCTCCTGCATCCGGTCCATCAGGGTGACGAGGTTCAGGAGCGGCGCGCCGTCGAGCGTCTTCAGCTGGTCGTCGGCCTGCAGGCCGATCTTTCGCGCGAAGGAATCCTCCGGCACGCTGTGCACGATCGGCGTGTAGGCGGGCATGATGCCGACCTTGCGGTTTTGGTCCTCGCCCGAGAGGCGCGGAAACACCTTCACGTCCAGGGTGCGGCCGCCGCGGTCGATCGTGAAGACCGCCTGGCGCTGGCCGTCGGCCGTGACGCCCGAGCTCGTCACGAGCGTCTGCAGCAGCTCGGACCAGTCGTTCACCCGGGCGCCGTCGATCGCGCGGATGGTGTCGCCCACCTGGAGGCCGGCCTGGAGCGCGGGGCTCGGCACCGTGGTGTTGTCGACGAGCGTGATGGTCTTGGCGACGTAGCCGATGCGCGTCGTGGAGAGGTCCTCGCTGGTCGGCTGGCCGGCCCACCACAGGGCGCAGGCGAGGAGGAAGGCGAAGAGCACGTTGAAGAGGGCGCCGGCGACAAAGACGATCATGCGGGACGCATAATCGACCGGCGGGAGGTGGTCCGCGCCGTCGGTCTCGCCCTCGATCATCGGCATGTCGGCCAGCTGCGGCAGCGCCACGTAGCCGCCGAGCGGCAGCCACGCGATGCGGTACTCGACGCCATCCTGGCCGACCCATTGCCAGAGGGCGCGGCCGAAACCGATGGAGAACCGCGCCACCTTCACCCCGCGCCGCCGGGCGGCGAGGAAGTGGCCGAGCTCGTGGACGAAGATCGAGCCGCCGAAGAACAGGACGATGAGGAGGATCGACCAGACGTTGCTGAAAATGCCGGCGAGGATTTCCATGGTGCGGGCCCGTCATCCCGCGCGGAGCGCAGGATGACGGATGGCGGACATTAGCGGATGAATTGTTGGGCGGTGCGGCGGGCTTCGGCATCGACGAGCAGGACCTCATCGAGGGTGGCCGGCTCCCGGGCGCCGAGCACGCCCAGAGTCTGTTCGATAACCCGCGGAATCGCAAGGAAGGGCGCGAGGTTTTTCAGGAAGGCCGCCACGGCCACCTCGTTGGCGGCGTTGAACACCGCCGGGGCGGTGCCGCCGGCGGCCATGGCCTCGCGGGCCAGCCGCAGGCAGGGGTAACGCGCCTCGTCCACCGGGCGAAAATCCAGGCGCAGGAGCTGGTCGAGCGACAGGGGCGCGTCGGTGGCGGCCGGCGCGCGGTCCGGATGCAGCAGGGCGTGCTGGATCGGAAAGGTCATCGAGGGCGGGCACAGCTGCGCCAGCATCGACCCGTCGGTGAATTCCACGAGGCAATGCACGATGCTTTGCGGGTGGAGGACGGTCTGGCACTGGGCCGGTTGCAGCCCGAACAGCTTTTGCGCCTCGATCAGCTCGAGGCCCTTGTTGGCCAGGGTGGCGGAATCGACCGTGATCTTCGGCCCCATTGCCCAGTTGGGGTGCTTCAAGGCATCCGCCGGCGTCGCTGCGGCGAGCTTCTCGAGCGGCCAGTCGCGGAACGCGCCGCCGGACGCGGTCAGGACGAGCCGCCGGACATCGCTCGCGCGGTGGCCGGCGAGGCACTGGAAGACGGCGTTGTGCTCGCTGTCCACCGGCAGCAGCGCGCTGCCGCTGGCGCGGGCGGCCGCCATCACGAACTTGCCGGCCAGCACGAGGATTTCCTTCGAGGCGAGGGCGACGGTCTTGCGGGCCTCGATCGCGGCGAGGACCGGCTGCAGGGCCGTGGTGCCCACGATGGCCACGAGGACGATGTCGGCCTCGGGCAGCGTGGCGAGTCGCACGAGTCCCTCGGTGCCGCCGTGGAACTGGGTGCCGGCCGCGAAGCCGCCGCCCGCGCGCGCCGCCTGCAGGGCCGCCGGGTCCCAGAGACCGACCTGCCGCACGCCGAACCGGCGCGCAATCGCGGCCAGTTGCTCGTGCCGCCCGTGGGCCGCGACCGCCAGCAGCTCGAGGCGGTCGCGATGCGCGGCGATGACCCGCAGGGTGTTCTCGCCGATGGAGCCGGTGGCCCCGAGGAGGACGACGCGTTTTTTTGATGAAGTGGTCACGAGCGGCAATGCATCCGCCAGGGTGGAGGCGGGGTGCCCTCACCCCACGAGGCCAAACGTCCCGATGCCGGTTCCCGCGGGGTGAGGGCACCCCGCCTCAAATCCAATGGATGATTCGGCTCGTTCACTCCACGAACATGAAGATGAAGTACGCCACGGGCGCCGTCAGGATCAGGCTGTCGGTCAGGTCGAAGGCGCCGCCGATGCCGGGAATGAGGCGGCCGGTGTCCTTGAGATCGGCGCGGCGCTTCAGGGCGGACTCCATGAGGTCGGAAATGATGGTGACGATGGCCAGCGGCGCGGCGATGGCGGCGGCGAGCGACGGGGTGAAGGTCTCGGGCAGGCGCGCCGAAAGGAGGAAGGCGAGCCCCGCGCCCACGCCGGAGGAAACGAGCACGCCGCCGACCGCGCCCTCCCAGGTCTTCTTCGGGCTGATGACCGGCGCGAGCTTGTGGCGCCCGAACGCCAGGCCGGCGAGCAGCGCGCCGACGTCGCAGAATTTCGAGACCGCGACGACCCACAGGCAGAGGGCGAGGTTGTCGCCGCTGTCCGACTCGCGCATGAGGATGCGGACCAGGAACTCCAGCATGAACGGGACGTAGAGCACGCCGGCGACGGTGGCGACGATCGTCTCCATGCGATTGCTCGTGTCGCGCTCCTTCAGCACGCGGGCGCAGCTCGCGATGAGCGCGAGCACCACCAGGCCCGGGGCGAGGTTGTCGACGAGCTCCGCCGCGTCGGTGAACCAGGCCAGGTAATAGGGGCCCGCGGTGATGAGGACGCCGCAGGCGAGGCCCATCCAGCGGAACGGCCGGTGGCCCATCTTTTCGACGAGGACGTAGAACTCGTGCAACGTCAGCGCGGACAGGATCGTGACGAGCGCCACCGCCGCGTGGGCCCCGAAGAACCACAGGCTCGCCAGGATGACGGCCCAGAGGACGATGGTGCTCAGGATGCGGGAGGCCACGCGGTTCGGGAGGGCAGGTTCAGCTGGCGCTGGCCCTGACCTGTTCGGTGGTCTGGCCGTAGCGGCGCTCGCGTTTGCGGAACTCGTCGATTGCCGCCTGCAGGTCGGCCTTGCCGAAGTCGGGCCAGAGCACCGGCGTGAAGACCATTTCCGCGTAGGCCAGCTGCAGCATGAGGAAATTGGAGATGCGGAGCTCGCCCGAGGTGCGGATGAGCAGGTCCGGGTCGGGCAGGTCGGCGGTGTAGAAATACCGGCGGAAGCGCTCCCAGGTGGCGTCGGCCGGCTGCTCGCGGCCGGCCAGGACGGCCTCGGCATAGGCCCGGGCGGCGTCGGCCGCCTCGGTCTGCGCACCATAGTTGAGCGCCAGCACGAGGTTCCAGTCGCGGAAGTCCTTCGTGGCTTCCTTCACCCGGTCGAGTTCGCGCCGGACGTTCGCGGGCAGCGCCTCGGTGCGGCCGATCGTGTGCAGCCGCACCTTTTCCTTAATGAGGTTGTTCAGCTCGCGCTTGAGAAAATAATCGAGCAGGCCCATCAGCCCGGAAACCTCCTCCGCGGGCCGGCGCCAGTTCTCGACGGAGAAGGCGTAGAGGGTGATGTAGCGGATGCCGAGTTCGCGCGCCGCGTCGACCACGGTGCGGACGGTTTCCACGCCCCGCCGGTGGCCCTCGAGGCGCGGGAGCCCGCGCTGCTTCGCCCAGCGGCCGTTGCCGTCCATGATGATGGCGACATGCTGGGGAACTGGGTCGGGCCCGGATTGGCTCATGCAGTAAGGGAGCGATTTAGGGGGCCCCCCGCAGCTTTGACAAGCCGCGTTGTCGAAAAGGTTTGCCGCGCCGGGCCGGGCGTCCGCCATCGCCGGTTTCGGCGTCGCGGTGCCCTGCACTTGCACTCGACCGGGGGCTGGCTATCGCTCGAAGGATGGCCAAACCTCTGGAAAAAGCCGCAATCGAGGCCGCGCTGGCGGGCCTGCCCGGCTGGTCGTGGGAGAAGGATGCGCTCGTGAAGGCGTTCAAGTTCGACACGTTTCGTTCCGCCATGTCGTTCATGGTCCGCGTGGGCTTCGAGGCCGAGGCGATGGACCATCATCCCGACTGGACCAACGTCTACAACCGAGTCGCGATCCGGCTCAACACGCACGACGCCGGCGGCAAGGTGACCGCGAAGGACATCGAACTCGCCCGCCGCATCCAGGCGATAAGCTGGGTGGGGTGAGCGGCCGGTTTCCGACCGCATTCGGAGGCGGGACGCCCTCGTCCCGCTGCGCCGCGGGGTGAGGGCACCCCGCCTCCCATTCCAATCCTCCAGAGACAGTTTGCCTCAAGCCGCGCTCAGAACACCCGCACGAACGAGCGCGGGCCGGCGTCGACCGCGGTGATGGCGGCGCCGGGCACACCGGGAATCGACCGGACGAGCGCGCCGGTTTCGTCGAATTCGCCGAGCGTGGTCCCGTCCGCCAGCGGCACAAAGAGGTGCCGGGCGTCCGAGTCGTAGCCCAGCGAAACGGCCGAGACCGGGATGGCGAATGTCACGTAATAGGTGACGTGCCCGTCCGGCCCGAGCGCACCAACCCGCGGCACGCCCTGTTGGAGGCCCAGCACCAGCAGGCGTCCGTCGCGCTGGTCGTAGGCGAGCCCGCGAATCGCGTCCTCGCACCCGGTGACCGCAAGGCGCCGGACGAAACCGCCGTACAGGGTGAGCTCGACGACGGATCGTCCGTCGGCACCGACGGCGAAAAGGTGGCGATCGCTCGAACGAATCGCCAGGTCCGCGGGCGCAAAGCGGCCGTCGCGGCCGGCGGTGGACTTGCAGTCATCGCCGAGCGGCATCTCGCGCAGGACCTTCCCGGAGGGGCGTTCGATGACGCGAATGACCTGGGCGGGGGCGATCCGCAGGAACAGGTGGTCCGTGTTGAAATCGTACGCGAGGCCCGTCGCGCTCTCGCCGTCGTGGACGGCATGAGCCAGGTCGTGGCCGGCGGGTCCGACGTCCTCGACGGCCTCCGCCGCCGCCCGGACGAGGTAAACGTGATTGGGCCCGCGCGTGGCGCAGCCGCCGGCGCCAAGCAGGAGCGTGGACAGGAGCGAGGGGAGGCAGGAGCGGATTCGCGAATTTTTCACGGGGCGGGAGTTCGGGCGGGCACGGGCGATTTATCCGCACCGCACCGGGAACGTAAATTTCAATCGGTGGCGGATGGGAATCCGTTTGCCCCGGCTGGCCTTGTGCGTTGACTGGCTCCATGAGTGATTTTGCCCCTGCCGCGGAGGTTGCGGCCACGCGCGACGCCATTGCCCGCCTGAAGGCCAACATGCGCCTGACGATCCGGGGCAAGGATGACGTGATCGAGCAAACGCTGGTCTGCCTGCTGGCCGGCGGCCACCTGCTCATCGAGGACCTGCCGGGCGTCGGCAAGACCACGCTGGCGTATTCGCTCGCCCGGTCGATGGACTGCGGCTTCTCGCGCATCCAGTTCACCAGCGACCTGCTGCCGACGGACGTCACCGGCGTCTCGATCTACGACGAGAACGTCAAGGAGTTCATCTTCAAGCCGGGCCCCGTGTTCGCGAGCATCGTGCTGGCGGACGAGATCAACCGCGCGACGCCCAAGACGCAGTCCGCCCTGCTCGAGGTGATGGATCGCGGCAAGGTGACGGTCGACGGCGAGGCGCACGCGGTCGGGTCGCCCTTCATGGTCGTGGCCACGCAGAACCCGGTCGACTACGAGGGCACGTTCCCGCTCCCGGAAAGCCAGATGGACCGCTTCCTGATGCGGCTCCAGATGGGCTACCCGCAGCCGGGTGACGAACTCGAGATCCTGCGCACGCCGCGGCTCGGCTACGACGCCATCGGCATCAACCCGGTCGTCACGCGCTCGGACATCCTGAAGATGCAGGCGCTGGCCGGGAAGGTTTTCGTCGAGGACAGCGTGCTCGATTACATCCTGCAGATTGTGACCGCGACGCGCACCGAGGCGGAATTCAAGGCGGGAGTCAGCGTGCGCGGCGGCCTGTCGCTGCGAGTCGCGGCGCAGGCCCGCGCCCTCGTCCTCGGCCGCGATTTCATCGTGCCCGACGACGTGCAGGCGATGGCCGGCGCGGTGCTGGCCCACCGCCTGACGCTGGCCCGGCAGACTTCGGACGCGCTGGAGGAGCGCCGCACCGTGCTGGCCGCCCTGCGGCGGATCATCGCGGCCGTGCCCGTGCCCGAGTAGAAGTCACAAGTAACAAGAACCAAGTATCAACAACCGCGAGGCGCCTCTGTGAGCAATGGTTGGTTCCGATCCCTTGGAACTTGGTCCTTGAATCCTGATACTTGTCGAAGCGAGCCATGAATTCCGCGACTGCAGGCGCCGCGTCGCCGAGCTTCGACTGGCACGGCCCCGGTGCGACCGAACGCCGCCGGCGGGTCTTCAGCTGGCGGACGCTGCTGTGGTCGCTGGTGTTCCCGCCCAAGCGCCATCGCATCGCGCCGACGATCCCGGGGTTGTTCCTCATCGGGCTGGCCATGGGCATCGGCACCGCCGCCTACAACACCGCGAGCAACATCCTGTTCATCACGCTCTCGCTGCTGCTCGCCTGCCTGCTCCTCAGCGGGCTGATGTCATGGTTCAATTTCACCGGCGTGAGCTGGCGGCTGCGGCCGGCCGGGCCGTGGCGTGCCGGGCACGAGACCTTTGCCTCGGTCGAGGTCCGCAACAGCAAGAAGTGGCTGCCGACCTACGGCCTGTGGTTCGAGCTGCTGACCCAGCCGCGGCTGGAGCTGCCGGACGAGGCCTCCGGCAAGGACCTGCGCGTCCGCGAGATCCTGGCCGCGGCCGAGAAACTCGTGACGCGCGGCCAGCTGTTCATGCGCGAGCGCCTCGAGCCGGGCGGCAGCGCGGAACTCGACTGGGTGGTGAAGCCGGACCGGCGCGGCGAGGCCTTCATCGAGCTGGTGGCCGTCGGCTCGCTGTTCCCCTTCGGCTTCCTCAAGAAGAGCATCGGCACCGGGCTGCGGCGGCCGGTGCTGGTCTGGCCGGCGCAGGTCGAGTACCGCTGGTCCGGCGCGATGGCGGCGCACGGCGGTTCGCAGGGCCAGCGCACGGCGCGGGTGGGCACGGGCGACGACCTGCTGGCGCTGCGGAAATACGAGGTTGGCGACTCGCACCGGCTCATTCATTGGAAGGCCAGCGCGCGCCTCGGGCAGCTGATGATCCGGCAGTTCGCGGCCGAGAGCCACGACGGGTTCATGCTGAGCCTCGACACGCGCGCGCCGGCGTGGCCGCACCCGGAGCAGTTCGAACTGCTTTGCAGCTTCGCCGGCACGATGGCCGAGGACCTGTTTGCCGCGGGCCGGCTGCGCGGCGTGGTGCTGAACGGCGGCACGCCGCTCGAGACCCGCCGCCTGCGCGATGTCGAGATCTTCCTGAATGACCTGGCCCGGCTCCAGCCGCTGGCACCGGGCGGCGGGGTGCCCGCACCCCGCGGAATGGAAACGAGGCGGGGTGAGGGCACCCCGCCCCCAACGGTCGGAAACCTGGTCACCTTTGCGCCCGCCGGCACGCGCGGCGTGGTGGCCCTCGTCGATGGACGCGAGATCGCATCAGCTTAGCCTCGACGAGCTGCGGCGGCTCAAATGGCTCCTGGGCGGGGCGCTGGCCATCGTCTCGGTGTGGACCGTGTTCTTCCTCGACATCGAGGCGCTCGGCCTGGTCGGGGCCGCCTGCGCGCTGATCCTCGCCGCCCTGGCGTGGCCCCAGCTGCCGGCGCGGGTGCCCGCGCTCGTCTGGCGCCTGGCGGTGCCCGCGATCATCGCCGCGATGGCCCTGGATTTCTATTTCAGCCCGGACACGCTCCCGGTGCTCATCCGGCTGGGCATCCTGCTCGTGCTGTATCGCGCGGTGTCCTACCGCCGCAAGCGCGAGGACCTGCAGCTCCTGGTGCTCGGGCTTTTCCTGATCGTGGTGGCGGGCGTGCTGACGGTGTCGCTGGGCTTCGCCTTCCTGCTGCTCCTGTTCACGGCCTGCGCCCTCGGGTTCCTGTTTGTCGTGACGCTGATCGACCTGACGGAAAACACGCACACGGCGCTCACCTACGAGGAGATGAGCCAGTGCCCGCCCTGGGCGCGGGGCGACTGGCGGCGGTTCTTCGGGCGGATGCGGCTGGTCGCCGACTGGCGGCTGCTCGGTTTCGCCGCGGGGCTCTTCCTCGTCGTGGTGGCGTTTTCCGCGGCGCTGTTCGTCGTCATCCCGCGCTTCGAGGTGGCGAGCGGTTTCTTCCTCGACAAATACATCACCCGGCACAGCCGCACCGGGTTCAGCGACACGGTGCGCTTCGGCGACGTGACCGAGCTCATCCGCGACGACAGCGTGGCGATGCGCGTCGACCTCACGGACGCCGCGGGCGTCCGCGAGGCGCCGTACTGGCGGCTGGTGGTCCTGGACGAATACACGCCGGAAGGCTTTCGCGTGTCGGCCGGGCTCAAGGGCGAACTGCTCCGGAACCAGCGGCTGGCGCAACTGTTCCGCGGGCGCGCCATCGGGCGGCCGGCGGCCGCGGTGGGCGGCGTCTGGACCTTCTACGTCGAGCCCGGCGTCAGCCGCTTCCTGCCGCTGCCGGGCACGTACGGGATCCTGCGCATGCGCGACCTGGTGCCGGTCCAGATGAGCGTGCGCCAGCGCATCGTGGCGCTGCGGACCGAACCCTTGAGCATGACCGCGTTCCAGCTCGAGGAGGTCGAGCTGGCCTCGCGCCAGACGGACGCGAGTTTCCCGCAGCAGCTCGCCTACGCCCGGGAGCACCCGCTGACCGAGGGGCAGCACTTCCACTACGATCCGCTGGTGACGCTGCGCGGACCCGCCGGTCCGTCGAACGAGGCGGTGTTGCAGCGCATCGTGGGCGAGATCACCGGCGGGGCGAAACTGGATGCGGACGAGTTCGCCCGGCGGGCCACGGAGTGGCTGCAGAAGCGCCACGCGTACGCGTTGTCGGTGCGCCTGCCGAAGGGCGACGGGACCGACGACATCGTGCGCTGGCTCGACTCCAACGAGCCGGGCTTCTGCGAGTATTTCGCCGCCGGCCTGGCGGTGCTCGCGCGTTCGGCGGGATTCCCGGCGCGGGTCATCGCCGGCTACCACGGCGGCGTGCTGAACGCCTTCCAGAATTATTTCATGGTCCGCAACTCGGATGCGCACGCCTGGGCGGAGATTTACGACGGGCACTCCGCCTGGGTGCGATACGATCCGACCCCCGGCGCCGTGGCCGGCGGCCCGGGCGCGACGGCGCAAACGCAACAGGTGCAGGACAGCAGCTGGTCGGCGCGCTTCGACAGCCTGCGGGTGCTCTGGTACCGGCGCATCGTCAATTTCGATTCGCGCACGCAGGTGCAGATGATCGAGCAGGTGAAATCGTTCACGGCGGATTCGGGCGCGGCCTTGCGCTTGTGGCTCGAGGACGCGTCGAAGCGGGCGCGCGCCTGGCTGGCGCGACCGTGGAGCGCGGCCCGCGTCGGGCGGGCGGCCGGCGCCGTCGGGGCAGGACTGGCGGCGTTGTGGGCCGTGGTGCGCCTGACCCGGGCCGGGTGGGAGCGTTGGCTGGGCTGGCGCCGGCCGCAGGAATATGACCCGGTGCGCCGCCGGGCCGGGCGCTACCTGGCGCAGGTGCGCCCGCTTCCCCTGGCCGGCGATGTGGTCGCCGACCTGCAGCGGCTGCGCTATGGGCGCCGCGAGACCTGGCCCGAGCCGGCCGGGGTTTTCCGTCGCGCGCGGCAGGCGAGGCGGAGGCGGTAGGGAAGATCACACACCCCGGCGCTGCGCCCGCCTTCGCAGGGCTGCGGCGCGGCGAGCGCCACCCCTCTTGCTAGAGGGGAGCGAAGGCAGGAGACAAGGCAGCGCTCATCATCAGCCTGAAGGTCAAGGCGGCCACGGCCGAAGTCCCCTCTAGCAAGAGGGGTGCCCGAAGGGCGGGGTGTGTGCTTCAATCCACTGATCAATCGCCGCGGCTGCTGCCGCCGGGTTCGACCGCACCGTTCGATCCTCAAACCGCAGAAACCGGATGCCCAATTGCTCCAACCGATGTTGGCGTTCTTCATCCTTCGCGCCCTTTAGATCGTGGCTCGCGCCGTCAATCTCGACGGCGAGCAGCAAGCGAGGACAGAAGAAATCGACGATGTAGCAGTCGATTGGTTTTTGCCGGTGAAAGTCATATCCGCTGCGTTGGCGTCCTTTCAAATACGGCCAGAGCATGGTTTCGGAGAGTGTGCTGTTGTTTCGCAGGTCGCGCGCGAGCTTAAGGAGGGCGCGATCGAAAGGGAGTTTCATGCGAGAAGTTGCACGACGACCGGGGCGGATCGGCCTACACACCCCGGCGCGGCGCGCCACCCCTCTTGCTAGAGGGGAGCCAAACCAAGTGAAGACAGGACCATACCTATTTTTGGTCAATTCGGCCGGCAGCCTGACGGCGCGGAGCGGAGTCCGCGCCCTACCTTGCTGCCCAATTCCGGGTGGTCACTGCACCTTGAACGTCACCGGCTTGGTGGACGGCTCGGACTTCTTGGCAAAATACTTCTGGAGCACGGCGCTGGCGACGGGCGCGGCGATCAGGCCGCCACCATAGCTCTCGCCGATCGTCTGTCCCTCGACCATCACGCAGACGGCGATCTCCGGGTTCTCGATCGGCGCAAAGCAAAGGAACCAGGCATAATTGATCGTGCCGACCTGGTCGCCTTGGCGGACGCGCTTCTGCGCCGTGCCGGTCTTGCCCGCGATCCGCACGCCGGGCACCTGGAAAGCCGCCACCGTCGTGAGCGGATAGGCGGTGCCAATCGTCGTCACCTCCTCCATGCCCTTGAGCAGGGCGGCGCGTTGCGCCTGGCTCAGGCCGGTCGACGGAGCATGCTGGGTTGGCGCATTCGGGTTGTGCAGCAAGGTGGGTTTCGTGAAAAGCTCGTTGCGCGCGAGCGAGGCGGCGAAGCACGCCATCTGCAGCGGGGTGACGAGCACGAAGCCCTGGCCGATCGCCATGTTGGCCGTGTCGCCCGGGAACCACGTTTCCTTTTGCGTGCGCTGTTTCCACGCGGGATCCGGCACGACCATGCGCCGGGTCTCATTGGGCAGCTCGATGCCGGTGGGCTGGTCGAGGTGGAAGCGCCGCGCCTCGGCGGCGATGACGTCCGGGGACGTGCGCAGGCCGGCGGTGTAGAAATAAATGTCGCAGCTGCGGGCGACGGCTTCGGGGAACAGCAGCTCGCCGTGGTGCGCCTCGCCATTGTCGCAGTAAAAGCGCTTGTTGCCCACCATCATGACCCCCTCGCAGTCGGCGATCGGCTGGTCGGGCTGGACCGCCCCGCTGCGCAAGGCCGCGATGCCCGTGACGAGCTTGAACATCGACCCGGGCGGGTACGCGCCACTGATGGCCTGGTTGTACCAGGCGCCGGCGGCCTCGATCTCCTGCGCCTCTTCGTGCGAGAGGTGCGGCACGAAATCGTTGAGGTCGTAGTCCGGCTTGGAGGCGAGCACCAGCACCTCGCCGGTGCGGACATCCACGGCGGCGGCGGCGCCCACGCGGTCGCCGATGGCCTCCTCCGCGGCGAGTTGCAGGTCGATGTCCAGGCTGGTGGTCAGGTTGCGCCCCTGCACGGGCAGGCGGCTCGGCAGGTCGTCGGTCTTCACCTTGTAACCGGCGGGATCGACGAGGTAGATGGCGCCGCCGGTCTCGCCCTGCAGCTGCTCGTCGTAGACCTTCTCGAGGCCGTCGCGCCCGAACGAGCCCTTCATCTTGAAGGTCATCAGGTCCTCGCCGGCGAAGTTGTCGACCTCGGGATCGTTGTTGATCCCGGTGTAGCCGAGGACGTGGGCGGCGGCCGACTTGTACGGGTAGTAGCGCGTGCTGGAGGTGTAGACCTGGAGCGGCGAATCGACCGGCAGGTGCTCGATCAGCTTGGCATATTCCTCGGGCGTAAGGTCGTCGAGCAGCACGTAGGGGAGGAGCAGCGACTGGTCGATGTGCCGGGTGAGGTCCGCGCTGCGGACCACCTCGTTGCGATTGAGGATGAAGTTGATCTGGTCGAGGTAGCGCTGCGCGACGGAGGCCCGGGCGATGCGGGCCATCTGTTCGGCGTCGGGACGCTCGCTGCGCGGGAGCTTGTCGTAGTTGGCCTTGACCACCTGGTATTCGCCGCGGAATTCGCTGCGCAGCTCGGCCAGGCCGAGCACGACGGAGAAACGCGGGCGGTTGCCGACGAGCACGCGGCCCTCGCGGTCATAGATGTTGCCGCGCGGCCCCGGCACGACGACGCGACGCAGGCTCTGCATGCGCTCGCGTTCGCTGTAGAGGTGGGTGCGGAAGAGCTGCCGGTAGGCGAGGCCGAACACAATGATCGCCGTCAACCCGACCAGCACGCCGTGGAAAAAGACGAGGCGGGGATTGCGGGCGGTGCGGGATTCGATGAGCCGGCTCACGGCGACAGGGAAGGCAGGCGGCGGCGAAAATCAAAGCACGATCGTGCGGCCGGTCTCGGGGTGGATGCGGACGAGCTCCATGGCGCGATCCTGCAGCGCGAAGAACCACGGCCCGACGAGGAGAATGCAGCCCTGGGACACGAGCAGGTCGACGAAGACGCGCAGCCACGCCTCGCCCGGGCGCGGGTTGGCGCCGATCAGCAGGAACGAGAGCGCGATGACCAGGAACAGGTTGGCCAGCAACGCGACCACGAGGCCGAAGACGGCGCCTTCCCGCGGGAATTGCTGCCGGCCGTAGAGCACGGTGGCGTGGATGAGGCCGAAGAGCAGCACGCTGGTGCCGAAGGGCACGGGCTCGGCCGCGTCGAGCAGCAGGCCGGTCAGGACCACGGCGATGGTGCCGTGCTTGCGGTCGAGGCGCAGGGCGGCGTACGCGACGAACAGCCCGCCGGCGTAGACGTGCACCGCCGAGTCGGCGAGGCGGTCGTTGAGGATGCCGAGCAGCCACCACAGCAGCAGGTTGGCGGCGGTGACGATGAGCCAGCGCGGATCGTATCTACGCATGGGAACTCGGGGCGAAAAGGCGGTTGAGGGCAACCGCCCCTACCCAGCCTCGAAGCTGGGCGAGGTAGGGGCCGTTGCCCCCAACGGCCCGTTCCGACGGGATATTGCGCTGGAACACCATCAAAACTCCTCCGGGTTGAGCGGCACGAGCACGGTCACCTCGGCCAGCGTGCCGAGGCGCTCGTCGAGTTCCACCTCGCCGACCTTGAACAAGCCGTCCGGGCCGGACTCGAGGCTGGTGATCTGGCCGAGCGTCAGGCCCGCGGGGAACACGCCGCCCAGGCCGGAGGTGACCAGCCGCTGCGGGGCGGACTTGGTGGCGAAGATGTCGAGCGGCACGAACGCGACCGTGCCCCGCGGCGCGCGAAACGGGTCGTTGAGGCCGCCCTGGTAGCTGATCGGGCGCGTGTCGCCGACGGCGGAGGCCGCGACGCGGAACGTGGGGCTGGACACGAGGTCGACGACGGCGGTGTAGCGGTGGACCTCGGTGATGCGGCCGACGACCCCGCCGGAGAACACGACCGGGTCGCCGACGGTGAGGCCGTAGTTCGAGCCCTTGCGGATGACCATCCGCTGCCACCAGGCCGAGAAGTCGCGCCGCGCCACGCGCGCGGCCTCGAACCGGAAGGAGGGCATCGGCGGCAGGTTGAGCAGGTTCTCGAGCCGGAGGATGTCGGCCTGCAACTCCTGGTTCTGCTGCACGGCGAATTCGTTGTTGCGCATCGCGCCCGCGAGTTCGCGTCCCGCGCGGACCAGCTCGCGTTTCGAGTGCGCCTCGCTGGTGACGAAATTCTGCAGGTCCTGCACGGCGGAATCGGCGACGACGAGCGGGGCCTGCATCTCGAAGAACGAGGCGCGCGTGAACGTCTTCACCACGAACGGCAGGAAGCCCCAGAGCACCAGCAGGAGGCCGAGGGTGACGAACGGGCGGGCCTGGTCGAAGCGATTCGGCGACACGGCGGGTTACCTGGAGGCGGGGCGATCAGCCCCGCGGTTGTCAGCGGCATGGCCCATAATGCGCGGGACTGCTGGTCCCGCCTCCATGAATCAAAGATCCGCGGCGATCCGGCGGTAGTCTTCGATGTTGTTGATGAAGACGCCGGTGCCGTTGGCGACGGCGGACAGCGGGTCGTCGGCCACGGTGACGGCGAGGCCGGTCTTTTCGGACAGGAGCTTGTCGACGCCGCGGATCAGCGAGCCGCCGCCGGCCATGACGAAGCCGCGGTCGACGAGGTCGGCCGAGAGTTCCGGCGGGCAGCGCTCGAGGGCGGAACGCACGGCCTCGACGATGGCGCCGACGGTGTCGGCCATGGCCTCGCGGATTTCCTGCGAGGTGATGTGGATGGTCTTGGGCAGGCCGGCGACCGAGTCGCGGCCCTTGACCTCCATCGCCAGCTCGGTCTCGAGCGGGTAGGCCGAGCCGATGGTGAACTTGATTTCCTCCGCCGTGCGCTCGCCGATCAGCAGGTTGTAGGCGCGCTTCATGTAGTTGATGATGGCGAGGTCGATCTCGTCGCCCGCCACGCGGATGGACTTGGAAAAGACGATGCCGTTGAGGGAGATGATCGCGATCTCGGTGGTGCCGCCGCCGATGTCGACGATCATGTTGCCGGCCGGCTCGTCGACCGGCAGGCCGACGCCGAGCGCGGCGGCGAAGGGCTCGGGGATGGTGTGGACCTCGCGCGCGCCGGCGTGCGTGGCCGACTCCATCACGGCGCGCTTCTCGACCTCGGTGATGCCGCTCGGGATCGCGATGCACACGCTCGGCTGCGGGAAGGTCTTTCCGCCGTTGGCCTTGCGGATGAAATAGCGGAGCATCGCCTCGGTGATGTCGAAGTCGGCGATGACGCCGTCCTTCATCGGGCGGATCGCGGTGATGCTGCCGGGCGTGCGCCCCAGCATGATCTTGGCCTCATCCCCGACGGCCCGGACCCGCCGGGAATTCGTATAAACCGCCACGACGCTGGGTTCGCGGAGCACGATCCCCTTGTCCTTCACATAGACGAGGGTGTTGGCCGTGCCCAGGTCGATGCCGATGTCGTTCGAGAAAAGTCCCAGCAATTGGTTGAACATTTTGGCGGTGGCAGGGGGTTTCCGAATCAAAGCCGGGGTCGAGCGAAATTGTCAAAAGCAAACTCGTTGGCGAAAACGGGTTAACACAGGCTCCGGTCCGGTTGGCGCACGTGCCGACCGGCCGCGATTCGCGGGCCCGGGCCGGGCTGCGCCAGGCCGATCTTTGGCGTCGATGTGAGCCGGGTCGCGCTCCAGTCTGGCGCCACCATGGATGACATCTTGGGGCAGAGCAAAAGGATCGTCAGGCTCCTGGGCGGGGCGCTGCTGGCCACGGGCCTCATGCTGGCGCTTGCCTGGTGGAGCGTGCGCAACACGACCGGCACGTTCCAGTGGGTGGATCACACCCATCGCGTGCTCTACGAACTGGAGGCGGCGCTCACCAGTGCCGTCAGCATCCAGTCGGGCGCCCGGGGCTTCGGGCTGACCGGCGACGAACATTACCTGGACGTGTACGACAACGGATTGCTGGAGGTGCAGCACTCGATCAAGCGGATCCGGGCCCTCGTCGCCGACAATCCGGCGCAGGCCGCCCGGGCGCGCCGGCTCGCGTCGCTGGTGGATGAGGAGGTCGCGGTGATGCAGCAACGCCTCGCCGCGCGGCGGGCCGGCGGGCTCGTCGCCGCCAGCACCTCGACGGCCGACGGCCACGGCAAGAAAGTCGTCGGTGAGATCCGCGACACCGTTCGCGTGATGCAGGCGGCCGAGCGCGAACTGCTGGCGGAGCGCTCGGACGCCGCGGTGGCCTCCGCCTGGCGGACCCTGCTCGTGGTGGCCCTCGCCGCCGTGGTCGTGGCCACCCTGATCTCGCTCTCCGTGCGCCTCGTCCGCGCGCTGCCGCAGCGGCGGCCGCTGCCGCAAGGCTCCCGCTGAAGCCGCGGCCGCGCGGCCGCAGAACAGGCTGGCGGCCGGCGTGCCGTTGGCTTCGATGGACGCATGTTTGTCGTCCACACCACCGCCGGCGCCGGCAAGGCCGAGCGCTACCGCGAGTTGAATGCGCAGCTCGCGTCGCTGCTCGCGGGCGAGCGCGACGGCCTCGCCAACGCGGCGAACACGGCGGCCCTGCTGTGGCAAGGGCTGCCCGACCTCAACTGGGCCGGCTTCTATTTCCTGCGGGGCGGCGAGCTCGTGCTCGGGCCGTTCCAGGGCAAGGTGGCCTGCGTGCGCATCGCGCTGGGCCGCGGCGTGTGCGGCACGGCGGCACAGCGGCGCGAGACGATCGTGGTGCCCGATGTGGCGGCCTTCCCGGGGCACATCGCGTGCGACCACGCGTCGCGCTCGGAAATCGTGGTGCCGCTGGCGCCGGGCGGAAGGCTCGTCGGCGTGCTCGACCTCGACAGCCCGCAGCCCGCGCACTTTGACGACGACGACGCCCGCGGCCTGGCGGAGGCGGCGGCGATTTTCCTGCGGAGTTCCGACGTCGGCCGCCTGGCGGATTGAAGCGGGGCGGGCGCGCCGGCCGCGCCGCGAACGTCGGCCGCGCCCGGCGGCGGAACCACCCGGCGAGACTCCCGCCCGGTCGGGTTGCCGCCCGCGGCGGCGGGCTCCATCCGCGGGCTTGACGGCCCGGATGATTAAAGCGTCTTAGTGCGCGCAAGCTCATGCACGGCATTGAACTCATCCAGGACCTGGCGGTGGTGATGCTGGTGGCCACGGTGGCGGGCTGGCTGTGTCAGCGCATCGGCCTGTCGATGATCGTGGGCTACCTGGTGGCGGGCATGATCATCGGCCCCTACACGCCGCCGTTCTCCCTCGTGACCGACGGCGCCCGGATCGAGACGCTTTCGCAGCTGGGCCTGGTGTTCCTCATGTTCGGCATCGGCTTGCACCTGAGCCTGCGGCGGCTGAAGCAGATGGGTCTGCCGCTCGTGGTGGCCACCGCCGTCAACACGGTGCTGATCTACTACCTGTGCCTGATGGCGGGCGGGGCGATGGGTTGGGGCCGGATGGAAACCCATTTCCTGGCGGGCATGCTGATGATCTCCTCCTCGGCCATCATCGGGAAGATCCTGGTGGAGTCAGGCCTGACCCATGACCGCGTCGGCCAGGCGGCCATGGGCCTGACCATCATGGAGGACGTGGTGGCGGTCGTGATGCTGACCTTGCTGAGTTCGATGGCGAAATTCGGCACCATGGCCGACGGGGCCCGGATCGGCAGCACCATCGGGATCATGGTGGCGTTCGTGGTGCTGGCCGGCGTGGCCAGTCTCCTGGTGGTGCCCTGGCTGCTGCGGCGGCTGGCGGCCACGGTGAGCGTGGAGCTGCAGACGCTGTGCGTGGCGGCCCTGATGCTGGGCCTGGCCGTGATCGCGGCGCGGGCCGGCTATTCCCTCGCGTTGGGCGCCTTCTTGCTGGGCTGCGTGGTGGCGGAAACGGCCCAGCGGACGCAGGTCGTCCGGACCTTTGAGGGCATCCATGACGTCTTCAGCGTGGTGTTCTTCGTGTCCATCGGCATGCAGATCGACGTCCGGATGCTCGGGCAGGAAATCGGGCTGATCCTCGGCGTGTCGCTCTTCTCCCTGTTGCTGCGGCCGCTGACCTGCATGGCGGGCTTCCTGGTGGCCGGGGCGCCGATGCGCGAGGCCTTCCGCATCGGCGTCGTGGCGACGCCGATCGGCGAGTTTTCCCTGATCATCGCCCAACTCGGGGTGACGACGGCGGCCGTGCCGGCGAGGTTTTATCCGCTGGCCGTGGGGGTCTCGCTGATCACATCGCTGGCGGCGCCGCCGCTGACGCGCCACTCCGCCAGGATCGCGGATGTGCTCCTGGACCGGACGCCGGCCTGGCTGAACGATGCCTTGCTCTATTACCAGCGCTGGCTGGAGCAGCTGCAGCAATTCGGGAAGAAAAGCATCCTGTGGCAGTTGAGCAAAAAGCGCTTCATCCAGATCGCCGTCGAGATGCTGCTGGTGACGGGCCTGTTGGTGTTTTCGGGGCAGATGCTCGGCCTGGTGCGGCACTTCCTGCCGGTGGACCATGCCTTCCCGCGCGGGGCCGAGGTGATCTTCTGGAGCATCCTCGCGCTGGTGGCGCTGCCGTTCGTCATCGCCATCTGGCGCAACTTCTCCGCCTTGGCGCTGCTCTATGCCCAGGTCAGCGCCCAGGGGTTCGCGCGTTCGGCCAAGCTGGAGCCCGTGATCGAGGCCGGCCTGAAGGTGTGCGCCGGCCTGCTGTTGCTGCTCTGGCTGAGCGCCGTCCTGCCCGGCGGCGGCATGGCCCGCTGGCTGCCGCTGATCGTGCTCGTGGTCTTGCTGCTCGGGTTCCTCGTGCTGCGGCGCCGGATGATCTACTGGCACAGCCTGATGGTGGCGGAGCTGCAGGACATGCTCGAGCGCAAGGAACCCGGTGCCCCCGGCACCACGGCGCCGTGGCTGACCGCGCCCGGTGACTGGAACCTGAAGCTGACGGGCTGCATCCTGCCGGACCTGGCCGACTGCCGCGGCCGCTCGCTGGGCGAGCTGGCCCTGCGCACGCGGTTCGGCTGCACCGTGGCCGGGATCGAGCGCCAGGGGGTGCTCGTGGGCAATCCCAACTCGGACATGATTCTCTATCCCCGCGACAAGGTGTTGCTGCTGGGCGATCCCCAGCAGGTGGCGGACGGCAAGGCGTTCCTGCAGCTGGCTTCGGGCGCGCCGGTGGCCTCGCATTTCGACGAGGTGCGCATGGAAACCATCGAGGTGCCGCCGGGCAGCGGCCTGCGCGACCGCACGCTGGCTGAGCTGGCCCTGGGCCGGGCCTTTGGCGTGCAGGTGGCGGGCATCCGCCGAGGCGGGCAGCGCATCCTGAATCCGCGCAGCGAGGAGAAGATCCGCGCCGGCGACAGCCTGCTGGTGCTCGGGAGTCCCGAGCAGATCGCGGCCTTTCACGCCGGCCTGGTCGGGTAGGGCGCCCGCCGGGGTCTCCCGGCCGGGAATGCACTGCGCCATTGCGTTGGCCGCGCCGGCGATGTTCAATGCCGGAGGCGCAGAGTCGGCGCTCGCCGGGCCGTCCCGACCCGGTGGGAGACCGCACCGTGCATTTTCCCCCTCCCATTCCCGGGCCTTTTGCCCGCCGTTGCGCAGCCGCGGCGGCCGGGTTGCTGGCTTTGCTGGCCGCTCCGGCCGGGTACTTGCCGGAGCCGGGCCGCGACTTGGCCGGCGCCGAGACGGAGACCGACCGCGGATACCGGCCGCCCGAGGACTACCGCCAGCTGCTGGCGGTGGACGACTCCATGAGGAGTTTCTTCGCCTCCCGGGTCCGCCCGGTGGACACCGACGGCGCGCGCCTGATGGAAATCGTCGACGCGATCGTCAAGCCGGACGGCCTGAATTTCACCTACGAGGCCGAGGGCACGTACGACGCCCGGGAGGCCTTCCGGCGGCGGCGCGGGAACTGCGCGTCCTTCGCGTTCCTGGTGGTGGCGGTGGCGCGCGAGCAAGACCTGGCGGTGCAGTTCCAGGACATCGAGACCTCGCAGCAGTGGGACCGGTTCGGCCGGTTCATCGCGTCCGTCCGCCACACCAACGTGCGCATGGCCGTCGACAACGCGACCTATGTCGTGGACCTCCGGCCCGAGCAGGGCCCGACGCCGGCGGCCGACTCGCGCTACGTCGTGCGGGACGAGCGGGCCTTCGCGCACTTCTACAGCACGAACGGGTTCTTTCGCCTGGTGCGCGGGGACGTCGCGGGCGCGCTGCACCTGATGGAGCTCGCGGCGGCCACGGACCCGCGCAGCCCGGTGGTCTGGTCGAACCTGGGCAACGTCCATTTTCAACAGGCCGACCTGCCCGCCGCGCGGGATTGTTTCGAACGGGCGCTGCGGGTGAACCGGTATGACATGGCCGCCCTGGTCGGCCTCGTGGGCGTGCTCCAGCAGCAGGGCCGCCCCGAGGACGCGGGCCTGCTGGCGAAGTACGGTCGCCGCGTGGAGGCCTATCGCGCCCGCAATCCCTACTATCATTTCCAAATGGCGAAGGAGGCCGCGGCCACCGGGGACTGGGCGGCGGCGGAGAAGGGCCTGCGCCGGGCGATCCGCCTGAAGCAAGACGAAGACCTGTTCCATGCCGAGCTCGCCGAGGCGTTGCGCCATCTGGGCCGGCCCGACGAGGCCGGGAAGGAGGACGGCCGCGCGGCCGAGCTGCGGGCCCGGAACAGGGGCGCGGCGGCGGCACAGGTCGGACGGTAGGAGCAGGGCCTTTGCACCCAAGGGCTGGAATTCTGTAGGGCCGTCGCTGATCGACGGGCCGGTCGATGCGGGCAGAGGTTGGGGCTGTTGCCGACGCCAGGACGCGAGCTTGTTTTCTACCCACGGCCGAGTGGTAGGGGCGCTTGCCCCCAAGCGCCCTCGTTCCATCGCTGCTCGCATGCCCCACTTCCGCAAGCCATTGCCGCATGTTCCGCCTGGATTCGTGAGGGGAGGCTCCTGGTTCTTCATCACCATGTGTTGCGGCCACCGCAGCCACAACGAACTCTGTCGCGCCGGCGTATCGGAATCTCTCATGGCGGATGCGCTCTTTTATCACCGCCGCGGACATTGGCATCTCCACCTGTTTTTGTTGATGCCGGATCACCTGCATATGATCGCCGCATTTCCGAGGGAGCTGCACCTCTCCGAGGTGGTCAGAAACTGGAAGAGGCTGACGACCCGAAGAACGGGCGTGTGCTGGCAGAAAAACTACTTCGACCATAGGATCCGGCCCGGAGAAAGCCTGCAAATCAAGACAAACTACATTCGGCAGAACCCGGTTCGGGCGGGACTGGCGGCACGGGAAGATGAATGGCCCTATTTCCTCGATCCTCTGACCCTGGAAGGCCGTTGAGGGCAACGGCCCCTACCTACTGAACGTACGATTGCGTCGCGTTGGAGATCCTGCGAACGTCGGGTCCGACCTGAGCGAAAACAAAAAAGGCGCATCCGGGAGGATGCGCCGTGGCGATGAGGGCGGGGGCGAGCCTCAGTTGTTGTGCAGCTTGCTCGCGTCGTTGCCCGCGTCGGCCTTCTTGTCGGCCTTGGCCTCGGGTTCGTCCTTGGCCGCCTTCTTGAACTCGCGGATGGATTCGCCGAGGCCCTTGGCGAGGGCGGGCAGCTTGGCGCCGCCGAACAGGAGCAGCAGGATCGCCATGATCAGGAGGAGCTCGGGACCACCGAGTCCGAAAATGCCGGCGAGGGGGAGGAGGGCGAGGGACATAAGGAAAGGGTACGTTGCGGGGGAGGCGAGTAAAGGACCAAAGCGGCGTCAGTCCTGCGGGAAGCCGAGCTTGGCCAGCGGGCCGCCCTGCTTGATGAACTGGGGCGGGATGACCGGCGGCTTCTTGAGCAGGTTCTGCGGGTTGTCGATCTGCTCGGCGTCGAAGAAGCCGTGAAGCTGGCGGATGCGCGTCGGGTGCCGCATCTTGCGCAGCGCCTTGGCCTCGATCTGGCGGATGCGCTCGCGGGTGACCTTGAACTGCTTGCCGACCTCCTCGAGCGTGCGGCTGTAGCCGTCGACGAGGCCGAACCGCAGCGTGAGCACGCGGCGCTCGCGCTCGGTGAGCGAGTCGAGCACGTCCATGATCTTCTCGCGCAGGAGCGAGAACGCCGTCATGTCGTACGGGTTGTCCGCGGACTTGTCCTCGATGAAGTCGCCGAAGCTGGTGTCGTCGCCGTCGCCGACGGGCGACTGGAGCGAGATGGGCTGTTGCGCCATCTTCATGATTTGCTGCACGCGCTCGACGGGCAGGTTCATCTCCTCGGCGACCTCCTCGGGCGTCGGCTCATGGCCGAACTCCTGGAGGAGCTGTTTCTGCACCTGCATCACCTTGTTCAGCGTCTCGATCATGTGGACCGGGATGCGGATGGTGCGGGCCTGGTCGGCGATGGAGCGGGTGATGGCCTGGCGGATCCACCACGTGGCGTAGGTGGAGAACTTGTAGCCGCGGCGGTACTCGAATTTCTCGACGGCCTTCATCAGGCCCATGTTGCCCTCCTGGATGAGGTCGAGGAAGGAGAGGCCGCGGTTGGTGTATTTCTTGGCGATGGAGATGACGAGGCGGAGGTTGGCCTCGACCATCTCGGTCTTGGCCTTGTGGGCCTCGCGGATGTGGCCGCGCGCGACCTTCAGGGTGTCCATCAGGTTCTGCGGCGTGATGCGCAGCTCGGACTCGAGCTGCTTGAGCCGGTTGTTCACGGCGCGCACGTCGATGCCCGCGTCCTTCTTCGACTTTGGGTGCTTCGCGCGGTGGAGGTCGTGGAAGCACTTCTCGACCTCGTGGATCTTCGGGCGGAGCTCGAGCAGGAAGTCCTCGAAGACCTTCAGCTTGAAGAAATATTTGACGTAGCAGCCGCGCAGGACGTTGTCGCGCTTCTTGAAGCGGACCATCGCGTTCTTGCGGCTCTTCTCGTCGCGCGCCTTCTGGGCGTCGCCCCAGGCCTCGGTGGCGGCGGCGTCGTTGGCCCGCGTGACCTCGACGAGCTTCTGCAGGTTCTTGAAGTAGGCCTCGCGGCTCTCGATCTTCTTGTCGATCACGAGGCGATCGAAGCGTTCCGTGCGGAGCAGGAGCTTCTCGCCAAGGTCGGCGAGGTGCTTGCCGACCGGCCCGAGCGCGAACAACGCGGCCAGCGCGTTCGTCTCGGCCGTCTCGATCCGCTTGGAGATCTCGACCTCCTGCTCGCGCGTGAGCAGCGGGACCTGGCCCATCTGCTTGAGGTACATCCGGACGGGGTCGTCGAGGATGTCGTTGTTGGACGTGCGCGACTCCTCCTCCTCGGCCTCCTCCTGGCGCTGCTTGTAGTTGTCGACCTCATCGGGATCGAGGATGTCGATCTCGAGGTTTTGGAGGATGGAGATGACATTCTCGATGTCCTCGGGATTGTCGACGGACTCCGGCAGGGCCTCGTTGATGTCGGCGTAGGTGAGGTAACCCTGCTCCTTCGAGAGGCGGATCAAGTAGCGGATCTTCTCGTTCAGGTCGCCGGAGAGGTTTTCCAGCGCCTTCTCCTTGAACTCGCGCGTCGCGTCGGCCGCGGCGGAAAGCGCCGACGGCTCACGGGCCGCATCGCCCGGCCGCCCGCTGTTCCCCGCCGCGACTTCCGCCCCCTTCTCCGGCGCCGCGGTCGCGTGCTTGTCCTGCGCCCGGGACTTCGCTTCGGCGGGTGTTTTTGCCGGCGCCTTTTCGGGAAGGGACTTGGAATGGGATTTGGCGGACTTCGGATGGCTCGGCATAGCGTAAAGGATGGCTCCCCCGGTGGGTTGCAGTATCACAGCGCGATCGCGTGGGCTTCAGGATTCGAGCGAGAGCTTGGGCGGATGTTGTAGCTGTCGTGTGAGTTCGGCGCGCTGTTTCAAGAGTGAAAATAAGTCAGCGTCACCATTCGTGCCTTTGGAGGCTATTTCAAGTTCTATTTGGCGCAGGCGCGGCTCGAGAAAACGCCGCTGCATCGCGCGCAATCCCTCGTGGCCGATCTTGGCCAGGTCCTCCTCGCCGACCTCCTCGAAAAGCAGCGACGCGGCGAGGGCCTTTTCCTCCTGATTTTCAAGCAGTTGGTCCAGGTGTTCGCGACCGCTCCAGCCGTTGTGCGCGGCCTCCGCCAGGATGCGATCGAGGAGCCGCCCGGCCGGGTGGCTCGTGTCGATCCACTCGTGCGGCAGCTGCGCCGCGAGCGCGTGCAAGAACCGCTCGTGATGCAGGCACAGGAAAAGCAGGTGCGCCTCGGTCGATTTGGCGCCGGCATCGGCGGCCGTTTCGGTCCGCCGCGGTGCCGCCGCCGCACTCCCGGCATGGCGTCCGCCGGTCCGGCTCATGAACGCCCGCAGGTCGTGCTCGAGCGCGCCGGGGGCGACGCGGAGGTGGAGGGCGATCTCGTGCAGGAACGCCATGCGCGCGACATCGGATTCGCCCTGGGCGATGATCTCGAACAACGCCCCGGCCGCGCGGGCCTTTTGCTCGGCGGACGCCGTCGCGACGTCAGGCAGCACGGAGCGGCAGGCGAAGGCCATGGCGGAGAGCGCGCCCTTTCTCACCTCGTCGTAGGCGGGCAATCCGCGCTCGAGGAAGAGCAGGTCCGGGTCGAGTTTTTCCGCGCCGGCGAGCATCAGGAACCGCACCTCGAGGCCGGCCTTCAACGCCATCGGCAGGAACCGCAGCGCGGCCTTCTGGCCGGCGGCGTCGCTGTCGAAGAAACACTCGACCTGCGGATGGTAACGGCGGAGCAGGGCGAGCTGGTTTTCGGTGATCGACGTGCCCTGCGGGGCGACCGCGGTCTTGAGGCCGACGCTCCAGCAGCGCAGCGCGTCGAGCTGACCCTCGACCAGCACGAAGGGGCGGCCCTCGCCGACCTGGGTGCGCGCGCGGTCGAGGTTGAAGAGGAGGTTGCTCTTGGTGAAGATGGGCGTCTCGGGCGAGTTGACATACTTCGCCTCGCGCGCCGGGTCGTCGGCAGGCGTGAGCTCGAGCTGCCGGGCCGTGAACGCCACCACCCGGCCCTGGTGGTCGCGGATCGGGATCATCAGCCGCCCGCGAAACCGCGGGCGCAGCGCGCCCAGGGTCGGCACGGCGCCGTCGCGGATGAAGAACAGGCCGCACTGGCGCAGCGCGTCCTCGCTGAACTTGCGCTTGAGCAGCCCCGCGCCGAGCCCGGCGTCCTCCGGCGGGGCGAACCCGATCTTGAACTCGTCCGCCAGCTCCGGCGCGAACCGGCGGTTCTTCGCCCAGTAGTCGCGGATGAAACCGCCGTGCGGCGTCGCGGCCAGGAACGCCTGCCGGTAGTGCTCGGTGGCGAGGTCGTGGATCTCGAAGATCTCCTGGCGCAGGGAGCGCGACTCGCGCGTCGGCCCGCCGGAGCCCTCCTCGTATTCGATCGGCACCGCGAACCGCTGGGCGATCGCCTCGACGGCCTCGGTGAACTGCAGGCCCTCGGTCTCCATCACGAAATTGATCACGTCGCCGGCCTTGCCGCAGCCGAAGCACTTGAAGAAGCCCTTGTCGGTCGACACGTTGAACGAGGGCGTCTTCTCCGCGTGGAACGGGCACAGGCCCTTGAAACGGTTGCCGCCGGCCTTTTTCAGGGCGACGACCCGCACGACCACGTCGTGGATGTTGACCCGGTTTTTCAGGTCGCGAATGCTGCTGGCTTTGATGACGGGCACGGGAGGGGCGGAACGGTCCGGGGGAGCTCCGGCCGGACAACGTGGATTGCTGCTTCGCCGCCCGGCCCGCAACGCCAAATTGTGCGCGGCCCGAATCCGGCGGGAAATCGCACGCCCAGAATAAACTTTTATCCGAAAGTGGGGTCTGTCAGGTTGCGCCGCCGGCCCCCGGCCGGCTTACGCCCACCACCTTTCATGCGTTCATTCCTGCTGCCCTGCGTCCTTTCGCTCGCCCTCGCCCGCGGCGCCATCGCGGTCGCGGCGCCGCCCGCCCCGCCGGCCGCCCCGGTCTGGGAACACCGGCTCGCGGACTTCAGCGATGCCGACTACCGGTACGCGGTGGAACAGATGTTCCAGGACTACGAGCAGGCCACCGGCCGGAAGCTCGTGCCCGGCGCGAAGAAGAAGGTCGGCCTGAAGATCTACGCCGACTCCGGCCCGGGCCTCGCCACGCCCTTCGGGCTGGTCCGCGGCGTGATCGCCGCCCTCGAGAAACGCGGGTTCGCCAGCGAGAACATCTTCCTCGTCGGGCTCAACCCGCTGCGCCTCCGGCTGACCGGCTACCTGCCGTCGTTCTCCAGCGGCCAGGTGCCGTTCCCCGGCCACCCGGTCTACGTGCTCGAGTCGGGCAAGTTCTACGACCCGACCTGGTTCTACGACAGCCCGCTGCCGTCGCGCTTTGATCCGGTCACCAACGACCGCGCGGTCGAGGCCGCGGCCGCCGGCCGCGCCACGACGACGACCGAGGAGGACCGCAAGAGCTTCCTCGCCACGCCGCTGTTCCTCGACGCCGATTTCTGGATCAACCTGCCGGTCTACACCGACCACCCGGTGCTCGGGGTCAACGGCGCGCTGGTCAACGCCACCCTGTGGAACGCCAGCAACACCTTCCGCTTCTTCAAGAGCCCGGCGACCGCGCCGGCGGCCGTCGCCGAGATGGCGGCCATCCCCGAGCTGCGCGAGAGCTGGATCCTGAACATCGCCAGCCTGCAGCTCTACCAGTTCATCGGCGGCCCGTACTTCAATTCCCTCTACACCGTGTCCGAGCACAAGCTGTGGATGAGCGCCGACCCGGTGATCCTCGACTCGCTGATGTTCGAGAAGCTGAACGCCGCCCGCAAGAAGAACGGGTTCGAGCCGATCTCCGACGACGACGCGCGCATGCTCGACTTCGCGCAGCAGCTCGGGGTCGGCTCGACCGACACCGCGCACGTCACCTGGCGCCACTCGGGCCAGCCGTGAGCGCGGCGGCCGGCGCGCCGCTCAGAGCTCGATGATGCCGCGCTGCACCGCGGCGGTGACGGCCTCGGTGCGCGCCGACACGTGCAGCTTGCCGAGGATGCTCTTCAGGTGGTCCTTCACGGTGTGCTCGGTGATGGCGAGCTTGTGCGCGATCTCCTTGTTGGCGAGGCCGCGGGCGATCTCCCGCAGCACCTCGATTTCGCGGTGGGACAGCTCCTCGTACGCGCTGCGCATGGCCAGGCGGGTGGCCACATCGCGCGGAATCCAGCGCTGGCCGGCCGCCACGGCGCGGATGGCGGGGAGCAAGTCGTCCCCGGTCGAACTCTTCAGCACGTAGCCGAGCGCGCCGGCCTCGAGGGCCTTGTGGATGTCCTCGTCACCGCTGTAGGCGGTGAGGACGAGGATGCGCGCGTCGGGGCACTGGCGGCGGATCTCCTCGATGGCGGCGTTGCCGCTCCGGCCCGGCATGCGGAGATCGAGCAGGGCGACATCGGGCCGGTGCCGCAGGAAGAGCTCCACCGCCTGGTCGCCGTCGCTGGCCTGGGCCACGACGGCAAGGTCAGGATCCGAGTGGATCAGGGCCACCAGGCCGCTGCGCACGATGAAGTGGTCGTCGGCCAGGAGGATGCGGATGCGCTCGGCCCGGCTCATGACGCGGTTCCGCCCGGCTCCAGGGGGATCTCCACCGTGATGGTGGTGCCTTTGCCCGGGATGCTGTTGATCGTGATGCCGCCGGCGAGGCGCTTCGCCCGCTCGGTCATCCCGCGCAGGCCGAAGTGGCCCTCGGCGGGCAGGTCCGCCGCGTGGTGCGCGAAGCCGACGCCGTTGTCCTCGATGCGGAGCAGCAAGGCGGCCGGCGTGAACTGCAGCAGGATGCCGATCCGGCTGGCGCGGGCGTGCTTGGCGATGTTGGTCAGGGCCTCCTGGCCGATCCGGAGCACGTTCTCCTCGACGACCTCGGGCAGGCCCTGCGGGGCGCCCTCGGCCCGGAAACTCAGCCGGGTGTCGGTGCCGTCGACCAGTTGTTCGGCGCTGCGGCGCAACGCGCCCGCCAGGTCGAACTGCTCCAGCTCCCGCGAGCGCAGGTCCCAGATGGAGCGCCGCAGGTCCACCTGGCTTTGATGGAGCCAGTTGCGGGCCAGCTGCAGGTGCCGGTCCGCGGCCTCGGGGTCGCGGGCCGCGACCCGGGCGGAAGTGTCCAGCCGAAGGGCGATGCCGGTGAGGGTCTGTTCGAGCGTGTCGTGCAGGTCGCGCGCCAGGCGGGTGCGTTCCGCCAGCACCGCCTTGAACTGCAGCTCGTCGGTCTTGCGCGCCGTCATCTCGACCTGCAGCTGGGCGGAGCGCTCCGCCACCTTCTGCTCCAGCGTGTCGTGGGCCTCCTGGAGCGCGCGCTGCGCCTGCTCGCGTTCCCGGATGAGGTTTTTCAGCGTGGCGTTCTTCGACGCCACGGTCAGCAGCCAGGCGCCGAGGACGATCAGGCCGACGCTGAGCAGCCCGACGCCGGCGAGGAGCCGTTCCGGGGTCAGCCAGCTCGGCCGCTGCAGGAGGTGCAGGCTGGCGGCGCCGGGCAGCAGCAGCCGCAGCGAGATCAGCTGCTTGCCCGTGGCGTCCATCGTCAGCACACACACGCCGTCGGCCTCGACGACGCTGCCGATCGGCACCGCGGCGAGGACGGCGTCCTCCTTCTCGCCCTCGCGCTCCACGGTGAAGGTGGTGTCCTCGCCCTGCAGCAGCAGCAGGGTGGCGAAGCCCGCGAAGCCGACGGTCGGGCGCGAGACGGGACGGGTGGACCGGTTGAGGAGCTTGCCCCGCAACCGGACCAGTTCGCCGTGGTGCAGGCCGCGCCTCAACTCCGCGAACGGGGCGCTGCGCGCGGCCGGCGGCGCCCGCGGGGAGGGCAGGCGGCGCAGTTCGGCATCGCGGAGCAGTGGCAGGAAGTTCTCGTATTCGATGAACCCGGCGGCCTCGACCTGGTCGCCCGGGGCGAAGTGGTCGGTCTGCGCGCAGGCGAGGCGGATCCCGCCGGTGGCGTCCTGGAGGAACACCTCCTCGCCGTAGCGCTGGAGCGTGACGGTGCCGCGGAGATGGACGCGGCGGTCGGGGGCCCGGCCGCGCTGGTACTGGGCCACGTTGTTCACCGGAATGACCGCCTCGTCGAAGGGACTGACGCGTTCCGGCTCCAGGACGGTGAAATCCTCGGCCTGCGGGGCGTACACGCCGACCGAGATGAGATGGCGGAGCGACTCGTTGTAGTGGGTGGCGGCTGTCCCGCGGACCCGCACGCGGGCGGCGACCAGCGAGGCGACGGGGACCTCCGGCGCGAGATGGGCGTTCACCTGCAGGCGGTAGCCGCCGACCGCGAGATCGACCACCAGCCGTGAGTTTTCGAGGTGGGCGGTGCGCACGACGCCGGAGATCTCCACGCGGACGCCGTCTTCCACCCCGGCCTCCAGGTTCTCGATCAGGATGCTCTTCGCCCCGGGCAGCGGCGCGCGGCCCACCACCCGCCACTGCGGGGAGCTGATGATGGGGGCGAACGCCCCGGGATGGGTGACACCGTCGATCGTCACCACGTCACCGGGCGCCGGGCCGGGCCGCCCGAGATTTTCCACGAACACGCCGCCGGTGGCGTCCTGGATGAAGAACTGGCCGTTCCAGTCGGATTCGGACGCGGTGACCACGCCGGTCACGACGACCGGCAGCCGCGATCCGGCCTGCGCGGCGCTGAGGGACAGCACGGCCGCCGCGCTGGTCAGCGGCGCGGGCTCGGCGGCCGTCGCGGCCGCGCCGGGCACGAGACTCAGCCCGAGCAGGAGCAGCACGCACAGGAGCTGGCGGGAGGCAGGCATGGGGGAGGGGAAGCCCGCGGGCCATTCCGGGTGAAGGGCGCGCGGACGAGTGGGGTGATGACGTCGAGCATATCGCGCAGGCCCGGGTGCTTTCCAAGCCTTGTCTGTTCCCTCGAAAGAGGGATGCGGCGCCGCGGAGCGAAATGCTAGATTGCCAGCGCACCCGTTTCCCTTGCCCCACCCGGTGCCGTTTCGGCCACGGCGCGCCACGGCCGCTACCCGAATCCTCCCACCGGCGGGGAAATCTCCAACCCCATCCGACATGTACACCAAGCAAAGATCCCCGTTAGTGACCGGACTCCTGCTGGGCGCAGCCTTCCTTGGCGCCTGGCCGCTGTCCGCCCCCGCCCAGCAAACCAATGCCGCGGACGCTCCGGCTGCGCCGGGGAGTTCCGCCGGCGAGACGCTCATCCTGTCTCCCTTCACCGTGACCACCACCCAGGACAAGGGCTACCGGGCGACGAACACGACGTCCGGCACGCGCCTCGACACGGCGATCAAGGACCTGCCGATGCCCATCGAGGTGATCACGGAGCAATTCATCCGCGACACGGGCGCGAACGACCTGCGCGAATCGCTGCGCTACAGCGCCGGCATCCAGCTCCAAACCCAGAACGACTGGGGCGTCGCCTCCGGTTACGCCTCCGTCGTGCCCGGGCGCATCAACAATCCCGAGGGCTCGACCGCCACGGCGGACCAGACGCACGTCAAGATCCGCGGCTTCCTGACCGATTCGACCCTGCGCGACGGTTTCCGCCGGCAGAATTCCACGGACTCGGTGAACCTCGCGCGCGTCGAGGTCATCCGCGGACCGTCGGCGCTGCTCTACGGCGTCGGCAATTTCGGCGGCGTGGTCAACTACCTCGTCAAGACGCCCGGCGAGAAGGCCGGGGGCGAACTCGGCGCGGAGTTCGGCAGCTACGGGCTCATGCGCGGCACGGTGGATTACACGTCGCCGATCACCAGCCAGCTGGCCTTTCGCGTGAACGCCGCGGTGCAGACGACCGACGACTACACGGACTACGCCAGCGAGCATCACTACTTCGTGGCGCCGATCGTCGTCTGGAAGCCCTGGGCGAACACCGAGATCACCGTCGACACGGAATACGGCAAGCAGAAGAAGGACGGCATCGGCTTCCTGAACCTGCGCGCGGTGCCGAGCGGTTTCGTCAACGACTCCGCGGGCCTGGACGGCGGCTTTCTCCAGATCCCGGGCAAGAACGTGAAGGAGTTTCGCTGGAGCGGCCCGGACACCTTCAACGACAGCACGGCGTCCAATATCCTGGTCAAGCTGAACCAGAAACTGGCGGAGAACCTTTACTTCTCGATCGGCTACAACCGCGGGCGGTTCAGCTACGACCAGCAGGACCTGAACGCCTCGCTGCAGAGCCCGGGCAGCAGCGTGCCCGCGTGGGCCATCGCCACGGTCAACTACACCGGGCTGCAGACGGGCCAGCAGAACATTCCCGTCGGGCCGCAGAACGCCACGATCGGCTACCAGTGGAACCAGTCCTTCGAGCGCGACAAGCACGACCAGGTGCGCGCGGACCTGACGTACAAGCTGGACCTGTTCGAGCACGGCTCGAAGTGGTTCAAGCTGGAGAACACGTTCCTGGCCGGGACGAACTACACGAATGAGGTCCACCACAACCGCGTGATCGGCACGCCCTTCGACCGGAACATGTACAAGAGCCCCGCCGACTACAGCCCGTTCCGCTATGGCACCCAGGCCAACGGCTCGGCCGATTACCCGCTGACCGATTTGTTCGACATCAAGGACACCACCACCGACGCCGCGACCTACGGCATCTACCAGGGCAAGCTGCTCGATGGCTGGGTGACGCTCATCGCCGGCCTGCGCCGGGACCGCAGCTGGAACAACAACTGGCACTACAACCCGCAATGGGGTGCCGACCACGTGGCCCAGAACCAGGGTTCCGACCAGGCCCCGGTCGCCCTGCGCAGCCCGACCAGCGAGGATGACACGCACCAGTACGGCATCGACATCAAGCTGAACCGCGCCGGCAGCCTGTCGCTCTACCTCATGAGTGCGGAAGCCAGCCAGCCGAACTATTCGGGCGCCAAGGATTTCACGGGCCAGCTCCTGCAGGCCTCGCTCGGCAAGGACAAGGAGGTCGGCCTGAAGTTCGACTTCTTCTCGGGCCGCCTGTCCGGCACGATCAGCCGCTTCCAGATCACCCGCACCCGCGTCGGCATCGGCAACCCGGGCGGCCTCTGGTGGGCGCCGACCCTGGGCCAGCCCGGCATCTTCAAACCGAACAGCAACATCGTCTACCAGGTCAACGACCTCGACCCGGTGGCCAACAGCTGGAACGGCGCGATCGTTGCCTCGACGCCGCAGTGGAACGCCGCCTTGGCCGCCGGGGCGATCTACAAGGCGACCAATTCCGCGGGCAACACGAACTGGTACGTCAACGCCTCGAGCGCGAGCGGCGCCGCGTTCATGGATTCCATCTTCGCCAATGTCCTGGCGCAAAAGCAGACGGGCTGGTGGGGCTGGATCTACAGTTTCGACAACCTGACCAACAACGCGACGCTCGACTACAACGGCGCGGCGCCGCCCGGGCCGACCGGCGGCCAGTCGGTGCCGCTGGGTTCCGACCGCTCGACGGGCTGGGATGCGCAGGTTCTCCTCTCCCCGACCGACAACCTGCAGGTGGCGCTGTCCTGGTCGCACACCGAGAAGGTCGTGCTGAACGCGGCCGCTTGGATCAAGTACCCGTATCCGCAGGACAAGTGGGCCATCTGGTATGCGCCGATCGACTGGGCGGACGGTGGCTCGCCGGCCAGCGCGCGCTTCACCGATCCGTCGGACACCTCGACGCACATCGCGTTCGGCACCGGCCTGTCGTTGGACGACACGCCGAGGGACCAGGGCTCGGCCTGGATCAATTACCAGATGCCGAAGGACTCTTCGCTCCACGGCCTCGTGTTCGGCCTCGGCGGCACCTACATCGGGGAGGGAACGATCTACCCGACGTTCTTCCGCCAGCCGCTGGGCGCCGACGGCAAGCCGCTGACGTTGAATACCAAGACCCGCACGCTCTACAACGGCATGGTCCGCTACGAATTCAAGCTGCACGGGCATGATGCCAGCGTGCAACTGAACATCGAGAACCTGGCCAACAACACCGACTACTACGGCCTGATCGCCCAGGCGCCGCGCCGCTGGAGCGTGACCTACGCCCAGAAATTCTGACCGCGCGGCGCACCGCGTCTGTCGCCGGGGGCCGGCCCGCCCGGGCCGTCCCCCAGCCGATCGACCATGAAAACCAAGTCCTTTCTTCTCGCCGCGAGCGTGGGCGGCCTCGTCGCGCTCCTGCCGGCGGCGGCGGGTGCGCCCGGTTGGACCGTCGTCGAGACGGCCCGCGACAACGGGCACCGGCTCAGCACCGTGCCGGTCCCGGGCGTCGCCTCCGCGCCGGCGCCGGAGGCCCTGGTGGTCGACCCGGCCCGGCGATTCCAGGAGATGGTGGGGTTTGGCGGCGCGCTGACCGAGTCGTCCGCCTGGGTGCTGGCGCAGTTGCCCGCCGACCGGCGACTCGAGGTCATCCGGCGTTATTACGACCCGCAGGAGGGCATCGGCTACACGCTGGCCCGCACGCACCTCAACTCATGCGACTTCTCGCTGCACATGTGGGCGCTCGACGAAACGCCGGGCGACTACGATCTGCTCGACTTCTCTCTCGCGCCGATGCGCCGGTGGGTGCTCCCGCTGCTCCATGATGCGCAGCGGGCGGCCGGGCCGGACGGCTTTCGCCTGCTCGTCTCGCCGTGGAGCCCGCCGGCCTGGATGAAGACCAACTTCCGCATGGATGACGGCGGGGCGCTGCGCGAGTCGTACCGGCCGGCCTGGGCGAACTACTTCGTGAAATTCCTGCAGGCGATGCGCGACGAGGAACACCTGCCCGTCTGGGCGCTCACCGTCCAAAACGAGCCCGAGGCGAAGCAGACATGGGAGTCCTGCCTGTTCACGCCGGAGGAGGAGCGCGACTTTGTGCGCGACCATCTCGGACCGGCGCTGGCCCGGGCGGGATTCGGCGGCGTGAAGCTGCTCGGCTGGGACCACAACCGCGATCGCATCGAGGCCCGGGCTTCGGTCCTCTTCGGGGACCCGCAGGCCGCGGACTATTTCTGGGGGCTCGGCGTCCACTGGTATGTCAGCGATGACTTCGCCGCGTCGGGCCGGGTGCACGCGGCGTTTCCCACCAAGCCGATCCTTTTCACCGAAGGCTGCTTCGAGGGCGGCAACACCCTCGGCAGCTGGGCCCATGGCGAAGGTTACGCCACGCAGATGATCGGCGACTTTCAGAACTGGGTCGGCGGGTTCATCGATTGGAACATCGTGCTCGACCAGCGCGGCGGGCCGAACCACGTCGGCAATTTCTGCGACGCACCCGTCATCGTCGACACCAACACCAAGGAGGTTCGCTACGGGCCGTCGTTCTACTACATCGCGCAATTCAGCCGGTTCATCCGGCCCGGAGCACATCGCATTGCCTCCTCGGGCGGGCCGGCGACGCTGCAGTCCATCGCCTTCGCCAATCCGGACGGCGGATTGGTGGTCGTGGTGGTGAACCCAGCGGACACAGCGCAGGACTTCCAGCTGTCTGCCGCGGGCGAGACGCTGGGCTGTGCGATCCCCGCGCACGGCATCCAGACTTATGTTCGCGCCCGCTGAGGTGGGGAACGCGCGAACCGCGGACAGCCTGGGCCGGAGCGTGGCGGCGGGGTTGATCCTGGGCCTCGTCCTGCCGGCCCTGGGCTGGGCGGCCGAGCCGATCTGGCAGGACGAATTCAACCAGCCCGCGGGGACCGGCCCGGACCCGGTCCGCTGGGCCTACGACCTGGGCAACGGCGTGGACGGCTGGGGCAACGCCGAGAAGGAGCGCTACACCGATTCGCGGCGCAATGCCGTGGTGGTCGACGACCCCGATGCCACCGACGGCAAGGCGCTCGTCATCCGGGCGGAACGGGAGCCCGGCGGCGGCTTCACCTCGGCGCGCATCAAGACTGCCGGCAAAGCGTATTTCCGGTACGGGCATCTCGAAGCCCGGTTGAAGCTGCCGCTCGGCCAGGGGCTGTGGCCGGCGTTCTGGCTGCTCGGCCGCCGCGTGGATGAGCTCGGCTGGCCCGCCGGCGGAGAGATCGACATCATGGAAATGGTCGGCCGGCAACCCGGCACGACGCACGGCACCCTGCATGGCCCGGGCTACAGCGGCGACGCCGGCCTGCACGGCCTGACGAGCCTGCCGGGCGACGAATCCTTCCACGCCGCCTACCATGTCTTCAGCCTCGATTGGGCGCCGGGGAAGATCACCTGGTCACTCGATGGCCGGCCTTTTTTCACGCGCACCGCGGGCGACGTGCCGCCGGGCAGCCGGTGGGTGTTCGACGATGATGCCTATTTTCTGATCTTGAACCTCGCCGTCGGCGGCCACTGGCCCGGCGATCCGGACGCCACCACGAAGTTTCCGCAGGAACTCCGGGTCGATTATGTGCGGGTCTTTGCGGATCCGCTGGCTCCGGTCCCGACCGGCGGATAGTCCGACTCGGGCCGTTTCATCCTGCCGGGTTGGTGTCGCGGCCGGACCGGATGACCAGGGCGATGAGGATGACAAACAGCACCGCCGACGAACCGATGGTGCCGAAGCCCAGCCCGCCCTGCGCGGGCGGCTTGGTCAGCAGGTCGCCGAACGTGGCGCCGAACGGCCGCGTGAGGATGAAGGCGAGCCAGAAAAGGTAAACGGGCGGCAGGCGGCGCGAAAAGTGGGCGACCGCCACGACGCCCAGCGCCGCGGTGATGACCAGGGCCCCGCCAAGGAAGCCGAGGCCCGAATCGTCGGCGAGAAAGTCGCCCAACGCCGTGCCCAGCGTGTTCGAGAACAGGATGGCGGTCCAATAGAACACCTCGCGCCGCCGCGACTCGATCCGGTCGACCGCGAGGCTGCCCTCGACCGCACGCCAGGCCAGGAGCGTTGCGACGAGCAGCGACACCAGCAGCAGCGAGCCCCGCGCATAGCCCAGGGCCAGCGTGCGGTCCATGAAGTCCGACATCGTCGTGCCCGCCGTGCTCGTGGCCAGGATCACAGTCCAGAACAGCCAGGGGCGGAAGCGCGCGGCGACCAGCTGCGAGCCCAGGGCGAGGGCAAAGAGGCCGAGCAGCACGACCGAGCTGAGGGCGTAGCCCAGGTTCAGCGTCATGGACAGCAGGTCGCCGGCCGTCTCGCCGAGCGTGGTGGCGCAGATCTTCATGATCCAGAAGGCGAGGGTGACCGGCGGTACTTTGCTCATGGGCCCGATCAGCCTGCGTCGTGAGACCCCGCCGGCGCAAGATTCCACTTGCTGCACCGCGGGGCTTGGCGACACTTTTGCACGCATGTCGTACGCGGCCTACCTGCCCATCTTTGTCCAAGTCGTGCTCGCCGGCACGATCACGCTCGCCGTGATCGCGTTGAGCACGTACCTCGGCCAGCGCTTCAGGAAGAACGCAATCAAGGACACCCCGTACGAGTGCGGCGTGCCCAGCGACGGCAGCACCCACACGCGGTTCTCGGTGAAGTTCTACGTCACCGCGATGCTGTTCATCCTCTTCGACATCGAGGTGGTGTTCCTCATCCCGTGGACGTTCGTCTACCGCGATTTCCTGGCGCACCACATCGCGATCCTTTCGCCCATGCTGTTCTTCCTCGGCGTCCTGGTGCTCGGCCTCTTCTACGAGGTGCGGAAGGGCGCGCTCGAGTGGGAGAAGTGAGCGGCGCATTCACCGGCCGCCCTCCCGCCCCGACCCCCGACCCCGCACCTTTGGCCGCCACCCGGCTGGGCGTTTGGACTCTTGTGATTTCGAACTCCGTTTTGCGCCATGAGGCTCGACCGCTACATCTCCCGCAACCGCATCCTTGACCTCGGCAGCGCGGACATGGAAGGCGCGCTGACCGAGCTGCTCGACCAGAGCGTCGCGCGGCTGCCCGACCTCAACCGCGACCAGCTGCTCAAGGGCCTGCTGCGGCGCGAGAGTACGATGACCACGTACCTCGGGCTCGGCGTCGCGATGCCGCACGTGCGCGTGAAGATGGGCCGGCGCTACGTGCTCGCCGTCGGCCGCAGCCACTACGGCATCCGCTACGACGGCGCGCTGGAGAACGAGCCCGTGCGCCTCGTCCTCATGCTCATCGCGGACGAGAAGGCGCGCGACTACCTGCAGGTGCTCGCGGCGCTGGCCCGGCTGCTGAAGGAAAAGGATTTCGTCGACAGCCTCGTCCAGGCGCCGGATCTCGACGCCCTGCACGACCGCCTCTCCGCCGGCTTCGGCGGCATCGCGGCCAAGCCCGTGCCGGTGGCGCAGAACCGCGTCAACCGCGTGATCCTGTCGGAGGCCGAGAAGATCGCCCGCGGCGGGGGCTGTTCGGCGCTGCTCGTGTTCGGCGACACTTTCGCCGGCGGCTTCGAGTCGCCGAAGTGGCGCACGAGCCTCAAGACCATCCTGGTCACCCGCAACCTGACGGAGGCGGAGGACCACCCGGCGGGCTTCACGGAGACGATCCAGGTCCGGTCGTTTTCCAACCAGCGGCTCGCGCCGCTGCGCAGCGCCGTGCTGGTCGGCCTCACCCGCGGCATCATCCTGTTCACCGATCGCATCTGCTGCATCGGCGGCATGGCCGGCAGCAACCGCTTCGACACCATCGTGGTGGTCGACGTCGAAAAGGAGTTCCAATCCATGCTCACCAGCCACGGCGAGCTGCTGCCGGCGGACGTGAAGCCGGAAGTGCTCGAGCGCGTGATCGCCGTCGCCACCGAGCTCGCGGTCGAGGGGCGCGAGGGCCGGCCGGTGGGCTGCCTCTTCGTCGTCGGCGACAGCGCCAAGGTCGGCGAGCTGAGCAAGCCGCTCGTGCTCAACCCGTTTTTCGGCTACAAGGAGGAGGACCGCAACATCCTCAATCCGTTCATGGACGAGACCATCAAGGAGTTCTCGTCGATCGACGGCGCCTTTGTCATCCGCGGCGACGGGGTGGTGGAGTCCGCCGGCGCCCTGATCCAGGCGGGTGACTACAACTACACGCTGCCCAGCGGCCTCGGCACGCGGCACGCGGCGGCCGCGGCGATCTCCGTCGCCGCCGATTGCATCGCCCTGGTGGTGTCGTCGAGCTCGGGCCAGGTGACGCTCTTCCGGCGCGGGGTCATGATGGCCCTGACGGAAAAGAAAGTCAGCGCCTGAGGCAGCCGGGAGCAGGGAGCGGGGAGTTTGCCCGCGGCGTGGTGGAACGCGCTGGCCCCGGCGCGTTTCCGGAAAATGAGCCAGCGTCGCATCGAGGTTGACTCGCTCCGCGGGATTTCCACCCAGATTTTGATTGCGCGGGCCGGAGCCGCCGCCTTTCTTTCGACCCTTCAATCCCATTTAAGCCATGCAAGAAACCGTCACCCTGGAATGCACCGAGGCCCGCAAGGAGGGCAAACCGCCGTCGCGCTATCTCACGAAGCGCAACAAGAAGACCGTCACCGAGCGCATCGAGAAGAAGAAGTACAATCCCTTCCTGAAGCGCCACACGCTCCACAAGGAGATCAAGTAAGGTGCGGCGTAGGTCGGGGTTAATCCCCGACATGTCGGGCGTGAAGCCCGACCTACTCGTCCGGCCGGTCCCTGCGGACCGGCTTTTTTGTGGGTCTGGGCGCTTGCCCGCCTGATCTCTGCGCGCTCCTCGCAAGGCCGCATTTGAACGGTATTTGGAGGGCCGGTCTCCTGACCGGCCGCGAGCGGAGATAGGGACGAAAAACACGGTCGGCCGGGAGGCCGACCCTCCACCAACGTCCCGCTCGTTATTTCTTCGGTTCCTGCGGCGGCTTCGGCGCCTCCGGGGAACCGGCCTGCTGGCTCGCGGCCATCTGCGCCCGGCGGGCGGCCCGCCAGCTGTCGCGGTGCTTGCGAATCCAGTCGAGTAGCGCGCGCTCGAAGCCGATGTCGTAGCCCAGGCGCTCCGATTCGATCCACTTGTGCTTCAGGATCTCCTCCCGTTCCGCGAGGAATTCCTGATAGAGGCTGGACTGCTTGACGAAGTCGCGGCTGCTGCCGTTGGGCTCCTGGGTGATGGACGTCATGGCAGGCGCGCGTGCCGGGTCAGGGGCAGGCTGGAAACGATGCGACGAAGGTCGTCAACTCATGGAGGCCCGGCTGCTGGATCATGCGGAATTCACCCTAGATAACTCGCCGCGCGCCTGTCAACCAGCCGCTCAGTTCTTGAGGCGCTTGAGCAGCTCGTCAGCAATGAGGCGGAAAACCTGCGCCGGTTTGCCGTCGGGCGCACTGACCACGACGGGCAGGCCGCTGTCACCGCCGGCGCGGATTTCGGGGAAGAGCGGCACCTGGCCCAGCAGCGTGGTGCCAAGCGTTTCCGCAGTGGCGGCACCGCCGCCTTCGCCGAAAAGCGCCTGCCGGTGGCCGGCCGCGTCCTCGAACCAGCTCATGTTCTCCGCCACGCCGAGCAGGGGCACATTCACCTTCTGGAACATCAGGCCGCCCTTGCGCGCGATGTTGGTGGCCGCGGCTTGCGGCGTGGTGACCAGCAGCGCGCCGGCGAGCGGCAGCGTCTGGACCAGCGAAAGCTGCGCGTCGCCGGTGCCGGGCGGCAGGTCGATGAGCAGGATGTCGAGCTCGCCCCAGCGGACATTTTGGACGAACTGCTGGATGGTCTTCATGATCATCGGACCGCGCCAGATGACCGGCGTGTTGTCGTCCACCAGGAAGCCCATCGACATCACCTTGACGCCATGCCGCTCGAGGGGCAGCAGCGCGTCGTCCTCGATCTGCGGCCGGCCGGAGAGCCCCATCATGAGGGGCACCGTCGGGCCGTAGATGTCGCAGTCCATCAGCCCGACGCGCCCGGGCCGGCCGCGCGCCGAAAGCACCTGCGCCAGCGCGCAGGCGAGGTTGACGGCGAAGGTCGATTTGCCGACGCCGCCCTTGCCCGAGGCGATCGCGACGGCGTGCTTCAGCCCGGCGGGCGTCTGGCCCGCGCCGGGAGCGGACTGGCCGGCGGGAGGCGGCGTCTTCGCGGCCGCAACCGCGAGTTCGACGATCACGTCCTTCACGCCCGGCCGGGCCCGCAGGCATTTTTCGACGTCGGCCTTCAGCTGCAGCGGGACCTTCGGGTCGGAGGTGGTGATCGCGAGCCCGACCTTCGCGGTGCCCGCGTCGAAGGCCGCCGTCCGCACCAGGCCAAACGACACGATGTCGCGGCTGAAGCCGGGATATTTCACCTGCTTGAGGGCTTCCTTGATGTCGTCGGCGGTCATGGTGCGTGAGAAAAGGGCTTGGAAAACGAAAAGCTTTGACGTTGTGAGTAGCCTGCCGGGAGTAAAACAAAATTAGCCCCGGCGCCTTCCTTATCAAATACCGACTCACGCTCATGCAGAACGCTTTTCGCCTTTTCCTCGCCCTCACCCTGGCTGCGCCGCTGTTCGCCACGCGCGACATCGGCGTCGTCGACGTGCAGGGCGACACCACGGTCATCCCGATCACCGTCACCTCCTCGTCGCCCGAGCTGCAGAACCTCGCGCTCACGGCCTTCAACGTGCACGGCCGCTACCACCTGGTCGCCGGCGGCGGCGCCTACGCGGTGAATTTCACCCCGGCGGGCGGCAACCAGGTGTCGGTGTCGATCACCAAGGGCAGCCTCGGCACGCCGGTCGCCAGCGAGACGGTCACCGGCACCAGCCTGCGCAACGCCCTGCTGCGCGCGGCCGATTTCGCCGTGACGAAGACCAGCGGGATGCGCGGGTTCTTCGCGGGCAAGCTGACGTTCGTTTCCGAGCGCACCGGCCGCAGCGAAATCTACACGTCGGATCTCTTCTTCGGCGACCTCCTCAAGTGGACCTCGGACGGCAAGCAGATCGTGGCGCCGCGCTGGTCGCCCGATGGCACCAAGGTGGTCTTCACCAGCTATCGCACGAGCTTTCCCGACATCTACGTGATCGATCTCACGAGCCGGCGCATCTCGCTGCTCGCGAGTTTCAAGGGCACGAACAGCGGCGGCCGTTTCAGCCCGGATGGCACGCGGCTCGCCATGGTGCTGTCGGGCGAGGGCAACCCCGAGGTCTACGTCGGCAACGCGCAGGGCCGGCAGATCCACCGCCTGACGAACAACCAGTCGGTCGAGGCGACGCCGGTGTGGTCGCCGGACGGTTCGCGCCTGCTGTTCGTTTCCGACGCCGCGGGCGGCCCGCAACTCTACCTGATGCCCGCCACGGGCGGCGGCATGTCGCGCGTGCCGACCAACATCTCCGGCTACTGCGCCGAACCCGACTGGAGCGCCGGCGATCCCAACAAGATCGCGTTCACCGCCAAGGTCGGCAGCGGCTACCAGATCGCCGTCTTCGATTTCGCCACCCGCGCCAGCAAGATCGTCACCAAGGCGCCGACCGACGCGATCGAGTCCGCCTGGCTGGGCGACGGCCGGCACCTCGTCTGCACCTTTCGCGCGGCGCATACCAGCAGCCTCTACGTGATCGACACCGAGTCCGGCAAGGCCACGCGGCTCAGCCCCGCCTCGCTCGGCAACGCCTCGGGCGCGAACTACCTGGCGCCGTGAGCGGGCGGGACGACTGTAGGGCCGGCGCTCGTCGCCGGGCCGCGCGGGATGCGCAACACGGCCTGCCGGGAAGTG
>DASZXO010000021.1:0-16358 GCA_035545835.1 Lacunisphaera sp.
GAGCGCCTGTTGCTTGTACTCCTCACTGTAGCTGGCCTTGCCATGGGCAGGCTTGCTGATCTGGGTCTTCATGTGGACTCCTTGGGTTTTGATCCCCGGTCCACTGTCCGTCAAATCAGGTAAACCCTAGCCTGACCCCGTACGGCTGCCACTGCGATGTTTCACAGCTTGCCCTAGGAGAATCTTTTTCCATATTTCCCACGTTACGGACGCTTGTGGGCCAACATGCGTATAGCGAGTATTAGGCATTCAACTACGATCTAATTATCCCATGGCCCTCCTCCCTAAAATATTTCTCGAAAGCGTTGTCGCAATTGGGACACCCGGGACGAACAACATCATGGCGTGGATCGGGACTGGATTCGTTTATGGATACCCGACTGGAAACAAGGACGCGGAGGGGAATAACTTGTATCGCGTCTATTTGGTCACGAATAAACACGTTATCGACGGGCAAAAAGATTTGTGGATGCGCCTGAACCCCGAGGAGGGAAAGCCCGGTCAAGATGTTCACCTCGGAATAAGATCCGACTCCGGAGAGTCGATGTGGCATTACCACAAGGATCCTTCTATCGATCTCGCAGTTACGCTTCTTAACCTGCAGTTTCTACGTGAAAGGAAGCTGCAATTCGGCTTTGTCGAAGACGACAACCATGTTGTCGATCGCCAACAGCTGAAAGATGGTGGCTTAACCGCAGGCGATCCTGTGTATGTGCTCGGCTTCCCATTAGGCCGCATTGGTAAAGATCGCCTCTATGCCGTTTGCCGTGGCGGCATTGTAGCACGGTGCAGCGAATGGATTGAAGGTCGTGGGAAAGAGATACTGGTCGATGCCACAGTATTCCCGGGGAACAGTGGCGGGCCTGTTTTCGCGGGCTTTTACTTCGCTAGTGTTACTGGGACCAAAATTCGCAATAAGTCGGAATTCATAGGAGTCGTTCAAAGCTACATTCCTTACACTGATGTGGCCATTAGCCAGCAAACTCGTAGACCGAGAATTACTTTCGAAGAAAATTCGGGGCTAACAAGCGTGATACCTGCGGATTTTCTGCGTGATATTATCCGTGATATTGAGACAAAATATTCGACCCCTCCGAAAGTTAGCTCATCATAGGGTCGGGCGAAACGCCGCAAGGATTCTAATATGGAAATGAAGGATATAGTTGGCCAAGCATATCATGAGAGCAGGTACCATCGTGGCTTCCACCACACACTCTTTGGAATATATTTTGGCCTGTATCTCGCATTGGTGGCTTTTCAGCTTACAAATGCCGATAAGGTCTGTTCGATTGCTGAAGTGCGATTAGTGGCGTGGCCAGTTGCAGCGGCGTTATACTTGCTGCTGCCAATCAACTTGCATCGATTGGTGATAAGTTACCACGGAACTATTGCGGAAACGAACCGGTTCATCGCGGCGGAAACACGTCACCTTGGGGCTGGAGCGAAGGACGCTGGGGGATTCGACCACGTTACTTTTCAGAGGTACCTGAGTTCATCGGGTTCAGGACGCGGGCATAAGTTCTTTCTTTTTAATCTCTGGGGCCTGGTGATTCTAAATGCTTGGATTTCTGGGATAATTATTTTCACCGCTAGTTGTTGTCGATGACACACAGAATGCACACAAACGCGGGTCTTTTCGTTTCGTTCTCTGACTTTTCCTGTCGCGCCGTGTCGCTCGCGAATTCTCTCGCAAGTTCTCTGATGCGTCGCGATTAGTCACAAAGAAACGCACACCGTCGCCAGTGTGCGTCTCGGGGAAAATGGTCGGGCTGGTGAGATTCGAACTCACGACCTCTTGCACCCCATGCAAGCGCGCTACCAGGCTACGCTACAGCCCGATGGTCCATCGGAACGACGAACAAGCCCCACGGTTCAGGTCGAGGCAAGACCTTTCTTCGGGCGGGGTGAAAGGTATTTTTGACCACGGATGGGCACGGATCAGGAGCGATTCCGATTCACAGGAGGTAGCAGAGAGAGCGGAGGAGATGGACCGTCTCGGTTGCCTTCGTTTCCTCCTGTGAAGTTATTCGGTGTTTAATTGACCACGGATGACGCGGATGGGCACGGATCCGGAAAAAACCGGTTGCACAGGAGATAGCAGAGAGAACAGAGGTGATGGATCGTCTCGGTTGGCTCCGTTTCCTCCTGTGAGGTCGTTCGGTGGTTTGTTTGGCCGCGGATGGCACAGATCCGGAACAAACCGGTTGAACAGGAGGTAGCAGAGCGAGCGGAGGAGATGGACCGTCTCAGTTGCCTTTGTTTCCTCCTGTGAAGTTATTCGGTGTTTAATTGACCACGGATAACGCGGATGGGCACGGATCCGGAACAAACCGGTTGCACAGGAGATAGCAGAGAGAACAGAGGTGATTGATCGCCTCTGCTGCCTCCGTTTCCTCCTGTAAAGTCGTTCGGTGGTATGTTTGGCCACGGATGGGCACGGATCAGGAGCGATTCGGATTCACAGGAGGTAGCAGAGAGAGCGGAGGGGATCGAGCGCCGCAGGTATCTAGTCGCGGACGATAACCCGACGGTCATAGACCGCCGCTACACGGCGGCGAGCGGAGTCGCCGCCCTACCAAGCGATCCGTGTGGTTCGTGAAATCCGTGGTGATGGGAAAACGGGGCTGGGCGGTTGGCACCCATCCTGCGTCAGCCATCGTTGCCGGAGAGTTTCTTGAATCTATCCGGCATTTCCTTCGTACAAGTGAGCATGGGCCGCCACTATGATCATCAGCATTCATGTTCCCAAGACTGCCGGGACGACCTTCCGCGAGTTGCTAGCCGGCCATTTTGGCGAGGATCTTTGCCTGTTCTACGCCGGCCTTAAGAGCCATCGAATGGAGCCGATCGCCGGCGTGCCGGCGAATGCCCGCTGCATCCACGGCCACATGCACGCGCGCGATTTCGACCATCAGTACCCCGCGGCGAAGCGGATTGTCTGGCTGCGCCACCCGGTCGAGCGCGTCGCCTCCGAATTCGCGCACCATCGGCGGCACCCGAATCCGGACGACGAGCTTTCCCGGCTGGCCGCCGCGGGCGACCTCGTGCAATTTGCCCGGCATCCGGCGGTGCGCAGCATCCAGGCCCGCGTGCTCCAGGGGTTGCGGGTCAGGGATTTCGCGTTCGTCGGCATCAGCGAGGCGTTCGACGACGAACTCGGCCGCCTCGAGGCCGTCACCGGCATCGGGCTGCCGCGCGGGCACCGCGTGAACACCAACCCGGCCCGGAGCACGCCGCGCTATCCCCTGGCTCCGCGGGAGCGGCAGATCCTGGCGGAACTGAACCGTGACGGCTTGGAAGTCTACCGGGAGGCGCTGGCCGCGGCCGGGCTCGACGCCGCCCTCGCGGCCTGAGCCGGCGCGCCCGCTACTTCGCGTTCAGCGGCAGCTCGCCGTGGAAGTCGCGCCCGAAGCGGGACAGGAGCAACTTCAGGTAGGTCGACGGGTCGACTTCCCAGTTGGTCGCCAGGGTTCCGGTCCAGGCGGGTGCCGGGCGGTTCGCCACCAGGCTGTCGACGCGGAAGACCCGGACCTGGAGGGTCGCCGAGTAGCCGCTGGATTTCATGACCTCACCCGCGGATGCCGTAACGCCCGGGCTGAGGTTCCAGGAATTTGCGGTGAACGCAAAAGTCAGCGCGTAATCGGCCTCGGTCCACGGCACGATGTCGAATCCGCGGGCGCTGAGGTCGGCGACGACGGTGGCCGCCAGCTCCTCGCGGTGCCTGGCGTTCGCGGCGCGGACCCGGACCGCCTCGTCCGCCGTGGGGCCCTGGCCCGCGGCGAGGAACTGGCGTTCGATCCCGACGGTGTCGTTGAAGCGGGCGGCGAGACGCCAGCCCGCGGCCGGGGCCAGGTTGTCCGGCAGGTCGAAGGGGCCGTCGGCCACAAACAACCTCATCGGCCCCGACCACATCTGGGCGCGGTGGACGCGAGCGTCGATCGAGGCGGTGCGCGTGGTGCAACCCGAAACTAAGGCGGCAACGACGGCACCGAACAGGAGGGTGATGGTCTTCATCGGGGGACCGGGAAGTGGGAGGACCCCGGCCGAAGCTTATTCCCGGTGTTGCCCGCAGCGAGCCGGATCTCGCCTGCGAGAACCGATCCGTGGAATCCGTGAAATTCGTGGTCAGCCCGATGGCGGCGTCGGGCATAAAGCCCGACCTACGACCTGGTCGGGACCCCCTGCGGGTGACAGTCGACGCATGCGACCGTGTGGACGTTGTGCGGGCTGTCCGCCGAGCGGAAGGTCGTGTCCATTTTCTCCACTTCGATGCCGCAATGTGAATCGGCCGGGTGGCACGCAGCGCACGAGACCTTGGCGGAATTGTCGTGACCCCAGTGGCAGTCGCGGCAGCTGAGGCCCTCGTGTACGCCGGCTGGGGTGCGGTCATCCGCGGTGGCGAGCTGGTGCGTGGCGTCGGGGGCGTGGCATTGCAGGCAGAGCCGCTGGCGCGGGTCGCGCGACACCCGGACGGCGCGGTCACCCTGATGGATCGCGGCAACGGGCAGCAAGCTCGCGGGAATGTGCGCCCGCTCGCGATGGTCGTAGAAATTCGCGATCGGCGAGACGCCGGCGGGCGCGTGGACCTGGTGGCAGGCGAGGCAGGGGACGGCCGGCTCGCCGGCCTTGGCGGGGTCGCGGAATGACCAGCTGGCGCCGCGCGCGGCCACCAGCTTGCCGATGTCGCCGTCGAAGAACATGCCGTGGCAGCGGAAGCAGTCGTTGGCGGGCGGGGCCTTCGCGTTGTGCGCGGGGTCGAGGAAGATGCGGCCGTACGTTGTGGAATGACGGCTGGCCTGCCAGTCCGCGAACGCCTGCGGGTGGCAGCGCCGGCACGATTCATGGAGCGCGGCCACGTGCTTCTCGAGCAGGCGGACCGGCTGGTTGGCGCCGCCGGTGAAATGCCGGACCACGCGGTTCACGTGCGACTCGAGCGCGTGCACGTCGAGGCTCAAGGCGCCGCCGTGGCAGTTGCGGCAGTGCAGCGTGCGGTGCGACGACGCCGACCAGTCGGAATGGACGCCGGTCATCTCGTGGCACGCGGCGCAGGTGTTTTGCGGGTCGCCAAAATGGAAATAGCCGAGGCTGCCGACGACACCGCAGAGCAGGAATGCGCCGCCGTAGAGCGCGAGCCCGAGGAGGAGGCGGTTTAGCGAGATCATGGGTGACGGCCGAACGACAGGCTGGAAACGAATGCGACCCACACACCCCGTCGCTTCGCCCGCCTCCGCCTGGCTTCGGCGCGGCGAGCGCCACCCCTCTTGCTAGAGGGGAACTCAATCAAAGTCGGCGAGTGGCGCCGGGCGCTCATGTCAGCTGGCCCTTCCAGTTGGCCTTGATGTGGTGGCTCACCCAGTAGCCGAGGGCCATGATCGTCAGGACCGGGTTGAAGCCGCCGTTGGTGACGTGCAAGCCGCCGTCGGCGACGTAGACGTTGTCGATCTCGTGGACGCGCCCGTAACGGTCGGTGACGGACGTGGCCGGGTCGTTGCCCATGCGGCAGGTGCCGGCCTGGTGCTGGCCGCTGCGCTGGATGAGGCCCGGCAGCGAGATCCATGTCCGCACCGCGCCGGCCTCCTTGAGCCATAGCTCGGCTTTGGACGCGAGGAACCGTCCGTGCATCACGTCGTCCGGGTGGCGGTTGCCGGAGAGACGCACGACAGGGATGCCCCAGTGGTCCTTGACGACGGGGTCGACCTGCACGCGTGCGGTAAACATCGGCATTTCCTGCACCGGGCCCTGGACACCGACGCTGCGCTTGTAGAAGTGGCGCTGGAATTCCTTGTGCTCCCGGCCCCAGCGCGCGGCGCCCGGCGGGCGGATGCCGGTGAATCCGTACGGCGGCCGGATGAATTCGTTGCACAGCGCGCCGCCGCCGCGCACGCCGGGATTGCCGTGGTTGAAATCGCTGATGGCGATCGTCGCGCCGGGGCCGACGTCGTCGTAGATGTCCTCCTCGAACAGGCCCCAGGCGCCGGAGTAGGCGTGGTCCTGCAGGTTGCGACCGACCCAATCGTGGTGGTTGCCGATGCCGTTCGGGTAGAGGCGCGACCTGGAATTGAGGAGCAGGCGGGCGCTTTCGATCGCGCCGCCGGACAGCACGACCAGGTCGGCGGGCTGGAATTGGGCGCGATCGTCGGCGTCAAAATACCGCACGCCGCGCGCCAGCCCGCGGTCGTCGACCACGATCTCGGCGACGATGGCCTGGGTGCGGAGCTCGCAGTGGCCGGTGGCGAGGGCGCGCGGGATGACGGTGTTCTGGGTGCCGTTCTTGGCGTTGATCGGGCAGGCGTAGCCGCAGCAGAGGCGGTTGTGGATGCAGGCGCCGCGGCCGCCGTAAGGCACGGAGTTGCGCAGCATCGGGATCGGGAACGGGTGGAAGCCCAGCCGTCGTGCCGCGGCCTCGAGCAGGCGGCCCTCGCGCGCATGCGGGAATGGCGGCATCGGGTAGCCGCGGCGGCGCGGCGCGATGAAGGGATTGCCGCTCATGTCGCCGGCGACGCCGACTTCCCACTCGGCCTTCTCGTAGAACGGCTCCAGGTCCGCATAGGCGATCGGCCAGTCCTCGAGGGAGGAGCCCTCCGGCGCGCCGTACGTGGAGCGCATGCGGAAATCCCTTTCGAGGAAGCGCCACGCCATCGCGCCGTAGCTCACGGTGCCGGAGCCGACGCACGCGGCGTTGTTGCCGTAGCCCCATTCGTTCGGGCTGACGGTGGTCCACTGGCCCGGGCTGCTTTCGTGGACGCGCGGGTGGCGGTCATCGGGACCGTAGGCGTTGCCCAGGACGGTGGTGCGCTGGTTCAGCAGTTCGTCCTGCTGGTGCTCCTCGAAACTCACCCAGCCGCCGCGCTCGAACAGCACGACGGAGAAGCCGGCCTCGCTCAGTTCCTTGGCCACGACGCCCCCGCCGGCGCCGGCGCCAATCACGACCGCGTTCACGTGCGGAAGAGCCATGGTCAGCCTGGGGCCGGACGCTTGCGCCCGGTGACGGGCGGGTAATCGAGCCCGAGCATCCGGTAGCTCGCGTAGCCGCGGTTGCCGCCATGCCGCGGACTGCCGTAGAAACCCTGCATCGTGTGCGCGAGGACGAGGTTGAAAAAGACCTGCGGCGACGGCTTGCCCCAGGGCTCCGGCGGGACGCGGCCGGTGTCGAGCGCGCGGAGGAATTCGACCTTTTGCGCGGCGGCCAGCTCGGTGAAATCGGCGCCGTGACGCTGGCGGCAGGATTGCGCGAAGGCCGCAAGCCCGCGGCGGTAGGTGGATTGGTGGCGCCGGTAGACGCCGGCAAGCTGGACGTCGATATAGCGGACCACGCCGGCGTCGGTGGCGCCGGGCATGTCATCGCCCGGGATGAGTTGCTCGCAGATATCGGCCAGCAACGCGGCTTCGGCGTCGGTGAAGAAACGGCAGCGGGGCAGGGCGGGCCGGCCGAGGCGCGCGATGACGCCCGGGGCGCCCGCGCCGACGGCGACACCGACGAGCCCGGTCAGGCCGAGCTTCAGCGCGGTGCGGCGCGAGACCGGCTGGCCTGGATTGGAGTGGGGTGACTCCATGGGCCGCGATCATACGCTTCAGGACGGGTCGGCACGCCCCATCTCTTGCCCAGAACGCCGCATGGGTTGACCCGCCGCGACGGCCGGAAAGGTGGAGGCCGCGCTCCGTGCGGGCTGAAGACTTCCCGGTGGAGGCGGGACGCCCTCGTCCCGCGGGTTGCCAATCGCGCTTCCGCTTCGCGGGGTGAGGGCACCCCGCCTCCAAATACGGCAACCCGCACGGAGTGCAGGTTCCAGCTTGGTCCGTGAAATCCGTGGTTAAAAGGACTTCCCGCGGGGCCAACCCGTGCCTAATTTGCCGCCGATGACCCCGATCGAGGCCCAGCAACGCATCGCCCGCCTGCGTGAACAAGTCGCGCACCACGACGAGCTCTATTACCGGCAGGCCCGGCCGGAGATCACCGATTTCGACTACGATGCGCTGAAGCGCGAGCTCGCCGGCCTCGAGCAGCAGTTTCCGGAGTTCGCCAGCGTCGACTCGCCCACGCAGCGGGTCGGCGACGACCGCGTGCAGGGCTTCAAGGAGGTGGCGCACCGGCAGAAGATGCTCAGTCTCGACAACACCTACAACGAGGAGGAGTTCCGCGCCTTCCATGCGCGGCTCGTGCGCCTCCTCGAGACGGAGGACCTGCGCTACACGGTCGAGCCGAAGATCGACGGCCTGGCGGTCAGCCTGACCTACGAGGACGGCAAGTTCGTCCGCGCCGTCACCCGTGGCAAGGGTGACCGCGGCGACGACATCACCGTCAACGCCAGGACGATCGCGATGCTCCCGCGCACGCTGGAGGGTGCGGCGCCGAAGCTGGTCGAGATCCGCGGCGAGATCTACATGACGCAGGCCGAGTTCGAGCGGCTCAACGCCGAGCGGGCCGCCGCGGGCGAGGAACTCTACGCCAACCCGCGCAACACCGCCGCGGGGACGATCAAGCAGCTCGATCCGGCGGAGGTGGCGAGGCGAAAGCTGTCGATCGTACTCTACGGGCTCGGTTATTGCGAGCCGCCGGTGGTGCAGTCGCAGACGGAGTTGCAGGAGCAATTGCGCCGGTGGGGGCTGCCGGTCGTGGAGAAGTACTGGACCGTGCGTGGCATCGACGAAGCCTGGGCGGCGATCGGCGAACTCGACCGGATTCGTCGCGGGTTCGCCTACGGCACGGACGGCGCGGTGGTGAAGCTGGATTCGATGGAGCAGCAGCGCACGGCCGGTTCGACGGACAAGTCGCCCCGCTGGGCCATCGCGTACAAGTACAAGCCCGACACGGCGCGCACGCGGCTGAAGGGCATCACGATCCAGGTGGGCAAGACCGGCATCCTTAGCCCAGTGGCCGAGCTTGAGCCCGTGTTCCTTTCGCTCAGCACGATCGCCCGGGCCACGCTCCACAACGAGGATGAGATCCGGCGCAAGGACATCCGCATCGGCGATCTCGTCGAGATCGAGCGCGCCGGCGAGGTGATCCCGGCCGTGCTGCGGTCGTTCGCGGAGGAGCGGCCGGCCGGCGCGGAGGAGTTCGATTTGTTCAAGGCCGTCGGCGGGAAATGCCCGGTGTGCGGCGGGCGCATCGCCCGGGTCGAGGTCGACACCGAGACCGGCCTCGGCGCGGCGTGGAAATGCCAGAACTACGACTGTCGCGCCCAGCGGGCCGGCCGGCTGGGCTTCTTCGGCAGCCGGCGCGCCCTGGCGATCGACGGGCTGGGGGAGATGGTCGCGGCGAAGCTGGTCGAACTCGACCTCGTGCGCGACCCGCCGGACCTCTACGACGTGCCGCTCGCGACCCTCGCCACGCTCAACCTCGGCACGGAGGCGGAGCCGCGCGTGTTCGGCGAGAAGAACGCGACGAAGCTCGTGGCTGCGCGCGAGGCGGCGCGGGCGCTGCCGCTCGAGCGCTGGCTGTATGCGCTCAGCGTGCCCGACGTGGGCGAGAGCACGGCGCGCGAGCTGGCGCGGCGGCATCGGAATTTCGCGGAGCTGGCCGACTCAAAGCTGCTGCGCGCCGTGCTGCGCAAGGCGGCGCTGGAGGAGGAGAAGGAGCGCGACAGCCCGAACTCGAAGAAGAACCCGGCCAGGGACGAGGCCGAGAAGGAGCGGCGGAAGGCGCGACGCAGCGAGATCGACGCGGAACTGGCGGCGCTGAACGCCGGCCTCCTGCTGGGCGTGCCCTCGGACATCGGCCCGGCGGTCGCGGCGAGCACGCTGGAGTTCCTGGCCGGCGAACCCGGCCGGCGGCTGCTCGCCAAGCTGGCGAAGCTCGGCATCGACCCGCAGGGCACGGTGGTCGAGGCGGGCCGGTTCACCGGGAAGACCTTCGTGCTCACCGGCACGCTGCCGGCGATGAAGCGCGACGAGGCGGAGCAGAGGATCCTCGCCGCCGGCGGCAAGGTGTCGGGCAGCGTGAGCAAGAAGACCTCGTACGTCCTCGCCGGCGCCGAGGCAGGCTCGAAGCTCGACAAGGCCCGCGAACTCGGCGTCCCGATCATCGACGAGGCCGAGTTCCGGCGGATGCTGGGATAATGCCGGCCAAGCGGCCACAAGAAGGCACGAAAATGCACCCAAACACGGTCCTCTTTTCGTGTTCTTATGTGCCTTTGGGTGGCTAAACGAAAATGAGCAAAGGTCGTACCGTTTGGCTGGCGGGCGGCGCGCTCGTGCTGGCGGCGCTGGCGGTTTACGCGAATTCGATTCGCGCGCCGTTTCTTTACGACGACGAGCCGTCGATCCTCGACAATGCCAGCCTCCGCCAGCTCTGGCCGCTGAGCGGGCCGCTCACGCCGCCGAACGAGGGCGGGCCGGCGGTGAGCGGGCGGCCGCTCGTGAACCTGAGCCTTGCGGTCAACTACGCGATCAGCGGCACGCAGCCGTGGAGCTACCATGGGCTCAACCTGCTGTTCCATGTCGTCGGCGGCCTGGCGCTGTTCGGCCTCGTGCGGCGGACGCTCGCGCGCCCGGGTTTCGGGGCGCGGCTGAACGAGCTGGCGTTGCCGACGGCATTCGCGACGGCCTTGTTGTGGCTGGTGCATCCGCTCCAGACCGAGGCGGTGACGTTTGTCATCCAACGCACGGAGTCGCTGATGGGGATGTTCTTCCTGCTGACGCTGTATGGCTTCGCGCGGGCCAGTGAGAATGTAGGGCGGGATCGCCTGATCCCGCCGGAGGAGGTCACGGACAGTCGCGCCAGGGCGGGCGTGGAGCCCGACCTGCAGGGCGACGGGGCGACGGTCACAGACCGCCGCTACAGGGGTTGGCTGGCGTTCGCCTGGCTCGCCTGCCTGGCCGGCATGTTCTGCAAGGAGGTGATGGTGACGGCGCCCGTGGTTGTCTTTCTCTACGACGCCTGCTGTGGCGCGGGCAGCTTCGGCGGGGCGTGGCGTCGTCGTCGTTGGTTTCATATGGCGCTGGCCGCGACCTGGCTGCCGCTGCTTTGGCTCGTGCCGGGCACCGGGATGCGCGGCGGCACGTTCGCGCTGACGCCCGGTGCGGCGCTCGACTACTGGCTCACGCAGTTCTGGACCGTGACGCATTACCTGTGGCTGGCTTTCTGGGGCTCGCCGCTGGTGCTCGAGTACGGCTTCACCAAGGTCGCGAGCGTCGCGGCGATCCTGCCCCATATTGTCGTCGTGGCCGGGCTGCTGGCGGCGACCGCCTGGGCGCTGTGGCGCCGGCCGGCGGCGGGCTTCTGCGGCGCGTGCTTCTTCCTCGTGCTCGCCCCGACGAGCCTCGTGCCGGGCACGCTGCAGATGACGGTCGAGCACCGGATGTACGTGCCCCTCGCCGCCGTCATCGCCCTGGTGGCGGGCGGCCTGGTGGCGAGATTCGGACGCGGCGGGCTGGTGGTGCTGCTGGCGCTCGCGGTGCCGGCGGGGATCGCGACGTTTGCGCGCAACGCCCTGTATCGGGATCCGTTCGCGTTGTACCAGGATTCGGTGGCCAAGTGGCCGGAGAGTGCCATCGCCCAGGCCAACCTCGGGCAGGCGCTGTTCCGGCGCGGCGACTACGCGGCGGCCGGCGAGCGATTCCGGACGGCGGTGCGGATGAACCCCGCGATCCTGTCGTGTCGATTCAACCTGGCGCTGACCCTCGACAAGCTCGGCCGGGACGGCGAAGCGCTGGCGGAATATCGCGAGGCCATCCGCCTCCAGCCGAGGTTTTTCAAGGCGAGGATCGAGGCGGGCCGCATCCTCAACCGGCTCGGACGGCCGGGCGAGGCGGTGCCGCTGCTGGAGGACGCGGCCGCGATGATGATCCATCCCGCCGAGGCGCTGGGGCTGCTCGGGCAGGCGCAGTCCGCCCTGCGTCACTGGGACAAGGCCGCGGCCTGTTTCGAGCAGGCGCTCGCCGAGCGGCCGGACGACGCGGAGGCGCTGTCGAACCTCGGCGCCGCGCTGCTCCAGCTCGGTCGCGCCGCCGAGGCGTTGCCGCGGCTCGAGCAGGCCGTGCGGCTGGATCCCGGCCTGGCCCCGGCGCATTTCAACCTCGGCCAGGCGCAGCGGGCGCTGGGCCGGCCCGACCTGGCCCGGGCGAGCTACGCCGAGGCGGTCCGGCTGGATCCGAATCATGCCGATGCGCAACTGAACCTCGGCGTCGCGCTGGCGACCAGCGACGAGCTCGACGCCGCCCGCGAGCACCTCGAGGCCGCGGTGCGGCTCGCGCCGGGCGCCGCCGAGGCGCACGTCAACCTGGGCAATGTGTTGCTCGAGCAGGGACAGCTCGACGCGGCCGCGCGCCGCTACGAGGCGGCGCTGCGGCTGCGCCCGGACTATTTCCTGGCGCAGTTGAACCTGGCGACGACGCTCGCGCGGCTCGGCCGCTGGGCGGAGGCGCGGGCCCACGCGGCCGACGCCGTGCGCCTGGCGCCGGCGGATGAGTCGGCGCGGCGGCTGCTCGAGGGGTTGAAGGCGATGCCGTAGGAGGCGGCCTGCCGGTGTGATGGTGCGTCCGGCCTTGGTCGAGGTGGAGGGCCGGTCTCCAGACCGGCTGGATTGGCGCGACGCGGTCGGCCGGGAGGCCGACCCTCCAGCGCCTGGTGGTCAAGTCGATCCACCTGCATCGGTGGGAAGAGCCGCATTCACCGAGCGGCCTGGGGGGCATTCCAACCGTCAGGACGGAATCTTTTTGCGCGCGGCGAGGCGACCACCCAGCCTCGTGGCGCTTTCTTATGCACCTTCCTCGTTGCGCGCTGGGGGCGCTCTGCGTCGTGTTGCTGGGTTCGGGGCTGGCCGTCGAGCGGCTGCCCTTGGAGGACTTTTACCGTGAGGCCTCGACGTCCGGCGCCAGGCTCTCGCCCGACGGCAAGCGCCTGGCGTTCCTGCGGGAATACAACAATCACCGTTCCCTGCACGTCGCCGAGGTGGACGGGGGCAAGCTGTCGCGGCTCGACCTGGGCGAGGCCACGCTCCTGAACGACGCCACGAAAGAGGTGATGAGCTTCGACTGGATCGGGGACGAGCGGCTGCTGGTGATGTCCTCGGTCTGGGACTCGTTCTACGGCGCGATGGCCGTCGACTGGAACGGCGCCTTTATGATCCCGGTGAGCGGCTACGAGGACAACAAGGTGCAGATAAACTCCTTCAAGCCGCTCTATCACGAACTGGCCTACGCCGCGCTGAACAAGGAATCCGACATCCTGATGCTGGACCGGCACGAGGGCGGCGTCGGCAATCCGAACCGGCCCGATATCGTCCGCATCAACACGCAGACGGGCCTGGCGAGCCTGGAGGAAAAGAACCCGGGCGACGTGGCCGATTGGGGGCTCGATTTTGACGGCGTGGCCCGGCTCGGCATCCTGTCGCACGGCGAGCAGTCCGGCGCGATCTACCGGGACGGCCCGCAGGCCCCGTGGCGGACCATCCTGCCACTCGAAAGGCGCGCGGGCCGGCTGCAACCGGTCGGGTTTGACCGGGCGAGCGGGAAAATGCTGGTGGCCGCCTTGAACCCGAGCCGGCGCTGGGCGATTTACCCGATGGACCCGGCCTCGGGCGTCCTCGGCGAGCCGCTGCTGTCCGATCCCGACTACGACATCGTGTCGGACACGCCCGGGATCTTCGACCGGGTGGCACTGGCGGGAACGCTCTTCTCCCGCGCCAAGCAGTCGCTCGCCGGCATCCGGTATTATGCGGAGACCGTCCGGGTGAAGTGGTTTGACCACGACTATGCGAGTTACCAGGCGGCCATCGATCGGTTGATGCCGGACACGACCAACGTCCTCGTCGGCACCTCCCGCGACGAGAAGCGCGTACTCTGGCTCTGTTATTCCGACCGCGATCCGGGCGCCTACATGTTGCTGGATGCCACCCGGCACAAGATCTCGCGGCTGGCCTCGCGCGCACCCTGGATCACCCCCGCCAAGATGGCGCCGACCCTGCTGGTGAAATACCAGGCCCGGGACGGGCTCCTGATCCACGGCTACCTGACGGTGCCGGTCGGACACGAACCCAAGGGCCTGCCGATGGTGATGCTGGTGCACGGCGGCCCGGGGGCGCGGGATATCTGGGGCTACGACCCGATGGTCCAGATGCTGGCCAACCGCGGCTATGCGGTCCTGCAGGTCAATTATCGCGGCTCGCCCGGCTACGGCGAGGACCTGTTCCGCGGTGCGCGCCGGCAGATCGGCAAGGGAATCCAGAACGACATCGAGGACGGAGTCCGCTGGGCGATTTCAGCCGGGGTGGCCGACCCGCAGCACATCGCGATCATGGGCGGCAGCTATGGCGGCTACTCGGCCCTGTTCGGCGCGGGGCGGAATCCGGAACTCTATCGGTGTGCGGTTTCGTTCGCCGGGGTGACCGACTGGCAGACGATCCTGAATGACCTGAAGCACGATCCGGCCTACAAGAACGCCTATCGCTACTGGAAACGCGAGGTCGGGGATCCCTCCCACGATTCGGCGTTCCTGGCCGGGATCTCGCCGGTGAACTTTGCGGACAAGATCACGGCGCCGGTGCTCATCATCCAGGGCAAGGACGACCAGACCGTGCCGCAGGACCAGGCCAAGCGCATGATCGCGGCGCTGGACAAGGTGGGGCGGAAGCCGACGAGCCTGTTCATTTCCGACCTCGGCCACAGTTTCGGCAACGAGAAGCAGCGGAAGCAGATCTTCGAGGCCGTGGACAAATTCCTGGCGGCCAACCTGGGCCCGGGGGTGCAATAGCAGGGAGTGCCAGATCGCGGGTCCCACCATTGTCTCCGGCGCGGCAGCGCCGGTGGGGACGGACCGCTGGGCCGTCCGCGGACGTTTTGACGGCGCGCCCAGCGGTCGCGCCCTACCCGCAATGTCAGTACCCGTGCCGTTGCAGCTGCTTTTGGAGCTGCAGCTGGAACGCCTGCACGTCGGCCTGCGTCGGCTGGTAGCCCTTGGGGGACGAGTCGAGCATCAGGCGGCCGTACTGGTCCAGGGCCCACTTTGCCGTCACGCCATCGCTGAAGGTCACGCTGCCACTGACCACGGCGCCCGGGCGGACGATGCGGTCGAGATCGACGGTCACGCCGCCGGGCGCGCCCGGGGCCGCCTCTCCGGGCAGGGTGTCGTCCATTTCGTCGGACGGAAGCTCGTCCTCGTCGTCGGCGGCGCCGAGCCCGACCTTTTCCTTCATCTTGTCGAGAAAGCCCTTCTTGTCCGCCGGCGAGCGGGGCGGGGGGGGCGCACCGGCGCCCGCCGAGGCGGCCTTGGTGAGGTCGGAGGCATCGGCCTTGGGTGCGGCGTTCTTCAGCTCGAGCCCGAGGTCGTCCACGAGAAAGCGGACATCCATGTAGGTCATCGAGATCTTGAACTGCTCGGACAGCTTCTTCTGGACGACAGAGAGATTGTCACCGGCGGCGATCCAGCCGGCGACGGCCTGCTTTTGTTCGGGAGTGAGCGTCATGCGGAAAGTTATCGGTTTACCGTTCAATGTTCACGGTTGGCCGGATGGCAAACCCATAGCGGGTCCCGGAGAATACGCCAAACCCCAATGCTTCAAACTCCAAATACGCGGCCGCCGAACGCCGGCCAAAGCCCCGAGGTCATCGGCGAACCGGGAACGGAAAACCGTGAACCGTCAGCTTACTTGCTCAGCTGCGCCTTCAGGAAGTCGACGCTGCCCTTCACCGAGTCGTCCTGCTCCATCATGTTCTCGACGGTCTTGACGGCGTGGATGACCGTCCCGTGATCGCGCCCGCCGAAGGCCTCGCCGATCTCCTGGAGCGAGTGGCGGGTGAGCTGGCGGCAGAGGTACATGGCGATCTGCCGGGGGAAGGCGATGGCGTTGGGCCGGCGCTTGCTCGTCATGTCCGAGTGCCGGATCTGGTAGTGGTCGGCGACGCGCTTCTGCACGCCCTCGATGTTGAGGCGGTTCTGCGCCTCCTCCATGAGCACGTCCTTGAGGAGGGACTCGGCGGTGGCGAGGTCGAGCGGCTTGCCCGTGAGCGCGGCGTAGCTGGAGATCTTGATGAGCGCGCCCTCGAGCCGGCGGATGTTCTTCGAAATGTGCTGCGCCATGAACTCGATCACCGGCGTGGGCAGCTCGACCTTGAGGGTGGCGGCCTTGGTGCGGAGGATGGCGACGCGGGTCTCGAGGTCCGGCGACTGGATGTCGGCCGACAGGCCCCACTGGAAGCGCGAGACGAGGCGGGCCTCGAGGGTCGCGATCTCGGTCACGGGCCGGTCGCTGGAGATCACGATCTGCTTCTGCGACTCGAAGAGGTCGTTGAAGGTGTGGAAGAACTCCTCCTGGAAACCTTCCTTGCCGGCGAGGAACTGGATGTCGTCGATCAGCAGCACGTCGACGTTGCGGTAGCGCTGGCGGAACTTGGTCAGCGCGTTCTCCTTCAGGGCCTGC
>DASZXO010000022.1:0-65187 GCA_035545835.1 Lacunisphaera sp.
AAGGATTACCGCTTCTGCGGCTACGCCGAAGCCGTGGCGGGCAACGAATCGGCCCGGGCTGGACTCGGGATGGTGAGCGGCGGATCGGCTTGGAAGGAAACTCAGGCCGAGTATCGCCTATTGCTCTTCGGCACCGGCGCCAAAGAGCGGGAGCACGGAGGCATCATCGCGGAGGCGGACTTCAGGCGGGTGGTGCGCGCAGGGGGTCGGTTGCCACTGGCAACGGCGCTGCGCTGCCGGTGGAACCACTTTTGCGATGGAGCCGTCCTCGGAGGCCGGGCCTTCGTGGCCGCGCAGTTAGCACTCTATCGCCGGCGCACCGGCCGGCGGGAAGGAGACTCGCCCCACCCGCTGCCCGCCATCGCCGATTGGGGTGAACTGGCGAGCCTGCGCAGGCCGCGTCATCGCCCGGCGACGTAGACGTCGACAACAGCTCGGGAAATCCTGGTCACGACCCCTGCGGTCCGTCGGCCACCGCGCTCGTGTCGCGATATCCTGACCGGCGCATCGACGAACCGCGGCTTTTGTCGGAAGTACCGACCGAGCTATCCAAGATTCCGGGATCGCCATGATCCCAGCAGCCATCATTCACTCGGCCTCCAAAAATTAACCTGTCCCTTTCCTGAACTCTCTTGGCTCATCTGAATCGTTGGCGAGAATCCCTACCGGTGACCAAAACTAGAAGTGCGATCGGTCTGCTCGTTTGCTTTGCGATCGCGGCGGCGACGGCCGCGGTTGGCGCCACCGCTTCCATACGCGCAGCCGAGTTTTACCGGGAGTTGTCGCGGCCCGGGTGGGCGCCGCCCGCCGGCGTTTTTGGCCCGGTCTGGTCGGTCCTGTATTGCTCCATGGCGTTCGCCTCATGGCTGGTCTGGCGACGTGCTTGTCCCGGCAGATCGATTGCCTTGACGGCCTACATTCTACAGCTCGGACTCAATGCGCTTTGGTCCTGGCTGTTCTTTGTCTGGCACGACGGCCGTTGGGCCTTCCTCGAGGTCCTCGCCCTTTGGTCATGCATCTTGCTGACGATGGTGCTTTTCTGGCGCGTGAATCGGGCCGCCGCGATGCTCCTGATTCCATATTTTCTCTGGGTATCGTTTGCCTCGTGCCTCACGTTCGCGGTGTGGAGGCTGAATCCCGGGCTGCTTTCATAGATTGGCCATGTCGCAAATGCCGAACCTGGCGCGAGAGCCAACAGCTACGCTTGTCACGGATCATGCTGGCACACGCTCCGAGCCAAGCACACACGTGGCTCATCGCTGACGTCAGGCTAAGATCGTGGCCAACCATCCGCTAAACTTGGCATTCAGGTTCCTGCTGGAGTGCGGCGCGGTCTGGACCTTTGCCCGATTCGGAATGTCGCTTGGCGAGGGAGCCGCGCGCTACGGCTGGGCTTGTCTGCTGGCGCTCGGTGCCATGCTGATTTGGGGCGTGTTTCGCATGCCGAATGACGGGGGACGGCCGGTTGTTCCGGTGTCGGGGCGCGTGCGCCTGGTGCTCGAGTTCACGATTTTTGCGTTTGCGACCGGGGCGCTCTTTCGACTCGGTGAGCCGGGACCGGCCTGGCTTCTGGTCGGGGCGGTCGCGGTGCACTATTCGCTCTCGTATGACCGGGTTGGAAGAATGTTACATGCAAACGGTGCGGCACGGAAAAAGACCTGACCAGGCGCCAGCCATGGTCGGGGCTCAGCGTCAACGCCGGGCAAAATGAGCCAGTTGTTTCGCTTCCCCAATTCCGTCAGGCGCTCGCCCGCTGTCCAAGAATGGATGCACTGGGAGAAGGGCGAGCGGGGAAGGATCGCGCAGCATTGGTTCGAGGTGATTCGGGCGTGCGGGGACGATGTTCGGGAGGTGCTGCACGACGGCCATCCGACCGCGTGCGTCGGCGAGGCGGCGTTTGCCTACGTCGACACCTTCAAGGCGCACGTGAACCTTGGGTTCTTTTGCGGGGCCGGGTTACCCGATCCGAAGAGGTTGCTGGAAGGCAGCGGCAAGCTCATGCGTCACGTCAAGATCAGGCCGGGATCGGCTCTCGATGCCATTGCATTGTCGGATTTGATCAGCGCGGCCTATGCCGATATGCGTGCTCGCGTGCGGGAAGAGAAAAATGCCTGACCAGCCCCAGAGACCACGCACGGGAGGTGGCCGCAGGGCGCAGGGCCCGGCGCATGGGCCGTTTCCCTCGTTCCCCGGTGGCCGCGCTGCGCCGGCAAAGGCTTGTGTCCGCCGTCCGGACCTGACGTGTTCGGGACCCATCCAGCGTCGCTGATGACGAACATCGAAATAGTGCGGGCCGTGTATGCCTCCGTGCGCGAATCGGACTATGACGCGTTTCGTAGGTTGTGCGCGCCAGACGTCATCTGGACTCAGAACAAAGGGTTTCCGCAGGGCGGCGTTCGCGTGGGGGCCGAAGCGGTCATCGATGGAGTCTTCCGGCGCTTTGCGCGGGAGTGGACGAGCTGGCGGTATGAGCTGGAGCAGGTGCTGGAGTCGGGCAACCAAGTGGTGGCGCTGGGCGCGTATCATGGCGTCCATGCGCAGACGAACAAGCGAATGAAGGCTGATGCCGCGCACGTGTTTCGGCTGGCCGACGGGAAGGTCGTGGCGTTCCGGCAATTCGCGGACACAAAGGCCGTTTGCGATGCGATGCAGTGACAAGCCGAACGCCAGGGCCGGCGCCGGCGTCCGTCACGCCGGCGGCAGAGCCGCCGCGGCGGCCGTGGGTGCGGACCAACCTTGACGTTCGGCACGATGGAAGAGCGGGTGTCACTCCGTCCGGTTGCCACTGAAGATCTCCCGATCTTCTTCGCGCATCAGCTCGATCCGGAGGCCGCCCGCCTCGCCGCCTTTCCGTCGCGGGATCGCGAGGCGTTCTTTGCCCATTGGACCACCCACATCCTCGGCAACCCCGCGGCCGTCAGCCGCGCCGTTCTCGCGGGCGACCGGGTCGCCGGCAACATCGGCGCATGGTCCGAGGCCGGATCCAGCGGCCGGTACATAGGCTATTGGATCGGTCGTGAGTTTTGGGGCCGGGGCATCGCGTCGGCGGCGCTGTCGCAGTTCCTGCGCCTGGAATCGACGCGACCACTTCGGGCGCGCGTCGCCCGGCACAATCCCGGCTCGATTCGCGTGCTCGAGAAAGCGGGATTCGCCCGCGTGGGCGACGATGCCTTTGCCCGGCCGAGCGGCGTCCAGGTGGAAGAGTTCGTCTATCTTCTCACCGCTTGATCCCAGCCCCGGGCGGGAAGCCGCGATCGTTGCGCGCCAGGGCGCGATCCTCGCGGCCGGGCTCCGGGCGGCCCGGCCGGCTTTTGATTGTGCGCTCGCGCCGGCGGGGCGGATGTGCGACACTCCAAGCCAAAGGATTACCATGCCCACCGCGATTGTGATGCTCAAAACGGACCGCAAGCGGGTCACCAACATCGCCGAGCTGCTCCTTGAGCTGCCCGACATCTCGGAGGTCTACTCCATCTCCGGCCGCTACGACCTGCTGGTCTTCATCAAGAGCGAATCCGTCGACAAGATCGAAAGCGTGATCACCGACGAACTCCTGAAGACCGAGGGCATCGTGGACAGCGAGACGATGTTTGCCTTTCGCAGCTACGACAAACGCGAGGGCGGCCGGGCGGTGGACGTGGACTGAGAAGTCCGCAGGTGGGCTTGCTGTCGGAGCGGCTTGACGCCGCGATCGGCTCGTTTGGCGACGGCACAGACCCGCTTCAACGCCCGCTGTCTGAGGCAGCCCGCACGGAGCAAGGGACCAGGTTGCAGGTCCGAACTTCGGATTCAGGGCATGGATCCAACCTGGTGGAGGGCCGGCCTCCCGGCCGGCCGCGGTCGGGCAGGAGCCCGACCCTCCGGTCGGACGCGCATGGGATACAATGGCGTTTCCAGGCCTTCAGCCAACGCGCATGGAGCCCCGCCCGGAGTCCGGGCCCTGCTTGTTCTACTGCTTGTAGACCTTGCCGGCCTTCATGACGAAGCTGACCTTCGTCATCAGGCTGATGTCGGCGAGCGGGTCGCCCGGCACCGCGACGAGGTCGGCCAGCTTGCCCTTTTCGACCGAGCCGAACTGGTCGTCTTTCCCGATCAGCATGGCACCGTTGATCGTGCCCATCTGGATGGCCTTCATCGGCGGCACGCCGGCCTCGACAAGGTAAACGAACTCCCTGGCGTTCTCGCCGTGCGGCGCCACGCCCTGGTCGGTGCCGAGCGCCATCTTCACGCCGGCGCGGTAGGCGCGGCCGGCGGTGGCCTGGATGAGCGGCCCGATCGCGGCGGCCTTGGCGCGCACGACCTCGGGGAAGTAGCCATCGATCTTCGCCTTGTCGGCGACAAAGCGCCCGGCGCTGATGGTGGGCACGAACCACGTGCCGTGCTCCTTCATGAGCGCGATGTCCTCGTCGTTCATGTAGGTGCCGTGCTCGATGGAGTCGACGCCGCCGAGCACGGCGCGGCGGATCGCCTCGGCGCCATGCGCGTGCGCGGCGACCTTCAGGCCGTATTCGTGGGCGGTCGTGACCACGGCGCGGATCTCATCGTCGTCGAGCTGCGGGTTGTCGCCGCTGCTCTCGAGGCTCAGCACGCCGCCGGAGGGCATGATCTTGATGAGGTCGACGCCGTGCTTGAAATGCTCGCGCACGACCCGGCGCGCATCGTCGGGACCGTTGATCACGCTCGGGGTGGGGATGCGGTCCTGGATCTCGTAGTTGAGGCCGGTTGTGGGGTCGGCGTGGCCGCCCGTGCTGCCGATCGGCGTGCCGACGGCGAAGACCCGCGGGCCCTCGACCAGGCCCTCGGCAATCGCCTTGCGCAGGGCGACGTTGATGTAATCGTCGGCGCCGAGGTCGCGCACGGTGGTGAACCCGGCCATCAGCGTGCGGCGGGCATAGACGACGGAGCGGTAGGCATAATCCGCCGGATTCAGGTAGAAGCGCTCGGTGTAGGATTTCGGCGACTGCTGGTCGGTGAGGTGGACGTGGCAGTCGATCAAGCCGGGCAGCACGGTGGCGTCCTTGAGCTCGATCACCGCGTCGCCAACGGCGGGTGCGGTGTAGCCATCCTCGATGGCGGCGATGCGCTCGCCGTCTAGGACAATGGTAACAGTTTTCCGGGGGGCGTCGGCGCGGCCATCGATGAGCGCACCGGCGTGGATCAGGGTCCTGGCATCGGCAAGGCTGACCGCCAGCAGCGCGGCGCCCGCGAGAAGTAAGCGGGGACTTATGGACATGTGCCTTGATGACCCAGCGCCCTACCGCGCGCAACCGCCAAGTCGTCGCCCTGGGGCCGCCGTCGCTGGCATTTGGCTGGCGCGCCCGCGGCGAATTTTTCAATCTGCGGCATCCCCACGCACCCCACGCACGTAATTCGGGAATAACCCGCGCCCCGCTGCGCTCGTATCCGCCACGCAACCGCAGAACTCTTTCCCCACTTTCACTTCGTGCCGCCGGCACCTGCCGGCCGGCCGAAGAGAAAAAACGAACCCAACAATCCTAGTATCACATGAACAAATCCACGAAGACCATCATCATGGCCGCAGCGATCTCCGGCCTTTATCTCGGCGGCCTCGCCCTCAAGTCCTACGGCAGCGTCGGCACCTCCGCCGGCCACGAGGACAAGGCGTCCAAGGACAGCTGCAAGGGCAAGGACGGCTGCAAGGGCAAGGACGACGGCAAGTCGCATGACTGCAAAGGCAAGAATGACTGCAAGGGCAAGGGCGGCTGCTCGGCCGGCGACAACGGCTGCAAGGGCAAGAACTCCTGCAAGGGCAAGGGCGGCTGCGCGACCAAGGACGACGATGCCAAGAAGGGCTGATTTGTTCACGTGAACGGGCCCGTCCGGGTTCGTTCCACCCATTCCACGCCGGGAGACCGGGCCTCGCCCCGGTCTCCCTTTTTTTGACCGACCCGGGAATTGCCGGGCGGGGTCGCTGATCCCGCCCTACAGCGTCAGCTTGACCGCTGAAAATTCCGAATAATTCGTTCTCCCCATGCCCGCCAACAGCTTCAACGGCTTCACCGACTACGGCATCGGCATCGGCCTGCGCATCCCGCACTACGACCACATCCTGACGCGCAAGCCGACGGTCGACTGGTTCGAGATCATTTCCGAGAACTTCATGGTCGACGGCGGCCGCCCGCTCGAGGTCCTCGACCAGATCCTGGCGCAATACCGCGTCGTCCAGCACGGCGTCGCGCTGTACTTCGGTTCGGCCGACGGCCCGAACAAGGAGCACCTCCGCCGGCTGAAGGTGCTCACGAAGCGCACGAGGACGCCGTGGCTCTCCGACCACCTCTGCTGGGGCAGCGTGGACGGCAGCTACTCGCACGACCTGCTGCCCATGCCCTACACGATGGCCGCGGCGCGCAAGACGGCCGAGAACATCCGCATGGTGCGTGACTACCTTGAGCTGCCGATCGCGGTCGAGAACGTCAGTTCCTACACCGAGTTCCACGTCTCCGAGATGACCGAGTGGGAATTCCTCACCGAGGTCGTCGAGCTGGCCGACTGCGGAATTCTCCTCGACGTGAACAACATCTACGTCTCGTCGAGGAACCACAATTTCGACCCGTACGATTACCTGAACAAAGTGCCGCACCATCGCGTCGCCCAGATGCACATCGCGGGGCACACGAGGTTCGAGAAGTACATCCTCGACACGCACGACCACCCGGTGCTCGACCCGGTCTGGAAGATGTACGCGCACGCCACCCGGCTGTGCGGCGTCACCGCCACGTTGCTGGAGTGGGACGACAAGATCCCGTCGTTCGACGAGGTGCACGCCGAGGCGCTCAAGGCGAACGAGTTCATCGCGCAGGCGCGCGAGGCCGGCATTCCCGCGCCGCGCGAAACCGTGAAGGGGCGGGGCCGGTGAGGATCGTGCAAATGCATGCACACACCCCGGCGCGGCGCGTCACCCCTCTGGCCAGAGGGGAGTCAAGGCCCGCCTACGAAGTTCCCCGCTATGCTGAGGGGGGCCCGACAGGGCGGGGTGTGTAGGAGCGCCATGCCCGCCGCATCCAAACGCTTCGCCCCGACTGCGGTCCGCTCCACCGGCCAGCTCGCCGCCTTGCAGCGCGCCATGTGGGGCGTGATCTCGCGGCCGTTGACCGACGACAGCCGCATGCAGCCGCGCTGGTCCGACGGCCGGCCGACCGGCGAGGTCGCCGGGCAGATTGCGAAGCCCAACGACCGGCTGACCTCCTTCGAGCGGCTCGAGATCTACAACCGGATGTACTGGTTCCGCGTGCTCGACAGCCTGTACGACGATTGTCCCGGCCTGCGCGCCGTGCTCGGCGACCGGAAGTTCATCGCGCTGGCCGAGGCGTACCTCGTCAAATATCCGTCGCGCTCCTTCACCTTGCGCAACCTGCCGGACCGGCTGGCGCCATTCATCCGCGAGGAGCCGCGGTACACCCGCCCGCACACCGCGCTCTGCCACGACCTCGCGCGCTTCGAGTGGGCGCGGGTGGAGGTGTTCGACACCGCGACGAAGCCGCTTTTCACGACAAACGACCTGCTCGACGTCGCGCCGGCGAAGCAGGGCCGGCTCAAGCTCGCGTTGCAGCCCTACCTGCAGTTGCTGAAGCTGGATTACCCGGTCGACGAGTTCATCCTCGCGGTGAAGCAGCGCGAGGCGGAGCTCCTCCGCGGCGACGCCAGCAACGCCCCGTCGGCGCTGCGCCGGCGGAAGCATCGTCCGGTGAAGCTCCCCGCCCGCGCGCGCACGTATGTGGCGGTGCACCGGCTCGAGGGCCAGATCTACTTCAAGCGCCTCGAGCCCGCCGCCTACCGCATCCTTGTCGCCCTGCGCGGCGGCGCCACGCTCGAGCAGGCGCTCGCCACCGGCCTCCCGCGGGCGAGGAAGTCGCAGGCCGACTGGGCGGCGAAGGTGCGCGACTGGTTCCAGAACTGGATGCAGCTCGGCTGGCTTTGCCGGCGGTAAGGGCGGTCAATCACACCGGATGGAGACGAGTTCCGCGACGAAGAGCTGGAGGACGGGATCAGCGGTCCCGCTCTACATATTTTGGAATAGCCGCTGACCTCAAATCTCCCACCCCCCATGAAAATCCGCGCCCTCTACGAAAAATTCGAGACTTTCGCCTCCTGGCTGCCATCGCCGCTGCTGCTGGTCATCCGGCTGTACTGGGGCATTTCGTTTGTGCAAACCGGCTGGGGCAAGCTCATGCACCTCGACCGGACCGCGGCGTATTTTACCGACCTCGGGCTCCCGGTGCCGAAGGTGAACGCATTCATGGCCGGATCGACGGAGTGCTTCGGCGGCCTGCTGCTTGCGCTCGGCCTCTGCGCCCGGGGCGCGGCCGTGCCGCTCATCTTCTGCATGCTCGTCGCCTACGCGACGGCCGACGGCGAGGCCCTGCGCGCGATCTTCAGCGACCCGGACAAGTTCACCGGCGCGACGCCGTTTCTCTTCTTCTATGCCGCGCTGATCGTGCTGGCCTTCGGACCGGGCAAGCTCTCGCTCGATACGCTGGTCTTCCGGAAGGCGCCAAAATCGTAGGTTGGGCCTTACGCCCGACGGTAGCGGCGGTCTATGACCGGCGCGCGAAATAAGGCGCTCCTCGGCGTCGCGCCCACACCCCGCCCACACCCCCGCCTACGCCACCACGACGCGCGTGCCGGCGATATGGTCGTGCAGGCAGCGATGGTCCTCGCGGAGCAGGAAGCCGGAATCGATCACCCAGAAGACGAAGCCGACGATGGGCACCTGCTCGATCAGGAACGGGAGGGCGCCGCGCAGCAGGAACGCCCGGACCGGGCCCGCCGGGCCGCCGTCGACCTCGCGGACGATGCGCAGCCGCAGCAGGAGCTTGCCGACCGACTGGCCGCGCGCCGCGAGGAGGAGGAACTGGACGAGCACGAGGGCCGCGAGGAAGGGCAGGGCGTGCGCCAGGTTCTCGCTCACGATGCGGTTGGTGAGCTGGGTCATCTCCGCGAAGCTTTTCGGCTCGCCGCTCATCGCCTCGGCCATGACCGCGCGCATCAGCGGCAGCGAGATCGGCAGGTAGCAGATCGACTTCAGCAGGCCGTCGATCATCGCCGCCGGCAGGCGGATCCAGCGGCTGGCGTGCTCCGGCACGGCGGCCGTCGCCTCGGGTTCGGGTCCGGCCTCGGCGCCGGCCAGGAGCGGCGGGATCGCGGGCGGTGCGGGGGCCGCGGGATTGAACTCGGGAAAATCCGCGAGGGTCTTCCAGCCGTTCTCGCGGGCCCGGCGGGCCCTGGTCTGCAGGTTGGCCCGGCCGTCGCGAATCCAGTCGGCAATGGCCGGCGCCGCCACGGGGCCGTACTCCTTGCCGTCTCCTCCTTGGATGATGAACATGCCGCCACGTTGGCCCCGAATGGGGCCGCGTCAATCACCCCGCTCAGGCGGTGACGACCTGCGTGCCGGCGATCAGGTCGTGAATGCAGCGGCGGTCGTCGCGGAAGATGAAGCAGATGTCGACGAGCAGGTAGAGGAAGCCGAGGACCGGGACCGCGGAGATCAGGCCGTTGACAAACATCCGCAGCAGGAACGCCTTCACAAAGCCGGCGTCGGCGCCGTCCGGCCAGGTGACGATGCGGATGTTCATGAGCTTCTTGCCGACGGTCTGGCCGTTGGTCGTGAGCAGGTAGATCTGGATGCCGAGGAGAATGAGCGAGCCGAACACGATCACGGCGATCCCGGCGAAGGCCAGCGGGCCGCCATGCCGTCCGCCGCCGAGGACCAGCAGGACGCCGCCCGGGATGCCCGCCACGCAGCCCGCGAGAAAATCGATGATCTGGGCCACCAGGCGCGTGCCGCGGTCGGCCAGCACGTTTCCGGCAGCCGGGGCGACCGGCACCGTGAAGGCTGCCGGCGCCACCGCGGCCGCCGCCGGCGCGGGCCCGGTGGCGGCAGTTGTCCCGGTCGCCACGGGTGGCGGCGCGGCGAATTCCGGGAAATCGCCGAGCGTCTTCCACTCCGTCTCGCCCTCGCGGCAGGCCTTCGTCTGCAGGTCAGCCCGGCGGCTCGTGATCCAGTCCCGGATCTTGTCCGCGGGCACCGGTCCGTATTCCTTTCCATCCGCGCCGATGATTTTGAACATGCGCGGCAAGATGGCGGCGCGCCGCCGGGAGGTCAACGCTCGGGAGGCGGGATGTAGCGGCGCTCCATGAGCGCCGAGGTTTGCGCGACGGTCATAGACCGCCGCTACATCTTGGGCGTAAGCCCGACCTGCAAACCCAAGGCGCGTTCCGGCCAATCCGCGCTCACTCGTCGCCCGATTTCTCGCGGACGCGCTGGCGGAAGGCCTTCATCACCTTCTTCCACTCCTTGCGCTCGACCTGGCGGGCCTCGGGATTCACGCGGCGCACCTCGTAGGCGGCGGCGCGCTGCTGGCGCTGCCAGGCCTGCCAGCGCGCGAGTTCGAGCGAGCCGTCGGCGAGCGCCGCCTGCACCGCGCAGCCGGGTTCGACCGTGTGCGTGCAGTCGCGGAAGCGACAGCGCGCGATGATCGACGCGACGTCGTCGAACGCCGCCTCGATGCTCGCGCCGGCCTCCCACGGCTGGATTTCGCGCATGCCGGGCGTGTCGATGACGATGTAGCCACCCGGCGCGACGATGAGCTCGCGCGTCGTCGTGGTGTGCCGGCCCTTGCGGTCGTCCCGAACCTCCTGGGTGTCCTGCACGGGTTCCCCGATGAGGCGGTTGATCAGGGTCGATTTGCCGACGCCGGACGAGCCCAGCAGGGCGACGGTGCGCCCGGGCTGGAGGTAGGGGGCGAGGGCCTTGAGTCCGCGCCGGCTGCGGGCACTGACCACGTGCACCGGCACGCCGCGGGCGGCCACGGCGAGCTCGGCGATGATCGCGTCGGCATCGTCGTTGAGGTCGGCCTTGTTGAGCAGGATGACCGGTTCGGCCCCGCTGGCCCACGCGGCGGCGAGGTAGCGCTCGGTCCGGTGCAACCGGTAATTGCCGTCGAGCGAGGCGACCAGGAAGACCGTGTCGATGTTGGCGGCGACGACCTGCTCGATCGTCTGGTCGCCGGCCGCCTTGCGCGAAAACCGGGTGCGGCGCGGCAACAGGCCGTGGATGATGGCGCGCGTGTCGTCGCCGGGCTGCGGCGTGACGGCCACCCAGTCGCCGATGGCGGGAAAGCCGGACGCCGTGCGCGCCTCGCGGGCGAACCGGCCCGAGCACTCGGCCAGGCGGGCGCCGGTCTCGCCCGTGACCTCGAAGAAACCCTTCAGCTCGAGCGTGACGCGCGCCGGCTGGCAGCCCTCCGCCGCCCAGGGCACGAAGGCCGACGCGAAGCCATCGCTCCAGCCGAGTTCAGCGAGCGTCATCACCGGACAGAAGTTTGGAGCCGTCCGCGCCCGGCCGCCAGAACAGCGCGGTCCGGCCCACGGCGCCGACGCACGCGCTGGCGGTGGCCTGCGCGAGGGCGGCGTGCAGCGCGGCCCGTTCGTGGCGGTCCTGCCCGCCCGTGAAGCGGACCTTCACCAGCTCGAGCCGCTTCAATTCCTGGTCGAGTTGCGCGACCACCGTGGCGCTGGCGCCGTCACGGCCGACCCACACGCCGTCGGGCAGCGTTTGCCCCAGGCCGCGCAGGCGGGTTTTCTGGGCACCGGTGGGCACAGGAGGCGGCATCGCCATGGCATGACACGCCGGCCACCGGGAGGAAAAGCCGGAAATGCAGCACCTTGCCGCACAAGCCATGCACGACAAAAGGCAAGGAATGGTTAGAGGCGGGCACCGGTTGCGGCGATGATAGGCCATGCTTCTTAAGACCCACCCCACGCCGGTGATGGAATTGTCCCCCAAAAGCCCCGCCGCAACCTCAACCCGCCTGGTGCCGGGAGGAAGTCCCGTGTCGATCCCGAGCGAAAACGGCACCTTCCATTACTTCGGCATCCCGCGGCGAACGCGCATTCCGTGGCTCGCCCTGTTGGTGTCGGTCTCGTTGCACGCGATCGGCATACTTGGTTTCAACGGCCGCCCGGCGCCGAAGAAGGTCGTTGTGGCCAAGGAGGAAGCGTCCGAGATCCTCATGATGCCAAACCTCGACGAGGAGGAGGAGAAGAAGCCGCAGGAGCTCACCGATGACGCGGAGATCACCCCGCCCTCGGTCCAGGTTCCGATGCTGGCGGACATCCCGACGATGATCGAGACGAGTGCGTTTACGCAGCTGGTTGACCTGACGCCGCCGCCGGCCCTCGACGCCGCGGTCAGCAACGTCGTCGCCATCCCGGTGAACATCCAACGCGGCCGGCCCGACACTAGCAAGATCAAGGACCTGTTCAACCTCGCCGATCTCGACCGTCCGCCGCAGCCCATCGTGCAGACCCCGCCGGTCTTCCCCTACGAATTGAAGGCGCAGGTCACGGAGGCGAGTGTGCGGCTGGGTTTCATCGTCACCGCGCAGGGTGACGTCATCCTGCCGTACGTGGTGAACTCCACCCATCGCGGCTTCGAGCGCCCGGCGATCGAGGCCGTGTTGAAGTGGAAATTCAAGCCCGGCATGCGCGGCGGCCGCAAGGTCAACACGCGCGTCGAGCAGCCGATCAATTTTACGGTCACGTCGGACTGAGGTTTGGCCGATGGAGTGGAGGCGGGGTGCCCTCACCCCGCGATGTGCATGCGCGAATGAGAACCCGCGGGACGAGGGCGCTCTCCACCCTTTGGAGGGCCGGTCTCCTGACCGGCCGCGCGGTCGGCCGGGAGGCCGACCCTCCATATCGAGTCGGATCCTTTCGTTCCGATCTAGATCGCCGCAGTGACCGGCAGCTCGCGCCAGGTGCCCGGAGACACGCCGTCGAGCGTGAGCGCGCCGAACCGCACGCGCTGCAGCGTGAGCACCTCGCAGCCCTGGCTCGCGAACATCCGCCGCACCTGGTGATAGCGGCCCTCGGTCAGCGTCAGCTCCGCCTCGCGCGGCGCCAGCAGCCGCAGTTCCGCCGGGGCGCAGGGCTCGTCCTCGTCCTTGAGCCGCAGGGTGCCGCCGGCGAACAGCGCGGCCGTGCCGGCCGGCACGTCGGCGTCGAGCGTGGCGCGATAGATTTTCGGCACCTTGTGGCGGGGCGAGGTGAGCCGGTGGACGAGTTCGGTTTGGTCGGTCAGCAGCAGCAGGCCGCTGGTGTCCTTGTCGAGCCGGCCGACGCTGGTCACGCCCGGGTTGCGCCGGCGCCAGCGCGGCGGCAGCAGCGAATAGACGTTCGGGCCCTCGCGTTCGTCATGCGAGCACACCAGCCCGACGGGCTTGTGCAGGAGGAGCAGCAGGCCGTCCGGGTGATCGGGCGGCTCGCCGTCGATCCGGACCTCCGCCGGGTCGGCCTTGGCGCCGAAATCGTCGGCGACCTCGCCGCGCACGGTGACGCGGCCGTCCTCGATCCACGCGCGCGCCTCGCGGCGGGAGCAATAGCCGAGGTTGGCGAGGAGCTGGTCGAGCCGGCGCATGGCAGGCATCAGACAACAACGGGTCGGGTGCCGCACCAAGGAATTTCGCTGGATTGTTCGCTGCGCTCGGAATGACACGAATCCGAACAAGGTGACGATATTGTCGTCCCGAGCGCAGCGGAGGATCCCGTCGGGCGGGGTGCGACGGGAACTTCAGCCGGCCGTCCTACCATGCGGAGCGAAAGCCGCCGAGGATCAGGCGTGGCGTGCCGGTGTTGACGAGACCGTCGGCGCTGCGGCCCGTTTCGATGCGGGCGTCGCCGAGATTTTCGCCGGTCAGGAAGAGCTCGCCGCGCCGGCCGAGGGCGTAGCTGGCGGTGAGGTCGGCGACCACCGCGGCGCCGAGGACGAGCTGGTTCTCGTCGTCCTCGAACTGCCGGCCGAGCCAGCGCACGCGGGGCGTGAGTGTGAAGCCGCCGGGCCCGTGCCACACCGCGCCCAGCGTGGCGCTCTGGCGCGGGACCTGGGCGAGGCGTTTGCCCACAAGGGCGGGAGCGACCGCGGCGGCCTGCACGCTGGTGTCATCGTAGAGGAAGGCCGCGTCGAACCCGAGGCTGGCCACGGGCTGCCAGTGGGCGGAAAGCTCGAGGCCGCGCACCCGGGTGCGGTCGAGGTTGAGCCGCTCGCGGCCGAGCCCGCCGGCCGGCACGAAACCGACGATCGGGAAGTTGCCCGGGCCGTGCGCGAGCGTGACGTTGCCGACGGCGTCGTGGAGCTCGTTCCAGAAGGCCGCGGCGGAGAGCTGCCACGGGCCGGCGGCGTAGTCGGCGCCGAGTTCCGCGCTCGTCACGCGCTCGGTCTTGAGCGCGGGGTTGGCCTCCGTGATGACGTTGCCGACGCGGAAGGGACGGTAGAGCTCGTTGAGCGTCGGCCGGCGGAAAGCCTGCTGGCCGGCGGCGCGGAGCCGCCAGCCTTTGGCCGGCTGCCACACCAGCCCGGCACTCGGGCTGAACTCCAGTCCGTCGTGATCCGCGTAGTGGTCATCGCGCAGCACGGCGCCGGTCGCGCGATCGGTTTCGCGGCGGTGACCGTCGCTCTCGCGCCAGTCGTCGAGCCGGGCGCCGAGCGTGAGGTTCCAGTCCGCCGCGAGCGGTCGCTCGTGGAGCGCAAAGAGGCCGGCGACGTCCTGGGTGCCGCCGGCGAGGCGCTGGCGGGTGAAGTCGCCGTTGCTGAACGTGTAGAACTCGCGGGTCTCGCCGCGCACGCGGCGCCAGTCGCCCCCGAGGCTCGTTCGCGCCCCGCCCGGATCGCTCCACACACCGGTCCACGCCAGGCCCCAGGCGGCCGCGGGCACATCGTACTGGTTGCTGGCGGGCGTCTCGGCCGTGCGCGCGGCGTTCACCGCGCTGAACGTGCTGGTGTACGCCTGGGCCTGACCGTAGGCGGTGGCGGTCCACGCGAAGCGGTCGCCCGCCCTGGCCGCGAACGTGGCCGCGACGGAATTCTCGCGGGAGGTGTTGACCTGGTAGGGCGTGCCGTTGTCGCGCGTCTCGCCGTAGGTGCGCGCAGAGACCGTCAGCACGCCGTTCGCGCCGGCCGGCTGGCTCCAGCGGGCCGCGAGCCAGTGGTGCCGGCTCCAGGCGGCGATGTCGATCGGCCCGCGGTCCTCGGGCGCGACGAGCGGAAAGCCGTCGGTGGCGAAATCGCGGCCGGACAACTGCAGCGTGCCGCGGCCCGCGGGTTGCGTGAGCTCGAACTCGGCGCTGCGTGTCGCGAAGCGGCCGTAGCTCGCGGCGAGACGCGAACGGGCGTCGACGGGGGACTCGGTGAAGAGCTGCACGATGCCGCCGAGGGCGGCGTTGCCCCAGGCCGTGGCGCCGCCGCCGCGCACGAGTTCGACCCGGGCGAGCGATTCCCGCGGCACCATGCTCCAATTCACCCAGCCGCCGAACGGGTCGTTGAGCGGCACGCCGTCGAGCAGCACGAGCGACCGGCTCGCGCCGCTCGGGCCGAGACCGCGCAGCGAGACGCCCTGTGCGGTCGGATTCGCCGTGAGGCTGTCGCTGCGCCGAAACAGGCTGAAGCCGGGCACGGCGCGCAGCGCATCGTCCACCGTGACCGTCGGCGCCGCGCGCAGGTCGTCGCCGGGCAAATTCACGACCGAAAACGGGACCAGCGCGGGCGGCACCGGCGCGCGGGTGGTGCTGACGACCATGTCGGGCAGCGCGAGCTGGGCCGAGAGGCGGGCAACCCCGAGGCAGAAGAGAAACAACAATGTCGGGCGGGGTCGCCGGATCCCGCCGGGTCGGTTGGCGGCGGGATCAGGCGATCCCGCCCCACGGCCGAGCTTGTTGTCCCCGCTCACTTCGGCAGGCCGGGCCGGGCGCGGGCGACCGCGACCTCGGCGGGCGTGACGGGCTTGGTGATCGGCTCGGCGGCGAAGCGGTGGCGGACGTAGGTGGCGACGGCGGCGACCTGTTCGTCGCTCAATGCGTCCTGCGGCGCCATCTTGTTGTCGTAGGCATCCGCGGCGGCGCCGACCACCTCGGCGCCCCGGAGAATCAGCGACAGCAGGTACTGCGGGTCGGGATTGGAGATCCACGCGCTCTTGTTGATGCCGGGCTGCATGAACGGCACGCCGTTGCCGTCGGCCATGTGGCAGGTCGCGCACGTATCCGCGTAAACCTTCGCGCCCTGCTTGAGCAATGCGTCCATGTCCACCTTGGTCGGGGCGGCCGCGCCAGCCCGGGCCGGTGGTGCCGCGGGTGTCGGGGCGGGCGCCGACTTTGGGGCGGGCGCCGCCGGCTTTTCCGCGGCGGCGGCGGGTGATGCGGCCGCGGCGGCCGGCGGCTCGGCTTTCGAGCACGCCGCGAGCAACAGGACCGCGGTGGCGCAGGCGAGCGATCTCACTTTTCGCCGGTGTAGATGATGCGCCACACGCGGCCGTTCGACGAATCGGTGATGTAGAGCGAGCCGTCGGGGCCGACGGCGACGCCGTTCGGCCGGTGCAGCGCGTCGCCGGGCGAGGCGAGCGAGGTGTAGCCGGCGAAGTTGTCGGCGAAGGTCTCGAAGGCGCCCGTCGGCAGGCCTTTTTCATCGAACGGAATGAAGACGACCTGGTAGCCGGCCTGCGGCAGCGGGGCGCGGTTCCACGAACCCTGGAAGGCGAGGAAGGCACCGCCGCGGTATTTTTCCGGGAACTGCGTGCCGGTGTAGAAGGCGAGCTGCATCGGCGAGTAGTGCGCGGGGAAGACGACGAGCGGCGCGTCAAACCGGCCCGAGTCGTCGACCTTCTTGCCGTCGCCGCCGTATTCCGGGTTGAGCTTGCGCTCCTTTGTGCGCGCGTCGACGTAGGTGTAGGGCCAGCCGAAATTGGCTCCGTCGCGCAGCAGGTGCATGACCTCGGCGGGATTCTCCGAGTTGTCGAGTGCCGTGTAGTCCTTCGGGTCGACGGTGTTGAGCTGGTCGCGGCCGTGGATGCAGATGAAGAGCTGCCCGTTGGCCGGGTTGAGCGCGATGGTCGTCGAGTGCCGGTGGCCGGTCGAGACGTGGACGCCGGTGGCCTGCGTCTGGTCGGGCTTGTCGGGATCGAAGCGCCAGTAGCCGCCGTGGGTCTTGAGGAATTCGGTGGGATCCTCGCCCTTGGCGCCGAAGGCGCGGTCGCGCTTGCCGCCGTAGGCGTTCGAGGGCGAGCCGGTCTCGACGTACAGCTGGCCGTCGGCGCCGAAGGCGAAGGCCTTGGCGTTGTGCTGCTTTTCGTCGGGCAGGTCGCGCACGATGCGCTCGGGCTCGCCGGCCGGCACGAGTTCGCCGGGGGTCAGCTTGTAGCGGTAGACGGCGTCGTTGGTCGACTCGTACAGCCAGCCGTTGTGCAGGGCGATGCCGGTGCCGCCGCCGGAGCCGAATTCCTTGATGATCTCGGCGCGGCCGTCGCCGTCGGCGTCGCGCAGGGCGTAGATGCCGTCCTCGCGCGTCTTGATGTAAAGGTCGCCGTTGTCGGCGACGGCCAGGTTGCGCAGCGGCTTCAGGTGGTCGGCGACGACCAGGGCATGGAAGCCCATCGGCAGGATGAGGCCGCCGTTGTCGGCGTCCGGTTTGGGCAGGGCCGCGAAGGCGGCGGTCGCGAGCAGGAGCGACGCGGTCGGCAGCAGGTAGGGCGTGGGCATAGTGGCGGCCAAGGTGGCCAAAAACCCGGGCGAAGCAAGCGGCGGCCCGGTCATGTCGCCGGGAATAATAGGCTCGCCACGGCCCCGGCGTTGCTGGATGCCTTTTCGCCTATGTCCAATTGGGAATACAAGCTCGTCAGCAGCGGCAAGGGTGGGTTCGCGTCCCCGGCGCTGATGGAGAAGTTTTTGAACGACCTCGGGCAGGACAACTGGGAGATCATCAGCTTCCACCAGCCGCCCGACAATCCGCTGGCCTTCCACGGGCTGGCCCGCCGGTCCACGCAGAAGGACTGGACACTGGAGGACGCGGCTCGCGCGGCGGCCCGCGTCGAGGCCGACAAATTGCGCGCCGAGTTCGAGGCCAAGTTCCGCGCCGGCACGGGCCAGCCGGAGGCGGCCGCCGAGGAGGAGGGGGAGACCTTCCTGGCCGAGGAAAAGGCGGCGAGCGCCGGCGACCTGCGCCGGCCGCGCGACACCTCGCGCGACGACGACCCCGACGCCGCCGAGGAGGAAAACGGCTCCTCCCGCGACGAATGGGAACAGCTCGCCGAGGAGGACGAGCTGCCGGTGTTCTTCGATGCCATCCGCCCGCACATGCGGCGCAACCAGCGCGGCCCGGGCATGAGCGTCGGCCTCGATTACCTGGCCAAGAAATGGCGGCTGGAGGAGGCGGACCTCAAGACCGCGCTCGTCGAATGCGGCTTCCAGATCCCGGCCGACGAGAACGCCCAGCCGGTCTACATCGAATACGAGGGCGAGCTCTATTGGGTGAACATCAACCGCCGCGGCGAAATCTGGATCAACCTGCGCGACAAGCCCGAGCCGGTCTTCCGCGTCGCCCAGGGCAGGCGCGTCGAGAGCGTGGACGAACCGGCCGTGACGAGCGCCGCGCCCGCGCCGGCCGGGGAGCGCGCGCCGCGGCCACCGGCCGCCGCCACCCAGGCGCCCGCGTCCGGCCAGCCCGCGGCCTCCAAGACCTTCCTGGGCAAATTGCGCGGCATGATGCGGCGCAACCGGCGCGGCCACGGCTGGTCGGGCAGCTTCCCGTTCCTCACCAAGGCGCTGAAGCTCGACGAGGCGCAGCTGTTGGAAAAGCTGGCCGAGTCTGGCGTGCGGCTGCCGACTGAGGCCGAGCCGCAGCCACCGCCCGCGGCGGATGGCGACGTGGTTTTCTGGCTCAACAAGAACCAGCGCGGCGAGATCTGGATCAACGCCCGCGTCGAGCGCGACCGCGACCAGGGCGGCGCCGGCCCGGCCGAAGCGGGGGCGGAAGGCCAGGCGGCGCCAGGCGGGGAAACGGCGGGGAGTGCAGCGCCCGGTGAGCCGGTGCCGCCGGCCGCCGCCGAAGGCGCACCCGGGCCGGCCCACACGCTGCCCGCCCTGCGGCTGCTGATGCAGCCGAAGAAACGCGGCGACGGGGTCACCGCGCAGGTGAAGGACCTGGCGGAGCAGCTCGGGCGCAAGGACGAGGAATTGCTCGCCGCGCTCGCCGGCGTCGGCCTCACCGTGCCCGAGTCGCCGAAGGCCAAGCCGGCGTTTGCCGAGCACGGCGACGAGATCTTCTGGCTCAACGTCAACGCCCGCGGCCAGGTGTGGCTCAATGCCAAGTCAAAGGCGGCCACGCGGAAGACGCGCGCGAAGAAAGGAAAGGCGGACGAGGAACCGGCGGAGGAATGAGACGGAACCTTGCCCCCGGGGCGATGTTCGCGGCCTACGGCCCGGCTTCGTAGGGCGACATCGTCTCCTGGTGGAATTTCGTCAGCGCCGCGAGCTGGTCGGCGACGAGGCGGTCGGCGCGGCAGAGCGGCAGCTTCCCGGCGCCGCCTTCCTGGCGCCGGGCCTGGGCCCATTGGTCGAACACGCCGGGGATCACGAGCCGGATCGACGGCTGGTCGAGGCTGTGGGCGGAGCGCCGCGCGGCATAGTCGGGATTGCGCCGCGCCAGCTCGGCATCGAACGCGGGGCCGAGCACGTTCGCTGTCGGCGTCCGGGTGGTGTGCGTCCGGAGTTCCAGCCACCATTCGTGGCAATTGAGGCTGCGGCCCGCGGCCACGCGCCGGGAGTACGGCGCCACGTGCAGGCCGACCGGCTGCCAGCCGTTGTGCGCGCACACGGCCAGCAGCGTGTCGAGCAACTCGCGCTCGGTGACACGCTCGCCGGCGGCATTGAGCTGCAGCTGGGTGCGGCCGACGAACTGGAGGCGCGGCGGCTTGAGGGAGTGGAAGCGCACGATGTCGCCGGGCACATGGCGGCACAGTCCCGCGGGGGTCGTGAGGACGAGCACATAGTCCACGTTCAGCTGCACCTCGGACAGCGGCACGCAATCGGTGCCCGCGTGGGCCAGCGTGTCGGCATGGAAGAGGCGCAGCGGCAGGAATTCGAAGAACAGCCCGGCCCCGGCCAGCAGGCGGAGGCCCGCGGCGCCGTGGTCATCCTGCGCGGCGATGACGCCCTCGGCGGCGGCGTAGATCTCCTGGAACCCCACCGTCGGGCCCAGCGTGGCGCGGAGCGTGTCGGCGAACAGGCCGAGCGGCGCGCCGGTGAAGAGAAAGCACTCGAGGTTGGGCCACACCGCCTGGAGGTGCGCGGCCCGCTCGGGACCGGCCGCCGCGCACACGGCCTCGGCCAGCGCGCAGACCTCCGCCGGCGTCCCGCCGACGAGCGTGACGTCGCGCGGAAGCATGGTGCCGGCGATTTGCCGCAGTTTTTCCGGGCCGGCCGGCAGCCGGGCGACCGCCGCCGGCGGCGCGTAGAGGTTGGCCTCGGCCCACGGCGAGAGGCAGAGCGCGAACATGCCATCGAGCGACGTGCGGTACGCGCCGTGGTCCTCGGTGAGCGCCGTGCTGGCGCCCGCGTGCAGGTGGCGGCCGAGAAACACGCCGGTGTGGCCCACGCGCGCCGCGTGGAGGAACAGGGCGGCGCACAGGCCGCGGCGGTAGTGCGCCAGCATGGCGTCGGTCACCGGCAGGAGCTTGGGCGCCGCGCCGGTCGTGCCCGCGGTCTCGACGAAGAAAGGGCAGCGGCCGGGCGCGAGGACGTTCGCCTCGCCCGCGGCCATCCGGGCGACGAGCGGGGCGAAGTAATCGTGGAGGCGCGGCGGCACGCGTTCGCGGAACCGGGCGTATGGCGTGTCCGCGGCCAGGCTGTGCCCCCGCCCGAATTCGGTCGGCGCGATCCGCGCCAGCAGGCGCGCGAACGCCGCGGCCTGCGCCTTTGCATCGTGCTCCTTGTCCCCCAGCCGCCGGCTGAACCGCGCCACGCGCCAGCCGGCCCAGAAATTCACGAGAAACCTCGGGGCGAGGGTCATGCGCGACGGTAAGACAGGCGGCCAGCCGAACGCTACAGGGATTTTCCCCGGCGGCGGGAAAAAACGGTAAAGCCCGGGCCATTCGCAGTTGCCGCAACCGGCCCGTCCGGCAGTGTGGGCGGGAACATGCCCCTGCCGCCCGTGCTGTACGCCGACGACGAGCTGGTCGCCCTCGACCAGCCGGGCGCGGCCCCCGGCGAAACCGCCGGCATCGGCGCGGCGGTGCGCCGGGAGTTCGGCCCGGACACGGTGGTGGCCAGCCGGCCGGACCCGGAGGCGAGCGGGGTGGTGCTTTACGCCCGCACGCGCGGGGCGCGCGATTTTCTTTCCGGCCAGTTCCAGGCGCGGACCGTGCGGCCGCGGCAGCTGGCGCTGGTGACCGGCCTGCCCGCGATGGACGCGTTCATCGCGGAATACGTGCTGAAGGACGACGAGGCCCGACCCGGGCGGCTGTGCGTGGTCAGGAAGCACGGGCAGCCGGCGCGCACGGAGTTTGCCGTGCTGGAGAGATTCCCGGCGCCGGCCGGCCGGCCCGCCTTCGCCTGCGTCGAGGCCCGGCCCGATTCCGGCCGGCCGCACCAGGTCCGCGTGCACCTGGCGACGACGGGCACGCCGGTGCTGAACGACGCGGCCTATGGCAACGACACCCGGCTGCTGCTCTCGGGCCTCAAGCGCGGGTACAAGGGGCGCGCCGACGAGCGGCCGCTCATCGCCCGCCTGGCGCTCCACACCGCGGCGCTCACCTTCCGGCACCCGCGCACCCGCGAGCTCCAGACCGTCGAGGCGCCGCTGCCGCACGATTTCGCCGTCGCGCTCAAGTACCTGCGCAGATTCGTGTCGCCCGGTTGAGCGCGGGCCCAGACCTTGGCTTTACTTCGCGACGGGAGGCCGGTTGTCTTGCGCCAATCAAACGACCCCATGAGTGAAAAACCTCCGGTGACCCACACCGTTGATGCCGACGGCGTCGGCTGGATCAGCTTCGACGACCCGGCCAGCCGGGCCAACATCTTCAACCCGGCGACGCAGGCCGCCCTGGGCGGCGTGGTGACCGCGCTGGCCGCGCAACCGTTGAAGGCGGTCGTGGTCGTGAGCGCGAAGGAACGCATCTTCATCGCCGGGGCGGACCTGAAATGGCTGGCGCAGCTGCCCGATCCGGCGGCGGCCAAGCAGGCCGCGCGCGCCGGCCAGGAACTGTTCGCGCGGCTCGGCGCCCTCAAGGTGCCGGTGGTGTGCGCCATCCACGGCGCCTGCGCCGGCGGCGGCTACGAGCTGGCGCTGGCTTGCCACTGGCGCATCGCGAGCGACGCGAAGGAGACGGTCATCGGCCTGCCCGAGGTCGGCCTGGGCCTGATCCCCGGCTGGGGCGGCTGCGTGCGGCTGCCGCGGCTCGTCGGCGCGCCGGCGGCCGTGGCCCACATCCTGAAGGCCGCGCTGGTGCCCGCGACCGAGGCCCTCGCCGCGGGGCTGGTCGACGAACTTGCGCCCGCCGCCGAGCTGAAGGCCCGTGCCCGGGCCGCCGCGCTCCGTCTCGCCGCCGAGGGCCCGCCGCGCCGGGCGGAGCCGCCGGCCGCGCCCGCGGACTTCTTCCCCGCGCAACGCAAGGCCGTGCTCACCCGCCAGCGCCACCAGCCCGCGCCGCTGGCCGTGCTCGACGCCGTCGAGCAGACCGCCGGCCTGCCGCTGGCGCCCGCCCTTGACCTCGAGGCGGCGCTGTTCGGCCGCATCGCCACCGGCGAGATCGCGCGCAACCTGCTGCACGTGCACTTTCTCAAGGACGCGGCGAAGAAGGCCACGCTCGACCCCTGGTTTCCCGGCACGCCCGCCGCGCCGAAGCTGGCGCCGTTTCGCACCGTCGGCATCGTCGGCGCCGGCGTGATGGGCTCGGGCATCGCGCACTGGTGCGCACTGCACGGGCTCGGGGTCATCCTGTGCGACGAGAAGCGCGAGGCGCTCGAGCACGGCGTCGAGGTGATCCGCGGGCTGTTCCGCGACGCGGTGAAGCGCGGGAAGCTCACGCACGAGGCCGCGCACAAGATGACCGGCGGCATCGGCATCACGACCAGCCTCGAGGATTTCGAGATCTGCGACCTGATCATCGAGGCCGTGGTCGAGAACGTGGAGGTAAAGCGCCAGGTGTTCGCCGCGCTGAGCAAGGTCGCGGCCCCGGACTGCGTGCTGGCCTCGAACACCTCGGCGCTGCCGATCGAGGAGCTGGCGTCCACGGCGACGAACCCCGGCCGCGTCGTCGGCCTGCATTTCTTCAACCCGGTCGGGCGCATGCCGCTGGTCGAGCTGGTCCTGAGCCCGCACACCGCGCGCGAGACGGCCGACCGCGCGCTCGCGTTCGTGCGGGCGCTGGGCAAGACGGCGGTCGTCTGCCGGTCCGCGCCGGGCTTCCTCGTCACGCGCGTGCTGTTCTTCTACCTGAACGAGGCCTGCCGGCTCTGGGAGGAGGGCGTGCCGGCGGCGGCGATCGACGGCGCGATGCGCGACTGGGGCTGGCCCATGGGCCCGCTGCGGCTCATCGACGAGGTCGGCCTCGACGTGTCGGATTTCATCTACGGCGAGATGCAGCACTATTACCCGGACCGCTTCACGCCGACCGCGGTGTGCGGCCGGCTCCTCGGGGCGGGCCAGCGCGGGCGCAAGAACGGCGCGAGCGCGGGCTTCTACACCTATGCGGACGGGCGCGAGGAGCCGAACCCCGCGTTGGAGCCGTTCACGCCCATTCCCCCGATGCAGCTGGAAGCGGCGGCGATCCAGGAGCGGCTCAACGGCGTCATGATCGCCGAGACCCGGCGCGTGCTGGCCGAGGGCGTGCTGCAGTCGGCCGACGAGGCCGACCTGGCGCTGCTGCTCGGCGCGGGCTTTCCCGCCTGGCGCGGCGGCCTGCTGCACCTGGCCGGCGCGAAAGCATGAAGATTTACGCCGGCGGACGCGCGCCGCGGAAGCCGTTGCCGGACTAGGCCAAACGAGTGAATCCTCCCGCGGCGGTCGCGGCCGGCTGGCGAAATGCATTGCCGTGGGACACGGTTTTGGGACGTAATCGCGCCGAGTTCCACGCCATGGCCACCGCCACGACCCTGAACAAAGAACAGAAGCGGCACCTGCTGCTGACGATGCTGGAGAGCCGCCTCGGCGACCTGCGCGAGGAGAGCCTGAACCGCCAGGGCAAGGGTCACTTTCACGTCTCGGGCCGCGGGCACGAGGCGTTGTGCGCCCTCGGCGCGCAGCTGCGCGACAGCGATTACCTGGTGCCGTATTATCGCGACCGCGGGCTGTGCCTGGGGCGCGGCCTGACGACCAAGTACCTCGCCCTGGAATATTTCTCGAAGCGCGACTCGGCCTCGCGCGGCCGGATGATGCCCTCGCACTACTGTTCGCGGGAGCACAACATCGTGAGCGTGCCGACGCCGACCGGGTCGCAGCTCCTGCCGGCGTGCGGCATCGCCTGGGGCCTGCAGCTCGACCAGAAGGATGGCGTCGTCGTCACCTGCATCGGCGACGCGGCCACCCGCCAGGGCGACTTCTACGAGGCGCTGGCCTTTGCCCAGGAAAGGAAGCTGCCGCTGCTCGTGGTCGTCGAGGACAACGCCTACGGCATCTCGACGCCGACGCGGAAGACCAACCCGCTGGCGCTGGCCGTGCTCAACCAGGCGCAGTGGGTCGAGGTTGACGGCGCCAACGCCGAGGCCGTGCACGCCGCGTCGCGCCAGGCGCTCGCGGAGCTGCGCGAGGGCCGCGGCCCGGTGTTCCTGTGGGTGCGGGTCGAACGGCTGTCGAGCCACACGAGTTCGGACGACCACAGCCTGTACCGTTCGAAGGAGGACCTGGCGGCGCTCGAGCAGGCCGACCCGATTCGCAACCTGAAGCTGCGGATGATCCAGGACGGCGAGCTGACCGAGGCGGAGTTCGCCGCCCTCGAGGCGGAGCTCAAGGAAAAGGTGCGCCGGGACTACGCCGCCGCCGAACAGGCCGAGAACCCGCGCGCCGACGAGCTGATGCTCGAGACGCTCGCACCCTCGCCGGAGCTGAACGAGGAACTCTTTCCCGCCGGCAAGTACCGGATGGGCGACCTGATCAACCGCACGCTGCGCGCCGGGCTCGATGCCGACCCGGGCCGCATCATCTTCGGCGAGGACGTCGAGGACCCGAAGGGCGGGGTGTTCCGGCTGACCCAGAAGCTCACGACGGATTTTCCCGGCCAGGTGTTCAATTCCCCGCTGGCGGAGTCGACCATCGTCGGCCTCGCGGGCGGGCTGGCGCTGTACGGCCGCCGGCCGGTCTTCGAGATCCAGTTCATCGATTTCATCTTTCCCGGCTTCAACCAGCTCGTCTCCAACCTCGCCAACCTCCGCTGGCGCACGAACGGCGAGTGGAAGGTACCCGCGGTCATCTACGCCCCGTATGGCGCGTACCTGCCCGGCGGCGGGCTGTGGCACTCGCAGGCCAACGAGGCGGCGTTTGCGCACTTTCCGGGCATCAATGTCGTCGTGCCGAGCACGCCCGAGGACGCCGCCGGCCTGCTCTGGACGGCGATGCACGCGGAGGACCTCGTGCTTTTCCTCCTGCCCAAGCACATGCTGTGGGCGGAGCGCGCGGTGGCGGAGCCGGTGATGTCGGTGCCGCTCGGCGTCGCGCGCCGCTGCCTCGAGGGCACCGACCTCACGCTCGTCGCCTGGGGCAACACGATGGAGAAGGCGTACGAGGCCATCGCCCAGCTGAAGGGCGAGGTCGGCGTCGACCTGATCGACCTGCGCTCGATCGTGCCCTGGGACAAGGCGCTGGTTGAGGAGTCCGTCCGCCAGACCGGCCGGCTGGTCGTCGTGCAGGAGGACACGGAGAATTGCTCCGTCGGCCAGATGATCATCACGCACGTCATGGGCCAGCCCGACTTGTGGGCGGGGATGAAGGCCCCGCCGGTGCTCGTGTCGAAGGGCAACGTGATGATCGGCTACAACCCGATCTACGAATATGCCGCGCTGCCGGACACGCCGCGGATCGTCGACGCCATCTGGCGCACGGTGTCGGTGCACCACGCGCATGACGAGTCCATGGCCTCGAGCGTCGCGCCGATGCCGGTCGCGCCGGCCGCGGCGCCCGCCCCGGCCGAGGGCCACGCGCCGCAGAACACCGTGATCGCCGGGACCAGCGACATCATCGTCCGCGTGCCGATCATGGGCGAGGGCCTGCGCTCGGCGCGCGTGGTCTCGCTCAACAAGAAGCCCGGCGATCCCGTGCAGCACGACGACGTGCTCTGCGAGGTCGAGACCGACAAGGCGGTTTACCCGATCGAGGCTTCCTTCGCCGGCCAGCTCAAGGAATGGCGCATCCAGCTCGATGACACCGTGCTCATCGGCCAGGACATCGCGGTCGTCACCGGCGATGCCGCCAGCGTCGCGGCCCTGCCGGTGGAGGGCGCCGCGCCCGCGGCCACGGTGGCCAAACCGGCCGCGGTCGCCCCGGCCCGATCGGGCGCCGGGTCCGACCCCGCGAAGGCGGGGACCAACCCCGCCGTGCCGGCAAAGATTTCCAACTCCCCCGGTCCCATGAAAGGCAACACCCGTCCGCCCGCCCTGCACCCGGCCATCACCAAGCGGCTCGATGCCGTCGTCCCCGCCACCATGCTCATGGATGTCCGCTGGGAAAACCTGCGGCTGGCCCGGGAGGAGGCGAAGAAGAAATTCGGCCAGAATGCACCGTCGCCCTCGGCGATGATGGCGTGGTGCATCGTGCGGACCCAGGAGAAGCACGCGGCCTTCCGCTGCGTCGTCAATCGCGAGGGCGCGATCCTGGAGCAGGCCGACTTCGAATGTGGCGTGGCCGTCGCGCTCGACGGCGACCGCCTCGCGACGGCCGCAATCCCGGCCGCCAACCGCCTCGGCTGGGCCGATTTCGTCGCGGCCTACCACCGGGCCGTGGAGGAGACCCGCGCCGGCCGCCTGATCGACGTGCAGGCGCCGATGAACATCACCAGCCTCGGCGCGTTCGGCGTCGAGAGCGCGACGCCGATCGTGGTGCCGCCGGCCATGGCGACGATCTTCCTTGGCTCGGCGCACGAGCGCCTGATCAACGACGGCGGCGTGATCCATCCCGCCGAGGTCATCACGCTCTCGCTGACATTTGACCACAAGGTCGTCAATGGCGCCGGCGCCGCCTCCTTCATGCGCGACCTGCGCGTGGAGCTGGAGGGCTTCCGGCTGCCCGGGTGAGCCGGGTTGGTGCGGTTGAAGGCGGGACCTGCCGGGTGGAGGCGGGACGCCCGCGTGCCGCGGGTTGCCATTCGTGCTTGCTCCTCGCGGGGTGAGGGCACCCCGCCGCCGGCTCCCGACGGCATGGATTATTTACGCTGGCACGCGGATCTTGCGAAGAATCCCGCATCGCCCGGCGGCGGCGATACTCAGGCTCGCTTTTGGACCGCGGCTGCGTATGGTCTGCGGCTCGGGACAGGGCCGGTCCCGAACCCACGCTGCATGACCAGCCCCTCCCATTCCACGCCGGTGACGAACCCGCTGCGGCAAGCCTTGAAGATCCTGGTGATCGAGGACGACGCCCGCTGGCGGACGCTGATCGAAATCCAGCTGCAATCGGCGGGACACACGGTCCTCACCGCCGCCGACGGCCTGGCCGGCCTCGCGCTGGCGACCGAGAAGCCCGACGTGATCCTGTGCGACGTGGAGATGCCGCGGCTCAACGGCTACGGCGTGCTCGAGGCGCTGCACCAGCAGCCGGGCCTGAGCGAAATCCCGTTCATCTTCCTGACCGGGCGCACCGCCCGGGCCGAACAGCGCAAGGGCATGGTGCTCGGCGCCGACGATTTCATCACCAAGCCGTTCCAGCCGGAGGAACTCCTGGCGAGCATCCGCACCGTCCTGGCCAAGCGGCAGTCGCTCGCGCAGCGCCTCCACGCGTACACGGAGGAGCACCAGCGCGAGATCACCGCGCCGTGGGCGCATGAGCTCCTGACGCCGCTCAATGGCATCCTCGGCATGGCCGCCATGCTGGAAGCGGAGCCGGGGATGATCTCGCCGCTGGATTTGCGCGAGATGGCCCGGTCCATCCGGCAATGCGCGCGCCGCCAGCAGGCGCTCGCGCACAAGCTCGTCCGCCACTTCCAGCTCGAGCAATTCCGGCAGACCGGCTGGAGCGATTCCGCCGCGGAGGCGGAGGCGGCCGCGTGCCTCGAGGACGAGTTGCTCGGCGTGGCCGAACAGGCTGGCCGTCCTTCCGACCTGCAGCTGCGGTGCGAGGAAGCGCTGGTGCGCATCAGCCCCGCCTGGCTGCGGGTGGCCGTGGCGGAGCTGGCCGAAAATGCCTTCAAGTTCTCGGCGCCCGGCGCGCCCGTCACGGTGACGGCGGGCGAGGTCGAGGGCCTCTATCGCATCGAGGTCGAGGACCGCGGGCCCGGCATGGGCGACCGCGAGCGGGCCGGCATCGGCGCCTTCCGGCAGTTCGGCCGCGCGCAACATGAGCAACAGGGGCTCGGCCTCGGGTTGTCGACGGTGCGCAGCATCGCGCAGTTGCACCGCGGCACCCTCGAACTGCAGCCGGGCACGGGAGGGTTCGGCCTGCGCGCCATCCTCGCGTTGCCGCTGGTGGAGTGAGCTGATCGGGTGGAGCCCGCGCTCCATGAGGACTGAATGCCGCCTGGTGGAGGCGGGACGCCCTCGTCCCGCGGGATGCAATTCGCGCTGCTGCCTCGCGGGGTGAGGACACCCCGCCTCCCAGCGTGGCCAACCCGCGCGGAGTGAAGGTTCCGCCGCCAGCCCAGCCGCGCGCCGCTACCGCGGCAGCCCGGCTTCGCGTGCGACCCGCCGCAACGGCTCGTCCTGCGGGTAGATCTGCAGGAACTGTTGCAGGAAAAGGTCGGTGGCCGGGCTGAAGTTGGCGTGGTTCACCTCGACGCCGTCGCGGCTGACGAGCACGACGTGGCAGAGGAAGCAGAAGTCGCAGGTCACCACGTCGGCGCCGTGGTGGAAACGGAGCCGCAGGTAGAGCGACGGCCGCCGGCCGCCGTGCGCCCGCCAGTCGTAGGTCTTTTCATCCAGCAGCAGGTCGCGCAGCGCCCCGGCGACGGGCGCCGGCACGACCGTGAACGTCGTGTCCTCGTAGCGCTCGGTCTTCCAGTCGATCCGCCCGTCGGGCAGCTCGGCGGCGGGAATGTGCCTGAGCAGGCAGCTGTCCACCCGGTCGGCGGTGCGGACGATGCCGAGGTTTTCGGGCGAGCCAAAGAGGCGGGCGACATCCTCCGGGTGGTCGGCGGCGGGCGCGGCGCCGACGCCGAGCAGGGCCGACAGGGAAATGAGGGAACGCTTCATGATCATACCATGGGCCGGAATTTTCCGACGATGCCGGTGAGACAGGCGGTGATCTGGCCGAGGGAGCACACTTCCACCGTCGACACGAGCTCGGCGAAGACGTTCCCACCGCCGCGCACGACGTTCTCCAGGCGCTGCAGCGCGGCGGGCGCCTGCTTCGCATGCCGGCGCTTGAAGGCGCGCAACCGTTCGACCTGCAGGCGCTGCCGGCGCGGCGGGGTGCGGGCCAGCGGGACATGCGGCATCGGCTCATCCGTCTTGTAGCGGTTGAGGCCGATGATGGGCCGGGCGCCGCCGTAGACCTGCTCCTCGTAGGCGTGGCCGGCCTCCTGGATCTTGCTGCGCTGGTAGCGCTGCTCCTGCGCGGCGAGCACGCCGCCGAGCGTGTCCATCTCGCGGAACACGTCGAGGATCGCCTTCTCCACCTGCTGCTCGAGGACGAGCAGGCCGGGCGCGCCGCCGAACATGTTCATCATGTGTTTGAACACGCCGGACTCCTCGAGGATGATCGACTGGCCGTGCGAGGCGAGCGTGGCGTATTTCTCCGTCGGCGTCGTGAACGGCTCGTCCGCGGAGTTGGAGTGGCACGAGTTCGTGTAGTTGAGGTAGGCGAGCATCAGCTCGACCGCCGTGCGCGTGAGGTTGTTCTGGAACTCGGCGGCGATCAGCGAGCGGCCGGAGGTCTGCGTGTGGAGCTTGAGCAGCTGCGCCTTGCTGGAGGCGCCGAAGACGTCGCGCATGCCGATGGCCCAGAGGCGCCGGGCCACGCGGCCGAGCACGAGGTATTCGACGTCGAGCCCGCAATCGAGGAAGAACGACAGGCGCGGGCCGAACTGGTTGACGTCGGCGCCGCGCTGCTTGAGCAGCTCGACGTAGGTGAAGCCGTTGGCCAGCGTGAAGGCGGCCTGCTGCACCGGCGTCGCCCCGGCCTCGGCGATGTGGTAGCCGGAGATCGAGACGGGGTACCAGCGCGGCAGGTTCGGCACGCACCACTCGATCATGTCGCAGAGGAACCGCAGCGACGCCTCGATCGGGAAGATGACCTCGTTCTGCGCCTGCACTTCCTTCAGCATGTCGGCCTGGATCGTCCCGCGGAGCTGGGCGAGGCAGCCCGGCCCGAACCGGCGCTTCGCGGCGGCGATGAACATCGCGAGGATGACCGGCGCCGGCGCGTTCATGGTCATCGAGACGGACGCATCCTTCCGCGTGAGGTCGAAGCCGGCGAAGAGCCGGGCCATGTCCTCGACGGTGTCGATGGCCACGCCGCCCTCGCCAACCTTGCCGAGCACGCCTGGGTGGTCGGAATCGAGGCCGTAGAGCGTGGGCCCGTCGAAGGCCGTCGAAAGCCGCAGGCTCTTCTGGTGCGAGCTGAGGTAGTGAAAGCGCTTGTTGGTGTCCTCGGCCAGCCCGAGCCCGGCGAACAGCCGCATCGGCTCCTCGCCGGCGCCGCTGTCGCGGTCGAGATACATCTCGCGGTAGGCGGCGTTGGCGTAGGGGAACTCGCCCGGCAGGCCCTGGCCGAGGAGGTAGCTGGCGATGACGCCCGGGTCGTCGGTCTGGGGCAGGGCGAGGCGCGGCAGCGGCGTGCCCGTGGGCGACACGGTCCAGTCGATCGACTCGTGGATTTGGGCCCAGCGCTCGCGGAGCTCGGCAGCGAAGCGGGTGTCGGTGCGCGCACGGGCCACCTCGGCGGTGACATGCGCGTTGTAGGCGTCGACGGCGTCGGCGATGCGTCCGAGCTGGCTCATGCGGTCACCTCCATCCAGCAGGCCTTGTCGCCGCCGGTGGACGGGGCGAGGCCGCCCCGCTGCGCGAGCGCGTCAAAGAGGGCGTCCACGCCCGGGTCGAAGTGCCGCGCGGCGGTGGTCGGGTAAAGCCGGCGGCCCTTGCCGTCCTGGTCCAGCCGCGCCTGGATCTCGGCGCGGGCCGTGTGCGCCATCGGGTGGTCGCACTTGTTCAGCGCGACGAAATCGGCGCCCGCCAGCAGCGCGATCTTCTGCAGCTGGATGCGGCCGCCGTAATGCGGCGGCAGGACGAAGAGCGTGGCATCGACCAGCGGTGGCCCGCGGCCGAAGGTGCGGAACGGATCGCTTTCCTGGCCGACACCGACGGACTCGACGAGGACCAGGTCGAACTCGCCGGCCTCGCGCAGGATCCCGATGGCCGCGGGCGCCGCGGCCGACAGGCCGGTGAGGCTGCCGCGCGTCGCGAGCGAGCGGAAGAACACGCGGTCGTCCTGGGCGTAGATGGCGGAGACGCGGTCGCCGAGGATGGCGCCGCCGGAGTCGGGATGCGACGGGTCGTTGGCCAGGATCGCGATGCGGCCGCCGGGGCAGCGCCGGAGAAAGCGGGACACGAGTTCGTCGATCAGCGTCGATTTTCCGGCGCCCCCGGGTCCGGCCACGCCGAGGACAAAAGCGCGCGAAGCGCGCTTCAGGTGTGAGGCCGGAGGTTTGAGGGGGGAGGGGTTCGACTCCGCCAGCGTGATGGCGCGGGCGAGGGCGCGGTCGCCCGTGAAGCGGGCGTTCGGCCGGCCCGGGCGCGCATAGTCGCGCTTGATGGTGGCCATGATCTCCGCGAGCGGCGTGCCGGCGAAGAAGATGCGGTCGGTGCCCTGCCGCTTCATCACGCGCTCGTCAGCCGGCGTGATCGTGCCGCCCCCGCCGCCGAAGACGGGGATGTCGCCGCCGCCGCGCTGCCTGAGCTGGGCGACGACCTCCCGGAAGAAGACGATGTGGCCGCCGTTGTACGAGCTGAGGCCGACGACGTTGACGTCCTCCTGCACCGCCGCGCGGACGATGGCGGACACGGGCTGGTGATAGCCGAGGTAGATGACCTCGATGCCGTGGCTGGCGAGCTCAAGGTTGATCGTGGTCACGGCGCTGTCGTGGCCGTCACAGAGCGGCACGGCCGTCAGGATGCGCACGGGGGCGGGGGCGTGGGAACGGGCGGACATTCCGGCGAAGCGAATCCGAGAATGGCGCCGGGCGCAATGGCCGAGGGAGCCCGCGGGGGGCGAATTCCTCCCTTGGGAGTAGGGGACAACTCGGTCGACAGCCGGCTCCGGCCCGGCATGATGGGCCCATGCACTTTCGCGACCTGAACGAGGCACAGCTCCTCGCGGTGGCCATCGGCGCCGAGGAGGAGGATGCGCACATCTACCGGGACTTCGCCGCCTCGCTGGAGGCGGAATTCCCCGCCTCGGCCGAGCTCTTCCGGCGGATGGCGGAAGAGGAGTCGAACCACCGCCACCGGCTCATCGAGGCCTACCGCCGGAAATTCGGCGAACACATCCCGCTGATCCGGCGGCAGGACGTGAAGGGTTTTCTCGTGCGGCGGCCGTCCTGGCTGGCGCGCACGCTCCGGCCGGAGACGGCGCGCGGGGAGGTGGCGTTGATGGAACTCGAGGCGCGGCGCTTCTACGAGGCGGCGGCGGCCCGGAGCACGGATGCCGCCATCCGCCAGCTGCTGGGCGACCTCGCGCAGGAGGAGCAGAAGCACGAGGCCACGGCCGAGCTGGTCGGCGGCGCGCAGGAAGCGTCCGGGCAACTGCACGAGGAACGGCTGGCCGCGCGCCGGATGTTCGTGCTGCGTTTCGTGCAACCGGGCCTGGCCGGGCTGATGGACGGATCGGTCTCGACGCTCGCGCCGCTGTTTGCCGCGGCCTTCGCCACCGGCAACACGTCCGAGACCTTCAAGGTCGGCCTGGCTGCGTCGGTCGGCGCCGGCATCAGCATGGGCTTCGCCGAGGCGCTGTCCGACGACGGCAAGCTCAGCGGACGCGGCGCGCCCTGGCTGCGCGGCGTGGTCTGCGGCCTGATGACCACGCTCGGCGGCATCGGGCACACGCTGCCCTATCTCATCCGCAACTTCCACACCGCGACGTCGGTGGCGATCGCGGTGGTGGTGGTCGAGCTCGGCGTGATCGCCTGGATCCGCAAGCGCTACATGGACACGCCGCTGCTGGCGGCGATCTCCCAGGTGGTGGTGGGCGGCGTGCTCGTGTTCATCGCCGGCTGGCTGATTGGCGCCGGGTGAGATGCTGGCGAAAAGACATGCCATGGGGTAGGGCGCGCAGTCCCTTGCGCGCCACGGCGGCGAACGGAGTCGCCGCCCTTCCGGGGCCGCTCAAATCGGCAGCGTGACCTCGACCGTCGTGCCGTGACCCGGCTCGCTCTGGATGCGGAGCTGGCCGCCGAGGCGCTGGACGATGCGGCGCGACAGGGCCAGGCCGAGGCCGAGGCCCTGCTGCTCGAATTTCTTGCGGTCGTGCTGCTGGAAGAGCCCGAGTTGCTGCAGCTGTTTCGGCGTCATGCCGCGACCGGCGTCCTGCACGGTGAGGCGCGCGTTCGTGCCCTCGGCGCGAAGCCGGACGGCGACGGGCGATTCCTTGCGCGAGAAGGCGAGGGCGTTGTCGGTGAGCTCCTCGACGAGCGCGGTGAATTCGGTCGGGCCGCAGCGCAGGCGCATCGGGGCGAGCTCGACCTTGACGTCGGCGGTGCGCGCATGGCGCTCGGCGGTGGCCTTGACGCCGGCGTGGAACGCCTCGGCGACCTGCTGGGCCTCGAGCCACGGCACCGGGGGCCGGCCGGGCGCGTCGAGCTGGATGATGTGGAGGTAATTCCGCAGCGTGCGATGCAGGCGCCGCGCGGAAACGAGGATGTCGCGCAGGATCGCGCGGACCTCGTCCTTGCCGAGGTCGTCCAATTCCTCCTCGAGCATCTCGGTCAGGCCGAACACGCCGGCCAGCGGGGTGAAGAACTCGTGCGGCAGGGTTGCGTGCAGGCTGGCGCGGAGCTGTTCGATCACGCGGTTCTCGAGGTGGCGGCTGACCTCGGCGCGCTTGAGGCGGGCGGCGACGGCGCGGGTGAGGTCGCCGATCGAAAACGGCTTGAGGAGGAAATCGTCGGCCCCGAGCTCCATGCCGGCCCGCGGGTTGGCGTACGCCGGGTCGCCCGTCATCAGGATGAACTGGCGGTCGGCCAGCTCCGGGTCGAGCCGGAGCTGCTTGAGGTAGCCCTTGCCGTCGACGCCGGGCATGTCGATGTCGCACACGATCACGTCGGGCAGGTAGGCCCGCGCCAGTTCGCCGCCCTGCACCGTGTCGGAGGCCCCGAGCACCTGGTAGCCATGGGCCTCGAGGCCCTCGACCAGCACGGGCCGGAGACGGACATCGTCGTCGATCAGCAGCACGGTCTTGAGGCTGGCGCCGGGGACGGGCGAGAGGGGTGACTCGGACATACCAGCGGCGAGCCTGACATTTCGCCGGGAGCTGGCAATGCTTCTAACCAAGGCATGACGGCGAGCCGCCGATGCGGCCCGCCGCTCAGAATTCCGCGGTGCCGGGCGTGCGGGCGAAGGGGATGACGTCGCGGATGTTGGCGACACCGGTGACGAACATCAGCATGCGTTCGAAGCCGAGGCCGAAGCCGGCGTGGGGCACGGTGCCATAGCGCCGCAGGTCCAGGTACCACCAGTAGTTCTTCTCGTCGAGGTGGTGCAGCGCCATGCCTTCCTTCAGCTTGTCCATCCGCTCCTCACGCTGGCTGCCGCCGATGATCTCGCCGATGCCGGGCACCAGCAGGTCCATCGCCGCGACCGTCTCGCGCCCCGGCGCGCAGCCGTCGGTCTGGCGCATGTAGAACGCCTTGATCGCGCGGGGATAGTTGTAGACGGTGACCGGGCACTTGAAGTGTTCCTCCGTGAGGTAGCGCTCGTGCTCGGACTGCAAATTGTCGCCCCAGGCAACCGGGTGTTCCCAGGTGCGGCCGGCCCGGCCGAGGATCTCGACCGCCTCGGTATAGCTGCAGCGGACGAAGGGCTTGTCGAGGACGAAGTCGAGCCGTGCCAGCAGGTCCTTGTCGACGAACTTGGCGAAAAACTCCAGGTCGCCGGCGCAATGCGCGCGGACGTCGCGGATGAGGTATTTCACAAACTCCTCCGCGAGGTCCATGTCGCCGTTGAGGTCGCAGAACGCCACCTCGGGCTCGATCATCCAGAACTCCGAGGCGTGGCGGGAGGTGTGCGAGTTCTCGGCGCGGAAGGTCGGGCCGAAGGTGTAGACGTTGCTCAGCGCGCAGGCGAAGATCTCGGCCTCGAGCTGGCCCGAGACGGTAAGGAAGGTCTTGCGCCCGAAGAAGTCCTTGGTCGCGTCGATCTCGCCGCGCTCGTTCTTCGGCGGGTTCGCGAGGTCGAGCGTCGTCACGCGGAACATGTCGCCCGCGCCCTCGGCGTCACTCGCCGTCACGATCGGCGTGTGGACGTAATAAAAGCCGCGCTCCTGGAAGAACTGGTGGATGGCATACGCCAGCCGGCTGCGCACGCGGAAGACGGCGCCGAAGAGGTTCGAGCGCGGGCGCAGGTGCGCGATCTCCCGCAGGAATTCCATCGTGTGGCCCTTCTTCTGGAGCGGGTAGGTGGCATCGGCCTCGCCCAGCAGCGTGAACTTTTCCGCCACGACCTCCCATTTCTGGCCGCCACCCTTCGATTCAACCAGCCGGCCGCGGACCTCGACCGAGGCGCCGGTGTTCGTGCGGGCGACCTGGGCATAGTCGGGCCGCGAGGCATCGACGATGACCTGCAGCCCCTTCAGGCAGGAGCCGTCGTTGATCTCGAGGAACGAGAAGGCCTTGGCGTCGCGGCGGGTGCGGACCCAGCCTTGGAGCAGGATCGCGTCAGCCGGCGCGGTCGCATTGAGGGCATCCTTGACGAGCGTGCGTTGCATGGGGAAGGAGGGCGGAGGGAAGCCGAGCGACCGCGGGATGGCAAACCGGGAATATGCCAACGCGAGCCGCCCGGCGGCGGCCGGGCTAGCTAGCGCGCCTCGAGGCGGGCCACCACGCGCCGGCCGAGGGCGATGCCCGGCAGCTCGACGACGCGATACGTTACGTACGAGATCGCGCCCCCCAGGGCCAGGACGAGGGCGTAGGCCGCGAGCGTGCCACCCGCGGGCAATCCATCCGGCCAGCGCAGGTAGAGAAATTGGAACAGCGCGAAGTGAACGAAATAGAGGCTGTAGCTAATGCGCCCGATGAAGACGACGATGGGGTTCACCAGCAGCCGCGAATGCGTCTGGTGCAGGGCGAATCCGAAAAGTGCGAACGCCACCCCATAGAGCGCGACGGCGGGGAGCGGCGGCGGGAGGGGCGGCTTCATCTGGCGGAACAGCGCGGCGCCAAGCAGCAGCGCCAGCCCGAGGCAGATCCAGCCGGCGAGGGCATCGGGCCGGTCGCGTCGATCCCGCCAGACAAAATACAGGACGATCCCGCACGCGAACACGGGCAGCTCGCCGAAGATCCAGTAGAACCGGAAGTTCTCGCTGAGGTAGTTGAAACCGGCGGGGTAGGGCGGCGTGAGCAGCGGCGCCAGCCAGTCATTCGCGACGCGCGCCAGCGCCAGCGTGGCAACCACCAGGACCAGCGCGCGTGTCCGGTTGGTGACGAATCGGAAGAAGAATGGCAGCAGCAGGTAGAACGAAACCTCGGTGGCGATCGACCAGCCGCCGGGCACGACCGAGTTGATGGTTTCGGGATGCCAGCCGTGGAGGAAGAGCGCGGTCAGCCCGATGTCGAGCGGCGTGACTCCGCGCGGCGCCCACAAGCGCGGCCCCGTGCCCGCCAGCCAGAGGAAGAACAGCAGGCCGGCATAGAACATCGGCGCGACCCGGAAGAACCGGCGGAGGAAAAAGTCCGCCAGCGAGCGGCGTTCGTGCCCGTGGCGCCGCTCATTCGACAGGAACAGGGCTAAGGCGCTGGCGACGAAGAAGAGCTGCACGCCCATGGCGCCGTTGGCGCAGAACTGCGCGGCCCACGCCGAGGCCGGCCGCGTCCACTGCCCGGTGTGGGTGAGCACGACGCCGAGGATGGCATAGCCCCGCATCGCATCGATGGCGTCGAGGCGCGGACCGGGGCCGGGCGGGGCGGACATGCGTCCACGCTGGCGGCCGCGGCGCCGTTGGCCAATCCGAATTGGGTGTCCGGTAAACGGCGGTAAAATGAATGAGTGGAGGTGGGACGCCCTCGTCCCGCGGGTTGCCGTTCGCGCTTGTGCCCCGCGGGGTGAGGGCACCCCGCCTCCAAGCAGGCTCCTTCAGGACGCGATCTCGTTTGCATCGCGTCCCAGGTAGGCGTTCGCTCCCTCACACCCGCCATGACTGCACCGTTGCGCGTCACTGTCTGGAACGAATTCCGCCACGAGCGGAAAGATCCGCGGGTCGCGGCCCATTATCCGCGCGGCATCCACGAGGCCATCGCGGGCTTCCTGCGGACCGATCCCGGGCTGGCGGTGCGCACCGCCACGCTCGATGAGCCGGAGCACGGGCTGGCCGCGGCGGTGCTCGACGCCACCGACGTGCTCGTCTGGTGGGGACACCTGGCGCACGCCGAGGTGCGGGACGCCGTCGTCGCCCGCGTGCAGGCGCGGGTGCTCGAGGGCATGGGCCTCGTGGTGCTGCATTCGGGGCACTACTCCAAGGTCTTCAAGGCGCTGATGGGCACCACCTGTTCGCTGCGCTGGCGCGAGGCGACGGACAAGGAGCGGGTGTGGGTCGTCTGCCCGTCGCACCCGATTGCGCAGGGACTCGGCGATCATTTCGAAATCCCGATCGAGGAGATGTACGGGGAGCCGTTCGACATCCCCACGCCCGACGAGCTGGTTTTCATCTCCTGGTTCAGCGGCGGCGAGGTGTTTCGCAGCGGCGCCACCTGGCGGCGCGGGCACGGCCGGGTCTTCTATTTTCGGCCCGGCCACGAAACCCATCCCACCTACCACCAGCCGGAGGTGCAACGCGTGATCGCCAACGGCGTCCACTGGGCGCGGCCCGTCCTCCAGCGCCCGGACGCGTGTCCGAACGTGGCGCCGCTCGAGCCGCTGCCGCCGCGCTGATGCCGGTCGGACGGTTCGACGCCGGCTGCCGCATCCGGTCTTTCCTTTGCGGCCATCCTGGGCGAGAAGGCAGCGCGATGGCTCACCTGCGATTCGTTGCGCCTTGGTTTGTGCTGCTGCTCCTCGGCGGCTGCGCGTCCTTGCCGCGCGAGTACGTCATCACGGATTTCGGGGCGAGGGCGGGTGGCGAAGAAATCGCCACGCGCGGCATCCAGGCGGCGATCGATGCCGCGGCGCAGGCCGGCGGCGGCACCGTCGTGGTGCCGGCGGGTGTGTTTCGCAGCGGTTCGATCTTCCTGAAACCCGGGGTCCAGTTGCACCTCGCCGAGGACGCAGTGCTGAAGGGCTCGGAAAACATTGCCGACTATCCCAAGCAGCCCACGCGCATCGAGGGACATGTCGAACCCTGGCGGATGGCGCTGGTCAACGCCGAGGACCTGGCGGGGCTGCGCATCACGGGCCCGGGGCGACTCGATGGCAGCGGTCCGGTCTACTGGCGTGCTTTCTGGCAGCGGCGGAAAGAAAACCCGAAGTGCACGAATCTCGAGGTCGAGCGACCGCGCCTGATTTACCTCGCCCGCTGTCGCGATGTCCGCATCGAGAGAATCGCGCTGGCGGACGCCGGTTTCTGGAACCTGCACCTGTACGCGTGCCGCGACGTTGTGCTCAGGAACCTGCGGATCACGCTCCCGAGCGCGACCGGCGGACTGCGCGGCCCGAGCACCGATGGCATTGACATCGACAGCTCGCAGCGCGTCACGGTCACGGGATGTTACATTTCGACCAACGACGACGACATCGCGCTGAAGGGCAGCAAGGGTCCGCGGGCGGACCTCGACGCCTCCAGCCCGCCGGTCGAGGACATCCGGGTGGAGAACTGCGAGATCGGCGACGGCAACGGCCTGATCACGTGCGGCAGCGAGGCGACCGTGGTGCGGCGGGTGACGGTGCGGGATTGCGTCCTGACCGGCCGGGCGACGCTGCTCACGCTGAAGCTCCGGCCCGACACGCCGCAGTATTATTCGGACATCACGCTCGACGGCATCCGGCTGGCCGGCGAAGGGCGGCTGCTGAACGTGGCGCCGTGGATGCAGTTCTTCGACCTGCAGGGCCTGCCGCCGCCGGCGCGCACGGTGGAGCGCGTCGTCCTGCGGAACATCACCGGCCGGTACCGCGCCTTGGGCACTTTGCGCGGCAACCCCGGCGACACACTGCGCGATATCACGCTGGAAAACTTCGACGTGCAGCTCGCGGATGACGCCTTCGCGCCCGGCCCGGTGGAACGCCTCGCGCTGCGCCACGTGGTCGTGAACGGGCGGGAGGTTTCGGTTCCGCCGCGCTGAAAAGGGTAGGGCGGCGACTCCGTTCACCGCTGCGGCGCGCAAGGGACGGCGCGCCCTACCTGCCCACGGCGAGTGCGGCAACTGGCTCAAACCGGTCACCCCATCGACATTCAAACGTTGGACGGACTATGCCGAGGTGGCCGCTTGCTTTCACGGGGGCCCGGCGCAGATTGGGCGCCACCCCTTACCCATGAATTCACCCCACGCTTCACGCCCCGGGCTGCCGGTTTCCCGGCGCCAGTTTCTCGGTCATCTTTCCGTTGGCGCCGCCCTGCTCGCGGCCGGAAGCCGCGCTCGCGGGGACGATTCGCCGGCGAAGAAGCTCGGTGTCGCGCTCGTCGGCCTTGGCAGCTACGCCAGCGGCCAGCTCGGGCCGGCGTTGAAGAAGACGAAATACTGCCGGCTGGCGGGAGTCGTGACCGGTTCGCCCGAGAAGGGCCGAAAATGGGCGCAGAACTTCGGTTTTCCCGAGACGAGCATCTACGGCTACGACACGATGGCGCGGCTCGCGGACAATCCCGACATCGACATCGTGTATGTCGTCACCCCTAACAGCCTCCATGCCGAGCACTGCATCGCCGCCGCGCGCGCCGGCAAGCACGTGATCAGCGAAAAGCCGTTCACCACCACGGTCGCCGACGCCGAGCGCGTGCTCGCCGTGTTCCGGGAGAAAAACATCCGGCACTCGATCGGTTATCGGCTGCATTTCGATCCCTACCACGAGGAGCTCCGGCGGCTCGTGCGGACGAACGAATTCGGGCCGTTCATGAAGACGAAGGGTGATTTCAGCTTCACCATGAACAGCCGCCCATGGCGCGCCATCCGGCAGTTTGCCGGCGGCGGCCCCTTGATGGATGTGGGCGTGTACGTCATTCAGGAAGGCTGCATGGCCGCCGGCGACGTTGCGCCCGTGGCGGTGACGGCGAAGGAAGGACCGAAGACCCGCCCCGACATCTTCCAGGACGTCGAGGAGGACATCGCGTGGACCATGGAGTTTCCCAACGGCTCGACCTGCGAAGGCCACTGCAGTTACCAGCAAAACAAGAACTGGTTCCGCGCCGACGCAGCGAAGGGTTGGTACGAGATCAGCCCAGCCTACTCCTACAACGGCCTCGCCGCCGCGACCAGCAAGGGTCCGCTGCATTTCCCGGGCGGGTTCAGCCAGCAGGCGGCGCAGATGGACGACTTTGCCCGCGCCATCCTGGATCACCGGCCCTCGCCGGTCCCGGGTGAGATGGGCCTGCGCGACATGAAGATCATCGCCGCGATCTACGAAGCCGCCGCGACGGGCAAACGGGTGACGATTGCGGCCTGAGGCCGTTTCCCCTTTCATGAGACCCCTGCGCTCCGTCCTGCTCCTCCCGCTGCTCGCCGCCATGTCGCTTCCCGGCCAGGAAAAATCCGCCGCCACGCCGCCGCCCGTGTTCGGCTCGCAGGTCGTGCATTTCGCGGACCTGAAGGCCTTCGGCACCGGGGTGGGCGAGCGCCGCGACGTGGCGAACAACCCCACCGCCACGCTCGAGCGCTTCGAGTGCCACATCAGCGTGCTCAATCCGTCGCAGGTGTCGCATCCGCCGCACACGCACCCGCAGGAGGAGCTGATCATCCTGCGCGAGGGCACGCTCGACGTGAACGCCAACGGCAAGGTGCAGCGCGTCGGTCCCGGCGCGTTCTTCTTCTTTCGCTCGAACAACCCGCACAACGTGTCGAACAACGGGACGGTGCCGGCGAAGTACTTCGTGTTCAATTTCGCCACCGCGCGCACCCATGCGGCGCCCGCCGTCGGCGCGCCGACCGCGCCGGGCGAACTGGGTTCCACCGTCCTCGACTGGCCGCAACTGCCGGTGCAGCCGACCAAGAATGGCGAACGCCGCGAGGTCGTCGACTCGCCCACGGCCACGCTGGCGCACCTCGAATGCCATGTGACGACGCTCAACCCCGGCCGGGCGCCGCACGCCGCCCACCACCATCCCGACGAGGAGATCATCCTCGTCAAGGACGGGCAGCTCGAGGTCACCATCAACGGCAAGACCGACACGGCTGTCGCCGGCGACATCGCCTTCTTCTCGTCCAACGACGAGCACGGATTGAAGAACAACGGCCCGACGCCGGCGGCCTACTACGTCTTGCGCGTCGTCACGGAGAAGACGCCGGCGGCCGCCCCGAAGGCCGCCGCAACGAACTGAGGCGCGCCGGGCGTCCGGGAGGTAGGGCGGCGACTCCGCTCGCCGCCGTGACCGGCGCGGAGCGGAGTCCGCGCCCCACCATTCCCGACCCGAAAACTAACGTTAGCACAATCTGGCGGGCGGAAGGTTTGACGCTGTCCGTGCGGCGTGCTCGCTTCGGGACCGTCGTGAACCTCTCCACCCCGCCAGTTCACCGCGCCATCCTGGTTCTGGCCTGCTGCCTCGGCGGGTGGGTGAACCTCGCCGCCGCCGGGCCGGCGCCGGCCGTCGCGCCATCGCCGACGCGCGCCTGGGTGGAACAGCTCTTCGGGGCGCTCAAGGCGCCGATTCCGCCGCGGCACCTCGTGGGCCCCATCCACTACGTCGGCGTGAGCGGCGTCAGCTCGTTCCTCATCACCACGCCGGCCGGGCACATCCTGCTCGACACGGGTTTCGCGGACACGGAACCGCGGGTCGAACACAGCGTCGAGCAGCTCGGCTTCAAGCTGGCGGACATCAAGTTCATCCTGAGCAGCCACGCGCATGTCGACCACGTCGGCGGCCACGCGGCGATGCAGAAGCTCACCGGGGCGCAGGTCGTGGCCAGCGCGGCCGACGCCCGGCTGCTCGAGTCCGGCGGCGCGGACGATTTCCTGGCGTGGCCCAGGGACACGCTGGCGTTTGCGCCGGTACACGTTGACCGGATTGTCGGCGACGGCGACTCGGTGTCGCTCGGCGGCGTGACCCTCACCGCCCACCTCACGCCCGGGCACACGCGCGGCGCGACAACCTGGACGATGGACGCCACGGACGGCGGCCGCACGTACCACGTCGTCTTTTTCAGCAGCACGACCGTCAATCCCGGCACGAGCCTCGTGCTGCACCCGGCTTATCCCGGGATCGTCGCGGACTACGAAAGGACTTTCGCGGCGCTCAAGGCGCTGCCCTGCGACATCTTCTTCGCGCCGCACGGCAGCCAGTTCGATCTCGCCGGCAAGTTCGCCCGCCAGGATCGCGGCGAAGGCGTCGCGGCCTTCGTCGATCCCGAGGGCTGGCACAAACTCCTCGCGACCGTCGAGGGGGCATTCCGGGACCAGCTGGTCGCCGAGCAGGCGGCGGCGAAATGAAACGGCGATCGCCACGTCCATGAGCCGGCGGCACCTGCAGGGACTGCGCTGGTGGATGATCTCCCTGATCATGCTCGGCGCGATCATCAACTACCTCACGCGCAGCACCCTGGCGGTGGCGGCGCCGACGCTGCTCTCCGACCTGCACATCTCCGCGAAGGAATACTCGTGGATCACGGGTGCGTTCCAGGGGACGATCATGCTGCAACCGTTCGCCGGGTATTGCCTCGATGTGGTGGGGCTGAAACTCGGCTTTGCCCTGTTCGCGACCGCCTGGTCGCTGACCACCATGGCGCACGGCCTCGCCCACACCTGGCAGGGGTTTGCCTGGCTGCGCGGCTTGCTCGGGCTGAGCGAAGGCTCGGCCAATCCCGCCGGCATCAAGGCGATCGCCGAATGGTTTCCCGGGCGCGAACGCGGGCTCGCCGGCGGCGTGTACAACATCGGCGCCTCGGTCGGCTCGATGCTGGCGCCGCCGCTCGTCGCCTGGGCCATCCTCGTCTACAACTGGCGGATTGCCTTCGTGATCACCGGCGCGCTCGGGCTGGTGTGGGTGGTGCTCTGGCTGTGGCTGTACGAGGCCCCGGACAAACATCCCGCATTGTCGGAGGAGGAGCGGGCCTTCATCGCGGCGGGACAGGAGGAACACCTGCGCGGAGACGGCCGGCGGCCCGCGATGACCGCGATCCTCAAGCAGCGCAACTTCTGGGGCATCGCCCTGCCGCGCTTTCTGGCCGACCCCACGTGGGGGACCTTGACCTTCTGGCTGCCGCTCTACCTGACGAGCGTGCGGCATTTCGACCTGAAACAGATCGCGCTGTTCGCCTGGCTGCCCTTCCTCGCGGCCGACCTCGGCTGCCTGTTCGGCGGCACCGTGAGCCTCACGCTGCAAAGGCGCGGCGTCAGCCTGATCAATGCCCGGCGGGGCGCCTTCACCCTCGGCGCGATCCTGATGACGGGCGTCGGGTTCACGGGTTTCGTCGCCAGCCCGTACGTCGCCATCGCGCTGCTCTGCCTCGGTGGCTTTGCGCACCAGACGCTTTCGGTCACGGTCATCACCATGGCCTCGGACCTCTTCCGCAAGAACGAGGTCGCGACGGTCGCGGGCCTCGCGGGCACGATGGGCAACCTCGGGCTGCTGATCTTCACGCTGCTGATCGGCGGGCTCGTGGCCACGGTGGGCTACGCCCCGTTTTTTGTCGTGCTCGCCGTGCTCGATCTGGTCGGGGCGGTGGTGTTGTGGACCGTGGTGCGCGACCGCCCGGCCGGCGCGGCCTGAGCTTGCGCCGCCCGGGGCAATGTTGGAAACCTCGCACCATGACTGAGCCCGCGCCCACCGTCCGCAATCCCATCCTGCCCGGCTTCAATCCCGATCCGTCGATCGTGCGCGTCGGCGACGACTACTACATCGCCACCTCGACCTTCGAGTGGTTCCCCGGCGTGCAGATCCATCACTCGCGCGACCTGCGGCACTGGCGGTTGCTCACGCGCCCGCTGCGCCGCCCGAGCCAGCTCAACCTGCTCGGCGATCCCGACTCGTGCGGCATCTGGGCGCCGTGCCTGAGCCACGCCGACGGCCGGTTCTGGCTCATCTACACGGACGTGAAGCGCTACGGCCGCACCTCGACCGGCGGGGCGGCCGGCGGCGCCTCGCTGCGCGATTTCCACAACTACCTCGTGACTTGCCCGACGATCGACGGCGACTGGTCCGACCCAGTGTACCTCAACAGCAGCGGCTTCGACCCGTCGCTGTTTCACGACGCCGACGGCCGCAAGTGGCTCGTCAACCAGCTCTGGGACCACCGCCCGGGCCGGAACCGTTTCGCCGGGATCGTCCTGCAGGAATACTCCGTCGCGGAGCGCCGGCTCGTCGGCGAGCGCAGCAACATCTTCGCCGGCACGGAGCTCGGGTTCACCGAGGCGCCGCACCTCTACCGGCGCGGTGGCTGGTATTATCTGCTGACCGCGGAAGGCGGCACCGGTTGGGGCCACGCGGTCACGATGGCGCGTTCGCGCGCGCTCACGGGGCCGTACGAACTGCACCCGGACAAGTACATCCTCAGCTCGCGCCACCGGCCCGACGTGCCGCTCCAGCGCGCGGGCCACGCGGACCTGGTCGAGACGAAGACCGGCGAGACCTTGATGGTCTACCTCTGTGGCCGGCCGTTGCCCAATCGTGGCACCTGCACGCTCGGGCGCGAGACGGCGATGCAACCGATGGTGTGGGGCGCCGACGGCTGGCTGCGCACGACGGACGGGCAGGGGATCGCACAGGCCGAGGTCGCGCTGCCGCGGCTCCCCCCGCATCCGTTTCCACCGGCGCCCGCCCGCGAGGACTTCAACGGCCCGGCGCTGCCGATCGACTTCCAGTGGCTGCGGTCGCCCTGGCCCGACGAGTTGTTCAGCCTCACGGCCCGGCCCGGGCACCTGCGGCTGTTCGGCCGCGAGACGATCGGCAGCCTGTTCAGGCAGGCGCTGGTCGCGCGGCGCCAGCAGGCGCATTGCTACAGCGCGGCCACGGTCGTCGAGTTCGAGCCGGGGCATTTCCAGCAGATGGCCGGCCTCGTGTGCTACTACGGCGGCACGAAGTTCCACTACCTGTACCTCTCGCACGACGAGCAGGCGGGCAAGCACCTGCGCGTGATGTCGGCGCTGCCGAACCACATGCAGGCCGACGCCTTCACGCCGCCGATCCCCATCCCGGCGGGCCGGCCCGTGCAGCTTCGCGTCGAGGTCGATTGCGAGCGGCTGCATTTCGCGTACCGGCTCGACGACGGCGGCTGGCAATGGCTGCCGCAGCAGTTCGACGCCAGCATCCTGTCGGACGAGGCCAGCGCGCCGGGCAACGCGAACTTCACCGGCGCCTTTGTCGGCCTGGCGTGCTCGGACCTTGCCGGCACGGCGCGGCCGGCGGACTTCGACTGGTTCGAGTACCGCGAGCGGTCGTTCCGCGCGAATCCGTTCGCGGCGGAGATGGGGTGAAGCGGGTGCATTGCATGGAGTAGGTCGGGGTGTATCCCCGACATGTCGGGCATAAAGCCCGACCTACAGGAAAGGTTCGCAAGCCGGCAGTTTTCGCAGAGGGGAGGCGGGACCATCAGTCCTGCGGGATGCGATTGACGCCGCGGCCTCGCGGGGCCGATGGCCCCGCCTCCCTTTCTGGCCCAAGCCCCGGCCCGCCGCGCGGCGCGCCATCCGGGCAGGTTAACCGCGGGCGCGCTTTTGGCAATTTCTGCGGCGCGGCCGGTCGGCGGCAGGCCTAGAGTGAGGCTCCCGCAGCGCGGGATGCACCCGCGGTGCGGACCCGCGTCATGCCTACCCGCCGTGAATTCCTGAAAACCGGACTGGCGCTCGGTGCCGCCGTTTCGCTCCCTGGATGGCGCCGCCTCGCCGCGGCCGAAATCCCGATGGCGGTCGGACCCAAGCCCGTCCTCGTCGCCGTGCGCGAAGGCACCCGGACTGCCATGCTCGACGCGGCGCTGAAGTCGCTCGGGGGCATCGGCGCCTTTGTGCGGCCGGGCCAGACGGTTTGCCTCAAGCCCAACATCGGCTGGGATGCCCCGCCCGAACGCGGCGCCGACACCCATCCCGAGCTGGTCGGGCATCTGACGCGGCTGTGCCTCGCGGCGGGCGCGAAGTCGGTCGCCGTCTTCGACAACCCCTGCGACCAGTGGCAGCGCTGCTACGAGCACAGCGGCATCGAGCAAGCCGCGCGCGAGGCCGGGGCCCAGGTCGTCAACGGCAAGGATCGCAGCCTTTATCGCGAGGTCGAGGTGCCCGGTGGCGTCAGCCTCAAGCGCGCCCTCGTGCACTCGCTCGTGCTCGACAGCGACGTGTTCCTCAACGTGCCCGTGCTCAAGCACCACAGCGGCACCGGCATGACCGCCGCGATGAAGAACCTGATGGGCTGCGTCTGGGATCGCGGTTTCTACCACCAGAACAACGTGCACCAGGCCATCGCGGACTTCCTGCTCCTGCGCAAGCCGACGCTCAACCTCCTCGATGCCTACCACCCGATGGTCCGCAACGGCCCGCGCGGCCGGACGGTCGACGACGTCGTCGAGATGCGCATGCTGCTCGCATCGACGGACCCGGTCGCGCTCGATGCCGCGGCGGCGCGCACCCTCGGGCTCGACCCCGAATCGATCGCATACATCCCGCTGGCGGCGCAGCTGACGGTCGGCGTGGCCGACCTTGAAGCGGTCGAGGTCCGGCGGATCAACCTGGCTTGAATCCATGCGCCGGCGCGGCCTGAGAGCCCTGCGAGTCGCGGTGGCCGCCTTCGTCCTGGCCGGGCTGACCGCGGCATTCCTCGATTTCCGCGGGCTGGTGCCGGCGTCGCTGGCCCATTGGCTCGCCGCGATCCAGTTCGTGCCCGCGGTCGTCGTGTTCGCGACGGGCGGGGCCGCCGTCGCGGCCGTGGCGATCCTCGTCATCACGCTGGCCCTTGGCCGCGTATACTGCGCGGTCGTCTGTCCGCTCGGGATTTTCCAGGATGTGATCGGCTGGCTCGCGCGCGGGCTGCGTCTCCGGCGCCGCCTGCTGCCGTTCGCCCGGGCGAACAACGGCCTCCGCTACGGCGTGCTGGTGGCCACGCTCGCGACGATCGCCGTCGGCGGGGCCTCGATTGCCAGCTCCCACACCGATCCCTACAGCAACTTCGGCCGGGTCGTGTCTGGCCTGTTTCGTCCCATGGTCGTCGCCGCCAACAATGCCCTCGTCGCGCCGGCCACGGCCCTGGGCTTCACCGGGCTTTACCGCGTCAATCCTCCCTGGCCCGCCCCTGGCCTCCTCTGGCCGGCCTTGGTCGTGCTCGTGCTCGTCACGCTGCTCGCGGCCTGGCGCGACCGGATTTACTGCAACACCCTCTGTCCGGTCGGCGCGCTGCTTGGCGGGGTGGCCGCGCGCGGAGCCTTCCGGCTGACGCTCGACCGGGGTGCCTGCAGCAAGTGCGCCGATTGCCTGCGCGCGTGCAAGGCCCAGTGCATCGACCTGCGCACGGGCGCGATCGACGCCTCGCGGTGCGTGGCCTGCTACAACTGCATCGCTGCGTGCGGGCAACATGGCATCGCCTATCGCTGGCGCTGGGGCCGGCCGGCGGCGGACCGTGCGCTCGGCGCGCTCCCGGACCCCGGCCGGCGCGCCTTCCTCGCGAACGCCTCCGTGGCGATCGCGGCGGCGGTGGGCGCCAACCGGCTGCTGGCGGTCGCGGTGCCGCGCGCGGCCGACAGCCAGGCGAGCCGGGCGATCTGCCCCCCGGGCGCCGGCGGCATCGACCGTTTCCTCGCGCGGTGCACGGCCTGCCAGCTTTGTGTCAGCGCCTGCCCGACGCACGTGCTGCAACCGGCGCTGGATGAATACGGCTTCCCGGGCTTCATGAAGCCGCGGCTCGATTACACGGCGGCCTTCTGCAATTTCGACTGCCAGCGCTGCGCCGAGGTCTGCCCGGCCGGCGCCATCGGGCCGCAATCGCTCGCCGCCAAGCAGGTGACGCGCATCGGCCTCGCCCAGCTCGACCTCGAGAAGTGCATCGTGAAGACCAAGGGCACCGACTGTGCCGCCTGCTCGGAGCATTGCCCGACCAAGGCGGTGGACACGGTTCCTTACGGCCACGGGCTCCGGCTGCCGCAGGTGACGGACGATCTCTGCATCGGTTGCGGTGCGTGCGAGTACGCGTGCCCGGCGCTGCCCCGCAAGGCCATCAAGGTGGCGGGCCGGCGGCACCACGAGGTCGCCGTCCGGCGCGTGGAGGGGAAGGCGAAGGATCCGCGCAAGGGCGGCGGCTTTCCCTTCTGAGTGATCGACCGCGTCGGGCGGCGCCTCCGCTCGCCGCGGCGGCGGCCTTTACACCCGCTGCCGCGCCGCGCCGACACAGTCGCGCCGCGGGTTGACCGGCCGACCAGGCGCCGGCAGGCTGCGGCACCCCATCCACCCGCCATGAACAAGCTGCTCTCCGACGCCTCCGCCCGCGCCATCCGGTACCTGGAAAACCTCGACCACCGTGCCGTGGCGCCCTCGGCGGCGGCGATCGCCGCGCTCGGCGCCTTCGACGAGCCGCTGCCGGCCGGGCCCTCGGACCCGGCGCTCACGCTGCGGCTGCTGGACGAGGTCGGTTCGCCCGCGACCACCGCGATGGCCGGCCCGCGCTTCTTTGGCTTTGTGATCGGCGGCTCGCTGCCGGTCAGCCTCGCGGCCAACTGGCTCGCGGGCGCCTGGGACCAGAACACCGGCCTGTACAAGCCGACCCCGGGCGCGGCCCATCTCGAGGTCGTGGCCCTGCGCTGGTTGCTTGACCTGCTCGGGCTGCCGGCGGACTGCGCCGGTGCGTTCGTGACCGGTGCCACCGTGGCGAACCTCACGGCGCTCGCGGCGGCGCGCCACGCGGTGCTGGCGCGCGCCGGTTGGAACGTCGAGGCCGACGGGCTCTTCGGCGCCCCGCCCATCACGGTCGTCGTCGGCGAGGAGGTGCACCCGACGGTGAAGAAATCCCTCGGCGTCATCGGCCTCGGCCGCAACCGCGTCATCAAGGTCCCCGTCGACGGCCAGGGCCGCCTGCGCGCCGACCGGCTGCCGGCGCTGCAGGGTCCCGCGATCGTGATCGTGCAGGCGGGCAACGTGAACACCGGCGCTTTCGACCCGATCGGCGAGGTCTGCCGGCAGGCGCATGCCGCGGGCGCCTGGGTGCACGTCGACGGCGCGTTCGGCCTGTGGGCGGCGACGGTGCCGGAGCTGGCGCCGCTCGTCGCCGGCATCGCCGAGGCGGATTCGTGGGCGACCGACGCCCACAAATGGCTCAATGTGCCTTATGACTGCGGGCTCGCCTTCGTGCGCGACGCCCACGCGCTGCAGGCCGCCATGGCCATCACCACTGAATACTTGCCCACGCAGGTCGAGCAGCGCAACCCGTCGGACTTCACCCCGGAGTTGTCGCGGCGCGCGCGAGGCGTCGAGGTGTGGGCGGCCCTGCGGGCGCTCGGCCGCGCCGGCGTGGCCGAGATGATCGGGCGCAACTGCCGCCAGGCGCGCCGGTTTGCGGAGAAGCTGGCCGCGGCCGGTTGCGAGATCCTGAATGACGTCGTGCTCAACCAGGTGCTCGTGGCGTTCGGCGACGCCGAGCGCACGAAGCGCGTCATCGCGGCCATCCAGGCCGACGGCACCTGCTGGGCCGGCGTGACCGTCTGGCAGGGCCGCACCGCGATGCGCCTCAGCGTGTGCTCGTGGGCGACGACCGATGCGGACGTGGACCGGAGCGTCGCGGCGATCGTCCGCTGCGCGGCAGCCGCGACCTGAACGGCCACGCCATCATCGTGGCTCTGGCGGAGCGCAGGTGCGTCCACCTTATCCTGAGAACGGGAAGGTGGACCCGCTCACGCCGGCGGCGGAGGCATCGATCTGTTTCGCCGCGACGGAACCGGCGGCCGCCGGTGCGCCGGGACCGAGATCGGAAGCGCCGGGCTGCTGCGGCCCGCCGGGTCCGTCGCGATGAGCAGGCTGAGCGCGGCGAGGATGAGGACGGCGGCGATCATGGTCTCCTGAGTCAAGGGCGGCGGGCGGCAGGTTCCGCCCGGGCCATCAAAATTCCGCGAAATAACCGCCCGGCCGCCGGCACCTGAATTGAGGCGGATTTGCGGCTCACCGCTTGCGGCGCGGGCGGCTAGCCTCGATACCAAGGGTCGAGCCGGCCGGGAGCCGGCCGTCGACCGAACCAGTTTCCGCCAACCCCACACCCATATGAAAACGCGATGGTCCGTTTGTTTCGCCCTGCTCGCCACCGTGGCCCTCCGGGCCGCGACCCCGGAGGAAGCCCGGATTGTGCAGCTGGCCGCGGAGGTCGACAACGCGCTCGCCGCCGGGAATGTGGCGATCCTGGAATCCCGCCTGAATGCGGATTACGTCTACGTGGAGCCGCAGCAATCCTATCAACCGCCGGGGCAGAAACCGGCCGGTCGGGCATCGCTCGGGCAAAGGATCGATGCGCGCCGGCTGCGCGACCATTGCCAGATGGACGATCCGCCCGAGGTGCACGTGGTGGGGGACACCGCGATCATCACGGGCACCTACCGGGTCATCCCGCCGGACCATGAATCCACCGGGCGCCCGCGGATGCTGCTGCAGGGGCGGTTCACCGAGACGTGGGTCCGGACCGGCGCGGGCTGGCAACTGCTGGCCGAGCACCGCTCCCTGAACGACCGGCAGGCTTGGGCGGCCGTCGCCGGTGCGCCCGGCTGGTCGCCCTTCGCGGCGACCCCGGAGCCGGCGGCGGCCGCACCCGCGCCGACCCAGGACGAGGCCGCGAAAGACGAACCGGCCGCCGAGCGGGCGGCGCGGGCGCGGGACCATCGCGGGTTCCTGCCGGCCACCTTCGGGGATTTCTTCCACGCCTACGAGCCGACCTCGATCGGCTACACCTGGGACCAGGGCGACGAAGGTTTCATGGACTTCACGTTCTCCGACATGCTGCCGTTGTCCCCCAACGCGCGGAACTTCCCGGATCCGGTGCGGGAGTTGACGGACCAGGGATTCCGGCGTCCGTTCAACCCTGCGAAACCCGCGCTGTATTTCGCCGCCAACGTGCGCGCCGGCCAGTACATCGGGACCCGGCCGTCGGCGCCGGTGGTCGGCAAACGCTTCAATCCGCTGTTCGCGCTGCGGTTCTGGTTCCGCGACGCCCACGACGCCCTCGAGTCCGACGAGAACTTTTTCGAGGTGGTCTACGCGCACGAGTCCAACGGCCAGTTCATCTCGAGCAAGGAACGCTTCGACCAGCAGCTTCAGACCTTCCTTGACCAGGTGCATGACGCGCACACGCCGGCAGACGCCGACATCGCGAGCCACTCGGCCTATCACAGCGCCCGCGACAACATCAGCCGTGGCTGGGACTACGTCGGCCTGCAGTTTGCGCGCGACTGGGACTCCGAGAGCCGGCTGCCCTGGCTGCGCGGGCGCAAGATCACCCAGGGGGTGCGGGCAAAGTTCAACTATTTCCTGCCCTACGGCCTGTTTCAGAAGGAGTGGGAGCAATACAACGCGTGGGAGGGCGATCCGCAGGGCAAGCCGCGCAGCCACGTGGACGGCCTCTCGCTGCGCTACACGGTGACGATCCTGCCGACCGCGAAGAAGTCCGAATGGAACTGGCTCATGAACTCCCAGCGCTTCCAGCGCCGTTACTCGCTGATCTGGACGACCGGTTACGCCGATCCTTTCCGCTTCAACACCTTCCGGCTCGAGGGCAGCGCGGTCCTGTTCGATCAGTTTCCGCTCACCCTCTGGTATCGCTACGGCTACAACAGCGACCTCGTCGACTACTACCGCAAGGATCACAGCCTGGGTGTGTCCCTGTCCTATTGGAATTTCTGACGGGCGGCGGCGAGCCCGCCGCGCGGCTCAACCGAGCTTGAGCAGCATGTCGACCCGGTGCATGCCGGGGCCCCAGCCATCCGGCGTGCGGCTGATTTCCCGCGCGCCAAACCGCGCAAAGAAGGGCGCGGACTCGTGGCTTGCGGCGATACGCAGCGCACCGCTCTGGCGCGTTTCCGCCGAGCTGATCGCGCGGTTCATGATGGCCCGGCCGAGGCCCCGGCCCTGCATCTCGGGCACCAGCAGGATCCAGCGCAGGCACGGGCCGCGGTCCGTCCGGAGCACGCCGTACGCGCCGGCGATCCGGCCGTCGACCAGGCACACTTCATACCCTACCGGCAGGGCGTCGAGGAACGCTTCGTAGTCGCCGCGCTCGTTCGCCGCAAAATAGCGCGGGCAATTGGCGTCGAAGAGCGCCAGGCACGCGGCGCGGTCGCCGGGCTCCCAGGCCCGGAAGTGTGGTGTCAGGGTCACGCGACCACCGAAACCGACACGGACCGGTTTTCAATCACGATGGGGCGAAGTGCCGCCGGGTGACGGCGACGGCGAGGGCGGCGGACGCACGAGCTTCAGGATGTCCGAACCCCACGTTCCGGCCTGCTGGCGCGGCGCATTGGTGGAAAAATAGTAGGGGTGGATCCGGAAGACCCGCGCCACGCGGTATTCCGCGAGATGATCGGCGAGGAGATAAGCGAGGCCGCCGCGCGGCACCGGCTGCGGGCCGCGCGGCGTCGCCACCCAGCCCACCTCGAGATAGATCGCCGGCGGCGGCGCGCCGCCGAAGGCGTCGTGTTTCACCCGGGCCTCGAAGGCGGCGACTTCCGCCCGGGCTTGGAGCGTGAGCGGTCCCGGGTCCTGCATGTAACCGGGTTCGGCGAGCGCCACCGCGGTGATGCCGCTGCCCAGCAGGGTCACGTCGCCGCGCCCCTCCGCCAGCGGCGCCAGGATGAAGTCGAGCACGAGCGGGCCCGGCTGCCGGCGGATGTCGTCCGCGAGGGCCGTCCAGCCCGGATCCGGCGGCGGCGGGGCGGGGGCGAGAAAGAGGACGAGCGCGAGATTGGCGGCCAGGACCAGTTCCTTCCCGGGCAGCCGGACGGCGGTGGCGGCACCGGCCGCAGGTCGCCACGCCAGCCCGGCGAGCACGAGGAGCGGCGGCAGCAAGAGATGAAAATGATACGTGAGGTAGGCCCCGATCCGCCACCCGGGCGGACCGAGGAGCGCGCCGAAGCCGGCCGCCGCGGCCAGCGACCAGTAGCCGGTGGCGGCTTCCGCGGGTTGCGGGTGCACCAGGGTGCGGGGCAGGTGCGCGCAGAAATGGCGGACCTCGCGCGCGACGGGGATTGCGCCCAGCGCCACGCCCGCGAACGCCAGGAGCGCGAAATCGCGCCACTGTTGCAGGAACCACGCGCCATCGTTTTCCGGCTTGGCGAGGTGCGACAGGAAAGCCTCGAACAGGTAATAGGGATTGGCGCGGGCGAAGGCCGCGACCCCGCCGGCCAGGATGGCGCCGCCCAGGATCGCGGTCCAGAGGGCCGGTCGCCGCGGGCCGAACCACAGTCCGTGCACGACCACGATCGCGCCGGCGAGCAAGGTGTAGGGTTTCGTCAGATACGCGGCGAGCGCCGCGCTGCCGAAGACCACGGCGAAAACCGCCGGGTGAAACCGGGCGCGAACCGCCGGCTGGCCCAGGGCGAGGAGCGCGATGATCTCGCCGGCGACGAGGAAGTCCGGCCGCGCCTGGATCGAGTAGCTGCCGGCCTGGAGCGCATAGTACAAGGCGACGAGCCCGGCGGCGGCGCCCGCCGGGCAGCGATTCGCGCGCAGGACCAGCCCGAGCAACCCGCACGCGACGGCCAGCGCCGCCAGGTTGGCGACGCGGTGGGCGGCATACGGGTCGCGCAGCACCCGGAGAAACGGCCGCACGAAGGCCGGGTAGCCCGGCCCGTAGGGATCGAAGCCGTCCACGAAGTGGCCGGCCTGGTACTGGTGCGGCCAGGTGCGGGCGAGGGCGACATAGTTGGTTTCCCACATGCCCATCGGCTCGGCGAGGCCGACGGCGCGCGCCTCGACATAGAGATGATAGCCGGCGGCGACGATGGCGGCGATCCAGAGGCAGGCGAGGACGGCGGGACGCAACGGGGTCATCGGGTCTGGAAACTCACGCGCCCGGGCAGCGTGCGCCGGCGGCGGAGGGGGCGCAACGCCCGAATGACCGCGCCGCCCGGGGAGCGAGGCCCGCGGCCGGACGCAAACGGAGGTTTGCAACCCGGCCGCGATTCCTTCTCGTGGTGGCCGTGCATGTCTCCACGCCAGACACGAACACCCCCGCCGTTGAGGTGCGCGGGGTGGTGAAACGGTACGACAAGGTCGAGGCCTTGCGCGGCGTGGAGTTCACGGTGCGCGCCGGCGAGAAGTTCGCGCTGCTCGGCCCGAACGGCGCCGGGAAGACGACGCTGTTTTCCATCCTTGCGACCTTGCGCGCGCCGACGGAAGGCTCGGCGCGCGTGCTCGGGCTCGATGTAGTGGAGCGGCGCGACGCGGTGCGCCGGGCGATGGGCATCGTGTTCCAGGAGCCGGCGCTCGAGCTCCGGCTGAGCGGGCGCGAGAACCTGGTCCTGATGGGCCTGTTCTACGGCCTCGGGGCCGCGGCCTCCAGGCGGCGCGCGGCCGAGATCATCGCGCAGGTGAAGCTCGAGGACGCGGCCGACCGGCCGGCGCAGACGCTTTCCGGCGGGCAGCGCCGCAAGCTGGAGCTGGGCCGTGCGCTCGTCACGGACCCGCGGATCCTGTTCCTCGACGAGGCGACGCTCGGCCTCGACGTGGACGCGCGCCGGGGCTTCTGGACGCAGGTCACGGCGCTCGCCGCCGCGGGCCGGACCATCTTTTTCACGACGCACTACATGGAGGAGGCGGAGGTGGCGGATCGCATCGCGCTGATCGATCGCGGCCGGATCGTCGCCCTCGACACGCCGCGTGCGCTGAAGGCGCGGATCGGCGGCGGCGTCGTCCGGCTGAAGACCGAGGACGACGGCAAGGCGCGCACGTGGCTCGCCGAGCAGAAGCTCGAAGCCGCGGCCGGCGACGGCGAGATCATGCTGGTGCACGCCGACCCCGCGGCGGCGCTGCCGGAGATCCTGCGGCACCTGCCGGTGAAGGTGCAGCGGGCGGAGGTCCACGAACCCAGCCTCGAGGACGTGTTCCTGCAATTGACCGGCCGCGGTTTCGGCGGCGATGCGCCGGCCGTGAACGGGCGGCCCGGGCGCGGGCCGGGGGGTGCGCCATGATGCTCAAGGGCATCTACGCGGTGGTGCTGATCGACCTGAAGCGGTTCTGGCTCGATCGCGCCCGGATCGCGATGGGCTTGCTGCAGCCGTTGCTCTACCTCTTCGTGCTCGGCGCCGGCATCGGGTCGAGTTCACGGCTCGGCGGCGGGAGCTACCAGCAGTTCATTTTCCCGGGCGTGATCGGGCTCTCGATGCTCTTCACGGCGACGTTCGCCGCGATCTCGATCGTCTTCGACCGGCAGATCGGCTTCTTCAAGGCGGTGCTTGTGTCGCCGGTTCCGCGGCCGGCCATCGCGCTCGGCAAGATCGCCGCCGGCTCCCTGCAGGCCGCGGTGCAGGGGGCGATCGTGCTGCCCTTCGCCCCGTTCGTCGGCGTGCCGCTCACGCCGCTCGAGGTGCTGCTGCTCCTCGCGGCCATGCTGCTCGCGAGCACGATGTTCGCGGCCATCGGCCTGGCCTTTGCGGCGCGGTTCACGTCCGTGACAGTGTTCCCGGTGGTGAGCAACGCGGTGCTCCTGCCGATGTTCTTCCTCTCGGGGGCGATGTATCCGCTGTCGCTGGCGCCGCGCTGGATGCAGGTCGCCGCGCATTTCGACCCGGTGGCCTACGCCGTCGACCTGATGCGCGGCGCGCTGCTCGGGCACTTCTTCTTTTCGCCCTGGCTGTCGATCGGGGCGTTGTCGCTGGTGATCGCCGGCCTGGCGTGGGAGGCGGTGCGCGTGCTCAACCGCGGCGAGGACGATTCCAGCCTCGGGGCCAACCGCGTCTGGGGCCGGCGCTGACGCCGGCTATTTCGCCGGCGGCTGGCGCTGCCCGGTGAAGTCGGCTTCACCGAAGTCGCCGATCTTCGCCTTGCCCTTCATCGTGTCGCCGCTGACGGTACCGGTGTAGGTCATCTCGACCTCGCCGTTCGGGCCGCTGGCCTTGAAGGTGAAGGTGATCGCGTCGCCCTTGACCGAGCCCATCACCGGCGCCTCGCCGAAGAAACCCTTGTAGTGCCCGGTCAGCTTGTCGCCGTCCTGCGTAAACGTGAAGGTCGGCGTGCCCTTGCCCTGCGGTGTTTCGATCTCGCAGTGCCAGGTGCCGGCGACCTTGACGGCGGCGGGCGCGGCAGGTTTGTCGTCGGCGCGGGCGGCGACGAGGGCGAGGAAGGCACAGGACGCCGTGAACAGGTGAAGCAGGTGTTTCATGGGGTGCAGGGTGGAGGGACAGAAGCAGAAGCCAGGCAAGGCGTAAAGCCGGCGTGCCGCGGTTTTTCGGCGTCGCGGGGAGTCCCGGCTCACTTACCGGCCCGAGCGGGCGCTGGCGGCGGGACGGGAAACGGGCGGAGGCGGGATTCCTTGCCGCGCGCGGGGCGGGGGTGCAGGCTGTGACCACCTCCCGTCCCCATGCCCTACAAGATCATCCCCATGACACCACGGAAGCGCATCGCGCTGGTCGCACACGACGGCCAGAAGCAGAACCTCGCGGAATGGGCCAAGTTCAACCGCGAGACCCTGGCGGGGCATGAAGTCTGGGCCACCGGCACGACCGGCGCGATGATGGAGAAGACCCTCGGCTTCCCGGTGCAAAAGCTCCAGAGCGGCCCGCTCGGCGGCGACCAGCAGATTGGCGCCATGATCGTCGAGGGCCGGATTGACTTCCTCATCTTCTTCTGGGACCCGCTCGAGCCGCAGCCGCACGACCCGGATGTGAAGGCGTTGCTGCGGATGGCGGTGGTGTGGAACGTGCCCGTGGCCTGCGACCGGTCGACCGCCGACTTCATGATTTCCTCGCCGTTGATGCACGGCGCCTACGAGCGGCAGGTGTCCGACTACGAGTATTACCGCCAGCGCCGGCTCCCGGTGGAGGCTCGGGCCACCCCCCGCGCCGCCAAGGCGAAGACCTGACCCCATGCTCAAGACCAAGTCGGTGCATTCCCCCATCGAGCCGGCGGACGGCCTGCGGATCCTGGTCGCGCGTTTCCGGGGCCGCGGGCTGCCGGCCGACCGTTACGACGTGTGGATGGCGAACCTGGGCCCGAGCGAGCGACTCCTGAAATCCTATCTCGCGGAGCGGATCACTTGGAAGGAATTCGGGCAGCGCTACCGCGAGGAGCTGTTCGCACCGGCGGCGATCGACCGGGACAACGCCACGATCAAGAACCACGGCCAGAAGTTCACGCTGCGGCTGATCGCGAAGCTGGCCGCCCGGGACAACGTCACGCTCCTGTGCCACTGCGCCGAGGACGCGGCGCACTGCCACCGGTTCCTGCTGCAGGACCTGGTCGCGCGGGAAACCTGACGGCCCTATTTGGCGAAGGCCGCGATGAACGCGTGCACCGGCATCGCCTCGAGACGGGCGCGGTTGGCGAAGAGTTCCATCAGGCGGGCGGCCTTTTCGGCGCCGTAGTGGTTGAGGAAGGCGGCGTGCGCCTTGTGCTGGAGGAGTGGGATGCCCTCCTTGCGGCGGCGGCGGTGGCCGATCGGGTACTCGACGGCGATCCTCTCGGTCGAGCGGCCGTCGTCGAAGAAGACCTGCACGGCGTTGGCGATGGAGCGCTTCTCGGGGTCGAGGTAGTCCTTCGTGTATTGCGGGTCCTCGGTCACGACCATCTTCGCCCGCAGCGCATCGATGCGCGGGTCGGCCGCGGCGTCGTCCTCATAATGCCCCGCGTGGAGCGTGCCGTGGAGCAGCCCGATGGCGGTCATGTACTGGAGGCAGTGGTCGCGGTCGGCCGGGTTGTGGAGCGGGCCGGCCTTGTCGATGATGCGCAGGGCCGACTCGTGCGTCGTGATCTCGATGCGCTCGATTTCCTCGATGCGGCGGCTGCGAACCTGCTGGTGGAGGTGCACGGCGCACTCGACGGCGGTTTGGGCGTGGAACTCGGCGGGGAAGGAGATCTTGAAGAGCACATTCTCCATCACGTAGCTGCCGAGCGGCCGGCCGAGGCGCACCGGCTGGCCCTTGAACGCGACGTCCTGGAAGCCCCAGGTTTTGGCCGTGAGTGCGGACGGGTAGCCCATCTCGCCCGTCATGGCGATGAGCGCGAGGCGCACGCCGCGGCTGGTGGCGTCGCCGGCGGCCCACGACTTGCGCGAGCCGGTGTTGGGCGCGTGGCGGTAGGTGCGCAGCGCGGAGCCGTCGAGCCAGGCGTGGGAGATCGCATTGATCACCTGTTCGCGTGTCGCCCCGAGCATGACGGCGGCGACCGCGGTCGAGGCGACGCGGACGAGCAGCACGTGGTCGAGGCCGACGCGGTTGAAGGCGTTCTCGAGCGCGAGCACACCCTGGATCTCGTGGGCCTTGATCATGGCCGTGAGAACCTCGCGCATCGTCAGCGGCGCCGGGTGCGGCGGCAGGAGCGAGTGATAGGCGGCGGGCGCGATATGGGCGGCCTGGTGGCGCGAGAGCCAGTCGCCGACGCCGAGGATCGCGCCGAGGTTGTCGGACGGGTGGCCCCATTCGGCGGCGAGCCAGGTGTCATTGAAATCGAGCCAGCGGATGATCGTGCCGATGTTGAAGGCCGCGGCGACGGGATCGAGTTCGTGGGCGGTGCCGGGCACGCGCGCGCCGTGCTGGATGGCGGCGCCGGGCACCACCGGTCCCAGCAGCTTGGTGCAGGCCGGGTAGGCGAGCGCCATGACGCCGCAGGCGAGGGTGTCGGCGAGGCACCAACGGGCGGTGTCGTAGGCCTCCTCGCTGGCGATCTGCGCGCCCAGGGCATAGTCGGCGAGGTCGACCAGCAGCTGGTCGGGCGGCGGGCGGACGTTGGAGAGATGGGAGGACATGGAGTGGATCGGGCCCTGACTTCTACTCGTTCCCGTCAACCGAGAGAACGAGAAAGATCATGGGAACGAGAAGGATTACCTTTGCTCCAGCGGCACATAAGGCCGGTCGGCCGGGCCGGTGTAGTTCGCCGCGGGCCGGATGATCTTGCCGTCGGCCCGCTGCTCGATGACGTGCGCGGCCCAGCCGGCAGTGCGGGCCATGACGAAGAGCGGCGTGAACATCAGCATCGGCACCCCCATCAGGTGGTAGGCCACGGCGCTGTACCAGTCGAGGTTGGGGAACATCCGCTTCTCGGCCCACATGAACTTCTCGATGCGCTCGGCCACGCCGAACAGCGTGCCGCTGCCGGACTGGTCCGACAGCTCGCGGGCGACCTGCTTGATGATGGCGTTGCGCGGGTCGCTGACGGTGTAGACCGGGTGGCCGAAGCCGATGACGATCTCCTTGCGCGCGACGCGGGCGCGGATGTCCGCCTCGGCGGCATCGGGCGCCGGGTAGCGCTGCTGGATCTCAAGGGCCACCTCGTTGGCGCCGCCATGCTTCGGGCCGCGCAAGGCGCCGATCGCGCCGGTCAGGCATGAATAGATGTCGGAACCCGTGCCGGCGATGACGCGTGCGGTGAAGGTGGAGGCATTGAACTCGTGCTCGGCGTAGAGGATCAGGGAGCGGTCGAGGGCGCGGACATGCGCCGGCGGCGCCGGCTGCTGGTGCAGCAGGTGCAGGAAGTGGGCGGCGAGCGAGTCGTCGGCCGTCTCGGTCTCGATGCGCCGCCCGGCCGTGGCGAAATGGTGCCAGTAGGCCAGCATCGACGGGAATGTCGCGAGCAGCCGGTCGGCGATCTCCCGCGCGCCCTCGGCTGACGTGGGCGGGACCCGCTCCGGTTCAAGGTGCCCGAGGACCGAGCAGCCCGTGCGGAGAACGTCCATCGGGTGCGCGGCGGCGGGAATCTCCTCGAGGACGGAGCGGAGCGTCCGCGGCAGGCCGCGCAACCGGATGAGCCTGGCCCGGTAGGCCTCGAGCTCGGCGCGGTTCGGCAGGCGCTCGTGGACGAGCAGGTGCGCGACCTCCTCGAAGGTCGCCTGCGCCGCGAGTTCGGCGATGTCATAGCCGCGGTAATGGAGGTCATTGCCGGACTGGCCGACGGTGCAGATCGCGGTGTTGCCGGCGGGCACGCCGGAAAGGGCGACGGATTTCTTGGCCTTGGGGGCGGGGGGCTCGGAAGACATCGTGGGTGGGGATCAGTGCGATCCGGGAGCTAGGGCTTCCCGGTGGGCGGGGTGTACCCGAGGGTGGCGTAGAGGTCGGCGCGGGTCTGCATGCGGCCGACGACCGAGGCCTGCGTCCCCTCGCGGCGGATCGCCGTGTACACCTCGAGCGAAGCGGCCGCGGCGGCGCGGGAGGCGGACAGCGGGTAGAGCGCCATCGCGACGCCGGCGGCGCGCAGCTCGGCGGGGGAAAAGAACGGCGTCTGCCCGAACTCGGTGAGGTTGGCCAGCACCGGAGCCTTCACGGCGGCGGCGAAGGCATGGTAATCCTCGAGCGTGCGCAGCGCCTCCGGGAAGATCATGTCGGCCCCGGCGGCCACATAGGCCTGCGCCCGGGCGATCGCGCCGGGGACGCCTTCGTTGGCGGCGGCGTCGGTGCGCGCCATGACGACAAAGCTGGCGTCGGGCTTGCCGGCGACGGCGGCGCGCACGCGGTCGATCATTTCGGACGTCGGCACCAGGTGCTTGCCCGGCAGGTGGCCGCAGACTTTCGCCGGCACCTGGTCCTCGAGGTGCACGGCCGCGGCGCCGGCCGCGGCCAGCGCCCGGACCGCGCCGGCGGGATCGTCCCAACCGGTGTCGATATCGACGAGCAGCGGCAGCGGCACGCGCCGGGTGATGCGGCGGACGTCGATCAGGACATCGTCCAATTCGGTCAGGCCGACATCGGGCACGCCGCAGGAGTGGTTGGCGACGCCGCCGCCGGAAAGGTACAGCGCGCGGAATCCGGCCCGTTGCGCGAGGAGCGCCGCGTAGGCGTTGATCGCGCCTGCAATCTGCAGCGGCTGCTCGGCCTGGAGGGCGGAGCGGAACCGGGAACCGGGCGAGGGCATGGTGGGGTGGCGGGGGTTGCGGTGGGCGGGCAATCTATGACACGAGCCCGCACGCTGTCGAGGGCCGGCGTTGCCGGGGCGCCCAATACGCCGAAAGAACGGCCCGGACCGGTTGGTCAGGCGAGGTCCGAGAGCCGGCGCGCCGAGGGGCGGAGGGGGACGAGGCTGGCGAGGTCGACCGGCAGGTTGGTGCGGATGGACTCGACGCCGGCGATGCCGACGAGGATCGAGGCGGCGCCCTGCTCGTGGCCGGCGAAGCGTCCCCACGGGTCGGCGGCGGGCGCCGCGGGGGAGTAGAACGAGCGGCAGAGGATTTCGTCGGCGCCGCCGTGCGCGCCGGCCACCGCCGGCACGGGCACGAGGTAGCTTTTCTGGAAATGCGGGTAGACCCGGATCCACTCGCCCTCGGCCTCGGCGCCAGGCTTGTCGTCGAGCTTGAAGTCCTTCGGCCGCACGGCGCGGTTCATGTGCGTCCCGATGAACTCATGGTACTCGATGCGGCCGCGGTCACCGTTGAAGCACACGCGCATGCCCTCGCGGGGGCTGTAGCAGACGAGCGAGTAGGTGAGCAGCTCCCCGGTGCGGTAGCGGACGTTGAGCGACATCTGGTCGGGGATGTCGATGTCGTCGCGAAACACGTTGCGGTCGCGGATGTAGCCGGAATCGGCTTCGCCGGCGCGGTAGATCCGGCGGAAGGGCTCGCTCTCGTCGAGGTCGAGGCAGAACGGGTCGCCCTTCGCCTCGGGGTGGCCGGTGTAGCGCGGATAGGCCGCGAGGGCGCCGTCGCCGCGTGCCTCCGCATTCTTGCGGCCGTAGAAAACGAGGTCGCCATACGCGAAGACCTGCGCCGGGATGGCATCGAGCCACCAGTTCACGAGGTCGAAATGATGCGTGGCCTTGTGGACGAGCAGCGTGCCCGACTCGGCGGCGCGGGCATGCCAGCGGCGGAAATAGTCGGCGCCGTGGTTCGTATCCAGCAGGTACTCCAGGTTGACGGAACGGACCTTGCCGATGACGCCGGTGGCGATCAGCTCCTTCACCTTGGTGCGGAACGGGGCCCACCGGTAATTGAAGGCCACGCGCACGCGGCGGCCGGTCTCCTGCTGGGCGGCGAGGATCGCCCGGCATTTGGCGGCGTCGATGGTCATGGGTTTTTCCGTGATCACATCGCACCCGGCGCGCACCGCGCGCACAATGTAGTCATGGTGCGTCGAATCGACCGAGCACACGAAGACGGTGTCGGGCTTTTCCGCCCGGAGCATGGCGTCAAACTGCGCGGCCGGATAGGCGGGCACGGCGTGGTAGCCCCAATCGCCGGCCAGCATCTCATTGTAATAGGCCATCCGGGCCGGGCTCAGGTCGCAGATCCCGACCAGTTCGTTATCGTCGCGATAGGTCGTGACGAGCGGCTCGATGAAGCTGATGGCGCGGCCGCCGGTGCCGACGAAGGCGAATCGCTGCTTGCTCATGGCGTAAGGAAAAACACGAAGCTAGGGTGGTGCATGGGGGAGGGCAATCACGGCGTAAGCCGGCGGAGCGGCGTGAGCGTCACCGGTCCGAGCAGGCCCGATGGCGCCAGCGGCCAGCCGGAGGCGTCGAAGGGCTTGTACCGGAGGTCAACGAGGTTGATCTCGCGCATGATCTTCCAGTCGACGTGGCGGCGGTCGAGGTCGCGGATGCGGTTGGCGGCGAGGTTGGTCACGTCCAGTTCGAGGACGTTGCGGCCCGGGCGCAGCGCCGGTCCGGTCCGGAGCCGGAACGGCAGGCTCCAGGCGGTGCCCAGGTCCGTGCCGTTGAGGCGGACGCGGGCGCTTTCGCGCACGTCGCCGAGGTCGAGCTGCCAGTCGTCCGCCGGGGTCGCGGGCGCGTCGAACTCGACCCGGTACCGCGCCGTGCCGCCGAAGCGCTGCGCGGCCTCGCCGCCGAGTTCCGTCCAGGATTTCAGCTCGCGGGCCTGCAGCGGCGGCGGCAGGTCCGGGCCGCCGGAGGTGAACGTGATGTGCCACTCGCCGGCGAGCGGGACGGGCTCGCCGGCGGGGGCGGTGTAGTTCCAATCGGCGGCGGCGCCCGGCGCGACGGTGGCATACGTGCGCAGCAGCAACGAGGCACCCGGGGCGAGCTGCAGAAAGACCGCCGGGTTGCCCACGGTGCGGACGGCTGCGCGGCCCGCGCGGCCCGTGAGCGGATCGGTGAGCACCGCGCCGCGAACCGCGGTGCCCAGAATCAGCCAGCCGTCGAACGGCTGCGCTTGCAGGTTGGTGAAGAAATAATCGTGGCCGTCGTCGCGGGCGCGGCGGATAAACCCCAGGCCGGCCGCCGCCGCCGGCTCACAGGTCGCGCCGCGGTAGTCGAGCTCCGCCAGGACGTCGCCGCTCAGGCTGCCGGTCCGGGCCAGCGCGTCCTTGATCTGCTGGAATTGGGCCCGGCGTTCCTCCAGGCGGCCGAGGCCGGGCACATCCTCCGGCGGCGCGGCGAAAACCACGGCGCCGCCCGCCTGCCGGAACGCGAGCAGCTGCGCCAGCGTGGCCACCGGCATGCGGCGGGTCGCCGGGATCACGAGCACGCGATACCGGGTGCCCCCGGGGGTGATGAGGGCGCCACCGGCGACATGCGTCGCCTGCAGTTGCGCGTCCGAGATGTAGTCGGGGCTGTACCCGGCCTGGAGCAGCTCCGTGGCCACCTGCTCGAAGGGTGAGTGGGCCAGCCAGCCTCGGTCGTGCACGCCGTACTGGCGCATGAGCCCGTCGGGCTGGTCGATCACGTCCTCGAACGGCCAGTAGACGAGCACATCGTTGTCGGGCCGGCCGGATTGGAGCACCGCCTGGACGCGGGCGACGTAGGCGTTGAGCGCGGCGAAATCGGTCCACCAGGTGTTGTTCGGGTTGAACTGGGTGGAGGCGTAGAAGAACCAGCCGGGCCAGGCGGCGTCCGGCGGCGAGTAGACCGTGCCGTGGTAGACGACATGGTTGATCCCGGCGGTGAACAGGCGGTCGATCTCGGGCTTGGCGAAGGCAAGCGCGACGTGCCAGTGCTCGCGCAGCCAGGTGCAGGTTTCGCTTGAGGCCAGCGGCCGGCCCATGACGTGCGCGGCGGACGACGCCAGGCGGAGCACGAGCGGGTTCGGGATGTCGCGGTCGGAGCTCCAGTCTGTGCGCAAGCCGGGCACGGGGAAGGGCGTCGAGCCAAAGGTCTCCGTTTCGGGAATGTCGACCGTGCCGTAGAGGTCCAGCAGGTTGGCGGGCGCGCCGTGCGACTGGTTGCGCACGAGGAAGCCGTGATCGTGCGACCATTGTTTCCAGCGCTCGAGGTAGTCGAGATGGAGCCGGGCTAGCGTGGCCCGGTAGTCGGATTTCAACCGGCGCAGCCGGTCGGGATCGACCGGGGCCTGGCCGAGCAGCTCGGCCGCGTGCTCCTGCAGGTCGTAGCCGTGCATCGCCTGGAAGGTGGCGGGCAGCTCCGGCGTCCAGGAGGCATCGTAGTATTCGAACGAATCGTGGAATTGCGCCCGGACCAGGCGGGGCGGGAAACCGGCAAAGGCCCGCGTGAAGGGCGCCAGATAGCGATCCAACGCCGCGGGCGAATAAGGATCGAGCACGAGGCCTTCGCCGCCCGGCGCGGCGCGCTTCACTTTCATGCCGGTGGGCGCGCCGGCAAGCCGTCCGTCGACGAGCGTGAGCCTGGCCGAGCCGTCGGCCGCCGGGACCCACGGGCCGCCGAACGGCCACCCGGTGCCGGTCACCATGTCGACCCCGAGCCCGAGGCGGCGCGCCTCGTTGGCGGTGTAGGTCAGCATCTCCATCCAGCGCGGCGACAGGAATTCGATGGAGCGCGCCTCCGCCCCGCGGGCCCCGTAGATCGGCGTGATCTCCACCCCGCCGAGTCCCGCGGCGGCAAACGACTCGAGCTGGCGGGTGATGCCCGCCGGTTCGACGGCGCTGCCCGGCCACCACCAGCGGGTCCAGGGTTTGGTGGTGTCGGCGGACGCGGGGGGAG
>DASZXO010000023.1:0-20033 GCA_035545835.1 Lacunisphaera sp.
AACCTCGTGAAGTACGCCCTCGGGCTCGAGCCGAAGCAGAACATCACGACCGGCCTTCCGGCGGTCACGACGACCGCGACAGATTGGGTCTACACCTATTCACGCCCGAGCGACCGCACCGACATCACCTACGATGTGGAAATGTCGACCGATCTCGTCACTTGGACCTCGGCACCAAACCAGCAGATGGTTTCTTCCGGAGGCGGCAACGAGACCTGGACCGCCAGCTATCCGCTGGCTTTGGCCCCGAATATATTTTTTCGCCTAAAGGTGAACCAGTGACTGCCGTCGGATTTACGCAGCTCTTATCGGCGAATTCATTGCGGCGAGCGCCTTGGGCGATCATGACGGCAATCGTGTCGCTGGCCGGAGGGACCTTGCCGCTTTGTGGAAGCTACATATTTACCACGCTGACGAACGGCGTCGGGAACGCAGCGTTATTTGGGGCGGCAAACAGCGTCGTGGTTGACGCCAGTGGGAACACATTCGTCAGCGATGCGTTTTATCATTCGATTAGAAAAGTGACTCCCGATGGAGTTGTTACGTCATTTGTTGGGCTGCCTGGAATAGCAGGAAGTGCGGATGGAGTGGGTACGGCGGCGCGGTTTCAGACGATCAACAAACTGACGATGGACCAGGCTGGAAATCTGTATGCGCTGGATGCAGGAATCGGCTCGGGCGGAAGCTACTTGATTTCCATTCGGAAAGTGACGCCGGCCGGTCAGGTTGAAACGGTATTCAGCTCCACGGCGGAATGGGGCGCCGCCGGTTCGGATCCGTGGTGGGATCGAAGCGGCTTTGCCGTTGACCAGTACGGCGACATCTTTCTCCACGACGCCCACTTCCATCGGATATGCAAAATCCTTCCGACCGGAGAAGTCACGACCTTGAGCTCCGGAACAACGGAACCGTCGGGGGACATGATGTTGGACCACGATGGCAACCTGTACGTGGCGGCATTGGGCTCATACGATCCAAGGTTGATCAAAGTCGCGCCAGACGGATCGATTGCCATCGTGCTGCATCCGGATGCTTTTGGCCGCTACCCCGGGCCAGCCGGCCCCGTCTCGATGGGCGGTATCGACGGGATGGCAATGGACGCGTCGGGAAACATCTGGGCGGCCAATTCCGGCAGTTGTGCCATCTACATGATCTCTCCCTCCGGCGACGTGACATTGGTTGCCGGCGGAAACGGAAGCACTGGAATCATCAGCGACGGAACCGGCACGCTAGCCTTCTTTGACCAGCCTAACGGCCTGGCGATTTTACCGGGCGGGAATATTGTCGTCGCGGATCATTCCTGTGTGCGGCGGATGACTCCCGTTGGGGTTGTGACGACTATTGCGGGAGTGCCGCATTATCAGGGAAGCGCTGATGGGACGGGGACAAACATCGGCATGAATTCGCCAATGGGCGTCGCCGGCCCGGACAGCTCGGGTAACATTTACGTCGCGGACAGGGCGAACGCAGTCGTGCTTAAAATCAACCCCCAGGGAGATGTGGCGATTTTTGCCGGAATGATTGGACAAACGGGGTATGCCGACGGGACGGGAACGAACGCGCGATTCACGGTTCCTCAGGGGGTCGCATTGGATGGTTTCGGAAATGTGTTTGTGGCCGAAGGCTACATCCTACGTAAGATCTCGGCCAATGGCGAGGTGACCAGCTTTGCGGGTTCCAATCAGAGCGGTTCGCAGGACGGCGTTGGGGCGGCGGCGCGATTTAATGCTTTGGGCGGCATCACGGCTGATTCGGCCGGGAACGTCTATGTGACGGACAGCGGCAACTACACGGTGCGGAAGATCTCACCCGACGGCACGGTGACGACCCTCGCAGGCCACACGGGCCAGCGTGGCAACCAGGATGGCACGGGAAGTTCGGCGCTCTTTTGGAACCTTGGCGGCATCACGGTGGATTCCTTCGGCAACCTGTTTGTGACAGACTATACCACCGTTCGGAAGATCACGCCGGCAGGAGTGGTCACGACGGTCGCGGGCACTTTTGGTAGCGTCGGTTCAATGGACGGGGTGGGAACGACGGCGCAGTTTTATGGTTTGGCTGGCATAGCGGTCGATGCCGGGGAAAACCTGTTTGTCTCGGAAAGTGGCGGACGGATCAGAATGATAACACCTGCCGGTGTGGTCACCACGATCGGAGGACCGCCCACGGACGGGCTGGCACTGACGGGTGACGCGGATGGAATCGGGTCGGTCGCACGGTTTGGGAGCCCCAGCGGAATTGCGATCGATGCACTCGGGCATTTATTCATTGCGGACACGTCGAATCGCTCCGTTCGCCAGGCGGCTCCGCTCGCTGGTGAAGTCCCGGTCATTTCGACCAGCCCGGCCGATGCGACCATCGCGGTGGGCGGAACTGCCACCTTTGGGGTCGTTGCCAGCAGCGGCCTGGCCCTTTCCTACCGTTGGCAGAAAAGGCCTGAAGGGAGCCGCACCTGGGTGGACCTGAGCAACGACACAACTTTTGCCGGGGTTACATCGAACAGCCTTGTCCTCCGCGACGCTCAGGCGGCGATGAATGGCGATCAATACCGCTGTCTGGTCTCCAACGCCCAGAACGTTGCCATCAGCAGTCTGGCAGCGTTGACCGTGATCGAGCCCAGTTTGACGGTGATTTCGCAACCGCATGACACAGCGGCGAGCGGGGGCTTTTCCGCCTTCTTTTCAGCGGATGCAACGGCGGTGCCGAATACGATTAGCGGCCAATGGCAGCAGTCGCTCGACGGAGGCGCAACCTGGTCCAACCTGACCGAGGGAAATGGACCATTCAGCGGGGTCACTCTCCCCACGCTCAAGGTCAATTCGGACCTCACCATGAACGGTCGCCAGTTTCGTTGTGTTGTCAGCAACGGTTGGGCTGCACCCGTGGCGACTTCGGCGGCGACGCTGACCGTGTTTCCGACGACGCCCTATTCCTTCTCGACGGTTGGCGTGGTTGAGAATTATTCGGGGAGCAGTGCTCTGCTGTGGTATTACTCGGACGAGCGGAGCATCGCGCTCGATCAGGCGGGCGGTGTATACGTCGCCCGGCGCCTGGGCCAAACGATCTTGAGGATCCAACCAGGCGCATCGGTGGACTCGAACTCGTTCGGTTTCCCGGCCGCGCCGACACCTCCCGTTTCAATCCTGGCCGGAGTTGAAGGACAAACGGGCAGTGTTGACGGTATCGGTGCGTCGGCGAGGTTCAGCGATCCGGTGGGAATGGCCGTCGACAATGCGGGCAACGTCTTTGTTGCCGATTCGAGAAACCATACCATTCGTCGCATCACATCGCAAGGAGCGGTGACCACTTTCGCCGGTCTCGCCGGCCAGTCCGGCAGCGCGGACGGCACCGGGGCGGCAGCGCGCTTCAACACCCCGACCGGTCTGGCCATCGACAGCGCCGGCAATCTCTATGTAGCCGATTCCGGGAATAGCACCGTTCGTAAGATCACGACGACAGGCCTGGTGACAACCGTCGCCGGGACAGCCGGACAGACCGGCAGTATCGATGGTTCTGGCATGGCTGCACGGTTTTGGAACCCATGGGGAATTGCGGTGGACGCGACCGGGGCGATCTTCGTGACAGACAGCATTAATTGCAACGTCCGGAAGATCACCGCGTCCGGTGTTGTAACAACACTGGCCGGCTTGGCGAAATTCAGCGGCTACGCCGATGGGACTGGAACGAATGCCAGGTTCGCCACCCCGTTGGGTATCGCGGTCGATGGCGTGGGCACTCTTTACGTCGCGGATGAGCAGAATGATATGATACGGCGGATTTCCCCCGACGGAACCGTGACTTCGATTGCCGGGCTCATCGACCAATACGATGCAATTGCCGGCACCGGCTGGTACAGTGATGGCACCGGGGTGACTGCCCGATTTTGCGCGCCAATTGACGTCGCGATCGACTCATCGGGCACGTTGTACGTGGTGGACGCCGGTGATGCCGCCGTTCGCAAAGGTACCGCGGTTCCCTTTGGAATCGTCATGCAGCCTTCGAATACGCAGGTGGCTGCGGGTGCGACGGCTACCATCTCGGTGGGAACGGCGGGAACAGTCAATTACCAGTGGCGGAAGGATGGGATCGTTTTGAACAATGGCGGTCGAATCAGCGGGGCAACCGCGCCGAATTTGACGATCACGGGAGCACAAATCGTCGATACTGGCAGTTATGACGTTGTGATAAGTAACCTCAGCAATGTCGTTACTTCGGATGCAGCGACGCTCACGGTGTTTCGGATCAACCAAACGATCGTTTTTGGCGCATTGAGCGACCGGGCATTCTCGAATGCAGCGATCGCCCTGAACGCAAGTTCCGACTCCGGCTTGCCGGTATCATTCGGAGTGGTGTCGGGCCCGGCGACTGTGTCGGGCAATTTGCTCACGTTGACGGGCACCGGCACGATCACGGTGCGCGCCTCGCAGGCGGGCGACGGCACTTACGCGCCAGCTCCGGATGTCGATCGCAGCTTCAACGTGACAGGAAACTTTGCGTCATGGTCAACCGGCAAGTTCACCGCCGGCGAACTTGCCGACGTGAATATCAGCGGACCGAACGCCGTCTACGGCCAGGACGGGCTGCCCAACCTCGTGAAGTACGCCCTCGGCCTCGAGCCGAAGCAGAACATCACGACGGGGCTGCCGGCGGTCACGACAACCGCGACCGATTGGGTGTACACGTATACGCGCCCGAGCGACCGCACCGACATCACCTACGACGTGGAAATGTCGACCGACCTCGTCATCTGGACCTCCGCGCCAAACCAGCAGATGATTTCTTCCGGCGGCGGCAACGAGACCTGGACCGCCAGTTATCCACTCGCCTCGGCTGTTACGATATTCTTTCGATTGAGAGTCGTGAGTCCGTAGTCCAAGTTTTATCGAGCCAGGTCCACGATGAATCGATATAAGCGCGCCACGATCTTCACCGCGTTGTTGGCCGCTGGGATTGGGCACACCTGTTACGCGCAATCGCAATACTGGACAGTTGACCCATCATTCTCTACGCCGGTCCTTGAAAGCAGCGGGGGAAACGGAGTCGTCATATCTCACGCCTATCCTGGACACCGGATCCTCGTCGAAACCAGCTACAGCATCATTGGCGGGAGATTCATTTCCAGTTGGCTGACCCGATTGAACTCGGATGGCTCGATCGACCCGAGTTTCTTCGCAGCCGGCGGGAATGGCAGGCTATTGGCCGTCTATCCGGATGGGAGGATCTTGTTTGGAACGACACTGGCAAGCGGCGGGGGATTCGCGATCAAACGAATGTTATCCGACGGCAGCGAGGATCCTGCATTTTCATCCGTCCAGGTGAACGATAGCTTTGCCTCCGCGATGCTGCTGCCGGACGGCTCGATTTTCGTGGTTGGCTCTTTTTCGACGGTGAGCGGAGTCAGCCATCCGAACGTGGCTCGAGTGGGAGCCAATGGCGGCTTGGATGGAAATTTCGCCTCGCCGTTCTCCGCTGCCAATGCATCGGGAGTCTTCATCAACGCGTTTGTGCCGACGGCAGACGGTCAACACTTCCTCGTGGCTGGCGGACTTGGACTTGGCTCCGGCTTGAACACCATTGCGCGACTTAACAACGACGGCACCCTGGATGCGGGTTTCAACACTGGGGCAATAGTGTTCGCCCACTCTCCCGCGAACATATATCCGCAAGCCGACGGAGGAGTCGTGTTGGCCGATACGGCAGGCTCCCTTGTGCGCTTAACGACAACAGGCTCGCAGGACTCGGCATTTGCGCCGTCGTTGGTCGGCCTCGCCACCGGATTCAGTCAATCCCAAGCCGACGGGGAAATCTATTACACCACCCAGACAGCGGCTTCAGTGATCCAACTGCGGCGCATGACTCAGGACTTTTCGGACGACAGCGCGTTTCAGGCAATTTCCACTCCGTTGAACAGCAGTTACCAAGTCGGCCTTCCAGTGGTACTCGACGATGGCACGCTGTGCGTCGGTCCGCTCACTGACATCCGGAAACAAACCAGGATTCTGCTGACCCATGTCCAAGCCGATGGCTCGATCGACCCGAGTTTCAATCCGAGGTTTTCCCGCCCGGCAAGTGCGTCGGCCCACCTGCGCCAGGCGGATGGTGGCATACTCGTTGCCGGTGCTTTTGACGGTATAAACGGCACGCCGCTCGCGGGTGTCTACGGACTGGCGCGACTCCGGTCGGACGGCTCGCTCGATCCGAGTTTCAACGCCGCACTGCCGGCGGGTTCGTCGATTTCTCGGTTGGGAATCCAACCGGATGGGCACATCCTTGCGTTCGGCTCATTCCCGACAGGAAGCGCGAGCGATGCTTCAGTGGTGAGATTTAATCACGATGGAAGCTCGGATTCATCATTCAGCCCGGTCTTGGGAAGCCTGCTCAGTCCGGCCGTCGATCAAATGGGGCGCGTTTATGGAGTTGCGGCCAGCGGTTCCAGCGGGCTCCTCCGGTTTCAGGCCAACGGTCAGCCAGACCCGGGGTTCATCGCGCCTGCGTCAACTGTTTCGGCGCAATTCACCATGCCCTTGGTCGATGGCCATATCCTGGTTTGTTGTTCCCTCGGTGGCGGGCACTATTCGCTACTTCGATTGGAATCGGATGGAACCCAGGATCCGGGCTTTGCTCCCTTCAGTCTAAGCGCCGTCGTGGCCGCAGTCGGACTTCCCGACAGCAGCGCCCTGATCTGCACCCGGGATACAATTCAGGATGGAGAGACTTTCTGGTTCCTGCGCCATTTGCGGCCGGACGGCGTAATCGACTACACCTACTCAACTCATCCGCAGTTCGGCACGTTGGCGAACATTGATATTCAGTTGGCGATCATCGGGGTCTTGGCGGATGCAATGACGGCCGCGTCACCGGCCTCGCCGGCGGACGTCTGGGCTGATTTTTCCAATAGCTCGTTCAGGATGACGGTCGACTGCCGGTCGGACGCGACATTCACGCGAGCGGAAACCGCATCGGCGGGCGACTCATTCCTCGTTCAGTATCGACGAACCGGTTCGACCGCCAGGAGCTTCGACCCCGGCCCGTTTGTTCTCGACTTGAATACTGCAAACCTAGGCATCGTGCCGCTGAACGCCACGCTGGCGCCCGCGGTATCCGCCGGGGGCCTCTCGCCATTCAGCTGTCAATGGTGGCATGCCGGAGCCGCGTTGGCGGGAGCAACCCAATCGAGCCTGCCGCTGGGTCCGGTGCAGGCCGGTGACGCGGGGGAATATCACGTGGTCATTTCGAACTCCTTCGGCTCGGCGACAAGTAGCAGCTTCTCGATCACGATCGATGCAATGCACTCCGCGCCACTCATCGTGACGCAACCGATCAGCCAGATCACGACACCTGGCAATGCCATCACGTTTACCGTGGCGGCATCCGGAACGCCAGCGCCCGCTTACCAGTGGTATTTCAACGGCAACGCAATACCCGGAGCGACGGGTTCGAGTTACACGGTGACCAATGCCCAGACGACTGACGCCGGGAGCTATTCGGCGTCGGCACTGAACACCATCAGTTATGCCGAAGGCCTTTGGAGTGGCATGGCTGCCAGCCAACAGGCGGAACTGAAGTTCAGCCAGTCAATCAGCTTTGGCGGCCTCGCTAACCGGCCGTTTTCCCCATCGCCAATCACCTTAAATGCGACTTCCGACTCGGGACTACCCGTGACCTTTTCAGTTCTTTCCGGTGCTGCAACGGTGACCGAGACGGCTCTGACCCTCACCGGCACAGGTACGGTGACGGTGCGGGCGTCGCAGCCAGGGAACAGCACCTTCGCGCCTGCGCCGGATGTCGATCGCAGTTTCACGGTGACGGGAAACTTCGAGTCGTGGGCGAATGCGAAGTTCAACTCCGGCGAACTCGCCGACGTGAATGTCAGCGGGCCGAATGCGATCTATGGCCAGGATGATTTGCCGAACCTCGTGAAGTACGCGCTCGGCCTCGAGCCGAAGCAGAACATCACGACCGGCCTGCCGGCGGTCACGACGACCGCGACCGATTGGGTCTACACCTATACACGCCCGAGCGACCGCACCGACATCACCTACGACGTGGAAATGTCGGCCGATCTCGTCACTTGGACCTCGGCGCCGAACCAGCAGATGGTTTCATCGGGCGGCGGCAACGAGACCTGGACCGCCAGTTATCCGCTCGCCTCGGCGCCGAATGTCTACTTCCGATTGAAAGTATCGCAGTAGTCCGGGGTTCACGCCGCCGGCTAGAATAGTCTCGAAGCGAACCGGCATTCGGCTAGTCGTCCCGGACCATGCAATTCCGGCGATCCACGCGCTGGCTGACAATATCACTGTGCCTGGGCGGGGCCGCATGGCTGTTTTGGTCGCTGGGCGGTCATGGTGTCCGATCGCACGCCGCCGCCGGGAGCAGTGGGCCAGCCGCCGCCCCCCAACCGGTGCGATCAGCAGACGCGCGGGCCGCGCAGCACCATCGCAGGGTGCCGCCGCTGGCCTCGGTCATTGCCGCGAGCAATGCGGCAGGATCCGCCCGGCGCGACGAATTCGCGGCATTCCAGGAATGGACGCGGCGCTACCTGGCGGCGAATCCTGCCGGACGGGACGATTTGCTGGCGGAAGGCATCGACCTGGCGCGCGCGCGCCGCGTGAAACTGAAGGAACTGATCCGCCTCGACCCCAAGGCGGCCTTGGGCTCGGCCGTGCCGATGGTGGAACGCCAGCAACTGCCGCCGGAAGTGGTCGATCTGCTCGAGCTGCGTGTCTCCGGCAAAGGCCGGGTGTCGCTGCTGGCCGTGACGCCCCGGCCGGGCCTGGCTCCGCCGCAGCCGATTTTTCGCTCCGCCTTGGTCGCAGGCGAGGAGTATCAGGCATTCGTGTACGGGCGCCGGGCGGTCCAGGCGACGGTTGACGAAACGTCGATCCTGGGCATCGCGGTCGATGGCAATCTCGCGGTCGACGAATCGCCGCTGCGCGTCTTGGAAAAAGGTGAGGTGGCGGGAAGCCGTCCGCTCGAAACGATCTGCGCCATTTCCGGCCGAAAGACACCAGCTGCCGCCGATACGCCGCTCAACGTCGCCGCCGGGACCGCCGTGGAGTTCAACGGAAAGGTCCAGGTGCTGTGTCATGTCGAGCATGTGGCGGAACTCGAGCGCCGCTTGCTCGCGGACGAAGTGAGCCATCTGGAAGGGGACAACCAGCCGGGTACCAGCGGAGTCAGCGGTCGCCCGGACGCCGCATGGACGCACGGGACAAAGAAAATGCTGGTGATCCGGGTGGATTTCCCCGACCTGCCCGGCACCCCCAAGAACTCCTACGTCGACGGCAGCGACATCACGCCGGATACCATCGCCAACGTCATCAACGCCGCGAACGGCGTGAAGGATTTCTACGTCAACGGCAGCTACAACCAGACCACGATCCAACTCGGGCCCACCAGCGGCGGGGTCTCCCCCGACGTGACCCCCGTCCTGCGGATGCCGCAGCCGGCGGCCTATTATGCACAGGGCGACGGTTCGAATGCCTACAACGACACCTTGCACAGCGATGCGCGCGCGGCCGCCTTGGCGGCCGGCTATGACGAGGCGAATTACGATCGCGTGGGCGTGGTGTTCAGCGCGCTGACCAGCCTGTCGTCTTCGCTCATCAACTATGGCGGGTTGGGGGAGGTGATCGGGAAGGACTTCTGGGTCAATGGTGAGTTCGACCTGCGGGTGGTCGCGCACGAGGTCGGCCACAACTACGGCCTCAACCACGCCAATCTCTGGCAGGTGTCCGATGGCAACCCGATTTCAAGCGGCGGGACGTCGGTCGAATATGGCGACGTCTTCGACGTCATGGGCAGCGGCAGCACCTCCGAGCACGAATTCACGCATTGGAACAAGAGCATCCTGCAGTGGATTCCAGACGCCGCCGTCACCCTCGCCGCCGCCAGCGGCACCTACCGCATCTACCGCTTCGATGGCGGCGTGGCGACCAACCTGTCGAATCCGCGCGCGCTGAAGATCGTGCGCGACGCCACCCGCGACTACTGGATCGGCTACCGGCGCGGCACCAGTAATGCGTCGTTGAACGGCGGCGCCTATGTCCTCTGGGGCTACAATCAAAACCAGCAGGGCAACCTGCTCGACCTGACGACGCCGGGCACGAATCCTTCCGGCGTCCACGACGAGGGGCTTGCGATGGGCGCCACTTTCAACGACACCGCCGCCGGGATCGCCATCACGCCGACCGCCCAGGGTGGCAGTGGCGCCGACGAGTGGCTGGACGTGCAGCTGGTGCTCCAGCCCAAGATCCAATGGAGCAAGGCCACGTTCCAGGCGGACGAACAGCTCGGCCGCGCCGTGCTGACACTCTCGCGCACGCAGAATTCGAGCGGCGCGGTGAGCATCAACTACTCCACCGCACCGGGCACGGCAACCGCGCCGGCCGATTTCACGGCACAAAGTGGCACGGTCACCTGGGCCGACGGCGACATGGCCGACAAGACGATCACGATTCCGCTGGTGGCGGACGCAGTGGCCGAAGGCACCGAGTCGTTCACGGTCACGCTCAGTGGCGCCAGCGGCGGCGTTATCGGCGGCAGCGCGACGGCGACCGTGTCGATCCTCGATCCCGGGGTGCGCGATCCGGCCTTCGTTCCCGACTTGGTCGACAGCACCATCCAGCGGCTGCTGGTGCAACCGGACGGCAGCATCGTCATCGCCGGCTGGCTGTCGCGCGTCTACGACTCCAGTTTCACCGCGCATGCCCGCGGCGGCATCGCCCGGCTGACGCCGGCGGGAAAGTTTGATGCGACATTCGCGGCGGGTGGGGGAGCGGCGGGCGGGAACCTGTATGGCGGCGGCTACACGGTGCTCTTCGACCTGGCCCGGCAGCCGGACGGGAAGATCATCGCCGTAGGTGAGTTCGCGAGCTTCAACGGCACGGCGCGCAACCGCATCGTCCGCCTGCTGGCCGACGGGACGGTGGACTCGACCTTCGATCCGGGCTCCGGGGCGAACGACGTCATCTATGCCGTCGCCGTGCAGCCGGACGGCAAGATCATCGTGGCCGGAGCGTTCACAAGTTTCAATGGCACGTCGCGCGAATACATCGCGCGTTTGAACGCCGATGGCACGGTCGATTCGAGTTTTGTCGGCCCGGACTTTGGCGGCACGGGCGGCTGGTCGATCAATTCGCTCGCCTTGCAGCCGGATGGAAAGGTGCTGGCCGGGGGCGCGTTTTATACCTCGAACAGCTACACGCAGTATGCCGTCTGTCGTTTGCTGACGACGGGAGGATTGGACCCGGCCTTCGATGCCGGCATGGGGCCGGACGGGTCGGTCAATGTGGTGCGAATCCAGGCTGATGGTCGGATTCTCGTCGGCGGTAGTTTCAGCAATTACACCACCAACGGCGGCGCCGGCGCGCGCGGCGGCCTGGCCCGGCTGACTTCGACCGGGGCGCTCGACGCGGCCTTCGTTCCATCGGCCATTGGGGTGGTCAATTCGGTTCTGCCCCAGCCGGACGGCAAGATCGTCGTTGGCGCATCGTACAACTTCAGTACGGGCACGTCGCCCAGCCGCTACCTTGGCCGCGTCACCGGCACGGGCGCAAACGATCCGACCTTTGCCGCGGCCGGCGACGGAACGGCGGGCGTGTACGATTTTGCCCTTCTGCCGGACGGCCGCCTGCTTTTCGCCGGGGACCACACCAACTTCCAGGGCAGCGTGAACAGCAGTCCCATCTGGCGGTGCGTCGCGGGTCTGCCCGCGCTGCCGGGCATCGTGCAACTCGGGAGTGCGACTTTCAGCGGGAACGAAAACACCACCGTGGCCGTAACGGTCACGCGCACCGGTGGCAGCGCCGGCGCGCTGAGCGTGGGCTACGCGACGGTCTCCGGCACGGCCACGAGCGCCGATTTCAGCCCGGTCAGCGGTGCGCTCACCTGGGCCGACGGTGACTCCGCGCCAAAATCCATCCTCATCCCGTTGTCAGCCGACTTGCTGATCGAGGGCACGGAAACCTTCACATTTAATCTGGGCGAACCGGTGCTCGGTGGCGCGACTTTGGGAGCGGTGCAGCGGGCGACGGTGCAAATCAACGATGTCCCCGCTGGTTTTGCGGGCTGGAAGGCCTCGAAATTCACGTCCGGCGAGCTGGCCGATGCGAACATCAGCGGACCGAACGCCGTCTACGGCCAGGACGGCCTGCCGAATCTCGTGAAGTATGCCCTCGGCCTCGAGCCCAAGCAGAACATCACGACGGGGCTGCCGGGCGTGACCGCTTCCGGCGGCAATTGGATCTACACCTATTCCCGGCCGGATGACCGGACGGATATCACCTATTCCGTCGAGGTGTCGCTCGATCTAATAGCCTGGGCCACGGCCAACAACCACCAGATGGTCTCTTCCGCCGGCGGGATGGAAACCTGGACCGCCAGCTATCCCCAGGCATCCGCTCCCAACGTCTTCTTCCGCCTGAGAATCAGCCAGTGAAGGCCGTCGCGATCCGGGGCCAGCCTGACGGCAAGGAGGCGACGATTCGCTCATGGACAACCAAGTCTGTCCCCGGTTGGAGGTTGGTCTTCACGGTGGACTGGGTAACACTCCCGAGATTAGCAGGCGGAATAGAGGGGTCTTTTTCCAACTGATTAGCATTAATAGGCTGGCTCTGTAAAAGAAGTGTCGATTTTATTGCAGGCCAAATGCTCCACGGGCGCCAACCATTCAGTCGGCGAATCGGTTACGTTCGTCCCAAAATCCGCTCGACTGGTCGCTCAAATTTCTCAGCGGAGGGCATGTGGAACCAGCGCAGTGAGTGCCCAGGCAGGGGCCGCCGCTGATTGCGAGGTCTACCCGCGACGTCGAGCAATCTTCCCCACGGACGTACCCGATGTTCACCCCAGGCAAATCATGGATGGCGGCGGCGGGGGCGTTGCTGGGGCTGGTGTGCGGCCAGGCTGAACCGGACTCCGGGCTATCGGTGAAGCTCGAGGTCGGTGGCCCGGCGATGAAGGGCGTCAGCTACCGGTTTGTCGATGAGCATACGGGGACACGGACCGGCGTCCTTTCGATCGGCAGCGTAACGATGGAATACCGGCGCCAGGGATTCATGCATGTGGCCTGGCGACCCTTGGTCGTGTTGTCGAAGGTGGATCTCCAAACGGAATCCGGCGCCGCGTGGCCGGCGCAGCTCGGTCACGCCTTGGCGGAGCTCGGCGGACGCGATGAACTGGTCATGCGCGATGTGCACCTGCACCTGGCGGGCACGCCGGCACGGGAGGTGAGCGCCGCCACGGCCCGGTTTCTCCCCGGCGGGGTGCTCGAGCTCTCCGACGCCACGCTGGCTGCGCCCGGAACGGAACCGGGCTCCGCGCCGGGCGGCACCTTCCGACTCTGGCTCGCCGGACCGCGCGCCGGCCGTCTCTTTCCAGCCAACGTACCGGCCGCCGGCCTCGCCGACGCCACCTCCATCCCCACGAAAACCAATTTAGCCCAATCCGAACGATGAAAAAGCTCCTGCTGGGTCTCGCCTTGATTGCCGCCGGCCACACCGCCTGGGCCGACGCCGTGGCCGACAAGATCGCCGCCGGTCGCGCGGCCCTGATCGCACACGACCTGCCGACGGCGCACGCCCGATTCCAGGAGGCGTACGACCTCGACACCGATCACACCAACCAGACGGCGTCCGCGCTGCTCGGCATCACCCGGGTCATCGATGTCACCTCCCAGTCGGCTTCCGGCACGTTCATGGACGGCCTTGGTTTCACGGGCAGCCGGGATCCGTACAACTGGACGGCCGGGATCGCCCACGACGTGAATGGCAACCCGGTCGTGCCGGCCAACTACAATCTGACGACGGTCGCCTCCTTTTGGCAGAACACGCTGGTGCCGGAGAGCGTCGCCGCCCGGGGAAACCTCGCGCAGGTCACGAACTCGAGCTTCCTCCTCACCCTCAGCAGCGCCGAGACCAAGATGCCGATGGCGCTCAACATCGACTATGGTGACATCCTGATGATGCAGGCGTGCCTGCGGGCGGCGGAATTCCTCGCGCACATGGGCTCGGGCCAGAACCTGGACCTCAACCTCGACGCCGCCCTGCAGGCCATGCAGGGCAACATGCTCACGGTCCAGAAGGTCCTGAGCGACAATCCCAACCTGCTCACGGCGGGCGATAGCAGCGAACGCGCCGCGGGCCAGGCTGCGTTGCTCGACATGATCAGCCTGTATCGCCAGGCGTCGACCTTCATTCGCAACCGCCCGGCCGGGGTGAGCCGGCTGTTCATGCTCACCGCCGCCGACCTGCCGCAGGAAGCGCAATTCCGCCAGATGCTGGACCGGCTGGAGCAATCCGTCACCGCCCCGGTGGATCTCAACGGGAAGAGCGTGTACACGGCGCCGTTGTTTGGTGGCACCTGGTCGGTGCGCGCCCAGTTGCCGACGTTCACTGCCACGGGTTTCGACGTCACCACCATCCCGGATGCGACCCTGGGCGGAATCCTGAGCGGATTCACCAAGGAGGCCTTGGCGGCGGCGCTCTCCAACCAGCACGACACCGTCGCCGAGATCGGCTGGTCGTGGGTGACGCCGCAGCCGATGGGCAACACGCTCTACAAGTACCTTGCGCTGCCGGATGGGCATCACCTCGTCACCGGCAACGGCGGCACCAGCCTGACCTCCAGCGATGGCACGAACTGGACCTATCACCGCATCCCGGGGATCGGCCAGTTCGTCGACGTGGCTTGCGATGCCACCGGGCACCTCGCGGGCGTGACGGCGGATGGCTTTATCTTCTATTCGACGGACGATGGCGCCTCCTGGCAGCGCGTCTACCGGAGCGACACCGGCTTCAATGCCGTGGCTTACGGCGGCGGCAAGTTCGTGGCCGTTGGCTACTGGGGCATGGTGGTGACGTCGACCGACGGTCAGCACTGGAGCGAGGTTTCCTCGACCGGCTACTCCAACTACCGTCTCCTCTACACCGGCAGCCAGTTCGTCCTGGGCAGCCAGGATGACGTCACCCAAAACGCCGTCATGCTCACGTCGCCGGACGGCTTGTCGTGGACGGAGCGGTTTAACTCGAATCTCTCGGGCGCCTCGGTGTTCGGCCTGGCCCAAAACGGCAGTGGCGTGATTGTCGGCGTGCTGACCTCGGGCGGCCAGGAACTCACTTCAACGAATGGCGGCACGAGCTGGTCGGTCGGGCCGGGCCCGGGGGTTGCCTCGGGGATCACCTACAGCCTCGGCAAATTCGTGGCCGTCGGTTCGCAAACCCTCCAGGTCGAGACCGCGACGGCCGTCGGGACCATCACCACGGCGGGCAACGCGAGCATTACCGTGACCGGGGCGGGCATCACCGGAAGCCCGCTTACGATTCCGGTGCCGGTCAACCTCAACGACACTGCCAGCACCTGGGCCGCGGCGGTCCGCACGGCGTTGGGCGGCACGCCGGCCATCACCTCGCTCTATACCGTCGGCGGCACGGGCACGGCCATCACGCTCACGCGCATCGTGGCGGCGGCGAACGACAACACGCTCAACATCGCGATCGCCAACGGCACGGCGGCCGGCATCACGGCCGCCCCGACGAGCAACAACACCATCAGCGGCAGCCTGACCGGCGGGACCGGAACCATCCGGGTGTCATCGGACAACGGGGCCACCTGGACCACGGCCACCTCCGCGTCGGCCAACGGGCTCACGAACGCCTTCGCGGGGACCGGGGCGACCTACGTCCTCGGCGTGGGTGGGCTGATCCAATCGTCCACCGACAATGCCACCTTCACGCGCGCCCTGACGCTGACCACGGCGATCCCGACCATCGGCAACAAGGGCCTGCTCGCCCTCAAGGCCATGGACGGAAAGCTCTTCGTCGGCGGTGGGGGCGGGTCCAATGGCTCCGGCACGATCTTCTATTCGTCGGACGGGCAGAGCTTCACCGAGGCCACACTCCCCGGCACGCAGAACAACATCACCGATTTTCTCCGGGTTAATTCATCGCTCTACTACGCGGTCGGCAACGGCGGGCTTATCCTGAAGTCCACCGACGGCGGCCTGAATTGGACCTCGGTCTCCAGCGGCACGACGAGCAACATCCTCTCGATCACCTACCTGAACGGGCAGTTCCTCGCCACGGCGGCCGGCAGCCGGGTGCTGGTCTCGGCCGACGGCACGACCTGGACCAACTATTCGCTCCCGATCGGCGGCATGCAGATGAACGGCATCGCGTACGGCAACGGCACCTACGTCGCGGTCGGCGGCAGCAACAATTCGGGGTCGCCATTTAGCTACGTGTTGACCTCGACCACGGCGGCCAGCGGCTCGTGGACGCAGCGCAATGTGCCGACGACGGAGACCCTCAAGGGCATCGTGTTCAACAATGGCGTGTTCACCGCGGTCGGCACGGGCGGCACCATTGTCCGGTCCACCGACGGCGTGAACTGGTGGGGCGCCGGCGGCAAGCTCGGCACCAACGTCACGTGCATCAGTGTCCTCAATGGTCGCTACTACGCGGGCTTGAACTTGGCCAACCTCGACAGTTCGCACCTGATTTCCCAATCGGCCGTCCTGATCTCATCCAACGGTGACGACTGGGTGCAGGTACCGCTGGGCACCGCCAACACCCCGAACCGGGTCGAACTCTTCAACAACCGCCTCTACACGGCCAACGGCAATGCCACGATCATGCGCAGCGAGTCGCTGCCCGCGGAGTCCGCCCCGGTCGTGAACGTCCTGACGCCCAACACCACCGCCCCGCAGGGCCACACCGTGACCCTCGCCGTCGGCGTGCCCGCGGGCGGCGGGCTCACCTACCAGTGGAAGAAGGACGGGAACGCCGTCTCCGGCGCCACCGGGTCCGACCTGGTGCTCAACAACGTCCAGTCGGGCGACGGCGGCAGCTACACGGTCGATGTCACGAATGCCGCCGGCACGACCACCAGTGCGGCCATCACCCTCGGTGTGAGCGGCACGCCCTCGGCGCCGACCATCGTTTCCCAGCCCGAGTCCCAGACCGTGCACACCGGGTTTGACGCGAGCTTCTCGGTCGAGGCGACCGGCACGACGCCGTTCACCTACGTCTGGACCAAGGATGGCGTGACGGTCACCGACGGCGGCAACGTCAGCGGCGCGACCACCGACACGCTCGTGATCACCGGCGCGACGGCGGCCAACGCCGGCCGCTACCAGGTGACGGTCGGCAACGGCGCCGGCAACACCCCGAGCCTGCCCGCCGACCTCGTCGTGGACAGCGTTCCCGCCTACAATTACACGACGCTGGCTGGCTCGCCCGGCCAGTTTGCCACGACCGACGGCACGGGTGGCACCGCCCGCTTCGACAAGCCCTGGGGCGTGGCCGTTGATGCCTCGGGCAATGTCTACGTGAGTTCGCCGCAGAGCCACACGATCCGCAAGGTCACCTCGGCCGGGGTGGTCACCACGATCGCGGGCCAGGCTTACACCTCGGGCAGCACGGACGCCACCGGCACCGCCGCGCGCTTCAACATGCCCTATGGGATCGCGCTCAATCCCGCCGGGACCGTCCTCTACATCGCCGACAATGGAAATGGAAAGATCCGCATGCTGGACCTCACCACCCTCGCGGTGACGACCCTCACGAGTTCCGCTTCGACGGTGAACGCCCTCGTGGTCGATTCCTCCGGCAACGTTTATTACACCGCCTACGACCACACCGTCCGCAAGGTCACGTCCGGCGGCTCCGTCTCCGTCTTCGCGGGTTCCGCCGGCGCGCCCAGCTTCGCCAACGGCACCGGCAGCGGCGCGCGTTTCAACACGCCGCAAGGCATCACCATGGACGCGGCCGGCACGTACCTCTACGTGGCCGACACCGGCAACGGCGTCATCCGCCGGATCCTCGTCGCGAACCAGTCCGTCACCACTTATGCCGGACAGCCGAACGCGTTCGGCAGCGACGACGGCAGCGCCGCGGGCGCGAAGTTCGGCGGCCCGCTCGGCATCGCGATCGACTCCTCCGGCAACGTTTACGTCGCCGACGACTATGCGGACACCATCCGCAAGATCGGGGCGAACGGCTTTGTCGTCACAATCGGGGGTCAGCCTTACGCGGACGGCTTCAACAACGCCGCGGACGGCGACGCCCGGTTCGCGGGCCCGGCGGGACTGGCGGTCGATGGTTCCGGGAACCTGTTCCTCGCCGAGCAGTACAACCAGATCATCCGCAAGGGCGCGCCGGCCGGTTCGCTGACCGCGCCCGTGATCTGGCTGTCGCCGCAGGCCCTGACGCTGAATGCCGGCAACACGGCGGTCTTCGGGGCCGTCGCCTCGGGCACGACCACGCTCTCGTACCAGTGGCTGAAGAACGGCGTCGCGCTGACCGATGGGGGCAACGTCTCCGGTTCCGCGACCGCGGTCCTCACGCTCACCAACATCCAGCCGGGCGACGCCGCGGGCTACGCGGTCGTCGTGACCGGCAATGGCACCGCCCGGTCCGCGGCGGCGCAGTTGGCCGTAACGGTGCCGCCGACCATTTCAGCTCAGCCGTCGGCCCAGTCGCTGTCGGCGGGCGGGACGATCAACCTCAGCGTGACCGCCACGGACACCGGTGACATCACCTACCAATGGCGGCGCAACGGGTTTGCCATCCCCGGGGCCATCGGCTCCAGCTATTCCCTCAGCAACGCCCAGGCGGGCGACGGGGGCACCTACGACGTCCTGATCACCGGCATCAACGGGACGATCACCTCGACGCCGGTCAACGTGACCGTCGCGCCTTCGAACTATCCTGGCGTGCTGGCGCCCGACACCACCTATCCCGCGAACCCGTTGCTGACCCTGAGCACCCGGATTTACGCGGTCATCCCTCTGTCCGGTGGCAAATGGATGGTCGGCGGCGAGTTCGTCCAGTGGGATGCCACGCCGCGCACCTTCCTGGCCCGGCTGAATTCGGACTTCTCGCTCGACCTGGGCTTCACGCCGCCGGCGCTCAACAACTACGTCTACGCCCTCGCCGCGGCCTCCGACGGCTCGGTGTACGTCGGCGGCGATTTCACGTCCGTCGACGGCAACCTGGTGCCCGGTTTGTTCCGCCTCGACAGCTCCGGTGCCTATGATCGCAGCTGGCGCCCGCGCGACAATCCGCCCGCCGGCGGCGTCAGCGCGCTGGCGGTGCAGTCCGACGGCAAGCTGCTGGTCGCCCGGCAGTCCCTGTCCACCGGCGAGCCGGTGCCCGCGAACACCGACATCCTCCGCCGGCTCAACACCGATGGCACGCTCGACGGCACCTTCAGCGTGAACATCAACGCGAACAATAATTTCAACAACAAGCTCGTGGCCGTCTTCGTCGAATCGAACGGCTCGATCGCCTTCGGCGGCAACTTCACGGCGGTCAACGGCAGTTCCCGCGGCGGCGTGGCCCGCGTCGATTCCACCGGCGCGACCCTCGACACGGCCTTTGGCGGCACCCAGGGCGCCAACAACATGGTTTACAGCATGACCCAGGTCTCCGGCGGTGGTTACCTCATCGCCGGCACCTTCGGCAGCGTGGCTGGCTCCGCGCGCAACAAGGTCGCGATCATCAATGGCGACGGCTCCCTCAACGCCTTCGCGCCGCCCTCGATCAACGGCAACGTGCTCGGCGCAGCGCAGGACGCCAACGGCAAGATCGTCGTCACTGGCACGTTCACCACGGTGAACGGGCAGGCGACCGACGGCGTGGTCCGGCTGACCGCGGGCGGCAGTGTGGACACGCTGTATCCGTCAGCCGCCACCACGACCATCAACACGACCTCGCGCAGTTCGTTCGTCTTCCCGCTGTCGGACGGCAGGATCGCGCTCTTCGGGGCCTTCACGGCGCTCCTGAATCAGCCGCGCATCGGCATGGGCGTGCTGGCAGCCGATGGTTCGGTGGCGTCGTCGCCGGCACCGTTGCTGTATCGGCCCGCCTACGACGGCACGGCCTACCCGGTCACCGGCGGCAAGTCGGTCGTCTTCGGCTCGATCGACCTGGTCGGCTCGACCATCACGAACCAGGCGGTGCAGTTGAACGACGATGGTTCACTCGACGGTTCGTTCCCGCAGGGCAGCGGCTTCGTGCTCAACGGGCTGTCGC
>DASZXO010000024.1:0-84856 GCA_035545835.1 Lacunisphaera sp.
CCAGCCTGCACTGCATCGCCCTGGTGTTCGTGCTGCTGTTGACCCTGCTGCTCACGTTCGCGGTTATCAGCGCGGGTTATCCGCTCCAGGGCAGCCGCCTGGTCATCACCGGCGCGTGCCTCGTCCTGATTCCAATCACCCTGAGCTACCGCCGGTTCTTTTATCACCGGTTGCAGCGGCACAAGCGCCAGCGGTACTTCATGTTTCTCGGCAGCCCGGAGAGCTGCGTCGCCTTCAAGGAGGAGTGCCGCAAGAACGAGATGACCCAGTCGGTGCTCTACGCGACGCATGACACCTTCGCGCCCGGCGCCGGATCGTCCACGGTGGTGTCCATCCCGCCCTTCGGCGACGTCGTCCATTATCTCGCCGAGTACGAGGGCAGCCTCGATGCCATCATCCTGCGCGAATCCAACCAGGACCTGCCGGAGGCGGTGGCCCGGCGGCTGATGGAGCTGCACTTCTCGGGCGTGCCCACCTACACGCTCGAGCTTTTTCATGAGGTCTACTGGCGGAAAATCCCGCTGTACCGGCTGAACCAGACGTGGTTGTTCCAAGAGGGATTCCAGATTGCGCGCGAGCCGGTCTTCGAGCGACTGAAACGCGTGAGCGATGTCCTGTTCGCCTCGCTCGGCCTGCTGCTTGCCCTGCCCTTCCTGCCGCTGGTCGCCGTCGTGATCTGGCTCGACGACCATGGACCGGTGTTCTTCCGCCAGACCCGGGTCGGCAAAAACCGGCGGCTGTTTGACATCGTGAAGCTGCGCACCATGCGCGTGAACAGCGATGGTGACACCTACACCCGCGCCGGCGATACTCGCATCACCCGGGTCGGCCAGTTCCTGCGCAACACCCGGCTCGACGAGGTGCCGCAGTTGTGGAACGTGCTCGTTGGCGACATGAGCCTGATCGGCCCACGCGCCGAGTGGGTCAAGCTCGTGGACGAGTACGAGCGCAAGATCCCCTGCTATCATTTTCGCCACTTGGTGAAGCCCGGCATCACCGGCTGGGCCCAGGTCAACTACAACTACGGCGAGAACCTCGAGGACACCTTGCGCAAACTGGAATATGACCTCTATTACATCCGTTATTTCTCGTTCGTCCTGGATGCCTCGATCGTCCTGAAAACCGTCCACATCATGTTGTTTGGAAAAGGCCGATGACCGGCGCCACGTCAGCGGCCGATCGCGGCAAAGCAGCCGGAAGTCGCTGGGTAGTGGCGGCGGTCATTGCCGTGGGCGCGCTGCATGCGGTGCAGCTGTTCTCTCCGCTGCGGCTCAACCACGACGCCGTCCGCCTCCTTGCCATGGCCTGGTCCGCCCACACCACCGGGTCTTACGCGCCGGGCGGAATGGTCGAACAGTTTCCGGTCGGCTATCCCGCGATGGTGCGTGCGCTGCTCTCGCTGGGATTGGGGCACACCATGTGGCTGAATGCGTTGAACCTGGCCTGGCTGGCCGTGGCCGCCGGCAGCGTTTACTGGATCGCCCGCCGGATGCTGCGGTTGCCGGCCGACCGTTCGTGGCTCGCCGCCCTGGCACCGCTGCTCTCATGGGTAACCGTCAAGCATGTCGCGATTCCCCTGAGCGACGTGCCCTTCCTCGGCCTCGCGATGCTGGCCCTGGCGTTCGGCCAGCGTTTCTGGCTGCAACAGGAGTTCACGGACTGGCCTGCCGGCCTGGCGGCGCTTCTGGCGGCAATCGCTTCGGTGTCCGTTCGCACGGTCGGCCTCGCGGTGGTCGGGACCGTGCTCCTTGCCGCCGTGCTCCATCCCCGCTGCCGACGGCTGATCGCCGCCGGCTCGCTGGATCGCCGGCGGATGAGCCAGTTGGTCGCACCCGCGGGAATCATCGCCGTCGTGGGTGCCGTGCTCCTCATCCGGAGCGAGTGGTTCGTGCTCCAATTCACGGCGCCCAGCAGCTATTTTCACCAGCTCTTCGTCCACCGGGGTTTGGGCCCCGAGACAACCATTGCCGGCACCGTCGGCGAAAGACTGGTCGAAACTGTCGCGATCGCCGGCAACGTGCCGTTCCCGGCCGGCTACCCAGGCATCCAATGGTTGCTGGGCGGGACCGTGCTCGCCGTGGTGGCGCGCAGCCTGTGGGTTGGCCGGCGCCAACAATTGCCCCTGTTGTTGTTCGCTGCGCTGAGCCTGCTCATCCTGCTGGTCTGGCCCTATGCCGACCCGCGATTCCTTCTGCCGCTGATCCCAGTCGCCGCGTTGTCGTTGCTGACGACCGTTCCCGCGTGGGTCGCGGCGAATCACCGCTGGCGCCGGCTGGCCCAGGCCTACGCCGCGGCCTACGCCCTCCTCGGCGTGGCGGCGCTGGTTTACAGCATCCGGCTGACGGTCGCAGGGCGGGAAATGGCGAATGATTACAGTTACGGCACCTATCGCCTGACCTACCAGCATGCTTTTGGCTTGGCGCCGACCGCGACGGCCGACGCAGTGGATTCAAACTTGCTGGTCACCCTGCGGCGATTCGAGCCCTTGGCTCGTTGACCGCACGACATCCTTTCCGGCGCACCATGAAAACCTATGACTTTGTGTGTATCGGCGGCGGCAGCGCGGGCTACAATGCCGCGCGCGTGGCGGCCGGCCTCGGCCTGAGGACCGCCGTCGTCGACGGTGCGCGGCAGTTGGGCGGCCTTTGCATTCTCCGTGGCTGCATGCCGTCAAAGACTCTGCTCTACACGGCCGAGATCCTGCACCACGCCCGGCACGCCGGCCGCTTCGGCCTCAAGGTCACAGGAGCCCGCGCCGACATGCCGGCGGTGCATGCGCGGAAGAAACGGCTAATTGGCGAATTCGCCGATTACCGCGTGAAAGCGCTGACGGCAGGAAAGTTCGACCTCATTCGCGCCCAGGCGCGTTTCCTCGACCCGCACACGCTTCAGCTTTCCAACGGGAAAATGGTCCGCAGCCGACATTTCCTGCTGGGCACCGGGTCCAAAGTCAGCGTACCGCCGGTGCCCGGCCTGGCGGGCCTGCCTTGCTGGACCAGTGACGACGTCCTCGATCTCGATTTCGTGCCCCAAAGCGTCCTGGTGCTCGGTGGCGGCATCGTGGCCTGCGAGCTGGCGCAATTCCTGAACCGCATCGGCGCGCGGGTCACGCTGGTCCAGCGCAGCGCCCACATCCTGCGCGACCATTCCGCCGAGGCCTCGGAAACGGTGCAACGGGCCTTCGTGGACGAGGGCATCGAGCTGTTTGCCGGCACCAGGCTCCTGGATATCCGCGCGACGCGCGGCGGCTTCAAGGTCACGTTCCTGCACGACGGCCGGACGATCGTGCGGGAGGCGGCGCACTGCCTCAATGCCCTGGGGCGCGAGCCCAACACCGCCGGCCTGGGCCTGGCGGCCATCGGGGTCAAGACCCGGCCCGATGGACAGGTCGTCATCAACCGGTGGCAGCAGACGAACCTGCCGCATGTCTATGCGGCCGGCGATTGTTCCGGACCGGCCGAGATCGTCCACATCGCCATCGCGCAAGGCGAGCTCGCCGCGCGCCATGCCGCCGGCGTGCGCGGGCTCAAGCCGGTCGACTTTTCGCTTTTGCTCAACGTGGTGTTCACCGACCCGCAGCTCGCCACGATCGGCGCACTGGCCCGCGACCTCGATGCCCGCGGCATGAAATATCTCAGCGCCAGCTATCCGTTCAACGACCACGGCAAGTCGATCCTCATGGAAGCCAATTACGGTTACGTGAAGGTGCTGGCCGAACCCAGACGCGGACGCATCCTCGGCGCGGAGATTGTGGGCAAGGATGCCGGCGAGCTGATCCATTGTTTCTCCGGGCCGCTGGCGATGCGGGCGACCGTGCATGACCTGTTGCGCGCGCCCTGGTACCATCCGACGCTGGCGGAGATCATCACCTATCCGCTCGAGGAGATTGCCGAACAACTGTGACGACGCGCCCGCCGACCTCGCCTGCGCTGCGGATCTTCCTGCTGGCAGTGCTTATTTGCTCGGGCTTCGCCCTGTTCACCGATCACCGATGGGAGGATTTCTACATCACGTACCGCAGCAGCAGGAATCTGGTGGACGGCCATGGCCTCGTGTTTCAGGTCGGCGAGCGCGTGCACACGTTCACTTCGCCGCTGGGCGTGCTGCTGCCGGCCCTGGCCCTCAAAATCGCCGGCGGCACTTCCGACGAGGCGGCGCTGTGGATCTTCCGGATTTGGTGCACTTGTGCCCTTGGCGGCGCGGCCGTGCTGCTCTGGCGGGCGGCCGGCGCCTGGGGCTGGTCCGGTTTCGGCCGGTGGTTCCTCGTTTTGCTCCCGTTGTTGGAGTCAAAATGCGTGGATTTCTCGATCAACGGGATGGAGACCGCGTTCATGCTCCTGGGCCTGGCGTGGATGCTGGACATCCTGTCGCGGCCGTCGCCGCGCGCGGCGCTGAAGCTGGGACTCGCCTGGGCGGGCCTGATGTGGACCCGTCCCGATGGCTTTGTCTTCGGCGGGGCGCTCGCGCTGGCCTGGCTGGCCGTGCACCCGACGTCGGAGCCCGCGGGCGACCGGCGCCAGCTCCTCCGGATCTACCTCCGGGCGCTGCCGGTCGCGGCCATCGTCTACCTGCCGTGGCTGATCTGGGCCTGGCACTACTATGGGTCGCCGATACCCAACACGATCGTGGCCAAGGGCCTCGGTTCGGCCTTGCCCGGTTGGCGCGAGTGGCCCGCGATCCTGCTGCGGCAATCGCTGGCGTTCGCCTGGAACGGCCGGTTGCGCGAGGTGTTCCTCCCGTCCTACTCCTGGTTTGGCGGCTGGCCGGCGCCGCTCGTCTGGTGGATGCAGGTGGCGGCGGCGCTCGCGATCGTCGGATGGATGGTCCCCCGCGCCAACCCGGTCGGGCGCGCCGCTTCGCTGGCTTTCTTTGTCAGCTCGCTGTATGGCTCGATCGCGCCGAAATTCCCCTGGTACTATCCGTGCCACGCGGTCGCCGCGATGGTGGCGCTCGGCGCGCTGGCCGAACAGCTCGGCGGGCTCCTGGTCCGAAAAGGACTGCGCGCGACCCTCGCCCGCCTGCCGATGATCGTCCATCTGGGTGTGTCCGCGACGATCCTGCTCATGGCCGCGTGGCAGCTGCGCCAGCAGCAGGCCATCATCGAAGGACAACGGGCGGCCATTGGCCGGTGGCTGAAGGCGCATCGGGCCACGCCCGACGATACCGTCTTCCTCGAGCCGCTCGGCTACATCGGATTCAACTCGCGGCTTCATATGTACGACTACCCGGGCTTGTCGGCGCCCGCGGTGATCGCCGCCCGCCGCGCCGTCGGCGACGATTGGGGCGCGTTGATCCGCCGGCTCGGGCCGGACTGGCTGGTCCTGCGCCGGTTTGAGGCGATCGCCCTGTTCCACTCGGCGGGTGACCTCCTGGATCGCTATGACTTGGTGGCGGACTTCGACCGTTCGCCGGAAGTGGCGGCCGTGCCCTGGCTGCCCGGTCGCATTTACCTCGAGTTCGACGAAACCTTCGATGTGTTCCACCGGAAACCAGCGGCCACGGCGCCCGCTGTCGGGTCCCCCGGTTCCTAGGATGACCCTCTCAGGGTGCTTTTGGTTTTGCGGACCGGTGGATCCTCATCGAGGCTAGACGCATGTCCCCTTATCGCGTTCCCGCGTTCCTGGTCGAACTGCTGCAGGCCAAATCACCCTCCGGGGCCGAAGCTCAGGCTCAGGCCGTCTTTGATCGCCACGTGAAGCCGCACGCGGATGCCTACGCCGCCGACGCGCTCGGCTGCCGGCATGCCACGCTGAACCAGGGCGGCTCACCCACCCTGATGTTCGCCGGGCACATGGACGAGCTCGGGCTGATCATCACGTATGTCAACAAGGACGGCTTCCTGTATTTCGACACCATCGGCGGCCACGACCTCAGCATCATTTCCGGCCGCCGTGTCATCATCCAAACCGCCGGCGGCGTGGTCAAGGGCGTGACCGGCAAGAGGGCGATTCACCTGATGGACGACGAGGATCGGAAGAAGGTGCCGAAGAAGCACGAGATCTGGATCGACATCGGCGCCACGTCCAAGGCCGACGCCTTGAAGCGAATCTCGATCGGCGATGTCGCCACCTATGACCACGAATTCGAGCTCATTGCCGGCAGCATCGGCACCGCGCGCGCGTTCGACAACAAGGTCGGGGCTTATGTGGTCGGCGAGGCGCTGGTCCGGCTCGCGCGGGAGAAAGTCCGGCTCCATGCCCGCCTGGTGTCCGTGGCCACCACGCAGGAGGAAATCGGTGTCCGGGGTGCCACCACCTCGGCTTTCGCGGTCGATCCTCAGGTGGCGCTGGCCGTGGACGTCGGCCATGCCACCGATCACCCGGATTGCGACCAGCGCAAGTTCGGCGAGACCAAGCTGGGCGGCGGCCCGATCATCTGCCGGGGCCCGAACATCAACCCCAAGGTGTTCGACCGCCTCGTCGCCTGCGCGAAGAAGGCCCGGATTCCCTACCAGCTCGAGGCCGATCCCCGTCCCACGGGCACCGATGCCCGCGCCATCCAGATGGCGCGCGCCGGTGTCGCGGTGGGGCTGGTGTCGATTCCACTGCGCTACATGCACACGCCGAGCGAGGTGGTGGACCTCGAGGACGTGGAAAACTGCGTGAAGCTTTTTGTCGCCTTCGCCAAGGCGATTGGAGCGGGCGAAAGCTTCAGCTGGTAAGTCCCGCCCCCGGCCGGGGACCATGGGCCGGAGGTGTCGTTCGAGCGGACGCCACGGAGCAAACCCGATCCGCCGGCGAGCCGGCCGAATCAGGCGGCGTCCTTGCTCGTCGTGGCGTTGCGGCGCGCCGTCTTGACGAGCTGCGGCTTCTTGCGGCCCTCGACAACCGCCTGGTCGATGACCACCTCGGCAATGTCGTCGCGGGTCGGCAGCTCGTACATCACCTCGAGCATGATCTTCTCGAGGATGGCGCGCAGCGCGCGCGCACCCGTCTTGAGCTCGATGGCCTTCAGCGAGATGGCCCGCAAGGCGTCGCGCGTAAACTTGAGCTGGACCCCGTCCATGGCGAAGAGCTTCGAATACTGCTTCACCATCGAGTTCTTCGTGCGCAGGAGGACCTTCTCGAGGTCGGCGATCTTCAGTTCATCGAGGGCCGACACGACCGGGAGCCGGCCGATGAACTCGGGGATCATGCCAAAACGGATCAGGTCCTCGGGCGCCACGCCGCGCATCACTTCGTCCGGCGTGAGGTCGTGGTCCTTGGCGTTGACGTGGAAGCCGAGGGAACGCTGGCCGAGGCGCTTCTTGATCACCTCGTTCAGGCCGACGAAGGCCCCGCCGCAGATGAAGAGGATGTTGGTCGTGTTGACCTGGATGTATTCCTGGTTCGGGTGCTTGCGGCCGCCCTGGGGCGGCACGTTGCAGGTCGTACCCTCGAGGATTTTCAACAACGCCTGCTGCACGCCTTCGCCCGACACGTCGCGCGTGATGGAAACGTTCTCGGTCGTGCGCCGGATCTTGTCGATCTCGTCGATGTAGATGATGCCGCACTCCGCCTTCTTCACGTCGTAATTGGCCGCCTGCAGGAGGCGCAGCACGACGTTCTCGACGTCCTCGCCGACGTAACCGGCTTCCGTCAGCGTGGTGGCGTCGGAAATGGCGAACGGCACATCGAGGATGCGCGCGAGCGAGCGGGCCAGCAGCGTCTTGCCCGAACCGGTCGGCCCGATGAGGAGGATGTTGCTCTTCTCCACCTCGACGTCACTGAACTCCGCCGGCATCGGCGCATTGTCGCGCACCTGGGTCGTCGATTCGAAATTCAGCCGCTTGTAATGGTTGTAGACCGCCACCGAGAGAACCTTCTTGGCGTGATCCTGGCCAATCACGTGGTCATCCAGCACCTTCTTGATGTCGCCGGGCTTGATCAACCGGAAGGCCGGCTTCGTCCCCTCCGGGACCGGCGCCTTGACCTCGCGATCGATGATCGTCTTGCAGACGTTGACGCATGAGTCGCAGATGTACACCCCGGGGCCGGCGATGATCTTGCGCACCTCCGCCTGCGATTTGCCGCAGAAGGAGCACAGGGTCATGCGAGACGATTTGGCCATGGGAGTATATACGGTGCGGGCCGACGGTTAGTCGAGGGATTTCCCCGGGCGGAATCGGGCCGGAAAAGAGCCGATCAGGCAGCGCTTTGCGCAATCTTCTGGGCGTCCCTCGTTGAGGCCACCACGTGATCAACGATGCCGTAAGCTTTCGCCTCCTCCGCGCTCATGTAATAGTCGCGGTCGGAATCGGACTCCACCTGGTCCGCGGTCTTGCCGGTGTGGCGCGCAATCGTCTCGCTCAGCGTCTTCCGCCAGCGGATGATTTCCCGGGCCTGGATCGCGATATCCGCCGCCTGGCCCCCCGCCCCGCCCGAGGGCTGGTGGATCATCACGCGGCTGTTCGGCAGGGCAAAGCGCTTGCCCTTCGTCCCGGCGGCGAGCAGGACCGTGCTCATGCTCGCGGCCATGCCGATGCAATACGTGACGATGTCGCATTGCAGGAAATTCATCGTGTCGTAGATGGCCATGCCGCCCGTGACGACGCCGCCCGGCGAGTTGATGTAGAGGTGGATGTCCTTCTTCGGATCCTCCATCTGGAGGAACAGCATCTGGGCAATCACCACGTTGGCGACATTGTCATCGATCGGGGTCCCGATGAAAACGATGCGGTCCTTCAACAGCCGGCTGTAGATGTCCATGGACCGCTCGCCGCGGCCGGTGTTTTCCAGGACGATGGGAACGTAATAACTCATGCTTGGGCGGATGCCGTCGTGACGGTAGCCTTGGAGACCAGAAAATCAAGGGTCTTGTCGAAGAGCAGCTGCTGCTGGACCGCCTGCACCTGCTCGCGGCTCTTGCCGAGGTCCTTGGCCACCTTGTCCGGCTTGGTGCCGGAGCGCATCGCTTCGCGCATGAGCCAGTTGTTGAAATCCTTCTCGTCGACCTTGATTTTCTCGGCCTCGGCAATCTTGGCGAGCATGAGCTGCATCTTCACGCGGGCGGTCGCCGCCTTTGTCGCGCTTTCGAACAGCTCCTTCTTGTTCTGTTCAAACTGCTCCTGTGGCACGCCGCGCCGCATGTTCTCCTCGATGAACTGGCGCAACACGCCGTCGCGTTCCGCGGCCACGAGGCTGTCGGGCACCGGGAAATTCGCCTGGGCCACGAGTGCGTCCGTCACCTGCCGGCGCTGCGCCGCGCGATTCTCGTATTCCTTGCGCAGGGTGAGATTCGCCCGGACCTGGGCCTGCAGGCCGGCGAGGTCGTCGACCCGGTTCTGCTTGAAAAACGCCTCATCCATGGGCGGCAGCACCCGCTCGCGCACCTCCTGGACCTCGATCGCGTAGTCGGCTTTCTTGCCGGCCAGGGCCGGCACCGCGGCAAAGTCGGCCGGAAAGGTCACCGCCACGTCCTTCTTGTCCCCGGCCTTGAGGCCGGCGAGCTGCCGCGACACGCCGGGCAGCAGGCCTTCGTTCGCCCCTTCGACTTCCTCCCACGTCTGCGGCGCGCTGGCGTAGATCGCCTTGTCGCCGACGAGTTCGGCCAGCGGCTTGCCGTCCAGCGTGCCGCTGTAGCCAAACCGCACGTAATCGCCCTTCGCCGCCGGCCGCTCGGCCACCTTGAAATCGGCGCGTTCCGCCCGCAAGCCCTCGATCACCCGGTCAATTTCCTCCGCCGACGGCTCCGTGGGTTGAATCTCAGTCCGGAGATTGGCGATCTCCGGCAGCGCGATCTCGGGACGCACGTCCACCGTGAGCTTGATGGCGGCGGAGAGGCCGGCCTCGATCGTGCCCTCCTCCACCTCGACCAGGGACAACACGTCCAGCTTGGCCTGCTCCAGGCCCTCGCGGTAGGCCTTGCCCACCACCTTGTGTTTGAATTCCTCGTTCAGCTCCTTGCCAAAACGCTTGGCCACCATCGCCGCGGGCGCCTTCCCCGGTCGGAAACCGGGAAGGCTGGCCTGCCGGGTTATCGTGCCGAGCGTGGCGTTGTATTCGCCTTCGACCTCGCTCTTGTCGAGCGTCACGGTCACGGCCTTGCGGGTCTCGCTAATGTCGGTTATTTGTACGTTCACGGTTGGAAAGGGACGGAATCTCGGCGGGAAATTGGCCAAGCTAGGTGCCCCGCATCGCCGGTCAATTCCAGATTCGGCGGAGTGCCGGCGGAAACCGACATGGACATTTCCCCGCGCGGATCCAAGCTGCCTTCCGCGTAATGCCTTCGCTCACACAGCTTTTGGCCAAGCACCAGCGGTTGCTGGTCCTGGATGGCGCTTCCCGGCAATTCCAAGCCGGCCTTTTGCGCGAAAACCACCCGAGCCTCTGGGAGCTGACGGAAGCCGACGCCTCGACGGCGATCTTCGATTCCGTGGGTGCGCTGTTGCTGGATGCCGGGCTGCGCGTGGCGGACTTGGGCGCGGTGCTGTACTGCGAGGGACCGGGATCGATGCTGGGCATCCGGAGTGTGGCGATGGCGATTCGCACCTGGGCGATCCTCGCTCCCCTGGCCGTTTATTCGTATCAAAGCCTCGCGGTGGCCGGGCAGTTCGCCTGGCGTACCGGCGCGGCTCGCCCGCTGGCGGTGATTGCCGACGCACGCCGCGGGTCCTGGCACTGCCAGGAAATCGCCGCGGACGGCTCGAGGGCGGAATTGCGGCGGCTGGCATCCGACCGGTTGCCGGGGGGCGAACTGCTGATGCCCGAACATTTCCGGTGTTGGGATCGTCCGCCGCGCACCGTGGCCGCCTGCCGTTATGATCTGGCCAAGGTCCTGCCGGCCTTGGCGGACTGTGATTGTTTCAAGAAAAGCGACCGTCCGAACGCTCTTCAAGTCGAGGCACCGGATTACCGGCGTTGGACGGCGCAGGTCCATCGCGCCGAGACCAGAACCCCATGACTTCCTTTGGCCAGCTTCCCTTGCGCTGCTGGGTCGAGATCGACCTCGCGGCCCTTGAGCGCAACGTGAAGTTGATCCGGGCTTCGCTGCCGCCCGCCATCAAGTACGTCGCGGTCGTCAAAGCCGACGCCTACGGCCATGGTCTTCATCAGGTGGCAGCGCGCTTGATGCATGCGGGCGCCGATGTCCTGGCCGTCGCCAACGTCGCCGAGGCCGTGGCCCTGCGCGAGCTAAGCATCGACTGGCCGATCCTCCTGCTCAGTCCCGTCCTGCCGGAGGAAGACCCCTACCTTTCCGAGTATGACCTCACGGCCACCGTGTCGTCCCTGGCGGAAATCGAGCGCTTCGATCGGATCGGGCGGGCGCGCGGGAAGCCGGTCGCCATTCACCTCAAGATCGACACCGGCATGGGCCGCCTGGGCGTCTGGCATGCGGAGGCATCCAGCCTGCACGCCGCCATCACTCGCGCCCCGGGCATTCGCCTGGTGGGCGTCTTCACGCACTTCGCCAGCGCGGACGAGGACCCGGACTTCACCGCCGAGCAGCGCCGGATCTTCCTCGCCACCCTGGCCGCATTGCCCGGCCTCGATCCCGAACGGCTGCTGGTGCATGCGGACAACAGCGCGGGTTTGGAGACCACGCCTGGCCGGGGCATTTTCAACGCGGTCCGCGTCGGATTGCTGCAGTTCGGCATTCTGCCCCACCCCCATTCGATGCTCGCCCGCGTTCACGCCGAACCAGTGTTCAGTTTCCATACCCGCGTCGGCCTGGTGAAACGCCTCCCGGCCGGCACCGGCATCAGTTATGGCCAGACTTGCCGCCTGCGGACCGACTCGACGGTGGCAATCCTCACCGCGGGTTATGGCGACGGCATCGACCGGGCCTCCAGCAACCGCGCCGAGGTCCTGATCGGCGGCCGCCGCTGCCCGGTTCTCGGCCGGGTGACCATGGACCAAACGGTCGTCGACATCACCCATTTGGCGAAACCGGTCGCGTGCGGTGATCCGGTTGTGCTGGTTGGTCGGCAGCTCGAGAACGAAATATCGATCACTGAGTTCAGCTCGTGGGCGGACACCATCCCGTGGGAGACGCTCTGCTCCGTAACCAAACGGGTGCCGCGAATCTACAGGACCGCCCTCGGGGTTTGATCCCGCGCGGCGCGGGCATCGCAGGTGGGATTGCCCCCGGCCTCCGTGCTTCGCCCGGCCCGGCAAGCAAAACGCCCGGCGCGGGGCCGGGCGTCGTCGAGGCAAAATGAAAGCGTCCCGTCAGTGTTTTCCGTGGCCGTCGCCGCAATCGCCGTCGTTGTCGCCTTTCCCGCCCGGGCCTTTGGTGTTCACCTCGTGCGTGCCCAGCAAATGCATGGAACCGGCCACTGGCGTGTACACCTCAACCTGGTAGCTGTGCGTCCCCTTGGCCGTGGCGAAATTAAGGTGATATTGTTTCCCCTCGATCGCGTAATCAGGCGGATTCGGGCTGCCCGTGCCGTAGTGAAAGAACTGCGGCGTCGAGGTTGAGCCGTTGCGGAACTCCTCATAGATCGCGATCACGACGGCCGTGTCGCGGATGAACTTGTTGCTGCAATCCAACGTGAACTTGATCGGAACGGTCGATCCGCCCTCCACGGTCTGGTTGAGCGAGACTGGCGGCAGCCAGGTGAGGTTCTCGCAGACCTCCTTCTGGACCTGGGTGACGTTGAACGAGGTGGAGGCCGACGCCACGGTGCCGCCGCTGCTCGTCACCTTTACATTGAGTGTGTGCGAGCCGCCGGAACTGAAGCTGAGCGAGCCACTGCCCGTGACGGCCGCCGTATTCAGGCCGCTCACGACCGGCGCCGTCGGGACGGCTGCACCGTCAAGCGCCACGGCAACGGCGGCGATCGAGCCGTAGCTGGTGCCTCCTTGAAAACTGTAGGCGACCACCGTGGGTGGATCCCCGGCGCTGCGCGTCACGGTGCTGCCGTTGGCCGGCGACACGATCGCCACGGTCGGAGCGGGTACCACGCTCGCGACGGTGAAGGGAACGGTGATCGGCGTGGCCGCACCGTAGGCGTTCGCCGCGTTGAACACCAACGTGTGGTTCCCGCTCGTCGCGACGGTCAATGTGGCGCTGCCCGTTGCCGTTGCCGCGGTGCCGACCCCGGTGAGCGCGAGGCTCACCGGCGACCCGTCCAGGGTGGCGGCGAGTGAACTGATGTTTCCGTAGACGCTGTTCGCCGAAACACTGACCGGCACCAGGGCACCCGCCGCACCCAGCATGTAACTGTACGAAGAATTGTTCGTCGGCTGGGAGACCGAAATCGTGGGTGGCGGGGCGCTCACGGCCACGGAAAAATGTGTCGTCACATAGCTGGTGCCTTGCTGATTGGTCGCCAGCACCTGGAGCGTATAGTTGCCCGGCAGGACCAACGGGATCGAGGCCGAAGCCGAACCGGACAGCGTATCCTTGCCCACGACCGTCAGGCTGACGGGGGCATCGTTCAACAGGGCCAGCATGTCCGTTATCGGAGAACCACCGGTTCCAACCGTCGCCGAAAAGCTCACCGGCACATTCACCGGCACACCACTAACGGGTACATAGGTGTAGGCCGATCCGTCCGCCGGAGACTGCAAAGTCACCGACGGCGGGTTCGTGTCGGTCGACTGCGGCGGCGCAACCCGTGCATTGACCGTGGTTCCCGCATCCGAGATCGTCCCGAGATTCGTGGGCCAGCCGGAAGCGGTGACCTTGTAGGCATAATCGCCGGAGAAATTTCCGAGCGGAACCGAAATTGAAACGGTCGTTTGCGCCTGTTGGTTGGGCCCGGTAAAAGTCAGCACCGCCGGGCTGAGCGAAATGAAACTCAGCGCCTGCGCATCCGAAATGTTCGCGCTCGGCTTGGACAGCACGCTCAATCCCAGATTGATGTTGACCGTCGTTCCCTGAACCAGATTTGCCGGGGCCGTGATGGTGATCACGTAGCTCGCCGTCAGCGGTTGATTCCCCTGCACCGTGTTCGCATCCGGGTTGTATTGCACCGGGTACGGCCCCCCGGGAGCAGGCTGGGCCATGGCCCAAGCAGACCATATCAGGCTCGCACCGAGAGTGAGAATTGAGCGCGTAGAAATGAATTTCATGGGAGGCGGTCAGCGTGCGGTTCCGCGGGTGAACTATTTGCATTAAGAAGTTCCACCGGCTGAAGCGTCAACACTAATTGGGTATTTTTCCCTACTTAACGCCGGTTCTGATTGGATTTATCCAAGAGTTTCAACTCAGGCTGGTTCCGAGCAAAGCTCGCACGCGGCACCTGAAGAATTGGCTCAATCGGGCAGGAAAACACAGCAAACTCACCGAATCATTTGCTGAATGTAAATCTATATTCTAAAAACATTGCCCATAAACAATTTACAATACTATATATCTTTGGCTTCAGCCACTAAAGAAATTGACTCTAGGTGTTATTACCCATATTTATGAATCGATCAAAAAACTGTCGAGAAACGCACTGAAATCAAAAGAACTGGAAACCACAACAGCTGGCCTGAACGATCATTCGTCACATCATCGCGCATCGTTTTCTGCCGATGACTGATTCTCACAAGAAACCGCGCGGCACGTCCGATTCCTCCCCTCACCCGTGAAGGTTTTCCAGCCATCTTTGATTTCGTTTCGGGCGTGGTTTCGAGCGTCGCTGGCCGTCGTTTTTGCGGCATGCGCAACGCTTCCGGGGGTCCATGCCGCGTTTACGTGGGACGGCGGCGGCGGCAACGGCAATTGGAGCACGGCGAATAACTGGAATCCTAACGGCGCGCCCACGGCAGGCACCGTCACTGACTACATCTTTGGTGGCGCCACCCGGACTACGAATTCGGCCGACGGCACCACCGCCTGGGAGGTCAACAGCATTACATTCAACAACACTTCGGGTGCATTCACGATCAGCGGCACCACGTTGAACCTGCGCGCCAGTGGGGTGACCAACAACGACACCCAAACCCAGACGATCAACAACGCCATCGCCCTCCAGGCGACCGCGACCTTCAACACCGCGAGCGGCGGAATCACGATGGGCGGCGTGATCAGCGGTGGCTTTGGCATCACCAAGACCGGAACCTCCACGCTGACGCTCAATGGCAGTTCAGCCAACACGTTCAGCGGGACCACCACCATCAATGCCGGAACGCTCACACTCGCGAAGACCTCGGGCAATGCCATCGCCGGCAACATCACCCTCGGAGACGGCAGCGGCACCGATACGCTCACCCTGGGGGCCAGCAACCAGATCGCCGATACCTCGGTCCTGACGTTTACCGCCGGGGGCACGCCGACCTTCAACCTGGGGACTTTTAGCGAACAGGTGGGTTCGATTTCCTCAACGAACACGTCGGCCTCGATCGTGGTGGGCGGAGGCACGCTCACGACGGGCGATGCTTCCAACACCACCTTTGCCGGCGTCATCAGTGGCACCGGCTCGCTGACCAAGGCTGGTTCCGGCACGTTCACCCTCTCCGGCACCAATACCTACACCGGCGTCACCACCATCAATGCCGGCACGCTCAGTGTCGGCACGATCGGCAATGGCGGCGTCGCCGGCAATCTCGGCCAGGCCGCCAATACCGCCAACCGCCTCGTCTTGGGCGGCGGCACCCTGCAGTACACCGGCAGCACTGCTTCCACCAACCGTGCCTTCACCCTCACGGCCGGCACGACCAGCAGTATCGAGGTCACCAACGCCGCGACCAACCTGACGATTTCCGGCGCCGGAGCCAACACGACCGGCTCGCTCACCAAGATCGGCGCGGGCACCCTCACGCTTTCCGGCGCCAACGCCTACACCGGCACCACGACCGTCAACGCCGGTACGCTTGCCTATGGGGCCAACAACGTCATCAGCACCGGAGCGGTCACGGTCGATGGTTCCACCGCCGTGCTTTCGTTGGGTTCGCACACCGACACCGTGGGCACCGTCACCGTCGCCAACGGCGGCAGCATCACCGGCACGGGCACGCTGACCAGCACCGGCTCGTTCCAGATGCAGGATGGCTCGGTCAGCGCCATCCTCGCCGGAACCAACATCGGCCTGACCAAGACGACCGCCGGTACCGTGACCCTCTCGGGCGCCAATACCTACACCGGCGTCACCACCATCAATGCCGGCACGCTCAGCGTCGGCACGATCGGCAATGGCGGCGTCGCCGGCAATCTCGGCAAGGCCACCAACGCCGCCAACCGCCTCGTGCTGGGCGGGGGCACCCTGCAGTACACGGGCAGCACCGCTTCCACCAACCGCGCCTTCACCCTTACGGCCGGCACGACCAGCAGCATCGAGGTCACCAACGCCGCGACCAACCTGACGATTTCCGGCGCCGCGGCCGCCACCACCGGCGGACTCACCAAGATCGGCGACGGCACGCTGACCCTCTCCGGTACGAACGCCTATACCGGTTCAACCACCATCAATGCCGGTATTCTCAGCGTCGGCACGATCGGCAATGGCGGCGTCGCCGGCAATCTCGGCAAGGCCACCAATGCCGCAGGCAACCTGGTCCTCGGCGGGGGCACCCTGCAGTACACGGGCAGCACGGCTTCCACCAACCGCGCCTTCACCCTCACCAACGGCACCACGAGCACCATCGACGTCTCGAACGGCTCGACGACGCTGACCATGTCGGGGGCGGCAGCAGCATCTTCCGGCAATTTCGTGAAAAGCGGCGCCGGCACCCTCGCCGTTTCCGGCGCGCATGCCTACACGGGAACGACGACGGTCAGCCAGGGAACGCTCCAGTTGAACGCCAACGCGCCGAGCGGCTCCGCCGGCACGCTGGGCAATGCCGCCTCGACGGTGACGGTCAACGATGCCAATACCGGCGCCAACAACACCGCCCTGCTGATCGGAACCACCGGCGTCTCGGTCGCGCGCGACCTTTCCGTCGCCAACCTGGGCTCGGGCACCACCACCCTTGGCGGCAACATCACGTCGGGCACTGGTTCCTTCACCGGCAACATCGCGCTGAACCGGGCGACGACGTTGAACGCGGATGGAACCTCCAATATCACCTTCAGCGCCGGCGTGATCAGCGGTTCCGGTCCGATCACCAAGACCGGCACCGGCACGGTCACGCTGTCGGGCACGAACACCTATACCGGTTCAACCACCATCAATGCCGGCATACTCAGTGTCGGCACGATCGGTAACGGCGGTGTCGCCGGCAACCTCGGCCAAGCCTCCAACGCGGCCGGCAACTTGGTGCTCGGCGGCGGTTCCCTGCAATATACCGGCAGCACCGCTTCCACCAATCGCAATTTCACCCTCAACAACGGCACGACGAGCACGATCGATGTCACCACGGCGGCCACCAACCTGACGATTTCCGGGGGCAGCACGGCGACCACCGGCGCCCTGACCAAGGCCGGGCTTGGCACCCTGACCTTGAGCGGTTCGAGCAGCTACAGCGGGACCACCACCGTGAGCGCCGGCACCCTGGTCGCCAACGGTTCGTCCTCCCTGGGCGCCTCGGGCGGCGGCGTGACCGTGAACTCGGGCGCCACCCTCGCGCTTGCCGGCGGTGCGGCCGTGACGCAGGCCAGCCCGACCAACTCCGTCACGATTTCGAAATCCGGCACCCTGAGCCTGAGCGGCACGGGCGCATCGGGTGCGACTGGCGCCCTGCAGGCCGTCGGCACCACCGGCCAGACCAGCCAGTGGCTTGGCAATGTCACGCTCGCTGGCAACACCACCATCAGCGCGGCCGACAACCTGCTGATCCTGGGCAGCGGGCAGTCGTATGCCAATACCCTCAATCTCAACGGGAACACCCTCACGCTCAATACCACCTCCGCCACGGGCGTCACTCCCGAGTACCTGCCGGCCCCGAGTTTCCTGCTCGATGAGACCAACCTCCTGCTCAACCTCACCGTCAGCGGGGGCGCCGGCGGTCTCATCAAGAACGGCGCCGGCACCGCCACGCTGATCACCTTCAATTCCCCGACTGGCAACACATTCACGGGCGCCACCCTCATCAACGACGGCAAGCTGATCGTCGGGGGCAATCTCAACGCCCCGGTGCTTTCCAGCACTTCGGTCACCGTGGGCGATGGCACCGGCGGAGCCGGCTCGGCCATCCTCCAGATGGGTTTCCTCGCCAGCCCGCCGGCCGTCAACAACATCATCGGCTCCTCCAACACGACTAGCGGCACCGCCACCACGAGCATGACCGTCAACGCCGACGGCTTCTTCAACATGAACGGCGGCAGCAACGCCCTGGTCAACCTTGGGCTCACCGGCGGCCATGTCGGGGACACCCACCTCAATGCCAATCCCCCGAGTTCCTACTCCTCGTTTCTGGCCATCACGGGCCAGATCACGACCAACGCCTCGAGCCAGACCGCGGTGATCGACAACTGGAAGCTCGGCATGTCCTCCAACTCGTTTGCCGTGAACGTGGCCGACGGGACCGCCGCCACCGACCTGCGCATTGATGCGATCCTGGCCAATGACATCGGGTTCACCAACGCCAACACCGCCGTCAGCATGACGAAGACCGGCGCCGGCACCCTCGCGCTCACCAACAGCAACACCTACCAGGGCGTCACCGACATCCAGGCCGGCGTCCTGAGCATCACCAACAGCGCGGCCTTGGGCCAGGTGAGCAGCGGCAGCGGCACGTCCGACAACGGCACGCTGGTCGAGGCCGCCGGCCAGCTCCAGCTCGATGGCTCGGGCGGCAACCTGACGATCGGCAACGAGACCCTCACCCTGGCCGGCGACGGCACGTCCACCACCGGCAATCTTCGCAATGCGGCCGGCAACAACGTCTACAACGGCTACATTTCCCTCACCGGCAATTCCCGCATCAATGCCGACGCCGGATCCAGCCTCACGATCGCCAGCACCAGCGGCGCCGGCGCCACCATCATCAATGGCAGCGGCGGTACGCGCACGCTCACGATCGGAGGTGCCGGCGATGTCAACGTCAACAGCGTCATCGGCTCCAACATCGGGACCCTCACCAAGGACGGCGCCGGCACCCTCAGCCTCGCCGGCCAGTACGTCGCCTCGGCCACCACCAACGTCAACGATGGCCTGGTCAAGCTCGACCTCAGCGGCAGCGGCCTCACCAGCACCGCCGTCAACCTCGGTGATGGCACCGGGGCGGCCGGCTCCGCCACCCTGCAGCTCCAGCGCGCCGACCAGCTCGCCAACACCGCCGCCCTCACCTTCAAGTCCGACGGTGTCCTCGACCTCAACAGCCACAATGACACCGTCGGCTCCCTCACCAGCGCCGTGGCCGGAGCCGGGAAGATCGTCTATGGCACCGGCCAGCTGACGGTCGGGAGCGACAACTCCAACAGCTCTTTCTCCGGCACCTTCACCGGCGCGGCCGGCAGCAAACTCACCAAGCAGGGCACCGGCACCCTCACCATCAGCTCCAACGTCAATGCCGCCCCGGGCGACTTCCTGGGCAATCTCCAGCTCGACGCCGGCACCCTGGCCCTCATCAGCGCCACCAACACTTTCGCGAACAGCACGCTCACCATCGCCGCCGGGGCGACGCTCAAGCTCTCCGACGCCACGCTCAACATCGCGAACCTCACGCTCACCGGCACCGGCACGATCACGCTCGATTTCAGCGGGACGGCCTCGACCCTGAACGTCACCAACACCCTCACGATCGCCTCCGGCATCACCGTCAACATCATCAACTGGCAGAACGCCGCCGACTACTTCTATGCGGCGAACTGGACGGGAGCGGTGGTCGATTTCCGCGGCGCGGCGCCGATGAACCAGGTCGTGTTCGATTCCCCCACCTGGGTGGGCAACGATACCAAGTGGCAAAGCTATGACCGGCAGGTCACGCCGGTGCCGGAACCCGGCACCTATGGCGCGATGCTGGTTGGCGCGATGGGCCTCCTGCTCGGCTGGCGCCGGTTCCGGCGTGCCAAGGCGGCCGCCGCCTGATGCACCGACCTCAGGGCTTGCCGATGCCGGCGGCCCGGAAGCCGATCTTCCGCAGCGCCGGGAGATCCAGGATGTTGCGGCCGTCGAGCACGAAGGCCGGCTTCGGCATGCCGGCGTAGATCCGCTCGAAATCCAGCTGCTTGAACTCATCCCACTCCGTCACGACGGCGATGGCATGGGCGCCCGCGCAGGCCTCGTAGGCATTGGCGGCCACCGTCAGGCGCGGGCTGGCCGGGCTCGTGCCGGCCACCAGGTCGTCGCGCCCGCCAAAGACATCCCGCTGGATCTCATCGGCGGGCACCTTGGGATCGTAGACGCTCACGAGCGCCCGCTCCACCAGCAGGTCCCGGCACACCGCAATGGCCGGCGACTCGCGCGTGTCGTTCGTGTCCTTCTTGAACGCGAAGCCCAGCACGGCGATTTTCTTGCCGGCCACCGTGTTGAACAGCTCCTTCACGAGGCGGGCGGCAAACCGCTGCTTCTGCCAGTCGTTCATCGCCACCACCTGCGCCCAGTAGGCCGCGACATCCGGCAGCCCGAAGCTCTCGCACAGATAGGTTAGGTTCAGGATGTCCTTTTGAAAACAGGAGCCGCCGAACCCGACGGAAGCCTTGAGGAATTTCGGGCCGATGCGGCTGTCCTTGCCGATCGCGTTCGCCACCTCGTCCACATCCGCTCCGGTCGCCTCGCACAGGGCCGAGATCGAGTTGATCGACGAGATGCGCTGCGCTAGGAAGGCGTTCGCCACCAGCTTGGACAGCTCCGATGACCAGAGGTTGGTCGTGATGATGCGCTCGCGGGGGACCCAGCGGGCGTAAATGCCCGCCAGTTTGGCGACGGCCGCATCGCCCTCGGGGGTGCGTTCGCCGCCAATGAGCACGCGGTCCGGATTCGCGAGGTCGGCCACCGCGGTGCCTTCAGCCAGGAACTCCGGGTTCGACAGGACCTGGAACTTGAGACCGCGCGTGTTGGACGCCAGGATCGCCGCGATCGTGTCGGCCGTCTTCACCGGGATCGTCGATTTCTCCACGATGATCTTTCCGCTCTCGGCATGCTCGGTGATGGTCCGCGCGACCGACTCGACGTAGCGCAAGTCGGCCGCGCGCCCGGCCCCCATGCCGTAGGTCTTGGTCGGGGTGTTGACCGCGACGAAGATGATGTCCGCCCGCTTGATCTCGCCGGCGACGTCCGTGGAGAAGAACAGGTTCCGGTCCCGGGCCTTCCTGACCACCTCTTCCAGCCCGGGTTCGAACACCGGCAGCCGGTCCGTTTTCCAGGCCGCAATGCGGGAGGCATTCATGTCCACCACCGTGACCTTCAGGTCGGGACATTTCAGGGCGATCATGGCCATGGTGGGCCCGCCCACGTAGCCGGCGCCGATGCAGCAGATGTTCATGATGAAAGAGGCCGGCAGGATGCCGGCCTCGCTCCATTTATCCAAGGATGATTTTGCCGCCTACGCCGGGCTCGGCGCCGGCGTGCCGGCCGCCCCGGGCGATTCCTTGCTGGCCGGCTTCTCGGCCGGCTTGCCGCCTTCCGGCGCCAGCTTGGGCGGCTTCACGCTGATCACGGGCGAGGTGATCTTCCCGTCGCGGAGGATTTCCAGCACGTGGCGGCCCTCGACCGTTTCGTGCTCGAGCAGCGCCGAGGCGATCTTGTCCAGCGCCTCGCGGTTGTCGTAGATGATCTTCTGCGCCCGCTCATACTGCGTGTGCAGGATGGTGGAAATGGCCTGGTCGATCTGCCGCGCCGTGTCCTCGCTGACATGCTGCGAACGCGTGATGTCGCGGCCAAGGAACACAGTGTCCTGGTTGTCGCCGAGCGCGATGGGACCGAGTTCGCTCATGCCGTAGTCGCAGACCATGGCGCGCGCGATGCGCGTCGCCTGCTTCAAGTCCCCGTAGACGCCGTTGCTGAAATCGCCGGTCACCAGCTCCTCGGCGATGCGGCCGCCCATGGCCATCGCAATCTGGTTGAGCAGCTTTTTCTTCGGCTGGGTGAGCACGTCCTTCGTGGGCAGGTAGGTCGTGCTGCCCAAGCTCTGCCCCCGCGGGATGATCGTCACCTTGTGCACCGGCATCGTGCCGTCGTCGAGCACCGCCTGCACGATGGCGTGGCCGGCCTCGTGCCAGGCCACCAGGCGCTTCTCGGCGTCGTCCATGACACGGCGGCGCTCGCGGCCCCACAGCACCTTGTCGCGCGCCTCGTCGATGTCGGTCATCTCAACCTTCTTCTTGCCCCGGCGGGCGGCCAGCAGGGCGGACTCGTTCAGGAGATTGGCCAGCTCCGCGCCGGAAAGCCCCGGCGTGCCGCGGGCGATCACCCCGAGGTCGACGTTCTCCGACAGGGAAATCTTGCGGGCGTGCACGCGCAGGATCTGCTCGCGCCCGATGATGTCGGGCAGGTCTATATAGACCTGCCGGTCAAACCGGCCCGGACGCAGCAGCGCGCTGTCGAGCACGTCGGGACGGTTGGTGGCGGCGATGATGATCACGCCCTCCTGCGTATCGAAGCCGTCCATCTCAACCAGCAGCGAGTTCAGCGTCTGCTCGCGTTCGTCATTGCCGCCGCCCAGCCCCGCACCGCGCTGGCGGCCCACGGCGTCGATCTCGTCGATGAAGATGAGGCAGGGCGCGTTCTTGCGCCCCTGTTCGAACATGTCGCGCACGCGGCTCGCCCCGACGCCGACGAACATCTCGACGAAGTCGGAGCCGCTGATGGAGAAGAACGGGACGTCCGCCTCGCCGGCGATGGCCTTCGCGAGCAGTGTCTTGCCGGTGCCCGGCGGGCCCACCATCAGGATGCCCTTCGGGATGCGGCCGCCAATCTTCTGGAATTTCTTGGGGTCCTTGAGGAAGTCGACCACCTCGCTGACCTCCTCCTTGGCCTCATCGCAGCCCGCCACGTCGGAGAAGTTCACCCGCTCCTTCTCGCGCGTGAGCATCTTGGCACGGCTCTTGCCAAAGCTGAGGGCCCCCTTGCCCGCCTGGCGCAGTTGCCGGACGAAAAGGAAGTAGAGCAGGCCGATGACGATGATGAACGGCAGGATGTTGATCATCAGGTTCGTCAGCACCGTCGTCGCCGGCTTTTCCACAAAGGCCTCGGACTTCTGCAGCCGCTCCAGGTAGTTGTCGGTCAGGCGCCCGGACGCGATGAACGCCCGCGGTGCATTCGTCTCGTTGCGCGGCGTGTTGGGATTGATGTTGCCGGTGACCTCGGACCAATCGCGCCCGCCTGTCGCATCGGGCCGGATGGTCCCGTCGGAGATCTGGCCCTGCTCGGCAAGTTCCACGACCTGCTGCATCTTCAAGCGCACCGGTTCCGGGCTGCGGCCCGGATTAAGGTAAAGGACCGCGACCAGCACCCCGATGCCGATCACCCAGAAGAGGATCATTTTGACCGGGAATCCTTCGGGCGGAATGCTCTTCAGCGGGCGTCGCTTCTTGTTCTCGTCATTATCAGCCATGTGGGGATTCAGATTAGTCGGCCAAGGTGTAGGTTCCCTCAAGATAAGTCAAACGCCACGGATTTGAATATCAGGGGGTGATTCGCGTCGCGGCGACCGTTCCGCGCCCGCGGCCTAGCCCCTCTGGTACAGAAGCTTGCCATCCGCCAACACGGCGAATCCGCCGCCCAGGCTGAAACGCGTCGGCCGGCCTGCACGGGCCGCCGCCAGCAGCGCGGCAAAGCCCTGGCGCGACAGGTCGGTTTGGACGTTCTGGCCGAGCATCCAGCGATGCAGGGCCCTCCGCCACAACGCTGCCGGCCGGCCAGCCAGCTTTGCCAGGACCAACCGGCCCGCCCGATCCAAGGGCTTCAATTCATCCAACCAGGCTTCGAGCGCGGTCGTGTCCTCCTCCAGCAATTCGCGAGACCACGCCGCCCCGGCCACCGCGTCGCGCCCGGCCGCCTTCGCCCACGCGGGCAGCACGCTCGACCTGACCCGGCTGCGAAAATGGCGGCGCCCGGAATTCGTCGCGTCCTCCCGCCACACCGCTCCGGCCTGCCGGAGGGCGTCGACGATGAAGGCCTTCTTGAGCGCCAGCATGGGCCGCAGGTGGAGCCGACCGTCGCCGGTTTCCTGGACCGGACGCGGCGCCGCCAGGCCGCCCGTTCCGCTGCCGCGGGCCAGCCGCATGAGCATCGACTCGGCGATGTCGTCCTGCTGGTGGGCCAGCCAGAGGAGCCGGCACTTTCGCCGCCGCATTTCCCGGCGGAAAAACTCCATCCGGGCTGACCGAGCCTCCGCCTCGCTAGCGCCCCGGCGGGCGGTCGCCCAACGGCCTGTCACGAATTTCACGCCCAGCGACCGGCAGACGCGCGCGCAAAACCTCTCGTCCGCGTCCGCCGCCTTGCCCCGCAGCCGGTGATTGAAATGCAGCACAACGAAATCGCGCCCCCACCGGCCGGGCCCCTCGGCCCATAAGACCAGCACCATGGCCAGCGAGTCGGCGCCGCCGGAAAATGCCAGCGCCCAGCGCGATGGTTTCCCGCCGCGGCGCGTTTCCCGCGTGCGCTCCGCCCGGGCCCGCCGCATCGCGGCCGGATGGAGGAGCCCGGGGGGAAGCCGCGCCGCGAGCGCCGCGGCCACGGCGGGCCAGTCGGGATTTTTCTTTGTCGGCATGGGCAGCCCCGGGGGTGGACGGCTCGTCTCGCCGGGCGGGCCGCGGCCCGGCGTGAGCCGGGCCCTCGGTTTACAGGAAGCGCAGGGATTCCTTGCCGAAATAAGGCACGAGCGCCGCGGGCAACTTCACCCGCCCGTCCGCCTGGAGGTTGTTCTCGAGCAACGCCGCCAGCACGCGCGGCACGGCGAGCCCCGAGCCGTTCAACGTGTGCACCAGCTCGGGCTTTCCCGTGGCCTTGCTCCGAAAGCGGATCTGGGCCCGCCGCGCCTGGAACGCCTCGAAATTGGAGCAGCTCGAGACCTCCAGCCAGCGCTTCTGCCCGGCCGCCCAGACTTCAAGGTCGTACTTTTTCGTCTGCGCGAAGCCCAGGTCGCCGCCGCACATCAGCAGGACGCGGTACGGCAGCTCGAGCTTCTGCAGCAGTCGTTCCGCGTCTTCGCGCAGTTTTTCCAGCTCCTCATAGCTGGTCGCCGGGTGCACCCATTTGAGCAGTTCCACCTTGTCGAACTGGTGCACGCGATTCAGGCCGCGCACGTCCTTGCCGTAGCTGCCCGCCTCGCGGCGGAAGCAGGGGGTGTAGGCGCAGCGCCGGACCGGCAATGCCTCCTCGTCGATGATCTCGTCGCGGAAGAAGTTCGTCAGCGGGACCTCGGCCGTCGGCACGGCATACAGCCGGTCGGGCGTCGTCTCGTACATCTGGCCCTCCTTGTCCGGCAGCTGGCCCGTCGCGGTGGCGCTGGCGGCGTTGACGAAAATCGGCGGGCTCACCTCCGTGTAGCCGGCTTTCACGTCCTCGTCCAAAAAGAACTGGAGCAGCGCCCGCGACAGCTTCGCGCCGTCGCCGATGAGAAACGGGAACCCCGCCCCCGTCACCTTGGCGCCGCGGGCAAAATCGATGAGCTGCGCAAAGCCGGGGATTTCCCAGTGCGGGAGGGCGTGCGGCGACGACGCCGCGGGATCGCCGTGGGTGGCATGCACCTTGTTGTCATCGGGCGTCCGGCCCTCGGGCACCGACGCGTGCGGCAGGTTGGGCAGCGACAGCATGGCGGCGTGCCATTTCTCCTCGACGGGCTTGAGGGCCTCCTCCCGGGCCTTCACCTCCGCCGACGCCGCCTTCATTTCCTGGACCTTGGCCACAAACTCCGGCGAGCCCTTCTTCAAGGCGGCCATCTCGGTGTTGGCGGCCTTCTGGCGGGCGCGCAATCCCTCCACTTCCGCCAATCCCGTCCGCCACGCCGTGTCGAGGGCGAGCACGGCGTCGAGGTCGACGTCGAGGTGCTTCCGGGCGATGGCGGCGCGGACCAGATCGGGCGATTCGCGGAGAAGTTTGGGATCGAGCATGACCGACAGGTTCAAGGGACAACCCGCCCCATGAACAATCCTTTTCCGCCCGGCCCTTAGCGGCTGGCCGTGAGCACCTGTCGCGCCATGGCCCGTTCCATCACGTTCTCGATCCGGTTGAACAGGTGAAACACTTCCTTGGCGGCCAGCAGGCGCAGGTCACCGAGCGGCGCCTGGATGGCGTAGTTCTTCGGGCTCTTCAACGGATAGGGCCCGTATTGCCGCGGGTCCGTGGGACCGAACAGCCCGATGGTCTTCAAGCCCATCGCGGCCGACAGGTGCATCGGCCCGCTGTCGTTCGAGACGACCCAGTCGGCCTTGGCGAGCAAGGCCGGCAGCGAAGTCAGGCTGGTGTTGCCCGTCAGGTTCAGGAAGGACCCGTCGGGATAGGATTCGCGGCACGGCAGGTAATTGTTGCCGGCCCAGACCACTTTGCGCCCGCCCTCCCGGACCAGGAGGGAGGTCAATTGCGTGAAACCGTTCCACTTCTTGGCGCTCTGTCCGCTGTCCGGAAACATCAGGACCGGACGCAGCCCCTTGCGCGGATCCATGAAGCTCAGGTTCAGCCGGTCCAGGTCCCGGAAGCGCAGCGGCCCGACCAGGCGCGGCTCGGCGCCGATGAGCGTGCAGAACTGCAGCAGAATATCCAGCACGTGGCTCTGGCTGCCGGCGGGCGGCAGCGGCACCTTCTCCTTGTAGAACAGCCCGGCGCCTTCGCGGGCGTCGGACCGGCCGGCCTTGCGCCGGCCGCGGCTCCACTTCGTCATCAAGCCGGTGCGCAGCAGGCCTTGGAAGTCCATCACCAGGTCAAACTCGGTCCGCCGCACCTCCCGCATCAACTGGAGAAAGCCGCGGGCCCCGGCTTCGCGCCGGAACACATGCACCTGGTCCACCGCGCCGCACGAGCGGACGAGCGGCGAGAAAATATCGCGCACGATCCACGATATCCGCCATTCCGGGCGCTGCGCCTTCATCGACGACGCCACCTGCAGCCCGTGCACGATGTCACGGAGCGCGGAAGGCTTGATGATCAGCATTTCGGGCATGCGGGAAAAGGGACCGATGGAATCGCCAGGCGTTCCCAACATTGGACCCGCACCCTGAAACGCAAACGGGAACGAACGGTGCCGGAAAATTTCACCCGGATTTGCGGCATTCCGGCCGCACGCTCAACCGACCCGCGAACGCAGGTCGAGCAAGGCGGCTAGGACGGCCGCCGGCGGCAATTCGTCGAAACGGCCGCCGGGCGCCTGCACGAGGCGGTGCTTCGGCGCCTGCACGGGGTACGGCCCGAAACGCTGCGGCGAGGTCGGCCCGAAGATGGCCAGCACGCGGTTGCCCGACGCCGCCGAGAGATGCATCGGCCCGCTGTCGTTGCCGATGAAGATCGCCGGCTGCCGGACCAGCGCGATCATCTGGTCCATCGGACAGCCGCTGAGATTGAGAAAGCGTTCAGCCGGCACCGGGACCTCCGGCTTGGTGATGTGCCCGGCGCACCACGCGATCCGGCTCTCCGGGATGGCCTGGAAGATCGACGCCGTGAGCTCGTTGAAGCGCGGCCACTGTTTTTCCGCGCCCCGGCTGTCGGTGAACATCACGATCCGGTCGCGGGGATCGCCGGCGAAGAAGGACTGCCAGGCCATCGTCGGCTGCGGTCGCAGCCGGAGGGGAAACTCGAGCTGGGGCTTTGCACCCGCCGCCCGCAGGAAGGGCAGCAGGATGTCCAGGGCGTGATGCGGCCCCTCCCCGGCCGGCAGTTCGATCCGGCGGTTGTAAAAGAAGCCCGCCCCTTCGCGCGCATCCGCCCGGCCCCATTTCAGCGGCGAGCGCACAGCCCCGGTCATCAGTCCGGACCGCAGCAATCCCTGCATGTCCCACACGGCATCAAACTCGCGGCGCCGCAGCTCCCGCAGCAACCGGACAAATGCCCTCCACCCGTCGCGACGCCGGAAGATGATCACCTCGTGGACAAAGGGCGCCGCCTGGACCAGGCCCGCGAATCGCTCGCGCACCACCCAGCTGATCCGGCAGTCCGGCCGCTCCCGGGCGAGGCTCTGGACCACCTGCAAACCATGCACGATGTCTCCCAGCGAGGATGGTTTGATGACCAGGAGGCTTTGCATGCCGCAGAATCCGCAGGCTTGTGTCCGGCCCTCTTTTCTTCAACTCCATTCCCCTGAAACACATGAAATTCGATGCCGCGGCCATCGCCGCCCGCCAGACCGAGCTCACCGCCCGCTGGCACCAGGTCACGCCGGCCGCCGGCGGCGACGGTTTTTTCCGCCTGCTCGAGGAAAATCACCTCCGCAACTTCGCCCTCTGGCACGAGGAGGACGTCGCCCGCCGCGATGACCTCGGCTTCGAGGCCGTCTACAAGGCCAAGCGGAACATCGACCGGTTCAACCAGGAGCGGAACAACTTCGCCGAGGAGATGGACAAGGCCATCGTGGCCGCCCTGCAACCGCCGGAGTCGGGCTGCCCGCGCAACTCCGAGACCCCCGGCATGATGATCGACCGGCTGTCGATCCTCGCGCTGAAGGAATTCCACATGCACGAGGAGACGCTTCGCGCCGACGCCTCGGCGGAGCACCAGCGGAAATGTACCGAGAAGCTGGCACGCATCCGCCGCCAGCGCGCCGATCTCGCCGCCTGCCTGGCCGAACTTTTTGCCGACGTCGCGGCGGGCCGGCGCACGTTTTCCGTGTACTACCAGTTCAAGATGTACAACGACCCGGCGCTCAATCCCCAGCTCTATCGCAACGCGCCGTCGTCGGGCCGGACATGAGCCGCGCCAGCGAGCAGAGCCGACTCTGGCTGCCGCAATTCTGGCCGACGTGGGTCGGCGTCGGGCTCCTCTGGCTGGCGGACAAGCTGCCGTGGGCGGGAAAACGCCGGTGCGCCCGCGCGCTCGGCTGGCTGGCCTTTCACGTCATCCGCATCCGCCGTCGCGTGGTCCTCACCAACCTGCGCCTCTGCTTCCCGGAGAAATCCGCGGCGGAGATCCAGGCTCTGGCCCGCGCCCATTACGATGCGCTCGCGCTGGGTCTTTTCGAGGTGTGCGCCGCCTGGTGGGCGCCCGCGGCCGCCCTGCCCGCGGGCCGCGTCTCCGGGCTGGAGCACCTGCAGGCCGCACTCGCGCGGGGCCACGGCGCCTTGTTGCTGACCGCCCATTTCACCACCCTGGAAATCTGCGGGCGGTTCATGGCGGAGGCGCACGGGATGGGTTGCCTCTACCGCGATCCCAACAACCCGGTGGTCGCCCACCTGATGCGCCGGCAGCGCGAACGGCACATGCAGGTCGCCGTCCACTTCGACGATCTCCGCGGCCTGGTGCGGGCCCTGCGCGACAACCACGCGATGTGGTATGCGCCCGACCAGGCCAAGCGCACCAAGGCCACCGAGATCCTCCCCTTCTTCGGCGTGCCGGCGATCACCAACACCGCCACGGGCAAGCTCGCCGAGTTGTCGGGCGCCGCCGTCGTGCCGTTTTTCGCCCGGCGCGAGGCCGACCACACGTACACGCTGAACATCCTGCCGGCGCTCGCGGATTTCCCGACGGCGGATGCCGCCGCCGACGCCACGCGCATCAACCGGCTCATCGAGGAACACGTGCGCCTCGCCCCCGAACAATACTTCTGGGTGCACAAGCGCTTCAAGGCGCGCGGCCCGGGCTATCCCGAGGTTTACTGAATCATGGCCGCCCCGGGTTCGCCGCGCATCCTTGTCATCCGCTACCGCTTCATCGGCGACACGGTGTTGGCGATCCCATTCCTGCGGAACCTTCGCCAGGCGTTCCCGGCCGCAAAAATCGACGTGCTGGCCGAGCCGGTCTCCGGCGACACCCTGGCGCTGTGCCCGTACCTGGACGAGCTGTTGTTCTTCGGGCCGCGGCTGCGCGGCGCGAAACGGGCCGCCGCTCCCTTCCCCACCAGCCTCTGGGCCATGGCCGCCTTCCTGCGCCGGCGGCACTATGACCGCTGCTATATCCTGCGGCGTTCGTTCTCGAGCGCGATCCTGCCGCTCCTGGCCGGGATCCCGCATCGGGTCGGTTTCGCCACCGAGGGACGCGGCTGGCTGCTGCAGTGCAGCACGCCTTACGCCGACAAACACGAGGTCGAGTGCTTCCTCGACATCCTGCGCGCCGACGGCGTGCCCGTGACCGGCACCGGGAATGAGAACTGGACCGACCCCGCCATGGACGCGCGGGTCGACGCCGACCTGCCGGCCACGGCGCGCCGGCGCGTGTTCCTGTGCGCCAAGTCGATCGTCCCCACCAAGGATTGGGTCCCCGAGCGTTTTGCCGAACTCGCGGCCTGGCTCGCCACCGAAAGGGCCTGCGAAATCCATGTGTGCGATTCGCCGGCCTACGCCCCCTACTATGCCCGGATTCGCGCCGCGCTGCCTGCGCCGGCCGCCGTGGAATGGTTCGACTGGAGCGACCGCCTGTCCCTGCGCGAGATCGGCTCGCTGCTGCGGCGCATGGACCTCGCCGTTGGCCTCGATACGGGGCTGATGCACATCGCGGCCTCCTTCCACGTCCCGATCGTCGCGTTGTTCGGGCCGCTCGATCCCCGCCGCTGGCATCCCTGGGACACGCCGCATGAGATCCTGCGCCCGGGCGACCTGTCCGGCCCGGCCCCTCTGCAACGGGTTTCGGTCGCCGCGGTCCAGGCCGCGATCGAGCGCCAGCTCGGCGCCCCTCGTTCCCGCGTTTGAATCGCACCATGGCCGATCCAGCCTCCTCCGCCCCGCTGGTTGTCCGCTTCGGCGCCTTTGGCGACATGGTGCTGTTGATTCCCATGCTGAAGCGGTTGCAGCAGCGCTACGGCCGCCCCTGCGACCTCGTTTCATCGGGCGGCTGGACCCCGCCGCTGATGCAGCGCGTGCCCGCGTGCGGCGCGGTGCGGCTGCTGACCAGCCGGCGCGCGCCTTACTGGTTCAACCGCAGCCAGCGGGAATTGGTGCGTTGGCTGCGCACGCGCCCGCCCGGCCCGGTCTATGTCTTCGAGCCGGACGAAAAGTCCCACTGGCTGCTGCGCCGTGGCGGCATCAAGCCCGGGTGGATTTGCTCGCTGCGCGACCTGCCGCGTCTGCCGGGCGAGAACATTCTCCATCACGCGCTGCGCCTCGGCGGGCAGACGCCCGCGGCGTGGGCCGGCCCGCACCGCTCCCGGCCGGAGGCGGCGCCCGCTGCCGTGCCCGACGCCCGCCCGACCCTGGCCGACGCGGATCGCCGCGATTGCCGCGACTGGCTCGCGGCCCGGGGCCTCGCGGGCCACGCGCTCGTTTTGGTCCAGCCAGGGAACAAGAAGACCATGCGGCGCGGCGCCCGCCAGCGCGCCAGCAATGTCAAGTATTGGCCCGAGGCCTCGTGGGGCCGCGTGGCGCGCGGGGTGTGTGAGGCACTGCCCCACGGGCGCGTGTTGATTTGCGGCTCGCCGGCGGAACGCGGCCTCGCCGAGGCGATCCGGGCCGCCGCCGGCGGCGATGGCGTGGTCGTCGCCACGGACGACCTGCCGATCCCGCGCTTGCTGGCCTTGCAGGAGATCGCCCACAGCATGATCAGTGTCGACACCGGCCCGGCCCACGCCGCCGCCGCGATGGGCTGTCCGCTGGTCGTGATGTTTGCGCGCATCGACCCGCAGCTTTATGCGCCGACGCCCACGACCGCCGCCGTGCGCCTGGTGACGCCCGAGCCGCCCGACGGGCCGATGACCGGCATCGCGCCGGCGACGGTTGTCGCCGCCTGGCGCGGGTTGCCGCCGCGCTCACCGGCCTGACTTGTTTTGGCGTTGCGGCGCATTTTCGCGGGGGCAGCCTCGGGCTGACTGCCATGGCGCTGCTTGAAGTAACCGATCTCCGGACCCATTTCCATACGCGGAATGGAGTGATTCGGGCGGTGGACGGCGTCAGTTTCAGCCTCGAACGCGGCGAAACGCTCGGGATCGTGGGTGAATCCGGCTCCGGCAAATCGGTCACCTGCTACTCGCTGCTCGGGCTCGTCGCGACGCCACCCGGGCGCATCGCGGGCGGCCGGGCCCTCTTCGACGGCGTCGACCTGCTGCACTGCCCGCCGGCGCAGGCCCGCGCCATCCGGGGCCGGCGGATTGCGATGATCTTCCAGGATCCGATGACCTCGCTGAATCCCTACCTGCGGATCGCCGACCAGCTCATCGAGCCCCTGCTGATCCACGGGAAAATATCGCGGGCCGAGGCCCTGGCGCGCGGCCAGGCGATGCTGGAGGCGGTCGGCATCCATGATGCCGCGCATCGCCTGCACGGCTATCCGCATGAGTTTTCCGGCGGCATGCGCCAGCGCGTCATGATCGCGATGGCGCTCATCACCCGGCCCGAGATCCTGATTGCCGACGAACCGACGACCGCGCTCGACGTCACGGTGCAGGCCCAGATCCTCGAGCTGATCCGGAAGCTGCAGCAGGAGTTCCACATGGCCGTCATCTTCGTCACCCACGATCTCGGCGTCGTGGCCGGCCTGTGCGACCGCGTGCAGGTCATGTACGCCGGCCGGATCGTCGAGACGGCGGACACGCGCACCTTGTTCCGGGCGCCGCGCCATCCCTACACGAAGGCGCTGCAGCGCTCGATTCCCGCGCTGCAGGAAAAGGGCCGCGAACTCTACTCCATCGCCGGCCTGCCCCCGGACCTGGCCAAACCCATCGCGGGTTGTCCCTTTGCGCCGCGCTGTGAATCGGCGCTCGACTCCTGCCGGACCGGCGATCCGGTGCTGCAACCGGTCAGCGACAACCAAGCCACCGCCTGCCTTCGCGTGCAGCGGGGCGAAATCTGAGGCGCGTCACCCGATGCCGGATCCCATTCTCCAGCTCGCCGACGTCAAAACGTACTTCCCCGTCGAAACTGGGACGATGTTTCGCCGGACCACGGGGACGGTCAAGGCCGTCGACGGCGTCACGCTGGCGGTCAACCAAGGGGAGGTGCTCGGCCTGGTCGGTGAATCCGGCTGTGGCAAGTCCACCCTGGCCCGCACCATCCTGCACCTGGTGCCGGCCACCGCCGGAACCATCGTGCTCGGCGGGCGCAATCTCACCGCCGCCAGCGCCGCCGGGTTGCGCGCCGCCCGCCGCGAGCTGCAGATGGTCTTCCAGGATCCGTACGCTTCCCTCAACCCGCGGATGACGGTCTTCGACACCCTGGCCGAACCCCTGCGGGTTCACCAAACGGTGCCGCCGGCCGCCGTCCCGGCCCGCGTGGCGCAGCTGATGGAGCGCGTCGGGCTTTCGCCCGCGCAGGCGCGAAAGTACCCGCACGAATTTTCCGGCGGGCAGCGCCAGCGCGTCGCCATCGCCCGCGCGCTGGCCCTCGAGCCCCGCGTGCTCATCGCCGACGAGCCGGTGTCGGCGCTCGATGTCTCGATCCAGGCGCAGATCCTGAACCTCCTCGCGCGCCTGTGCCGGGAGATGGACCTCTCCCTGATCTTCATCGCGCACGACCTGGCGGTCGTGAAGCACATCTCCGACCGCGTGGCGGTGATGTATCTCGGCCGGATTGTCGAGCTCGGCCCGGCCGCCGACGTGATCGAGCGCCCCGCCCACCCTTACACGCGGGCCCTCGTCAGCGCCATTCCCCGGCCCGACCCCGCGGCCGAGCGCGGCCGGCAGCGGATCGTGTTGCCCGGGGATCCGCCGTCGCCGCTGCGCCCGCCCGCCGGTTGCGCGTTTCATCCGCGGTGCCCCCACGCCCGCGAGCAATGCCGGGCGGCCGTGCCGCCGCTGCTGCCCGCGGGCCCCGGCCGTGAGGCCGCCTGCGTGCGGCTCGGCGAGATCTGAGCGGGTTACTTGGACGGCGGGGACGGCGGCGGCTCCTCCACGCCGACGATCTTCATTTCGCCCAGCGTGACCTCGCCGCGCTTCCACGTCGCGTCGACGTGCATCAAGCCGTCCACCGGCCGGCCAAAGACCTGCCCGCCGGCCTGGGCCAGCGCCGGCAGCGACTCGGTGAAGTTGTTGCCCGGGGACCGGACGCTCAGGCGGGTCACCCACAGCAGCTTCGCCTTGTGTTCCTTCAGCAGGAGCCGGTTGTCATAGGCCATCAGGATGACGAAGTATCGCTCCTCGTTCAGCTCCATGTTCAGCGTGAGCTCCGCTTCCGTGGGATACACCTGCGCGCGCTCCCGGCGCAGGCTGCGCGTGTAGCCGAGCAGGGCCGCGTTGTAGTTGATCGCGCTGCGCGTGTTGTCCATGGAGGCGTCGAGCTGGTCCAGCTGGCTGTTGAGGGCGGCGGGGTCGGCGATGCCGGCCTGGGCGATGTTCGCATTGTACGCGTTCAGCGCGGCGCCGAGATCGGCGATTTCAAACGTGCGCTGCGGGTCCTCGTGGATGCTCGTCACGCCCCAATGCACGATCACGACGAGGTCGGCGTTCGCGGCGTCGCCGGCGGGGAAATAGGCCTGCTTGGCCAGCTGCGGCGCCAGGGTGCGCGCAACGGTCATGAAATCCATCTTCTCCACGGAACTGTCCCGGGTCAGGCCCCCGAAGAAATGCCCCGGGGAAAAAACGTATCCTTCGGGCCGCGGCCGCCCGTTCGGGTCGGTCGCCCGGACGTATTCGGGCCGGACCGATGAGCTGAGGGCGATGACCTGGTCAAAGTCGGCGTGCAGCCATGGCGGCGAGGCCGCAATGATCGACCACCAGGCAAGGACGGACAGCGCACGCATCGGGGCGACATTCTACCCCGGCCGGCCGCGGCGACAATCGAATTGCCGCCACCTCAGACTGTCAGCTGGCGCAGCGCCTCATAGGCGGCGATGCCGGCCGCGGTTGAAAGGTTGAGCGAACGCAGCGCGCCATTGGCGTGGGGAATCTTGACCCGCCGGGCGTCGCCGAATTCCGCGTGCAGCCAGTCGGGTGCGCCCGCTTCCTCGTTGCCAAAGACGAGCCCGTCGCCCTCGGCGTAACGCACGGCCCAAAAGGACTGCGTGGCGTGCGTGGTGAACAGCCACATCCGCGCCGGGGCGGCGGGGCTGGCCTTGAACGCCGCCCAGTCGGCATGGTGATGGACATCGAGCGAGTGCCAGTAATCCATGCCGGCCCGCTTGAGGTTCCGGTCGGTCACCTCGAATCCCAGGGGGTGGATCAGGTGCAGCCGGGACCGGGTCACCGCGCACATCCGGCCGATGTTGCCGGTGTTGGGCGGTATCTGCGGTTCAAACAGCACGATGTGCAGCACGCTGCGCACAGTGCCCCGGCCGCCGCGCGCCTGTCAACGGCCCGTCAATCGGCGTTTCACCGCTAATCCGCTTTACGCACCGTGGTTTTTCCGTACAAACGCCCCAGCTTCGGGCCCCAGCATCCTCACACCATGCCCCCCATCCCGCAGACCCCGAACGGGAAGATTGTCGTCCTGGTTGACGATGAAATCTCGTACATCGACCTGCTGGAGCAGCTCTTGAGCGAGCACCTGGCCTGCCCCGTCCATGGTTTTACAAAACCGGCCGACGCGCTGCGCGCGATGCCCGCCCTGAACGTCGGGCTGATCGTCACGGACTACCAGATGCCCGAGATGACGGGCCTCGAGTTCATCGCCGCCGTCCAGAAGATCAACCCCGAGATACCCGTGATCATGATCACGGCCTATCACCTCAAGTTCACCGAGCGCGAGCTCGCCGCGGTGCCGTCGCTGAAGGAGATCATCCGGAAGCCGTTCAAATGGGCGGCGCTGGCCAACGAGGTGGTGAAGTACTGGCCGGACAAACACCCGCCCAAGGTGATCGTCTCAGGCTCGCCGCTTCACGACGCGTAACCCGTCGTTGTCGGCGTGGAGCAGGTGGACTTTCGACTCCACCTTGTGGGCCGCAAAGGCGGCCGCCATCGCGCGTCCGACCCTGGCCGCAACCTTCGGGCGCGCCACGCACAGCACGCTTGAACCGCTGCCGCTGAGCCAGCCGGTCAGGGCGCCGGCCGCCACCCCGGCCTCGATCGCCGCCTTCGCGCCGGGAATGAGCGGCAGCCGGTAGGGCTCGTGCAGGAAATCGCGCACCGCGTCGTGCAACCGGTCGTATTCGCCGGAGATGATCGCCGCGACGACATAGGCCGCGCTGTTGACGCTCTTGATCGCATCGAAATACGGGAGCTCCTTCGGCAGGATGCCGCGGGCCTTGCGGGTCTCGAGTTCCTGGTCCGGCGCCGCCACGACGAAAGTCAGCTCGCGCCCGATCGGCTTGCGCAGGACGCCCAGCAGTTCTCCCGTCTGCGGGTCCGAGCGCGCCACGCAGAAGCCGCCGATCACCGCCGGTGTCGCATTGTCGGGATGCCCCTCGAGCTGGGTTACCAGGCTGCAGAAATCGTCCTGGCCGAGGCCGGCGCCTGCCAGCTCGTTCAACCCGGCCACGACGCCCGCCCGCAGCGTCACGCTCGACCCGAGGCCGCGCGACATCGGCACGTCGCCGGCGATGGCAAGTTCAAACCCGAATTCCTCGGCGCCCGACCGCACGAAGAACAGGCGCGCCGCCTCGTCCGCCATGTCGAGCCCGGCCGCCTCGCCCTGAGTCGCCGCCCGGGCCCCGCGCCAGTCGCCGCGGGTCAGCGTGATCTCGTTGTAGAGGCTCAGCGCCAGGCCGAGGGTGTCGAAACCCGCGCCGCAGTTCGAGGTGCTGCCGGGCACGCGCACGGTCACGCTGTGGTGGGTCTTCCGGCTCATCGGCGGAATTTGTAGGCCTTGCGCGCTTCCATCTGCAGCTCACGCTTTTTGAGGTCGGCGCGCTTGTCGAACTGCTTTTTGCCGGTGGCGGTCGCGATCTCGACCTTCACCAGCGCCTGTTTGAAATACAGGCGCAGCGCGACGATCGACTTGCCGCCGGTCTCGACGGCCTGCCGCAGCTTGCGAATCTCGTTGTCATGGAGCAGCAGCTGCCGCACCCGCCGGGGATCGTGTTGGAACGGCCCGCCGTGGGAATACTCCTGGATGTAGGCGCCGTACAGCCAGACGCCGCCCTTTTCCACCCGCGCAAAGGCGTCGGCCAGCTGCGCCTTGCCGGCGCGGATCGCCTTCACCTCGGTGCCGACCAGCTTGATGCCGGCCTCGAACTTGTCGTGCACGAAGTAGTCCCGCAGCGCCTTGGGGTTGCGCTGCTCGGTGAAGCGGGCGGAGTCATGTGGCTTCGGTGCGGCCATGAATGCGGGGCATAACTGATGCGCCGGCGGGCCCGGCGTGACAAACAAAAGAAGCGAGACCGGCCGGCCTCGCTTCGCGGATCTGGCGGATTGGCGCGGGGATTCGGGCGCGCCGCCCGCCTCAGGCGGTGTGCAGCTCGAAGCTGATCTTGCCCTCGATGACCTCGCGCAGGGCGACGTCTTCCGGGCTCAGTTTCTCGAGCGACTCCACCAGCGGACGGCTGCCACGGCGGAGCTGCTTCACGCGGCGGGAAACCACGTTGATCAAGACATTCGGGTCGGAAATGACTTTTTGGGCTTCGCGGATGTATTCGTCTCTCATGGTGGTGGCGGGCGGAAAAAGGTGAACGGATACGCCTACGGCGCGAGGAGGGAGCGTCAAGGGCTAAATTGTCGCGCCGCCATGCCTGATTTTGTCTTTGCGACCCGGACGGGGCCGGCGAAAATGTCTGCATGTTCGTGGCTTGGACAACGACAGCCAGTCGGGCCGACGCCGACCAGCTGGCCCGGGGAGCGGTCGAGGCCCGGCTGGCGGCCTGCGCGCAGGTCGACGGCCCGATCCGGTCGTACTACCATTGGGAGGGCAAACTGGAGCAAGCCGAGGAATTCCGGGTCTGGTTCAAATATCTCCCGGGCAATGCCTCCGCCCTCAGTTCCTGGGTCCATCGCCATCATCCTTTTGCGACGCCGCAGTGGATCGAGATGAGCGCCGAACACGTGGGTGAAAAATACTTGTCATGGGCTATGGCGAACTCTACACCCGCCCCCTTTCACCGTTCCAAAGCACCCTAATCCCGACGCCTCTTATGTCCCAGCATCCCAGCCTCAAGCCCGTCGCCGGCGGCCTCGTCACCAAACGCAATGTCCTCAAGCGCTTCGAGCGCGTCGCGCTCCTGAAAAAGCGCGGCCAGTGGAAGGAAGGCGATCGCGTCCAGGGTCTGCGCAAGACCAAGGGCGACGCCTGAGCGAGTTCTCCCCGGCCGGCGGGCGTGTCGAACGCGCCCGCCTTTTCTGTTTATGCACGACCTGCTGAAGCCCCTCATCGATTGGTACCTGCATTCGCTCGAGTCCGGCGGCTATGCGCTGATCGTGCTGCTCATGTTCATCGAGAGCACGTTCCTGCCCCTGCCGAGCGAGCTCATCATCCCGCCGGCCGCGCACCTGGCCTACACGCGAGGCGACATGAGCCTGCTCGGCGTCGCCTTGGCCGGCACGCTGGGCTCGTGGCTCGGGGCCACGGCCATGTACTGGGCCTCCCGTTGGGCCGGCCGCCCGCTGGTGCTGAAGTTCGGCCGCTATTTCTTCGTGCCCCCGGCCAAGCTGGAAAAGGCGGAACGCTGGGCGGCCGCCTACGGTGACTATGGCATCTTTGCTTCCCGCCTGCTGCCGGTCGTGCGTCACTTGATCGGCATCCCGGCGGGCATCGTCCGCATGAGCTACCTGCATTTCTCCCTGTGGACCGCGGTCGGCTCCGGCCTGTGGTGCGGCGTGCTCTGCTGGCTCGGCGTCAAGGCGGGCCAGGATGAGGCGCTGATGCGCGGTGAACTGCGCGCGATCACACTCTGGGGCGTGGGCATTCTCGCGGTGCTGGGCGTCATTTACTGGTTCTTCGTCCACCGCCACATGCAGGCGGCGAAGAAGTAACCGGCGGCCGGCCGCGGTGGGACGGAACGCCCTGACCGCCGGCATTTTCGCCGGCCGGCCCGGGCGCCCTGCGCCCGCCAACCTTTCCGGGCCGGTCAAAGGATGCGCAGCATCCGCCAATACTGTGACACTAAAGGCGGTTGCGTCCCCTCGCCGCGCTGTTGCATCGTGTCGCCTCCTTTTTCCCTCATGAGTTCCACGAAGAAGAAAGTCGCCATCCTCACCGCCGGCGGTCACGCCCCCTGCCTCAGCGCCGCCGTCGGCCAGCTCATCCTGCATTACACGCAGCAGTGTCCGGATTGGGACATCCTTTGCTACCGCTCGGGCTACAAGGGCCTCCTGCTCGGCGAAAGCTACCCCGTCACGCCCGAGATCCGGGCCCACGCCGCGATCCTGCGCGAATACGGCGGCAGCGTCATTGGCAACAGCCGCGTCAAGCTCACCAACGTCAAGGATGCGGTGAAGCGCGGCCTCATCAAGGAAGGCCAGCATCCGCTCGAGGTCGCCGCCGCCCAGCTCACCAGGGACGGGGTCGACATCCTCCACACCGTCGGCGGCGATGACACCAACACCACCGCCGCCGACCTCGCCGCGCACCTCGAGAAACACAACTACACGCTCAAGGTCATCGGCCTGCCGAAGACCATCGACAACGACATCATCCCGATCCGCCAGAGCCTGGGCGCCGTCACCGCCGCCGAGCAGGGCGCGCGTTTCTTTTCCAATGTCGTCACGGAACTCGGCGCCAGCGGCCGGATGCTCATCGTCCACGAGGTGATGGGCCGCAACTGCGGCTGGCTCACCGCCGCCACCGCCCGCGCCTACCAGCAGTCCCTCGCCGCCAAGCGCTGGGTGCCCGCCATCGGCCTGGCCCGGGAACGCTATGCCGTCCACGCCATCTACCTGCCCGAGCTGGCGCTCGATGTCGACGCCGAGGCCCGGCGCCTCCGCGCGCTCATGGACCGGCAGGGCAACGTGAACCTGTTCGTCAGCGAGGGCGCCGGCCTGGACAGCATCATTGCCGAGATGACCGCCCGCGGCGAGGAGGTGGCCCGCGACGCCTTTGGCCACGTCCGGATCGACACCATCAACCCGGGCAAATGGTTCGCCGAGCGCTTTGCCAAGCTGATCGGCGCCGAGAAGGTGCTCGTCCAGAAGAGCGGCTATTTCGCGCGCTCCGCCCCGGCCAATGCGGAGGACCTCAAGCTCATCGACGCCTGCGTGCTCAAGGCGGTCGAGTGCGCGCGCGCGGGGATCACGGGCCTCGTCGGCCACGATGAGGAACGCGGCAATGAACTTCGCGCCATCGAGTTTCCCCGCATCAAGGGCGGCAAGGCCTTCGATGCCACGCAGCCCTGGTTCCAGGACCTCCTCAAGGAAATCGGCCAGCCGATGACCAAGGTCGTCGCGGTGAAACACTGAGGCTGGCTCCGGAGAACATCGAGTTGGCGGGACCCGATCCCGGGCCCGTCGGGCAGTTCTTGTCGGGCGGGATTCCCGGATCCCGCCTTTTTGCTTCGGGTCGGTCTCCCGACCGCCCCCGGCCGGCCGGGAGGCCGGCCCTCCGCCGCAGACAAAACTGCTTGAACTCCCGCCCCTCTCGCGAAAGCTGGGCAGCCTGTTGTTTGCGAGTGTAGCACAATGGATAGTGTAGTGGCCTCCGAAGCCATTGATCCGGGTTCGACTCCCGGCACTCGCACCAGCCTTCGCCGAGCGGGGCGAGGGCGAAGGCTGTCCGCCGGAGCTTCAGCGAAGGAGGACGCCCACCCATTGCGCGCAGGCGCCCTCAGATGTGGATCGCCTGTCCGGTCGTCGCGAGGGCCGCTTCGCCGAGGGCCTCGGACAGGGTCGGGTGCGCGTGGATCGTATGGTGGATCTCGTCGACCGTGGCCTCGAGGTTCATGGCGAGGCCGTATTCGGCGATCAGCTCGGTCGCCTCGCTGCCGACGATGTGCACGCCATAAATCTCGCCGGTCTTCGCGTCGGCGATGACCTTGACGAAGCCCTCGGTGTCGCCGGCGGCAACGGCTTTGCCGACCGCGGTGAACGGGAATTTGCCCACCTTGTAGTTCAAGCCCTTCGCCTTCGCGGCGGCCTCGGTCAGCCCCGTGCTGGCCACCTGCGGCTGGCAATAGGTGCAGCCGGGGAACGTGCCGACCTGCTTCGGTTTCCCGTGGCCGAACATGCCCTCGACCGCCTGGATGGCGCGGAAGGAGGCGACGTGCGCCAGCCAGGGCGGGCCCTGGATGTCGCCGGCGGCGTAGATGCCCGGAACGCTCGTCTGGTAGTCCGGCCCGACCTTCACGAAGCCGCGGTCGAGCTCGACCTTCACCTTGGCGGAGAACAGGCCGTCGAGGGCCGAGGTGATGCCCACGGCCACGAGCACGGTTTCAACCTCGAGCTCCGTGCGGGCACTGTCCTTCACCAGCTCGAGTTTCACGCTGTCGTCGTCCACCCGGATGTTCTCGCACTTCGTGCCGGTGTGGACGGCGATGCCCTGCTTTTCGAAGCTGCGCTGGAGCACCTTGGCGACGTCGGCGTCCTCCACCGGCAGGATCTGCGGCAGCATTTCAACCAGCGTGACCTTCGTGCCGAAGGCATTGAAGAAATACGCGAACTCCACGCCGATGGCGCCGGCCCCGATGATCGCCATCGTCTTCGGCGGCGCCTTGGCGACCAGCGCCTCGCGCGAGGTCATCACGCGCCGGCCGTCGACCGGCAGGCCGGGCAGGGTCTTGGGGCGCTGGCCGGTGCAGAGGAGAATGTTTTGGGTGCGAAAGAACTTCCCCTTGTCCGGCCCCTCGATGACCTCGACCATGCCGGGGATCGTGACCTGCGCCTTGCCCGTGAAATGATCGACCTTGTTCTTCTTGAACAGGAACTCGACGCCCTTCGCCATCTGGCTGGCGACGCCGCGCGAGCGCTCGATGACCTTCGGAAAATCGAAGCCCGCCCCCGTGACGCTCAGGCCGTAGCTGTCGGCCTTCTGGATCGTGCGGTAAAGCTCGGCGCTCTTCAGCAGCGCCTTCGTCGGGATGCAGCCCCAGTTCAGGCAGGTGCCGCCCGGGCGCTCCATTTCGATGCAGGCCACCTTCTTGCCCAGCTGTCCGGCCCGGATCGCGCCGACATAGCCCGCCGGACCGCCGCCAATGACCACCAGATCGTACATGGAATCAGACATAGAGGGCTGCCACCGTCGCCGCGGCGGTGCGACCGGTCAAACGCAAACTGGGCGCCGACCCGGCGCTCGCCACCCCGTTCAGATGTCGATCACGTCGTCCGGCCGCTTCGTCCCGCCCGGCGGCGGCGCCGGCGGCCGCGGCGGGGGCTTGAGCAACTGGTTCATGACCATGTTGGTCAGGCTCACGATCAAGGCCCCGACCAGCGCGGAGCCGAAGCCGGCCACGTGGAAGCCCTCGACCACCCGCCCGGCGAAATAGAACAGCAGGGCGTTGATGAACCAGATGCCGATGCCCAGCGACAGCACGATAAACGGCAGCGAGAAGAGCACCAGGATGGGCTTGAGCACCGCGTTGAAGAAGCTCAGCACGAGCACGACCACCAACAACGTTGAACCGGTGTCGCAGGAGATGCCCGGCACGATCGCCGTGCTCAATGCCACGCCAACCGCGAGGATCAGCAAGCGTACCAGCAGGTTGACGAACGGTTGGTTCATTGAATGATGGGCGCACTCTTGCGGCACCCCCTCGTGGAGCAATGAAAATACTGATCGTCCAGGACTACCTGCGCAGCGGCGGCACCGAGCGCCACTCCGTGTTCATGGCGACGTCCTTCGCCAAGGCGGGCCACGAGGTGACCCTGCTGACCTTCCGACCGCGGGGTGTGCTGGAAATCGACGCCGAGCAGCAGCCCTTCGCGTTTCGCTCGCTGCAACCGTTCGACACGGGCCTCGACTGGTTCGCCCCCGGCCTGCTCAAGGCCGCCGAGGAGGCGACACCCGAGCTCGTGCTCTGCATGGGCCGGATGGCCAACTGCTACGCCGGCTTCATCCAGCGCCGGCTGCCGCAGGCCGCGGTCATCTGCACCATGCGCACCGGCAAGAGCCTGCCCTTCCTCTTCGTGCGCTCGCTCCGCCGGTGCCGCCACATCGTCGCGAACAGCCACGTGGCCAAGCGCGTGCTGACCGACGATTACGACATCCCCGCCGGCAAGATCACGGTGATCCACAACCCGATCCTGCGCTTCACCGACGCCACGGCGCCCCGCAACCTCGCGCTCCGGCGGTTCCACGGCGCCAATCCCTCGACCGCCGTCCTGCTCAACGTGGCCATGTTTCGCCCCGGCAAGAACCAGCGCGAACTGCTCGAGGTCTGCGCCCGCCTTCCCGGGTATCTCGACTGGCAGCTGTGGCTCGCCGGCGCCGGCCCGACCCTCCGCAAATGCGAGCGCCTCGCCCATGACCTCGGCATCGGCGCGCGGGTGAAGTTCCTCGGCTACCAGCCCAACCCCGCGCCGCTCTACCACGCCGCCGACATCGCCGTGCTGACCTCCCAGACCGAATCGCTGTCCAATTTCCTCATCGAAACCCAGATCCATGGCGTGCCGGCGGTCGCCTACGATGTCGTCGGCGTCGGCGAGTGCTTTGCGCCCGACCGGTCCGGCCTGCTGATCCCCAACCGCGACCAGGCCGCCTTCGTCCGCGGCCTCGACCGCCTGATTCGCGAACCCGCGCTGCGGCAGCGTTTCTCCGACCACGGCCGCCGCCACGCCGCGGCGCATTTCACGCCCGAGCACCAGGTGCTGGCCCATTTGAACCTTTTCCGCGACCTGACGCGAAAATAGGCGCGCCGCGGACCGCCGCGTCGTCGCTCCTGACACCCTTATGTCAGCAGGGAGGCCGCGCCGCCCGCGCCGGGTTGCTTTCCACGGAATCGTCGTCAATCAGTGCACCCCGTGCCGACCACCGAGTCCATTCGCCTTCGCGGCGTCCGCCAGAACAACCTCAAGGGCTTCGACCTCGACCTGCCGCTGGGCCGCTACATCGTCGTCACCGGCCTGAGCGGCGCCGGCAAATCCTCGCTGGTGTTCGACACGCTGCACGCCGAAGGCCAGCGGCGCTACGTCGAGACGTTCTCGGCCTACACGCGCCAATTTCTCGACCTGTTGGACAAGCCGCGCGTCGACGCCGTCGAGAACATCCGCCCCTCGATCGCCATCGAGCAGACCAACACGGTCAAGACGTCCCGCTCGACGGTCGGCACGATGACGGAGCTCACCGACTTCGCCAAGGTCTGGTTCAGCCACGCCGCCGCGTGCTACGACCCCGAGACCGGCGAAAAGGTCGAGGACGACAACCCGCAGACCATCTGGGCCAAGTCCCTCGCAGCCCATCCGGCCGCGACGCTCCTGCTGTGCTTCCGGATCGCCCGGCCGGACAACCTCAAGTGGGCGGAAATCCTCGCGAGCATCAAGGGCCAGGGCTACACGCGCGTCCTGGTCGGACAGGCCGGCGCCCGATCCCCCCAACCCGGCGCCGATCAAGCTCCGCTGGACCTGCACAAGATTGACGAACTCCTCGCCACCCCGGCTCATCGCTCGTCGCTCACCGCTCGCTCCTCGCTCTTCGTCGTCCAGGACCGGCTGAGAATGGTCGCGGAGAACAAGGGCCGTTTTCTCGAGGCCTGCGAAACCGCCCTGCACTTCGGCAAGGGCGAGGTGCACTTTTTCGCGGCCGACACCCTCGGCGCCGCGGGCCACTATTCGCGCGGGTTGCACTCGCCGGCCACCGGCCGGACTTTCCGCCCGGCCACGCCCGGGCTCTTCTCGTTCAACTCACCGCTTGGCGCCTGCCCGACTTGCCGGGGTTTCGGCCGTGTCATCGCCATCGATTACCGCCTCGCGATCCCCGACCACTCGCTCTCGATCGACCAGGGCGCCATCAAGCCGTGGGAAGGCGAAATCTACGGCGAATCGAAGAAGGATCTCCTCCGTTTCACGAAAAAACTGGGCATTCCCACCGATGTGCCCTTCGCCGCGCTCACACCCGAACAGCAGGCCTTTGTGATCGAGGGCTCACCCGGTTATGATGGTGAGACCCGGTGCTGGCCGAAATACTGGTACGGCCTGAAGGGTTTCTTCCGCTACCTGGAGAAGACCACGTACAAGATGCACGTGCGGGTGTTTCTCTCCCGCTTCCGCTCCTACGATCGCTGTCCGGCCTGCCAGGGCGCCCGGCTGCAACCCGAGGCGCTCTGCTGGAAATGGCGGGGCCGCACCCTCCCCGAGCTGTACCAGCTTCCGATCGGCGACCTGCTGAAACTCATTGCCGCCGACACGACCTTGTCCTCCCGCCCGGCCGGTCCCGAGGCGCACAGCGCCGCCCTCGCGCACGACTCGATCGTGACCCGGCTGCGTTATCTCGAACAGGTCGGTCTCGGTTACCTCACGCTCGACCGCACGTCCCGCACGCTCTCGGGCGGCGAGGTCCAGCGGGTCAACCTCACCTCGTGCCTCGGCACCTCGCTGGTCGACACCCTGTTCGTGCTCGACGAGCCGTCCGTCGGGCTCCACCCGCGCGACATCGACCGGCTGATCGGCATCATCCGCAGCCTGACCGATGCCGGCAACACGGTCGTCGTCGTCGAGCACGACGAGGCCATGATCCGGGCCGCCGACCACGTGATCGAGATCGGGCCCGAGCCGGGCGCGGCCGGGGGCGAGGTGGTCTTCCAAGGCGACGTGCCCGCGCTGCTCGCCTCCCCGCGGAGCATCACGGGCTCGTACCTGTCCGGCCGGAAGCGCATCGAGGTTCCGGCGGCGCGGCGCCCGGTGGCCGGCGCCCCGTGGCTGCGGTTTTTCAACGCCGCGAAGCACAACGTCGCCGGCCTGTCGTTTCGGCTGCCGCTGCGCCGCCTGGTGTGCCTGTCCGGCGTGTCCGGCTCCGGCAAGTCCACCCTCCTCGACAACGTGATTCACCAGGGACTGCTGGCGCAGCGGAACCTGATGACCGAGGACCCGGCATCGATCGAGCGCATCCAGTCGGACCTCGCGTTCTCCGAGGTGGTGCTGGTCGATCAGTCGCCGCTCAGCCGCACGCCGCGGTCCAACCCGGCGCTCTATTGCGAGGCCTGGGAACTCATCCGCGAGCTTTACGCCGCCGAACCCGCCGCGCAGGAAGCCGGCTTCAGTGCGTCGAGTTTCTCGTTCAACAGCGGCGACGGGCGCTGCGACCATTGCCAGGGACTCGGCAGCGAGCGGGTCGAGATGCAGTTCCTCTCCGACGTCTTCGTCCCCTGCCCGATCTGCGAGGGCCGGCGCTTCAAGCCGGAGGTGCTCGCGATCCGGTGGCAGGGCCGGTCCGTTGCGGACCTCCTGGCCACGACCATCGCCGGGGCGCTGCGCCTGTTTGCCGGCCACGAGGAAATCCGCCGCCGCCTCGCGGCCCTCGAGGCAGTGGGCCTCGGCTACCTGCCGCTCGGCCAGCCCTTGAACACGCTCTCCGGCGGCGAATCGCAACGGCTCAAGCTGGTCCGCTATCTCGGCGATTTCACCGGTGAGCTCGCCCCCGGGACCCGGACCCCGGAGCCCGGCCCCGCGGAACCGGCCGGCGCCCTGCTCCTGCTCGACGAGCCGACCACCGGCCTGCATCGCCACGACGTCAGGCGCCTGCTCGAGGTGCTGCAGCGCATCGTCGCGCGCGGGCACAGCGTCGTGTTGATCGAGCACAACCTCGACGTCCTCAAGTCCGCCGACTGGATCCTCGAGGTCGGCCCCGAGGCCGGCGCCCAGGGCGGCCGCATCGTGGCCGAGGGCACGCCGGAGGACCTCGCCCGTGCCGGTACCGCCACCAGCCCCTACCTGCAGGCGGCGCTGGCCGAAACCACGCCGCCGGTGCTGGCCGCCGCCGAGCCACCGGCTCCCTACCAGGCGGCGTTGGCGCTCGACGGCGGGGAACTGAGCGTCGTCGGCGCCCGCGAAAACAACCTGCGCAACATCGATGTGACGATTCCCCACCGGCGGCTCTCGGTCGTCACCGGCGTCTCCGGCTCGGGCAAGTCGACGCTCGCCTTCGACATCATCTTCGCCGAGGGCCAGCGCCGCTTCATGGAATCGATGTCGCCCTACGCGCGCCAGTTCGTCGAGCAGCTGCCGCGGCCCGACATCGACCGGCTGTCCGGCATTCCACCCACCGTGGCCATCGAGCAGCGGGTGACCCGCGGCACGCGAAAATCCACCGTCGCGACCATCACCGAGGTCGCGCAATACCTGCGGCTCCTCTACGCCCGCCTGGGCGTCCAGCATCATCCCGAAACCGGCCGGCCGGTCACGCCGCTGTCGCCGGGACAGCTGTGCCAGCTGCTTGACCGGTTGCTCGCCAGCCCCAAGGCGCGGAAGGCCCGGCACCTTTACCTGTGCGCGCCGCTGATCCGCGGCCGCAAGGGCCACCACGAGCCGATCGCGAAGTGGATTGCGCGCCAGGGCTATGAACTCATGCGCGCCGACGGCCGGCTGTTGCGTGTCGAGAACTTCCAGAAGCTCGACCGCTACAAGGAACATGACATCGAGGTGGTGGTGGCGGACCTCCGCCGCCTGCCGTTCGCGGTTCAGGGTTCACGGTCCGATGGAACGGCGAACCGCAAACCAACATCGCTGAACTCGCCGGCGCAGGCCCTGGAGCACGCGCTGGCGCTCGGGCGCGGCGCCTGCTTTCTCCTCACGCCCGACGGCACGGTGCTGTCGTGGTTCTCGACCACCCGGACCGACATCGAGACCGGCGAATCTTTTCCCGAACTCGATCCCAAGAATTTTTCCTTCAATTCGCCCAAGGGCTGGTGCCCGAGCTGCCGCGGCCACGGTCGCATCTATGACTGGATGCGGCAGGAGGCGCGCGAGGACGAGGAGCTGCCGGCGGAGGTCGCGGATGCCCTCCGGGCCATTGATCCCGACGACCCCGCCGCGCACGGCCGGCCGTGCCCGACCTGCCACGGCGAGCGCCTCAACCGCGTGGCTCGCGCCGTGAAGCTGCCGCTGCGCAACGGGACCTTTCTCTCGTTGCCCGAGCTCACCCGCCTCACGCCCGACGGACTTCTCGCCGCGCTGCGCGGCCTGAAGCTCGACGCCCGCGGCCGGGCCATCACGCAGGATGTGGTCCCGCAAATCGAGGAGCGCCTGCGCTTCCTCGGCCAGGTCGGACTCGAGTACCTCGAAATGGACCGGCCGACCGACACGCTCTCCGGCGGCGAAGCCCAGCGCATCCGCCTGGCGGCCCAGCTCGGGTCGAACCTCTCCGGCGTGCTGTACGTGCTGGACGAGCCCTCCATCGGCCTCCACGCCCGCGACAATGACCGCCTGATCGGCACCCTCGAGTCGTTGCGCGAGAAGGGCAACACCGTGCTCGTCGTCGAACACGACGACGTCGTCATGGAGCACGCCGACCGCATCATCGACCTTGGCCCCGGGGCCGGCGTCAATGGCGGCACCGTGCTCGCCAACGACACGCCGGCCGCGATCAAGCGAAACGCCGCCTCGCTGACCGGCCTGTTCCTGGCCAAGGGGATCCCGCATCCCACCCGCGGCTGCTATCGGCTCGTCTCCCGTGGGAGCGAGCTTGCTCGCGCCACCTCCGGGAAATCGCAAGCAGGCCTGCTCCCACCCGACGTCATCACCGAACACTCCTGGCTCGAACTCGCCGGCATCAACTACCGCAACCTCCGCGATGAAACGCTGCGCCTGCCGCCCGGCCGGCTGATCATGGTGTGCGGCCCGAGCGGCGCCGGCAAATCCACCCTCTTCCGCGACATCCTCCATCCGGCGGTCACGTGCGCCATCAAGGCCCGGCAGGGCCTGCTTTCGGGCAAGGCCTTTGGCCGGCTCAGCGGGTTCGACGCCGGCAATGGCGGCGGGGTGCCGGCGTCCCGCGTCCCACCGCCCTTTGCTTCGCTGCGCGGCGCCGCCGGCTTCAAATCGGTCATCGAGGTCGACCAGGCGCCCATCGGCAAGACACCCCGGTCCACACCGGCGACCTACCTGGGCATCTTTGACCTCATCCGCCAGTTCTTTGCCTCGCTGCCCGAGGCGAAGATGCGCGGCTACACGGCGAGCCGCTTCTCGTTCAACACGCCCGGCGGCCGCTGCGAGACCTGCGCCGGCGCCGGCCGCATCAAGCTCGAGATGGCGTTCATGCCCGATTCCTACCTGCCGTGCGACGCCTGCGGCGGCTCGCGCTACAGCCCGGAGCTGGCCGACGTCACGTGGAAGGGCAAAAGCATCGGCGAGGTCCTGCGCATGTCCTTCGACGAGGCGGCGGTTTTCTTCGACTTCCACTCGCAGCTCTCGCAGGTCTGCCAGCTGATGGTCAACTGCGGCCTCGGCTACCTGACACTCGGCCAGAGTTCCCCCACCCTCTCCGGTGGCGAGGCGCAGCGGTTGAAGCTCGTCACCGAATTGTCCGGCGGCCTCCGCACGTTCAAGGAGCGCTCGCGCGACATCGCCGTGCGCAACCTCTACCTGCTCGAGGAGCCCACCATCGGGCTGCATCTCAGCGACTGCGAGAAACTCATCCAGGTGCTCCACAGCCTCGTGGACCAGGGGCACACGGTCGTCGTCATCGAGCACCACCTCGATCTCCTCGCCGAGGCGGACTGGATCATCGAACTCGGGCCCGGCGGCGGGCCGAACGGCGGCCGCATCCTGTACCAGGGCCCGCTCGCCGGATTGCTGAAGCTCAAGTCGAGTCCCACCGCGCCTTATCTTCGCGACAAACTGCAACAGCAACGCCAGTCGCGTACGGCGCCGGGCGGTCGGCTCGCGGTCCAGCCGGCCTGAACTGGAGGCGGGGTGCCCTCACCCCGCGGGCCGCCGGCTTGAATTGGAGGCGGGGCAATCAGCCCCGCGCGACAATGTCCATTAGCTCGGCAGCGGTGAAGGCGCCAGCGCCAGCGGCAGGCTCGGGGCGATCTCGAGGGCGTAGCCGCCTTGGTTGACGCCTCCCGGCTCGCGCTCGATCCAAGCCGCGAATGCCACCATGCCGGCGTTGTCCCCCGTGTGCTGGGGCAGCGCGCGGAGAAATTCGACGCCGTGCGCGCGCGCGACCTCGGCCAGCCGCGCCTGCAGGGTGCGGTTGTTGGCCACACCGCCCGACAAGCCGAGGGACCGATAGGCCCCGCGCTCCAGGGCGAGGCGTGATTTCCGCACCAAGGACTCGAAGACCGCGCGCTGGTAGCTCGCGCACAGGTCGGGCCGGCGTTGCTCGACCACGTCCGGCGCCATCTTCTCGACCTGGTAGCGCAGGCTCGTCTTCAACCCCGAGAAGCTGAAATCGAGCGTCGTGCGCTGGGCGACCGCCTTCGGGAACTCAAAAGCATCCGCCTTCCCTTCCGCCGCCAGCTTCTCCACCAGCGGGCCGCCCGGATAACCGAGGCCCAGCAGCTTGGCCCCCTTGTCGAGCGCCTCGCCGGCGGCATCGTCGAGGGTCGAGGCCAGCAGCCGGAGCCGGCGGTCCTCATCGATGGACAAGAGCGCGGTGTTGCCACCGGACACCAGGAGGCCCAGGTGCGGCAGGCGCGCCGCGAACGCCGCCTCGAATCCATCCGGGCCGGCCGCATGCAGCGGGATGAACGGCGAAAAGGCGTGCGCCCGGAGGTGATTGACGCCGACCACCGGGACGTCCCAGGCAAGCGCCAGGCTCTTGGCCGCGGCGAGGCCCATCGCCAGGCACGCTGCCAGGCCGGGTCCTTGCGTCACGGCGATCCGGTCCACGCGCCCGGCCGGGATGGCGGCGAGAGCGCGGGCCAGCAACGGTCCGAATTTCTCCAAGTGCTCGCGGCTGGCCAGATCGGGCACAACGCCGCCGTAGGCCTCGTGCAAGGCGATCTGGCTGTGCACCCACTCGCCGGCGAGTCCCCGGGCCGGGTCGAAGATCGCCACCGCCGTCTCATCACAGGAACTTTCCAGCGCCAGGATCACAGCATTGCTCCGACTCCGTCGCTCATTTCCGCTCCCGTTCCGCCAGCACCCCGCGCAGGATCTCCCGGGCGGTGTCCAGTTGGACATCCGCGATGGGCTCGAAGCCGAACCGGCCGGCGAAATCCGCCGGGTTGGCCAGGTCCATGCGCGCCTGCTGCAGGCGCACCTTGGCTTCATCGTCGGCGGAAAGCTCGATTTCCACCTGCGGCTGGATGCCCTTTTCGTGGATCGTGATGCCGCTCGGCGTGTAGTACCGCGCGGTGGTCAGGCGCATGCCCTCGCCGTTCCGGAGGTCGAGGACCGTCTGGACCGAGCCCTTTCCAAAGGTCTTTTCGCCGACGATGACGGCGCGCTTCGTGTCCTTCATCGCCCCGGAAACCACCTCCGCGGCGCTGGCGGTGTTGCCGTCCACGAGCAGCGCGATCGGGTAGTTCCGCGGCGGGTGTTCGCCGTCCGCCCGGTATTCCTCGCGGGAATCCCGCGTGCGGCCCTGGGTGTAGACGATCAGCTCGCCCTTGTCGAAAAACTGGTTGCACACGTCGATCGCCGCATCGAGCAATCCGCCCGGGTTGCCGCGCAGGTCGATCACGAGCGCACGCATCCCGCGCTTCTCGAGCCCGCCGAGGGCCTGCTTGAACTCCTCGCCCGTGCGCTCGCTGAACTGCGTGATTTGGAGATAACCGACGCCATCGGAGCCGAGCGACACGTTGCGCACGCTGTCCAGCTTGATGCGCTCGCGCTTGAGACGAAAATCGATGGTCTGGCCGCGACTGGGGCGGAAGATGGTCAGCGTCACTTCCGTGTCCGGTTCGCCCCGGACCAGCTTGATCGTCTTGTCGACGGAGGGGGCATCGAGCACCTTGCCGTCGATCTTGACCAGGCGGTCGCCCGGGCGGATGCCGGCACGCTCCGCCGGCGAACCGGCGATGGGCGCGACCACCGCGATGTAGCCATCGCGCTGCTCGACCTGGATGCCGACGCCGCCGAAGGCGTTCGCGAGATCCTCCTCCGTCGCCTGGTATTCGTCGGCGCGCATGAATTGCGAATGCGGGTCGAGCGAGCCGACCATGCCCTCGAGCGCGGATCGGGTCAGCTCGTCATAACCCGGCGGCGGATCGCCCACGTAGTTCTCCTCCACCAACTGGAGCACCTGGCGAAAATAACGCACATTCCGGTCGCGCTCGCGATCGGGCCACCAGCTCGGCGCACCCGGTCGCGGCCCGACCCATTGCGCCACGCCGAATCCGATCGCCATGGCGAGGCCGAGGAGAAGCGCGCGTTTGAGCATGGCTTTCAGTGTAGGCATTTGTTTCGCTTGGCAAATAGCGATATGCACGTTCCCTGGCCTCCGACCGGCCGGAGGCGTATCGACCATCCTGCACAAGTTCGAAAAATGGGTTCGTCGTCCGACTTTTATGAAGTGTTCGCTGCTGAAGCCGGGGCGGCCGCAGGGGTGTCATTCGCCCGCTACATGGATCTCGCCATGTACCACCCGGCCGCCGGCTACTACACGCGGGATTTCCGGCGGGTCGGCCGCGACGAGCGGGCCGATTTCTACACGGCCACGTCATTCAACCCGGTGTTCGGCGAACTCGTCATCGCGGCCGCCACCCGGCTGCTGGCGCCGGCCCGGCCGGCGGACCACGTGTTCGTCGAGATCGGCGCGGAGCCGGGCGGAGGCGTCCTGCGCGATCTGGCCCATCCGTTTTCCGCCTATCGCACGGTCTCTCTCGGGCAGGCGATCGAGCTGCCGCCGGCGGCGGTCGTGTTCTCCAACGAGCTGTTCGACGCGCAGCCGTTCCACCGCGTGGTGTGGCGCCGCGGCGCCTGGCGCGAGCTCGGGGTGGCGCTGCACGGGCGCCAGCTGCGCGAGGTGGAGCTCCCGAATCTCTCACCCGAGATTGCCGCCGAGGCCGGCCGGCTGCCTGCCGCCGCGCCGGAGGATTACCATATCGACCTTCCCTTGCGCACGGTGCCACTGCTCGAGCGAATCGCCGGCCCGCCCTGGCGCGGGCTCTTCCTCGCGTTCGACTATGGCAAGAGTTGGGAGGAGCTGGCGCGAAACCTGCCGGCCGGCACGGCGCGGACTTATCACCGCCAGCGCATCGGCAACGACCTCCTCGCCCGGCCGGGAAAGCAGGACCTGACCTGCCATATCTGCTGGGACTGGCTGGAGGACGGCCTTGCCCGGGCCGGGTTCATCGAGCCGCAGGTCGACTTTCAGGAGCGCTTCTTCATGCGGTACGCGGCCGACGCGCTGGCCGCTATGACCCAGGCGGAGGCCGGTCGATTGAGCCCGCGGAAACGGATGATGATGCAGCTCCTGCATCCCAGCAATATGGGGCATAAGTTCCAAGTGCTCCATGCTTTGCGCAAATGAAACCCCTCCGGGAACGCGACCCATATTTCCCTTGCTAAGCATTCCTCCCACCCTTTACTCACGACCCTTTAACTCTCGAAACACCATGGCAAGAATCTGTTCCATCACCGGGAAACGCCCCGTCAAAGGCCGCATCATCCATCGCAAGGGCCAGTCCAAGAAGAGCGGCGGCATCGGCACGCACGTCACGAAGCACACGCCGCGGCTTTTCCGCCCGAACCTCCAGTGGATCAAGGTCAAGCTGCCGAATGGCGGCACCAAGCGCATGTGGGTTTCCGTCAAGGCCATCAAGGCCGGCCTCGTCGAGAAGGCCTGATCCTCCCCTCCCTTCGCCAGCCCGCGGCCCGCGCCGCGGGTTTTTTTGTACCCGTTCAGCCGGCGAGCAGGTCCTGGAACTCGGCGTGCCGCGCGATGAACTTCGCCACGTACGAGCATTGCGGCACTACCCGCCAGCCTTGCGCGCGCGCCTCGGCGAGCGCGGCGCGGACGAGCTGCTCCGCCACGCCCCGGCCGCGCAGTTCCGGCGGCACCAGCGTGTGGGTCAGGACCATGGCGCCGCCAGCCAGCTCGTAGGTGCAGACCGAACGATGACCCTCGATGGTCGTCTCAAAGCGGCGGGCCTCGCGCAGGTGCTGGATCTCCGGTAGGGCGGGCATCGGCCCAGACAAAGCCGCCGCGGCGCCGATGGCAAATCCTGCACGACAAAATATGCGCAGGATTTCCAGTGGCGACACCGCCGGGGCGGCGATATTCTTCCGTTCGTGGGAACCCGCCAACCCCCGGGAGCCCGCGACCGGAGCAGTCGCCCGGCCGGAGTGAATCACCCCAAACATTCCCGCCATGACTCCGCATACTTACCTCGACCAGGGACTGGCCATCTTTCGCACCCGCCTGAAGGCCCCCGGCGAAACCCATGTCCCGTTCGGCGGCCCCGCCCGCCCCTTCATCACCATCTCGCGCGAGAATTGCGCCGGCGCCACCACGCTCGGCCGCCTCCTCCTGCCGATGCTCGACGAGCAATTCGGCGAGGAGGACCGCAGCTGGATGTTTCTCGACAAGGATCTGCTGACCCACGCGCTCACCCAGCACCACCTGCCCGAGCACCTCGCCACCTACCTGCCGGAGGACCGCGTGTCGGAAATCAAGGGCATGATCGGCGAGATCGTCGGCCTGCATCCGCCGCTCTGGGAACTCGAGCACCGGGTCTCGGAGGCCATCCTGCAGATCGCGCTGCTGGGCCGGGTGATCTTCGCCGGCCGCGCTTCGCACCTGGTCACCCGCGGCGTCCCCGGCGGGCTCCACCTGCGGCTGGTCGCGCCGATGGAGGTGCGGATCCAGCGCCTGCAAGCCATGCAAGGGTGCGACCGCGCGACGGCGATCCGCACCCTGGAGGAGACCGATCGCGCGCGCAGCCGCTACGTGCACTCGAACTTCGAGGCGAACATCGACGACCCGCATACGTACGACCTGATGATCAACACGGCCCACTTCGCCCCCGAGGCCCTCGCCCGCCTGGTCATGCAACTCATGCGTGAACGCATGGCCGTCGCCAGCGCTCCGGGCGCCTAAGCGTTGGGGCCGGGGTGCCCTCGCCCCGCCTGGCAAAGGCGCCGATGGCAACCCGCGGGACGAGGGCGTCCCGCCTCCAAGGGGAAGCTCCCGGCCGCCCCCGCGGCCCGGGCCGGAGTTCAGGCTGCGTTTGAGCGCAACCGGTCCCGGATCCGCGCCAGCAACGCCGCGAACTCCTCCCGGCCCTCGATCTTCAACAGCCAGAGCAAGACGCCGTAAACGCCGCCGCCCAGCGGCACCAGGACGAGCACCTGCGCCCAGGCCCGGCTCTTGCCGCCCAGCGCCAGCCAGCCGGGCCAATGGGCCCCGGCCCACACAACCAGGCCCATGACCGCGGTGGCGGCGACAATCTTCCCGAGGCTGGGTCCGAGCCGGGCCAGCTCCAGCCCGGGCACCAGGCGCCGGAGCTCCCGCAGCAGCAGCCAGGTCTGGGCGATGATCGCCGACGTGCTGGCGATGACGAGGCCGGCGGCGTCCAGCCAGCGCATCAGCAGCAGGCTCAGCCCCAGGTTGATCAGGAAGTCGATCGTCGCCACGCGCACCGGCGACTTGGTGTTCTTCAGCGCATAGAAAGCCCGCAGGGTCAGGCTCACCACGGAGAAGAAGGGCAGGCCGATCACGTACAGCGCGAGCAGCAGGGACATGGCGCCCGTGTCCGCGACGGTGAACGCGTGCCGCTCGAACAGCACCCGCACGATGGGCTCGCTGAGCAGCGCCAGGCCGGCCGCGGCCGGAACGTTGATCACCAGGATCAGCCGGATGCCCTGCTTGAAGTCCGCGGCCAGGCCGGCGTGGTTGCCCTCGATCGCGTGCTTCGAGAGCAGCGGGTAGACCACGGTCGACACCGCGATGGCAAAGACGCCGATCGGGAGTTCCATCAGGCGGTTCGCGTAGAACATCAGCGTGCCGGCCGAATCGTTGATCGAATAGGCCAGCAGGCTCGAGACAAACGAGTTCACCTGGTAGATCGCCGTGCCCCAGAGGCCGGGCGTCATGAGCAGCGCCACCTCGCGCACCCGCGGCGACAGCCCCAGGTCGAAACGCGGCCGCCAGCCTTCGTACCGGTACAACGCGGCCGCGGGCACCAGCAGTTGCAGCACCCCGCCCACCAGGACGCCGGCGCACAGCCAGTGGATCTCGCCCAGCGGGGACGAGGCGAAATGCAGGCCCGCGCCGCCCAGCGAGACGATCATCGCGAGGTTCAGCAGGATCGGCGAGAGCGCCGGCTCCAGGAAACGATGGCAGACGTTCAGGGTGGCGCTGAACGGCGCCGCCAGGCAGACCAGCACCAGGTAGGGCACGAGGATCACCGTGAGGTCCGCGAGAAGATACCACTTGTCCTCGTGCCCCGGCAGCCGGCGTGACTGGCTGAACCCGATCATCAGCAGTGCCGCCAGCCCGCCGCACACGACCAGCAGCCAGCTCGCGACCTTGTTGAGCAGGGCGAACGCGGCGTCGCGGCCGTGCTCGTGGAGCTCGTGCTGGAGCGTGGGCTGGAAGGCCGCGGTCAGCGCGCCCTCGCCGAGCAGCCGGCGGAAGAGGTTCGGCAGGCGGAAGGCGGAAAGGAACGCCGTGTTGAGCAGGCTGGCCCCGAAGATCGCCGCGCCCAGCTGGTCCCGCACGAGGCCAAGCACGCGCGACACCACCGTCGCCGTCGCGACGACGCTGATGTTCTTCAGGTGTTTCGACACGGCCGGTGCGGGCCCCCGCCCTATTGCACGGCCAGGGTCATCGCCCCTTTCTCGATGGTCACCGACTTGAGCTTGCTCAGCGCGACGCGGAGTTCATCCGAGATCTTGACCTTTGACGTGATCCCCGAAACCAGCAGGTTCGGGAGCGCGGGCAACAGGTGCAGCGGGCAGGAACCGAGGTAGAGCTTGCCCGGCTTGAAGACGATGCTGTCGCCCGACGGGCGGAAGGTGCCCAGCGCCACGACGGTCGTGTCGTAGGTCATCCCGTACCAGTTGAGCGTGCACTTCAGCCCGACCTGGACCTGGTCGTCGACGATCTTGAAATTCAGCGTGCCCGGGATGACAAAGCCCTCGGGTGGCGGCTTGGCGGCGGCGTCCTTCGGCGCCTCCTCCTTCGGTTTCTCGGCGGGCTTGGCCTTGTCCTTGCCCTTCGGCGCCGGGGCCGCGGCCTTGGGCGCCGGCGGCGCCGCCAGGCTCGAGGCCCAGGCGTTCAATTCGTCCTCGACGACGGTGACATTGGTCCCGGCGATCAACTGCTTTTCCTTGGCCTGCCAGGTGCGGCCCTTGGCGTTGCTGTCCGAGCCCGGGATGTAGTACACCACGCTGCGCGAGGGCTCCTTCGGCAGGACCTTGACCTGCTGCACCGGCTTGAACACCAGGTAGAGGCAGGCGGCCAGCACGCCGCAGAGCAGGCCCAGGACGGCGCCCAGGGCAACTTCGGTGACGCTCGGACCATAGAGCGCTTTTTCAAGTTTCTTGTCGGCCATGGTGGGGACTATTTCGCGGCTTTGGCCGCGGCAGGTTTGTGCTCGGATGATTTGGAAGGGGTGGCGGTCGCCGCCGGCTTTTCCGCCGGCTTTTCCGCGGGCTTCTTCTTGTAGTCGGTGATGTAGAAGCCGGAGCCCTTGAAGATCAGGCCGGCCCCGCCGCCCACCTTGCGTTTCAGCGAGCGCCGGTGGCAGGCCGGGCAAACCTTGAGCGGGGCTTCCTTCATCGACTGGAACACCTCCAGCTCATGCCCGCATTTTGCGCAGATGTAATCGTAAGTCGGCATCCAGAAAAGAGCCCCATGGTATGATTCGCCCCTCCCGGCTTGGCGAGACTGTTCTTGCCCCGGGCCGCCGCCGGCGGGCGACGGGACCTGCTTGACCTCAGGGGCTTATCCGCGTTGTGGTCGACGCAGCCCGCATGCCCTTCGCCGACCAGCTCAACCACCTCGTGCGCCGCGTCGAGGACGGCCTTGAATCGCTGGTGCCAGCCGCGACGGTCCGCCCGGCGCGGCTCCATGCCGCGATGCGCTACAGCCTGCAGGCGGGCGGCAAGCGCCTCCGGCCGGTGCTCCTGCTGGCCGCGACGGACCTGTTCGACGCGCCGGTCGATCCGCTGCCGGCGGCGGTTGCGCTCGAGTGCATCCACACCTACTCCCTGATCCACGACGACCTGCCGTGCATGGACGACGACGACCTGCGCCGCGGCCGGCCGACGGCGCACCGGCAGTTTGACGAAGCCACGGCGTTGCTCGCCGGCGATGCGCTCCTGACCCTCGCCTTCCAGCTGCTCGCGCGGCACTACGCCGCCCGGCCCGCGCTCGCCCTGGGCCTCACGCGCGAGTTCGCCGACGCGGCCGGCAGCGAGCATCTCATCGGCGGCCAGATGGAGGATCTGCTGGCGGAGGGGTCCGCGGCACCGTCCGCGGACACCCTCGAGTTCATTCACCTGAACAAGACCGCCGCCATCCTCACGGCCGCGCTGGTCGCCGGCGGCCTGTGTGGCCGCGCCGATGACACCGCGCTGGCGGCGCTGCGCCGCGCCGGGCACCATCTCGGCCTCGCGTTCCAGATCGTAGACGACGTGCTCGACGCCACGGCCGATACCGCGACCCTCGGCAAGACGGCCGGCAAGGACGCCCGGTCCGGCAAGACCACCTATGTCCGCCTCCATGGCCTCGCGGCGTCGCGCCGGCTGGCCCGCGAGCATTCCGATGCCGCCCGGACCGCCCTCGGCGCGCTGCCCGGTGACAAGTCGTTCCTCCACGCGTTGATCGACTCGATGGCCACGCGGGCTCGGTGACCCGGCGCCGGCGGCCTACTTGGCCGCGACGGTGAGGCCGTCGAGGAACTCCATGATGTCACCCGCCACGGACCGGTACTCCGCCTCCTTCGCCCAGGCGCGCAACTGCACGGTGCCCTCCGCCCCCGAATAGAAGTAGCCGTGGTTGACGTAGTTGGCGCCGTCCACCCGCGCCGCGAACTCGACCTCCGTGACCTCGACGGTGCCGCGCCGCTTCCGGCCGCGATGCTTGACGCTCAGCGATTCGGCTCCTTCCTGCGCGGTCTTGATCACGGCCGTGGCGATGTCGTCGCCCTCGACCGGCTTTTCCTCGGCGATGAACTGCGCCTCGGCCTGCTCGTCCGTGCGCAGGAAGTTGAAGACCCCGGGCTCCTGGTCGCCGGGATCGCGGTACCAGCGCGTCGCGTCGAAGCGAAGGCTGAACTTGCCGAAGGAAAGCGTGCGCCAGCGTTCGCGCTCCCCGACCACGCGCGGGTCGACGCTGTCGGGCCGCAGCCGCACGCTGTCGAAGAACTGCCGCGCGCGGTCGGCGCCCGTGCCCGAGGCCGGCCACTCCGCGCTCAGCACGTAAAGCGACGAACCCACGACCACGAGGCGGACCTCCCGCAGCGTCTTTTCACGCGGCTGCGCGATGACGATGCGCTCGCCGCCGAACGCCCCGAGCTGGAAGGCCTCGCGCGTGCGCAGCTGGCCGGGGCGCGAGTGCATCATCTCGCCAATGGATTTCTCGTACACGCCGGTCTCCTCGCCCGGTGTCATGGCGAGCGGATAGGTGAACCGGATGATCATGCTGCGCTCGCCGTCCTGCTCGAGAAAGTAGCGGACCGCCTTGACCTCACCCTGGGGCGAAGGCGTGGCGATCACGTCGCTCTTCGGCTCGGCGGCAAAGGCGGCCTCGATCGACCATTCCGGCACGGCGAGCTGGTACTCCGCCGACAGGCCCGTGGCGGCGCAGAACAAGGTCAACCGGAGAAAGGCGGGGAGGCGCCGCATCGCCCGGAAGCTAATCCGAGCCATTGCGCCGCCCGCAAGCCCGCAAACGCCCGGCGAAGCCGCCGGGGCCCGGCCGGGCCGGCGGGAGGCGCCGGGCGGCGGCCGCTCAGGCGGCCGCCACCGCCGCCTTCACGAGAGCCACGAAGGAGAGCGCCTCGAGCGAGGCGCCGCCGATCAGGCCGCCATCGATGTCCTTTTGCGCGAGCAGCTCGGGCGCGTTGGCCGGCTTCATCGAGCCGCCGTAGAGGATCCGCACCTTCTGCGCCAGCGCCTCGCCATACAGCCTGGTGAGCAGGTCGCGGATGAACGCGTGCACCTCCTGGGCCTGGGCCGTGGTCGCCACCTTGCCGGTGCCGATGGCCCAGACCGGTTCGTACGCGATGATCACGGTCGTGATCTGCTCCTTCGTCACGCCCTGCAACCCGCCCTCGACCTGGCGCTGCACGACCGCGAGCGTCGCGCCGGACTCGCGCTCGGCCAGCGTCTCGCCGACGCACAGGATCGGCTTCAACTGGCTGGCGAGGGCGGCGACGACCTTCTTGTTGATGAACGCGTCGGTCTCGGCGAAATAGGTCCGCCGCTCGCTGTGGCCCAGGATGACATGCGTCGCGAACAAGGCGCGTAGCATCTCGGCGGACACCTCGCCGGTGTAGGCGCCGCTTTTTTCCGGGTGCATGTTCTGTCCGCCCAGCTTCACCGCCGTCCCCTCGAGGGCGCGGCCGACGCCTTCCAGCGCCGTGAAGGGCGGGCAGAGCACGATGTCGACGGCGGTCTCGCGCCCGACCTCGGCGAGGATGTCCTTGGTCAGGGTGACGCCGTCGGCGGCCGTCTTGTTCATTTTCCAGTTACCGGCGATGAGTTTCTTGCGGGTCATAGAGAGGTTTGGGGTTCGCAGTTCACCGTTCACGGTTCGAGGGCCGCGGTTTCGACTGACTGTGAACCGCGAACCTCAAACGGTGAACACTTATTTCTCCAGGAAGGCCACGCCGGGCAGCACCTTGCCCTCGAGGAACTCGAGGCTGGCGCCGCCGCCGGTGGAGCAGTGGGTGACCTTGTCGGCCACCTTGAATTTCTTCGCCGCCGTGGCGGTGTCGCCGCCGCCGACGACGGTGGTCGCGCCGGCCGCGGTCGCCTTCGCGATGGCGTCGGCCATCGCCTTCGTCGAGCCGGCAAACTTGTCGAACTCGAACACCCCGGACGGGCCGTTCCACACGATGGTCCTGGCGCGGCCGATGACTTGCGCGTAGAGCCCGATGGACTTCGGGCCGGCGTCGAGGCCCATCCAACCGGCGGGAATGCCTTCCTTGTCGGTGACGACTTTCGTGTTGGCGTTGGCGTCAAACTTGTCGCCACAGACGAAGTCCACGGGGAGCGTGATCTTCACGCCCTTGGCCGCGGCCTTGGCGAACAGGTCTTTCGCAATCTTGGCACCCTCGGGATCGTAAAGGCTGTCGCCGATCGACATGCCCTCGAGTTCCTTCTTGAAGGTGAACGCCATGCCGCCGCCGATGATGATCTCGTTGGCCTTTTCGAGGAGATTGTTGATCAGCGGGATCTTGTCGGCGATCTTCGCGCCGCCGAGGATGGCGAGCAGCGGGCGCTTGGGCGTTTCCAGCACCGCGGCGAACGCCTTGAGCTCGGCCTCCATGAGGAAACCGGCGGCCTTGTCCTTCAGCGCCACGCCAACCATCGAGCTGTGCGCGCGGTGGGCGGTGCCGAAGGCGTCGTTGACGTAGACGTCGCCCAGCTTCGAGAGCGAGGCGCGGAAGGCGGCCTCCTTCGCCGGGTCGGCCTTGAGCTTCGTCTCGGTGCCGTCGGCATTCTTCACCTTCACCTTGCCCTCCTCCTCGATGTGGAAGCGGAGGTTTTCGAGCAGCACGACGTCGCCGGCCTGCAATACGCCCGGCGCGCACGCAGCCTCGATCGCCGGGCCGGCGCAGTCGTTGAGGAACTTCACCGGCCGGCCGAGGAGCTTCGCCAGCTCGTCGGCAACGGGCTTCAGCGAGTACTTCGCGTTCACCTTGCCGTCGGGCCGGCCGAGGTGCGACATGAGCACCACGGCGGCGCCCTTCTCGAGGGCGTACTTGATCGTCGGCAGGGCGGCGACGATGCGCTGGTTGTTGGTGATGGCGCCGGTGGCCTTGTCCTGCGGGACGTTGAAGTCGACGCGCAGGAGGACGCGCTGGCCGGCGAGTGAAAGATCACGGATGGATTTGAACTTAGCCATGGGAGGAAAAAATGAAGGCGGGGCTGATGGCCCCGCCTTCGGACAGACGGCGTTCGGGCCACCAGCCCGACGTTGGGAATTACAGTTTGGCGGCGATCTTGCGGGTCAGCTCGACCACGCGGTTCGAGTAGCCCCACTCGTTGTCGTACCAGCTCACGAGCTTGAAGAACTTCGGGTTCAGCTCGATGCCGGAACCGGCGTCGAAGATCGACGAGTTCTTGTCGTGGATGAAGTCGCTCGAGGCGACCTCGTCCTCGGTGTAGGCGAGGATGCCCTTCAGGTAGGTCTCGCTGGCCTTCTTCATGGCCGCGCAGATGTCCTTGTAGGAGGTCTCCTTCGTCGTGCGGACGGTGAGGTCGACGACCGACACGGTCGGCGTCGGCACGCGGAAGGACATGCCGGTGAGCTTGCCCTTGACCGCGGGGAGCACGAGCGCGGTGGCCTTGGCGGCGCCGGTGGACGACGGGATGATGTTGATCGCGGCGGAACGCCCGCCCTTCCAGTCCTTCTTCGAGGGGCCGTCGACGGTCTTCTGCGTGGCGGTGTAGGAGTGGATGGTGGTCATCAGGCCCTCCTCCACGCCGAAGCCCTCCTTGAGGAGCACGTGCACGATCGGCGCGAGGCAGTTCGTGGTGCAGGAGGCGTTGGAAATGATGTTGTGCTTGGCGAGGTCGAGCTTGTCGTCGTTCACGCCCAGCACGATGGTGATGTCCTCGCCCTTGGCCGGGGCGGAGATGATGACCTTCTTGGCGCCGGCGGCGAGGTGGCCCTTGGCCTTCTCGGCGTCGGTGAAGAGCCCGGTCGACTCGATCACGAGCTGGACGCCCAGCTTGGCCCACGGGAGCTCGGCGGGTGTCTTGGCGGAAACGACCTGGATGTCCTTGCCGTTGACCACCAGGATGTCGTCGTCCGGCTTGTCCGGCGCCGACTTCCTGGAATCCACCGTGCCGTTGAAGCGCCCCTGGGTGGAGTCGTACTTGAGCAGGTAGGCCAGGTTGTCCGCCGGGACGATATCGCCGACGGCGACGACATCGAGGGTCGAGCCGAGGAGCCCCTGCTCCACGAGGGCGCGAAATACGAGGCGGCCGATGCGGCCGAAACCGTTGATTGCAACTTTGACTGCCATGTTAGTGGTGGGTTATGGACCTTGAACGCTCCCGGCAGGAAATGCCGGCAGTTATGCCGAATGAAGGATACGCGCCCGGCATTGGCAAGCGAGATACGTGCCATATCAATGGCCGGCGACCAATCCGCAATAAATGCGCACGGCACAGCCGGGGTTTTACCGTTTCGTCCACCAGAGGCTGCAGCCGAGCCCGGGAATGAACAGCTCGCGTTCCACCGTCTCGCCCGGCGGATGCTCGCCTTCGGCATAGAAGCACTCGTGGTCGGCGACGAGTTTCCAGTTCCACTCGCCGAACTCGCCGACGTCCACCGTCACGTCATCGTAACCGGGATTGACCGCGAACAGCAGCCGGGCCGCGCCCTGGCTGCCGTCGGCATTGTAGACCGCCACGAGGGCGGGCGTGCCCTCGCGGCCGAGGCAGCGGAAAAAGCCCTCCGAGGGCCGCGACCACAGGCGCAGCAGCGCGCCCCGCGCCGAGCGACGGAAGGCGATCCAGTCGGCGAAGTACCGGTGCGTGCCGGCGAACCGCGCCAGCCGGTGGTAGTCGAGCGCGTTGAGGTCGCCGCGCTGGTAGGTGTTGTTCACCCCGCGCTTGGAGCGGAGAAAATCCTGCCCCGCGGCCATCAGCGGAATGCCGACCGAGGCGAACAGGATCGCCGCCATCAGGTGCGTGCGCCGGCGGTCGTTCAACGTCGGGTGGAAGCCGTTGTAGTCGCCATTCTCCGTGATCATGTCGAGCCACGTGCGGTCGTCGTGCGACTCGGTGTAGTTCACCGTCTGCGCCGGCCAGTAGGCGAAATGCCACGGCGAACCCTTGAGGAAGTACTCGAGCTTGTCGGCGGCGCCCGTGCCCCGGACGCAATCGCGCAGGAAGTTCCGGTAGCCGTCGTTCCACGACGCAAACCCGGTGGGCCGCAGGGCCGCCGCGATGTGCCCGCGGAAGCTCCAGGGCTCGGCGATCAGGATCACGTCGGGCTTCACCTTCTTCACCGCGGCCTCGATCTCGCGCAGGACGTTGACGCCGATGAGCTCCGCCAGGTCGAACCGGAAGCCGTCGACGCCATAGACCTCGATGAGGTGCACGAGGCTGTCGATGATCAGCCGCGTGGTCATCGCCGAGCGGCAGCGCAGGTCGTTGCCGCAGCCGCTGGCGTTGGTCAGCGAGCCGTCGTCGTTCAGCTCAAAGTAATACTGCTTGTCGATGAACATCAGGTGCGCCGGCTCGCCCACGTGGTTGTAGACCACGTCGATCACGACGGCCATGCCCTGCCGGTGAAACGCGGCGACGAGTTCCTGGAGCTCCTTCACCTGCGAGGCCTTCGCGGGCTCCCGCCCGTAGGCGCTGGCCGGCGCGAAGAAGTTCACGGTCATGTAGCCCCAGTGGTACTCCTCGCGGGTGCGGCTGTCGAACTCGTGCACCGGCTGGAGCTCGACGCAGTTCACGCCCAGTTTCTTCAGGTAGAAATCCGGGCTCGCCACCCAGCGGGCCAGCCCGGTGAAGCCGAGCCGCTCGTCGGGCGACAAGCGCAGCGGCGCGTGCGCGATGAGGTCCCGCACATGCCCCTCGACCATGACGAGGTCCTGCCATTCCGGCGTGGCGAAGCTGCGGTCCGCGCGCCCGACCCACGCGGGATCGAGCACGATGCCCGGGCCCTCGCGGCCCACCGCCGCCTGCGCATAGGGGTCGAGGACCTTTTGCGCCGGGTGAAAATGGCCGAACACGTCGTGCGGGCCGCTGACGGAATACCAGTAGTACCAGCCGTGCAGGTTGCGATCGAGGCTGGCCTCCCACACGCCGTGCCATTCGCCATCCTCCTCGCGCCGGTCGAGCTCGTAGCCGAAAGCCTGCGCCTGGCCGGCGAGGTTCTCGCACAGGAAGAGCCGGACGTGCTTGGCGCGCGGCGCGAAGAGCCGGAAAATCGTGCCGCCCTTGCGCACGAGGGCGCCCAGCGGCAGGTCGCTGCGCAGAGCGTGGAAAAGTTTGCTGCGGCGCACGCGCGTCTTCGCGCCTTCGCGCCCGTCGACGACGTGCACCACCGAGTAGGTCTGGTTCAGCAGCACCGGCTCCGCCGTGGTGAACTGGAACAGGTTCCGGCCGGTGCGCTGCCGGTAGATGGCGCCGTTGAAATGCCCCTGGCCGTCCGGCACGACGTTGCTCGCGCCGTGCGGCAGGTCGATCCAGCGGTCGTCGGCGGTGATGAACTTGAACTGCTGCGGCGGGTCGGTCAGGAGCGGGCCGGCGGGCTTGCGCAACAACATGGCGGGCCGGCCGTTCAACTCGCCCTTGTGCATCGCCCACTCGGGCCGCCCGATCGCCCGCCAGTCGTTGAAGCTGCCCGCCACGTACACCGACACCTCGTCGAAGTTCATCCAGCTGTGCTCCGCCGGGTCCAGGGCGAATACCAGCTGGCCGTCGTCGTCCACGTAGTAGCCGGCGTCGTCGGCGTAGAGCGACGGCGCCGCCGGGCGCAGGTCGGCAAAGGCGAAGGCCTTGTCCCCGGGCGCCAGCAGCGGCAGCGAGTCGCCGGTCCAGTCCGCGTCCAGCTCGATCACCCCGGTGGTCGACGAGAGCAGCCAGGCGCGCGTGATGCGCTGCGGATGGTCGGGGCCGAAGGGCGAACGGGTGGTCATGAACGGCCCGGAGTCTCCCGCAGCCGCCCGGCCACCGCAAGCGCCGTGTGGCCCCCGCCCCGGCGGAAAAAAGATTCCCCCCGCCCGGAATCGACGCTTCCCTGCCCCCATGCCTCGTGCACGCATCCTCGTCGCCATGTCCGGGGGCGTCGACAGCAGTGTCGCCGCCCTGCAGCTGCAGCGCGAGGGCTTCGACGTGGTCGGCGCGTACATGAAGAACTGGATCAACGAGGACCAGGTGATCGGGAATTGCCCGTGGATGCAGGACATCGAGGACGCCCGCGCGGTCGCCGACCGCCTGGGCATCGAATTCCGCGTCGTCAACCTGATGGACGACTACCGGCGGCTGGTCGTTGACTACCTCCTCGACGGCTACCAGCGCGGCCTGACGCCCAACCCCGACGTCATGTGCAACCGCCGCGTGAAATTCGGCGTGTTCGCCGCGTACGCGCGCGCCGAGGGATTCGCGGGCCTGGCGACCGGGCATTACGCGCGGCGGGTTGAGTTCTCCGACGCTGATCCCGCAGGTCGGGGTTTATCCCCCACAGTCGGGCCTGGAGCCCGACCTACATTCGCCACCGACTACGCCCTCCTCGAAGGCGTCGACCAGAACAAGGACCAGTCGTATTTCCTGGCCCTGCTGGCGCAGGAGCAACTGCGTTTCGCGCGTTTTCCGATCGGCCACCTGCGCAAGCCCGAACTGCGGCGGCTGGCGGCCGACGCCGGCCTGCCCAACGCCCAGAAGAAGGACAGCCAGGGCATCTGTTTCATCGGCGAGGTGAAGATGGCCGATTTCCTCCGGGCCTACGTGCCGGAGCATCCCGGGCCGATCGTCCGCGCCACCGACGGCAAGGTGCTGGGCGAGCATCGCGGGTTGCATTACTACACCATCGGCCAGCGGCGCGGCATCCGCATCCCGTCGAACACGGACAACGCAGCGTATGTCGTGGTGGGCAAGCGCGCCGCTGACCACGCGCTGCTGGTCGCGTTCGACGGTCCCGCGGCGCCCGGCCTCTGGGCCGGCGAGTGCCGGGTGCACGCGCTGAGCTTCATCGGCGAGCCGATCACCGCGCCGCGCCGCCTCGAGTGCCGCGTGCGGTATCGCGACCCGCGGGTGGGCATCGAGTTTGCGCCGGAACCCGGTGGCACGGCGCACGTCCGTTTCGATGCGCCGCAGCGAGCGCTGGCCCCCGGGCAGATCATGGCCTTCTACGACGGCGAAAGGCTGCTTGGCGGGGCCGTCTTCGTCTGACAAACACCGGCATGGAACAATCCGAGCGGATCCCGCGGCGCTGGCAGATGTTCCTGCTGTCGTTCACCGCGCTCTTCCTCGAGTTGATGGTGATCCGCTGGGTGCCGTCGGTCGTGCGGCTGGTGGCGTACTACGCCAACCTGATGCTCCTGAGTTCGTTCCTCGGGCTCGGTGTCGGCGCGATGGCCGCCGGGCGGAAAGGGCGCCTGTTCGGCTGGTTCCCCGTGCTGCTCGCGGCCGAGCTCGGGCTGTTGCTCCTCGGGCAGCATTTGCGCCTCGGGACCAGCGCGGCGGAAATGCGCTTCGGCGCCACCACGCTGCACCCGGCCAGCTACGGGATATTGGCCGCGATCTTCGCCGCGAACGCGCTGGTGTTCGTCCCCATCGGCCAGCGCATGGGCATGATCTTCGGCGAACTGCCGCGGCTGACGGCGTATGCCTGGGACCTTGGCGGCAGCCTCGCCGGCACGCTCTGCTTCGGGTTGTTCTCGCTGCTCCATTTCTCGCCGCTGGCCGGCATGGCCGGCGTGATGCTCCTGCACCTGCTGCTCGCGCCGCGCGGGAACTGGCGGTGGAGCGTGCCCCTGTTCGGGCTGGTGCTCGCCGGCATGATGCTGGCCAACAATCCCGCCACGCGCTGGTCGCCCTATTATCACATCCTGGTGCGCGACGCCGTCACCAACACCGCCGTCTCCGGCCCGCCGCCCGCTGGCCTGACCACCATGCGCGACCCGCCCATCTACGTGGTGAGCGTCAACCGCGATTTCTATCACCAGGACGCATCGCAGAACCTGGCGCGTTATTCGCCCGGTTCGCCCGGCGCGTTGCTGGCGGCGCACACCATCCAGCAGTACGCGCTGCCGCACCAGGTCGGCGGGCCGCGCCGGCGGGTCCTCGTGGTCGGGGCCGGCGGTGGCGCCGATGTCCAGGCCGCCTTGGTCGCCGGCGCCCGGCAGGTCGACGCGGTCGAGATCGATCCCGTGCTGGTCGCCATTTCCCGCCGGTACAATGCCGACGCTCCCTACGACGACCCGCGCGTGAAGGTCCAGGTGGACGATGCGCGCTCGTTTTTCTCCAAGGCTGCGCCGGGGTACGACCTGGTCACGTTCGGCTACCTCGATTCCCAGGCCCTCTTCAGCTACATGAGCAATGTCCGCCTCGACGGCTTTGTCTACACGGTCGAGAGCATCCGCGCCGCCTACCGGCTGCTGAATCCCGACGGCATGCTCACGCTCTCGTTCGGCATCACCAACGACTGGATGATCCTCAAGCTCTATCGCATGGTCGAGCAGGGCACCGGCCGGCCGCCCCTGCTCTACACCAGTCCCGGCCAGGTCGTCCTGTGCGTGCCGCGCGCCGGGGTCATCACGCCGCCCGACGTGATCGGAAATTTCAGGCGCGCCGTCATCGACAACGCCCCGGCCATCGACGTGCCCACGGACGACTGGCCGTTCCTGTACCTCTCGCGCAAGACGATCCCGACCGACTATGTCGTCGTCATCGCGCTGCTGCTGGCGCTTTCACTCGCGGCGGTCGGGGCCTTGCGGGGCCGGGCCTTCGGGCGCGAGGACCTGCATTTCGCCCTGCTCGGGATGGGCTTCCTGCTGCTCGAGACCAAGAGCATCGGCGACTGCTCGCTCTACTTCGGCACCACCTGGTTCGTCACGCTGATCGTCGTCACGGGCGTGCTCCTGATGGTGCTGGCGGCCAACCTCGTCGCCGCGCGGCTGCCCGGGTTTTCGCGGCGGCTGTACCTGCCGCTCTTTGGGGCGCTGGCCCTGCTGTGCCTCGTGCCGCGCGACCAGGTGCTCGCCTTGGGCCTGGCCGGGCGCCTGGCCTGGGCGCTGCTGGCCGTGCCGCTGCCGGTTTTCTTCGCGGGCCTGGTGTTCTCCACCCGTTTCCGCGACTCGGCCAACGCCCCGGCCCTCTTCGGCGCCAACCTCATCGGGGCCATGGCCGGCGGTTTCTCGGAGTACCTCGGCATGGCGCTCGGCACGCAGGCCCTCGCGCTGCTGGTGATCGCCGCCTACGCCGGCAGCCTGCTGTGCGTGCTGCGGCCGCCGCGCGGCTGAGCACGGGTTTGTCACTCGTCGGTGGAACCTGCAGTCCGTGCAGGTCTGCCGCCATGGGAGGCGGGGTGCCCTCACCCCGCGAGGCGCAAACGCAAATGGCAACCCGCGGGACGGGGGCGTCCCGCCTCCAACAATTGGTTTTCAGCCCGCACAAGTGCGGGCTCCACCCGCCCGGGAATTCCATTCCCGGAAGCCCGGGCCGGGTGTATCATCTCGGTTGCCCGGACCGCGAACGAACCGCCGGTCGTCCCGGCGGACGGTCCCGGGGTTCCCGTCATGAATCCCCTGGTCAAAGTCCAGCCGCCAGCCAACGAGATCACCGCCGCGGCGCTGAAGCCGCCGACGGCCCGCGCGTGGGAGAAGCAGCGCAGCCGCGAGATTGAGCAGCGCCTGAAGGGCGCCGTCTCGCATCGCCCGACGGTTATCCGGAGCCTGCCGCACGCGCGCGGGCGCTAGCGAAAGGTCGTCAGGGCGAGGCTGGCGCCGAAGCCGAAAAACACCACGCCAAGCGCCCGGTCGATCCAGTGGCCGTGCCGGAGGAAGCGGGTGCGCACCTCTGTGCGGGTAAAAACGAGCGACACAAAGCAGAACCACGCCGCCGTCGCGACCACCATCCACAGGCCGTAGCCGGCCTGGATCAGCTTCGGCGTGTGCACGCTCACCGCGAGGGGAAACAGCGCGATGAAGAACAACGCCGCCTTCGGGTTGGTGACATTGACGAGGAATCCGGTCAGCCACGCCGCGCGGCTGGTCGGTGACGACGCGCCGGCAAGGTCGATGTCGCCGCGCCGCGAGGGCGTCCGGACCGCGTGCCAGCCGATCCAGGCGAGGTAGCCCGCGCCGAGGAATTTCATCGTTGTAAGCAGCACCGGCGAGTCCTTGAGCACGTAGCCAAGGCCGACGAGGCAGTACGCAACATGCACCGAGATGCCGCAGCCGATCCCGAGGCTGCTCCAGATCGCCGTCCTCCGTCCGTGGGCCAGGCTTTGCCGCAGCACGAGTGCGAAGTCCGGCCCCGGACTGGCCACGGCCAGGGCGTGCGCCACCACGATCGTCAGGAACTCGGTCCAGTACGCGTGGTTCATGGCGCCCGGCGCGAATCCTCCCGTGCCGCCGCGCGCACCGCCCCGCCCTGCTCCAGGTCGCGCCGCAATTGCCGGACCTCCTCGAGCACCTGCCGCAGCTCGACCTCCTCGCGGCGCTGGCCCTTGCCAACGAAAAAGCTGGCGACGAGCGCCGTGAACGTGCCGAAGATGCTGAGCCCGCAAACCACCAGCAGCACCGCGACCAACCGGCCCGCCCCGGTGACCGGGTAGTGGTCCCCGTAGCCAATGGTGGTAAGGGTGGCGAACGCCCACCACAGCGCGTCGCTCGCCGTCCGGATGTTGGCGCCGGCGGCATCCTTCTCGAAATGCAGCACCGCGATCGAGGCGAACAGCGCCGAAAGGCTCGACAGGATCGTGACCAGCCCAAGCGTGCCCGTGGCCGGATCGAGCGCGAAATGCTCCGCCACCGGCCTGAACGAACGCAGCGCCCGCAGGATCCGCACGACCCGGAAAATGCGTCCCCACCGCAGCCACTGGATGGCCGGGATGCTGGAGAGCAGGTCCACCCAGCCCCACTTCAGGTACGCCAGCCGGTCGGGCGCCCGCCAGAGATGCACGGCGAAGTCGAACAGGAAGACCGCACACACGAAATAATCGAGCACGGACAGCAGCTCGCTTGTCGCGGGGTGCAGGTTGACCAGCAGCTCGGTGCAGAGGGCCCCGAGCGAATACAGCGAGAGCAGGAGGACCAGCAGCTCGAGGTAGACGATCTGCCCGGCGCGGCGGGCGGCGGCGGTCAGGTTCAGGCTCATGGAATTCCGCCCGGCAGCGTGTCGCGCCGCGGGCCGGCCGCCAATCCCGAACGCGCCGGCGGCGGCTATTTCTTGGCCGCGCGCAGCTCGGCCGACCGCAGTTCCATGTCCTGCGGCACGGTGCTGAGGGCCTCGGCGAGCGTGGTCAGGCCGTCCTTGACCTTGATGATGCTGTCCTGGTGCAGCGTCTTCATCCCGCCCTTCATGGCGATGCGCTTGATCTCGGCGGTCTCGGCCTCCTTGTTGATCGCCTCGATGATCTCCTCGTTGTTGATCAGGAGCTCGTGGATGCCGACGCGGCCCTTGTAGCCGGTGTTGTTGCACTTCGGGCACCCGGCGGGGTTGGCCTTGTAGATCTGCCCGTGCCAGCCGATGGCGCGCTGCAGGACCTCCTTCTCGCGGCCCTCGGGTTCGTAGGCGACGCGGCAGACCTTGCAGACCCGGCGCATGAGCCGCTGGGCGCAGACGCACACCAGCGACGAGGAGATCATGAAGGGCTCGATGCCCATGTCCGTCAGGCGGGCGACCGTGCTCGGCGCGTCGTTCGTGTGCAGCGTGCTGATGAGCAGGTGGCCGGTCAGCGCGGCCTCGACGGCAATGTTCGCCGTCTCCTTGTCGCGAATTTCGCCGACGAGGATGATGTCGGGGTCCTGGCGCAGGAAGGCGCGGAGCGCGGCGGCGAAGGTCAGCCCGATCTGCCGGTGCATCTGCATCTGGTTGATGCCGGGCAGCGTGTATTCGATCGGGTCCTCCGCCGTGCGGATCACCACGTCGGAGGTGTTGATCTCGTTGATGGCGGAATAAAGCGTCATCGACTTGCCGGAGCCCGTCGGGCCGCAATGCAGGATCATCCCGTAGGGCTGGCGGATCGCCTCGCGGTATTTTGCCAGGTTCTCCTCGGTGAAGCCCAGCGCCGTCAGCGGCAGCGTGGACTTCTGCTTGTCGAGGATGCGCATGACGACGCCCTCGCCGTGGTTGAGCGGCGCGGTCGAGACGCGGAGGTCGATGTCGATGTTCTTCTTGTTGTATTGCTTGAAGACGATGCGTCCGTCCTGCGGCAGGCGGCGTTCCGCGATGTCGAGGTTGCACATGATCTTGAGGCGCGCGACGAGCGCGCCGGCCACCTTGACCGGCAGCCGCAGCTTCTCCTGCGTGAGGCCGTCGATGCGGTAGCGGACGACGAGTTCCTTTTCCCACGGCTCGATGTGGATGTCGGACGTGCCGGCGAAATAGGCGTCCTCGATGATGCGGTTGGCGAGCTGGATGATCGGGGCCGAGTCCTCCTTCTCGAGATCCTCGTCCTTGATCTGCGCCTCCTCCTCGTCGTCGAACTGCGCGCCGAGCTGGTCGACGACGTCGGTGAACTGCACCTCGCTCCGCGCCTGGTCCTGCTTGAGCTTGTCGCGGATGTCCGGCTCGCGGCCGAGCAGGCGGATGACACGGAGGCCGGTCTTGTCCTGGATCTTGGCCGCGACCGCCGTCTCGAACGGGTTGGCGAACGCCACGAGCAGGAAATCGCCCACCTGCCCGACCGGCAGGATCATGTTCTTCTGGCAGAACTCGAGGTCGATCTTCTCGAAGGTGGCGTTGTGGACGCGGTAGCGCGCGACGTTGAAGGGCGCGAGGCCGAGCGCGCGGCACTTGGCCAGGAGCAGCTGGAAAACCGTGATCCGATGATCCGCCTGGAGGATCTGGTCGAGCTGGTCGCCGGTCGGCTCGTCCGGGCGGGCGAGCAGCACCGCCTTGTGCTCGGAGGTGAGCTTCCCCATCTCCTCGAGCTTGTCGATGATCTGCGTCTGGGTGCGTCCGAGCGGCATGGCTTACGAGGGGATGGGCGGAACGGAACTCGCGGGCGGGGGCGGCACCGGCGGGTGGCTGCCCGTGGGCGAATGGCTGCCGGTCGCGGCGGCAAAGGGCGCCGCGCTGCCGCCGGCCGGCGGGAAGGGCACGGCGGTGCCCGCGGGGAATGGCGGCGCGCTGGCCCCGGGCGCGACGAAGGGGGCGCGGGTTCCCGCGGCCTTGCCGCCGCGCTTGGCCGCCTCCGCGCGCTCGGCCTGCAGCCGGTCAAGGAAGTCCGCGATGATGTCCATCGTCGTCGCCTGCCAGATGATCTGGCCGCCGAGTTTCTTCTCCCAATAGGAACGCGCCGCCGGGCTCAGGTAATACGCGGTGGCGACGAAGTGGAAATCCTCCTCCTTGTCGAAGGGCACGCTCCACGTCGCCCAGCAGGCCTCGATTTCAATGTCGCGCTTCACTTCCTCCGGCACGTCGTAGCCGCGCAGGTCCACGACGCCGATGCCCTGGTCGTCGACGACGTGGTGCAGGAGGTCCTCCTCGCGCAGCACCTTCTTTTCGTAGACCAGGACGCTCAGCACCGAGCTCCGGCGCATGTCGCCGGTCGCCGCGATTTCCAGCAGGCGCTCGTTGGCCGCCTCCAAGTCCTCGAACTTGACGAGGTTGTGCTCGATCAGCGCCGAACCCAGCAGGCGGTTGGATCGCATCAGGAGTGGCCGGAATTCTGACATGGGCTCGGGATGAATCTAATCAGGCGGCCCGGGTTGGCGATTTCTTTTCTTTCGCCCGCATCCTTCGCACGCGTTTTAACAGCTCCTTGCGCAGCTTCGGGATGCCCTCCTCGGACAGGCAGGAGATCGGCACCACCTCGACCTTGCGGTAGCGCGCCTGGAACTTCTTCAGGTTCGCTGCCGCGGCGTCCTCGTCCATCTTGTTCGCCGCCACCAGCCGCGGCTTTTCCAACAGCGCCGGTGAATACAGCTCCAGCTCCTGCAGGAGCTGCTTGTAGTCGTCGCGCGGGTCGCGGTGGTCCGTGCCGGCCATGTCGAGGATGAGCAGCAGGAGCTGGCACCGTTCGATGTGCCGGAGGAACCGGTGGCCGAGTCCCCGCCCTTCCGCGGCGCCGGCGATGAGGCCGGGCACGTCGGCGAGGATCAGCCGGTCGTACTCGGCCGGGTAGTCGATGATGCCGATCTGCGGATGCAGGGTCGTGAACGGATAGGGCGCGGTCTTGGGCCGGGCGTTGGTGATGAGGTTGGTCAGCGACGACTTGCCCGCGTTGGGAAAGCCCACCAGCCCGACGTCGGCGATGCTCTTCAGCTCGAGCCGGAACTCCCCGGTCTCGCCGGGCTCCCCGGGGCCGGCCTTGCGCGGCGCACGGTTGACGGATGACTTGAACCGCGTGTTGCCGAAACCGCCCTTGCCGCCGTGGCAGAGCACGAATTCCTGCCCGTCCGCGAGGATCTCCGTGACCACCTCGCCGGTCGCGAGGTTCGTGCAAACGGTGCCGAGCGGCACGCGCAGGACGGCCGCCTTGCCGACGTGGCCGGTGCAATCCTTCCCGAGGCCGTGGCCGCCGCGCTCGGCGACCCAGTGCGGCTTGAACTTGAAATCGATCAGGTTGTTCTGGTCGTCGTCGCCGCGCAGAATGACGTCGCCTCCCTTCCCGCCGTCGCCGCCGTTCGGCCCGCCCCAGGGCTCGTACTTCTCGCGGCGGAAGCTGATGCAGCCCTTCCCGCCGTCGCCCGCGCGCGCCTTGATGGTGGTTTCGTCGATGAACATGCGGCTACCACGCGGAATCGGACCGGCGTGTCAAAGGTTCTTCAGACCATCACCTTGATGCCCTTGCGCAGGAAGGTGGGCACGTCGAGGTCCTGCCCCTCGAACAGGTTGCGGTCGGACTTGTCGAAGGAGCCGCGGTTTTCCGCCGGCTCGCCCTGGAAACCGAATTCCTCCTGCTTGGGACCGGGCGTGTGCACCGCCACCGCGCGGGTCGTCCGCGACTCGTCGGTGGTGACGGTTGTGCGCACGTGCGGGGCGGGCTCCGCCGCCGCGCCGGCGTGGCGCGGCTCGGGCTTGCGGTGGGTTGGCGGCGCGGGGCGCCGGGCGAAATTGCGCCCCCCGAGGTCGGTCGTGCCGATGACACAGATCTCGACGCGGCCCTGCAGCGCCTCGTCGATGGCCGCGCCCATGACCACGTGGGCCTCGCGGCCGAACTCCTCGGTGATGGCGGTCATCAGCTCGTTCACGCGCGCCAGGCTGAGGTCGGCACCCCCGGTGATGTTGACCAGCAGCCGGTCGGCCTTGCGCGCGAACTCCGGCGTGTGCAGCAGCGGGCACTGCTTCAAATCGTCGAGCGCGGCCTGCGCCGGGTTTTCGCCCGCGCCGACGCCGAGGCCGAACAGCGTCTTGCCGCCGCGCTGCTGGAACACCTGGCGGAGCGCCGTGAAGTCGACATTGATCAGGCCGGTGCGCGAGAGCATCGCCCAGATGGACTTCACCCCGCGGCCCATCCACTCGTCGGCGCGGGCAAACGAATCGAGCACGCTGGTCGACTCGGAGTTCGCCTGCAGCAGCATGTCGTTGGCCAGCGGGATGACGGCGTCGCAGGCGCGGCGCAGCTCGGCCAGCGCCTCCTCCGCCTGCTTGCGGCGGCGTCCGCCCTCGAAGCTGAAGGGCATCGTGACGAACGCCACGACGGTCGCGCCCGCCTCGGCGGCGATCTCCGCCACGACCGGCGCCGCGCCCGAGCCCGTGCCACCGCCGAGGCCGGCGACGAGGAACACCAGGTCGGTGCCCTTGACCACCTCGGCGATCTTGTCGGCGTCGGCCTCCGCGGCCTTGCGACCGATCTCCGGGTCGCCGCCCGCGCTGAGGCCGCGGGTCAGCGTCGTGCCGATCAGCACCTTGTCCTGCACGGGCGAGGTGCTGAGCGCCTTGAAATCGGTGTTGATGACCGCCAGCTGCAGCCGGTCGAGGTTCTCCATCTTCAGCCGGTCGACGGCGTTCGAGCCGCCGCCGCCGATGCCGACCAGCTTGATGCCGACGTCGCGGTCGGTCAGCGCCTCGAGCGGGAGTTCGTTGGGATTCTGGTCCATGGGCTCAGGAAGTCGCGAAGATGCGGGTGAGGCTGCCCAGCAGGCCGGGCTTGCGGCGCGCGGGCAGCGCGTGTTCGTGGGCGCCGCGCAACCCGAACTGGAAGACGCCCAGCACGGTGCTGAACATCGGGTCCTTCAGCTCCTCCTTCACCCAGCCCGGGGACTCGCCGCGCCGCGCGGGCAGGCCGAACACCCGCGAGGCGGCCTCCTCGATGCCGGGCATGCGGGAGGTGCCGCCGGTGAGGATCACGCCCGCGCCGCAATGTTCCGGCTCGAAGGCCGCGCCGAGCTTGCGCCGCACGACCTCGAAGAGCTCGAGCATGCGCGCCGCCGTGATGGTCTCGATGCTGACCTTGGAAAACTGCCGGTCGCCGAAGGAGGCGTCGCCGTTGAGCCACACCTTGTCGGCCTTGTCGCGGGTCTGCACCGTGCCGCGGGCCTGGCGCAGCTTGAGCATCTCGGCCTGGGCCGTCGTCACCCGCAGCCCGATGCTGAGGTCATTGGTCACGTGCTCCCCGGCCACCGGCAGCGTGCCGGTGACCAGGACGTGCCCGTCGCGGTACAGCACGTAGTCGGTCACGCCCTTGCCGATGTCGATGACCAGCACGCCCTGGGTCCGCTCCTCGGCGGTCGTCAACAACGACCCGCTGGCCAGGCTGGCCAGCACGAGCTCGCGGACCTCGAGATGATAGCCGCCGACCACGTGGATGTTGTCGCTCACCTTGCTCTCGGGCCCGTGGACAATCCAGTAGCCCACCTCGAGGCGGCGCCCGGACAGGTGCTCGGGATCGGGCACGGCGCGGCCGTCCAGGTGGAAGGGCCGGCGGATCTCGTGGATGCGCGACCGGCCGGCCGGCAGCTCCTTTTCCTTGGCCAGGGCGCAGACGGAGGCGATGTCGAGGGCGGTGACGGTGTTGTCGGCCGACTTCACGTTGACCGAGGCCTCGTTGTAGAACCCGTCGAGGTGGCCGCCGCTCTGGGCCAGCCAGACCTCGCCAATGCGGGTCCCGGCGCGCTTCTCGGCGATTTCGAGCGCCTGGTGCGTGGCCTCGCAGGCCGCCTTGTAGTCGACGACCTCGCCTTTCATGACGCCGCGCGCGGGGGCGACGCCCACGCCGATGATGTTGAGGCTGCGGCCGCGGCTGATTTCGCCGATCAGCACGGCGATCTTGCCGGTGCCGATCTCGACCGCGGCGATGGTTCTGCTGTGGTTAGAGATCACTCTGGACCCTGGGTTGGGAAGGTTGAAGGGAGAAACTCGGGTTGGCCGCGTGGGCCAGCTCGGCCGGCGGGTGCAGCAGCTGCACCGGCACCTGGCCCTCGAGCGCGAGGTTGACCGACTTCAGGCCCGGCTCCGGCAGGAGCAGCGCGCGGTCAATGATGTAGTCGAGCTGGGCGATCTGCTTGAACCAGTCGCGCTTGCGGCTGAAGATGATCTCCGGCACGTCCTGCGAGCGCACGACGATCTCGTCCTGGTCGGCCAGGCCCGCCAGGGAAACGACATGCCACTGCCGGTACAGGTGCGGCGCCTGCAGTTGCGCGGTGGTCAGCAGCGCCGCCACGTCCTCCATCCCGGCGATCGGTTGGAACCCGTTCCCCGTCCGCACCAGCCGGATCCCGTCGAGCCAGGGCAGGCTCGCGAGCAGCTTCGCCTCGTAATGGGCGCCGCGGTAGACCACGCCGTCGCGGGCCACGAGCAGCTGCTCGGCCGCGCCCAACCCGGCGCTGGCCTGGACGCGCGCGACCGGGGTCCGCTCCTTGAGCGTCACCACCAGGGTCGAGGGAAAGCTGCGCGTCACGGCGGCAAAGCTCACCTGGCCGTGCTCGAGGAGCCGGTCGCGCAGCGCCGGCAGCACCACCGCCATCATGTTCGTGCCCGCGGGCAGGTTGAGCACGCCCGCCACCCAGTCGCGGGTGAGGACGCCGTCGGTGATCACCAGGATGTTCTTCACCGGCGCATCGTGCGTCGCCGTCGCCAGCGCGGCGCGGTCGGCCCGCCACTCGTGCACGAGCAGCACGGCGCCCCAGGTCGCCGCCACCGCCAGCGCCGCGAGCGTGCCGAACTTGAGCCAGCCGAAGAGCCGGCGGCGGCGGCCGCGACGCGACAGGGCCGGCGCGCTCACCTCCTGGCGGATGTCGCGCCAGGAACGGCCGGGGGCGGGGCGGGAATCTTCGCGGGCGGAACTCATGGACACAGGGTGGCGGCCAGCCGGAATCGTTCCACGGCGGGGGCCACCAGCTCGCGGCACAACGCGACAAAGTCCAGCCCCACGCAACGCGCACTCATCGGCAGCAGGCTCGTCTCTTTCATGCCGGGCAGCGTGTTGATTTCCAGCAAATACAGCTCGCCCTCGTGGGAGAGCATGAAGTCGATGCGCGCGTAGTCGCGGCAGCCGCACGCCGCGAAGGCCCTTTCCGCGTACGCCCGCGCCCGCGCGGCGAGTTCCTCGTCGATCCGCGCCGGGGCGAAATACTCGGTCAGGCCCTTGGTGTACTTGCTGGCGTAGTCGAACACACCTGACTTCGGCGCGATCTCGACCACCCCCATCGCCCGCCCGCGCAGCAGCCCGACCGTCAGTTCGCGGCCGAGGATGCGCTTTTCCGCGAGCCAGTCGCCCTGCCGGATGCCGCCGAGCGCGATCTCGAGGCCGACCTTCGACGTCACGATCTGCAACCCGACGCTGCTGCCCTGGCGGTTGGGCTTGAGGACCACCTGTTCGCCCCCGAATTCGCTGGCAAGGCTGGCCGCCGCCGGTTTGTGCGCGGCGTTGAAGAACCGCCCGGGGGCCACCGGCACGCCGACGGCGGAGACCGTCTGCCGCGTGCGCCATTTGTCGAAGGTCAGGTCGCTGCCCTTGGCGTCGCAGCCGGCGTAGGCGATGCCGGCCTCCTCGAGCAGGCGCTGCATCCCGCCGTCCTCGCCGAACACGCCGTGCAGTGTCGAGCACACGATGTGCCGGCGCGGGTCCAGGCCGGCGGGCAGCGCATCGGCGTCGACGGGGAACAGCTGGGTCGGATGGCTGCAGGCCATGGCCAGCGCCACGGCCTTGCCCGACCCGAGCGACACCTCGCGCTCGGGCGACGTGCCCCCGGCCAGGACCGCGATGACCGGTTCCTTCACAACACGTCCCTCCATTTCTGGCCGTAGAGCAGGACCTCCGGCTCGAGGTCGATCCCGCGGGCGGTTTTCACCCGCTCCCGGATCTTGCGGACGAGGCCGATGATGTCGGCGCTGGTCGCGTGGCCGCGGTTGACGATGAAATTCGCATGCACCGGCGACACTTCCGCGTCCCCCACCCGCTCGCCCTTCAGGCCGAGTTCGTCGATCAGGCGGCCGGCCGACGTGCCCGGCGGGTTCTTGAAGATGCAGCCGGCGCTCGGCTCGCGGGGCTGCGATTCCTGCCGCTTCCGTTGGTAAACATCCATCTGCCGGCGGATGTCGGCGGCGTCGGCCGCCGCCGCCGGGCGCAGGTAGGCGCCCAGCGCGATGTGATCCTCGAGCTCGGCGCAGTGCCGGTACTCGACGTGCATCGCCTCGCGACGCAAGGTGCGGGGCTCGCCGGCCAGGGTCATGAGGTGAACCTCGTCGACGAGGTCGAACATCCAGCCGCCCATGGCCCCGGCGTTCATCCGCAGGGCTCCGCCGACGGAGCCCGGGATGCCCTCGAGAAACTCAAAGCCCTGCAGCCCGGCCTTGGTCGCAAGCCCGCAGAGGTTCTTCAGGCGCAACCCGGCGCCGGCCCAGACGCGCCCATCCGGCTGCACCTCGAACTTCTGCCAGTGCGGGTGCACCAGGCTGAGGACGAGGCCGTCGACGCCTTCGTCGGGAATGATCAGGTTCGAGCCGCGGCCCAGCAGCAGCACCGGCAGCCCGCGCCGGCGGGCCTCGACCAGGAGCTGGCGCAAGTCCTCCGCGGCCACGGGTTCGGCGTAGACGCGGGCCGGGCCGCCCACCCGCATCGTGGTCTTCCCCGCCAGGACCTCGTGCTCGAGGAGTTTTGTGGCGCCGGACACGCGCATCCGCACGGCCGGGACGAATTCCCGCCACTGCGCCTCGCGCTCCTCGGCGGCCCGGCGCTGCGCCACGAAATGGCGCGCCGTCTGCTCGATGTCGCCGGCGCCCACGAACGCCAGCGTGTCGCCCGGTCGCAACGCCGTGCGCAACGCGGCCAGCACGCCGGCATCGTGGCCCGGCAGATACGTCACGTGCGCCGCCGCCGCGGTCTTCTTGAGCTCGGCGTAGATGTCGGCGGTGGTGCCGCCCGGCACCGGAGCTTCGCTCGCGGCATAGACGTCCATCAGGTAGATGCTGTCGGCGGCGGCCAGGGCGGCGGCAAACTCCGCCTTGAATTGCGCCGTCCGGGTGTAGCGGTGCGGCTGGAAGACGACCACCAGGCGGCCGGCCCCGGCCGCAGTCTCGCCCGGCCGGCGGCCGTCGCGCCGCAGGCTGGCCAGCAGGGCGCGAATCTCGGTCGGATGGTGCGCGTAGTCCTCGTAGACCTTGATGGTCGAGTCGTGGAGCAGGGTCTGGCGGCGGCGCACGCCGGCGAAATCCGCCAGCGAGTCCGCGGCGATCGCCGCCCCGAGGTGCCGGGCGACGGCCAGCGCCGCCGTCGCGTTCGCAACGTTGAACTGGCCGTGGGCCGCCACCGTCGCCGTGCGGAACGGGAATTTCCCGCCCAGCTCCAGGGTCATCCCGGTGGGCGTGTTTTCCAGCAGGCGGCCTTGGAAATCGCCGGTGCGCCCGAAGGTGAAGACCGGGGCGGCGAGTCCGCCGCGGGCCACCAGCCGCGCGGACAGCGGGCAGGCATCGCTGACAAAGACCGCCGACCTGGTCCGCGCCAGCAGGGCGGCGAAGGTCGCCTCGAGGTCGGCCAGTTGCGCGTAATGGTCCGGATGGTCCCAGTCGAGGTTGACCGCCAGCGTCACCTCGGGCGCGAAGCCGTCGATGGTGCCGTCGCTCTCATCGATCTCGGCGACGACCCACTCGCCGGCGTCGGCGCGGGCCGGCGGCAGCGCATCGCGCGCAAACAGCCCGCCCACGATCCAGCCGCAGGGAAATCCCGCCCGCTGCAGCGCGGTGACCAGCATCGCGGTCGTCGTCGTCTTGCCGTGCGAACCGACGACGGCGACGAGCTTCCGGCCCTTGACGATCTCAGCGAGCATCTCGCCCCGCCGCACCACGGGCAGCCCCTGCGTCGTCGCGCGGCGCCGGCCCGGGTGGGTTGCGGCCACGGCCGACGAATGCACCACGAGCTGGGTGTCGTCCGGCATCGCTCCCGGCGCCGTGAGGTCGACGCCCGCGCGCTCGAGGAGCTCGCGCACGGCCGGGTTCCAGCCGTCGTCCTCCCCCGAGACGCGAAAGCCCAGCTGGACCAGGCAAAGGGCCAGGGGCGCCATGCCCATGCCGCCGGCGCCGAGCAGATGCAGCCGCGGGAATTCGCCGCCAAAGACTGGGGGAGGCCGGCTCACAGGAGCGAGGCGGCCGACAGCAGCCGGAGGCGGCTTGCCGGCGGGGTGCGCGCCGCGAGTTCCTCGAGGTCGCGCACGATGACCTCGATGCTGTTCTCCTGCGCCATGCGCCGGAGGTTCACCCGGAATTTGTTCAGCAGCCAGTCGTTGAAAATCACGTCGAGCACCTCCTGGCGGAGGCTGCCAAGCAGGTTCTCGTTGATGACCACGCCCCCGCCCTGCTGCTCGAAGTAGCTCGCGTTCGCCCACTGGTGGTTGTCGGCCGCGTGCGGGAACGGGATGAGGATCGCCGGCGTCTCGCAGCGCACGAGCTCGGCGAGGGTGCCGGCGCCCGCGCGGCTCACGACGAGGTCGGCGGCGGACATCAGGACGCCGATCCGGTCGGAGAACGGCTCGAACCACGCGCGCACCGTCTGGCCGCCGCGGCTCTTCAACTCGCGCACGCCGGCCGCGCCCTTGCCCAGGCCCGTCACGCAGTACACCTGCACATCCTCGGCAGCGAAGGCGGCGAGGTTGGACTCGGCCCAGTGGTTGAGATTCTGGGCGCCCTGGCTGCCACCGAGGACCACGAGCAGCTTCTGCATCGGGTCGGCGCCGATCTGCTCGCGCGCGACCGCGCGCGAGAGCCGCACGATCTCGCTGCGCACCGGCAGCCCGGTATGGCGCACCAGCACGCCCCGCACGCCGGGCATGCGCACACCCGGCGGCAGGTACAGCCGGCTGGCCATCCCGGCCAGGCGGCGGATGGCGCGGCCCGGGACGCGGTTGGCCTCGTGGAGCGCCACCGGCAGGCCGAGCATGCGCCCGGCCACGACCACGCCGGCGTTGGTGAACCCGCCGAAGCCCACGATGGCATCGGGCCGTTCGCGCTTGAGGTAACGCCAGCTGAACCAAAAGCCCTGCGACTGCTTGACGAGAAAGCGCCCGAGGACGTCCGGCCGCGGGCCGAACGGCGCGCCGGCCACGCGCTCCAGGGCGAGGTGCGGGTATTTCCCGACGAGGCGCGCGTCGACCTGCTTGTGGCTGATGAACAGCGTGGCGGTGTGCCCCCGGGCGACCAGCGCCTCGGCCAGCGCGATGCCGGGTGACAGGTGGCCGCCGGTGCCGCCGCAGGCGATGACGAATTTGCTCACGATGGCCTCCTTTCGGAGGGCAGTGACAAGTCACAAGGAGCAAGTACCAAGAGGACCCGGCCACCGCATGGGCCGGCACCTGGCTTGATACTTGTTACTTGGTGCTTGTTACTTTTCATGCCACCACCTCCGTCAGCGCGCGGCGGCGGACGAGCGGCTTCGGCCGCTCCCACGTGCGCTGGGTGTTGATGATGATGCCGACGAGCAGGCCCATCAGCAGCAGGTTCGAGCCGCCGGCGCTGATGAACGGCAGCGCCATGCCCTTCGACGGCAGCAGGCTGGTCACCACGCCGAGGTTGATGATCGCCTGCAGGCAGATGAGCAGCACGCTGCCCGTGACGAGGAGGAACTGGAAGAGGTTGGGCGCGCGCCGCACGTGCATGAGCCCGGCGACGAAGATGGTCGTGAAGAGCGCGACGACGAGCAGCGTGAAGATGAGCCCCATCTCCTCGCCCAGGATGGCGAAGATGTAGTCGGTGTGCGCCTCGGGGAGGAAGGCGTTCTGCTGGCGGCCGTTGCCGAGGCCGACGCCGTCGATGCCGCCGGCGGCGAAGGCCAGCAGCGCCTGCCAGGGCTGGTAGCCGGTGCCCTGCCGGTTCGCCTCGGGGTCGAGGAACGACATGACGCGCGCCAGCCGCACGGGATTGTGCAGCACGAGGACGACGAAGCCCAGCAGCGCCGTCCCGATGGCCGGCAGCAGGAACTTCAGCCGCGCCCCGGCCAGGAAGAGCAGGATCACGCCGATGCTGCCGATGAGGAAGGCGGCGCCGAAGTCGGGCTCGACGAGCACGAGCAGCGAGAACAACCCGATCAGGCCCGCCGGCTGGACAAACCCGCGCCAGAAATCGTGCAGCTTGCCCTGGTTCTGCGCGAGGAGATGCGCGAGGGAAAACACGAGGGCGAGCTTGGCGAACTCCGACACCTGCAGCCGCACGCCACCGGCCCCGAGCCAGCGCCGACCGCCGTTCACCTTGATGCCGATGCCCGGGACCAACACCAGCACCAGCGCCAGCAGCACGAGCCCCGCCGCGATCCAGGAGAACCTCCGCAGCTGCTCCAGGTCGGCGATGGCCATCAGCCAGCCGGCACCGATGGCGACGGCGAGGAAGATGAACTGCTTGTACAGGTAGGCGTACGGCCCGCCCTTGATCGGCGAGCTCGCGCTGAAGAGCACGGCGAGGCCAATGGACACCAAGGCCACCACGCACACGATGATGACACTGGCAGGCGTGATGGTCAGGCGGCGGGCGACGGCGGGGTTCGACGAACTCACCGGGAATCAGGCTCAGCTCTTCGGCGGCTCCTGGTCTTTGGGTGCTTCAACCTTGATCGTCGGTACGTCGGAATTGGTGTCCTTCAGGCCCGAGTCGAGATCCTGGCCGGGCGGCGGCGGGGCAATTTCAAAATGCGGCGTGGCCGGCTTGTCCTGCTTTTCCTCGGGTGGCGGTTCGGTCCCGGCCGGTTTCGCCGCGGCGTTGCCCGGAGCGGGCTTGGCATTCGCGGCAGCCGGTTTCGCGGTCGTCGTGCCCTTGCCCGACACGGCCTTGAAGCCGGGGATGACCAGCACCTGGCCCGCGCGGACCTTCGAGGGATCGGTGATGTTGTTGGCCGCGGCGAGTTCGCCGGTCGAAACCTGGTATTTCCGCGCGATGATGCCAAGGCTCTCGCCGGGCATCACGGTGTGTTTGACGGCGTCGCCGTTGTGTGCCGCCGCGGCGGCCTTCTCGGCCGGGGCGGGCTTCGCCGCCGGGGCGGCCTCGAGATCGCGCGCCGGCGCCTTGCCGGGGATGATCAGCTTCTTGCCGGGCTGGAGCACGGCGCCCGTGCTCAGGTTGTTGGCGCGCGCCAGCTCGGACACGGTGAGGTTGTTCTTCTTGGCCAGCGACCAGAGGTTGTCACCGCGGGCGACCGTGTAGGTCGTGACCGGCTCGACGTTCGCCACCGCCTTGGCCGGCGTGACGGCGGCCGCCGCGGGCGAGCCCGGGCGCGTCGGCGCGGCGCGGCCGAAATCGCCGGCGGGCGTGTAGGTGACGGCGGGCGCGGGAGCGGTGCCGAGGTCGACGGGCGCCGGCGCGGCCGGCGTCCCGTAGGTCGGCGCGGCCACCGTCGTGGCCCCCGGCATCGTCGAGTCGGGCGTCGGGATGTTGCGCGGTCCGGATTGGCAACCTGGGCTGGCGAAAATGAAGATGAACGCGAGCAGGTGGACGGCCACCACTGCCCCGAAGATCTGGAGAATTTTCATGGTGATATATTGATGTCTGGGGTTGGAGATTTGCTATCTAAAAATGGACCGGCTCAGAGCTTTTCCACGAGCTGGACGAACTGGCGGCCGCGATCGTCGTAACCGCGGAACATGTCGAAGCTGGCGAAAGCCGGACTGAGCAGCACGTGGTCGCCGGCCGAGGCGCATTTTGCGGCCGCGTTCACCGCCGCCTCGAGACTCGCGCAAACCGTGGCCGGAATCCCGGCTTCGCGGCAGTGGCCGGCGAGCGCCGCCGCGGTCTCGCCGATCAGGAAAGCGTGCCCGACGCGCCCGGCGAGGCGCCGGACGAACCCGGCCATGTCGCCGCCCTTGGCCCGGCCGCCGCCGATCCAGAGCACCGGCCGCGGGAAGGTCCCGAGCGCCGCCTCGACCGCGTGGAAATTGGTCGCCTTGGAGTCGTTCCACCAGGTCACGCCGTCCACGGTCCGGATCGCGGCCAGGCGGTGGGCCCCGAGGACGAAGGTGCGCGCCGCCGCATAAAGCCGGTCCCGGGGCAGCCCGGCGTGACGCCACCAGGCGGCGGCCAGGAGGAAGTTCTCGTACTGCGGGTAGCCGGCAAACACGGTGCCGGCGAGGGCCGCGTCCGGCGTGGCGCCCTCGGTGGCCACGGCGGCGCCAGCGGGCAGCGCGCGACCGGTGAGCGCGGCGTGCCGTTGGACGGAGGTGCCGGCAAAAACGGCGTCCGGCCGGGCGCGCTCCACGAGGCGCCATTTCGCCGCGAAGTAA
>DASZXO010000025.1:0-21417 GCA_035545835.1 Lacunisphaera sp.
TCGAGAATCCCGAGATCAACGGGATCGAGATCATCCCCGCCTCCTGACCGGCGGGCCGGCGCCGTTGCCCGGCGCCAATTCGGTTTGTTGCCCCGGCGCTCCGGCCGCCGGCCGCGCCGCCCCTGCATCGAACCACGTACGAGGCCGGGGGACGCGCCCTGCCCGGGTGCGGTCCCCTTCGCCACTCCCCCGCAACCCCCATGCTGCCCCCATGAAATCACGCCTCGCGTCCACCGCCGTCCTGCTGCTCCTGGTTCCCTCCGCCCTGTTTGCCGTGGGCGCAGAAGCCATCATCGACGTCACCAAGGCCCAGGTCATCATCGGCCAGGTCCAGCAAACGCTGGCCAAGCTCAAGGAGGCCCAGGCCGCCGCGAGCGCCGTGGCCGGGGCCGCCGCGGCCGAGGCACCTCCCGCCCCGGTCGCCCCGGAGGCGCTGACGGACAGCTCGGGCAAGTTCTTCCTGCCGTTCGATGCCAAGGGCAATCTCACCGGCTGGGCGAACAAGGCCGTCAGCGGCGCGGTCGGCTCGGCCGTGGGCGCCAAGGCCGGCGAGAAGGCCGGCTCCATGCTCGCCGCCAAGGTGCCCTTCGGCGGATTGCTGGCCATGGGCACGAAGAAAAAAGGCCAGGAGCTCGGCGCGGTCGCCGCCATGGGCGGGGCCGACTTCATCAGGAAAAGCTCGAGCTACTCGTTTAATTCCCTCGAGGATCTCTCGCTCTACCTGCACCTCAACTGCTCGAACAACGCGGACTACGTCAAGGGCTTCGCCGCGGCGATGGCGCTCTATCCCGAACTCGAGAAGACCTACGAGGCGACGGTCAGGAAGGCCTACGGGGGCAACTGAGGCCGGTCAGGCCGCGAGCGAGGCGCGGGCGCGCAGGTGGGAGATCACCAGTTGCGCCGCCTCCGGCAGCGGCACGAGCGACGTGTTGATCACGAGGTCGTACGCCGAGGAGTCGTCCACCGGCGCCTGGTAATGCGCCTGGACGAAACGCCGGCGCGCCGAATCGCAGCGGGCATTGCGCACGCGCGCCTCGGCCTCGGTGACGCCAAACCGCTGCGCGTAGTATTTCGCGCGGTCCTCGGCCCGGGCCACAAGTCGCAGGTGTACGCCGCCCGCGATGCCGGCCGTGGCGAAGTTCGCCCCGCGCCCGACGAGGATGACGTGCCCGTGCAGGGCGAGGTGGCGCATCGTTTCCTTCGTCTTCTCCATCAGGTCCCACAGGCTCGGATGCCGGCCGACGATTTCGCCGATCGTCGCGTTGACCTCCGACACCCGGTCCTCCGGCAGGAACTCGGCGAGGTCTTCCGGCAGGTGGTGCGATTGCAGCATCTGGTTGACGATGTTGCCGCCGAAGATCGACCAGCGGCCCTCGGCCGGCGCGTCGGTGTTCAGCTGCGCGGCGATGAGCTGCGCGAGTTCCGACCCGCCGGCGCAGGACTGTCGCGCGATGGTGATGAAGGGTGCGGGCGGCTTGAGCCAGGGCGGCCGCGAAGCGCTCAATTGCGCCGCGAAGTAGCCGCCCGTGTGGTCGTTGGGCTGGTGGTGGTTCATGGGCGTGGAGGTGTGGCCGCGGGTCGCGGCCGGACAAAACAATACAGCATATGCCATGCCCTCCCCGGTTTCCAGTCCGCATCCTGGCCGTGATCCACCCGCCATCGGGATTTTGTTCCCGGCGGCCGGCCGAAAAATTCTCGTGCAGCCCACGCCGAGGTGCCTGAATGCGAGCACCATGTGCCGGCTTCACGTTCTCCCGCGCCACGCGGCTCTCGTGCAGGTTGTTTCCACCCTCGCCGCCACCGCCGCGCTCGCCTCCCCGCCCGCACCGTGGCGGCCATTCTCCGCCGACAGCCCGTGGAACCAACCCATCCCGGCCGGCGCGAAGGCCGACCCGGCGTCACGCGAGCTGATCGATGACCTGGCTTCCCGCGGCGCCTGGCACGTCAACATCGCCGACTGGTCGATCCCGGTCTATTTCGTCGATGCCGATCGGACGCCGCTCCGGGACGTCGGCGACTCGCGCCCCGGCATCTACGGGCGCGGCTTCGAGTTTCCCCGCCGGATTCCGATCCCGGACGATGCCGTGGCGTCGCCGCCAGTCGGCGAATTCAGCGACAACCACCTGTGCGTCATCGACCGCGCCAAACAGCTCGAATGGGGCCTGTGGGCCGCGCGCCGGGATGCGGCCGGCCGCTGGTTCACCGGCCTCGGTGCGGTCACCGATCTTGCCGGCACCGGCGTGGCGCCGCCCTGGTTCGCCTCGCGCCGGCCGCTCGACTCGCACCGCGCCCGGGCCAGCGGGTTTCCCCTGGTTGCCGGCCTCATCCGGCGCGACGAAATCGCCTTCGGCCGCATCGACCACGCACTCGTGTTCGCCTACGACCATTGCCGCAGCGGTTTCTTCGTGCCGCCGGCCAGCACCGCGCAATCCGCCAAGCAGGAGGCCGTCGACACGCGCGGCATCCCGATGGGCGGCCGCATCCAGCTCGACCCGGCCTGGGACGTCGCGCACTCGGGCCTGTCCCCGGCCGGCCAGGCGATTGCCCGCGCGCTCCAGGAGTATGGCGCGTACTGCGGCGACTATGCCGACGGCAACGTGCTCTACGCCGAGAACTCGCCGGCCGCCGTGCAGGCCTGGTCGGGCGTGCTGGCGGGCGACACCCTGGCGCGCGTCTTCACACCGGAGTTCATCCGCACCCATTTTCGCGTCCTCGACCCGGGCAATCTGCTGCCCGGCCAGAACCTGTCGGTGCCGCCGCCCTATGTCATCGCATTCTCCGTGGGCGGCGAGACCGCGCCCGCCCGCATTGACCCGTTGACCCGGACCGTGGTCGTGGCGCTGCCGCCGGCGGCAGGCGCGGTGCCGGCAACATGGGAGCTTTATCCGCGGGACTCCGTGGTCGAATGCCGCGGCCGGCCGGCCGGCCCGGGCACGCAACTCGACCTCACCAGGCCGGCGGCGCTCATGTTGACCGCGCCCGACGGCACCCGCGCGACCTGGACGATCGCCCGGGAGTCGCGCTGAGCGGGGCGAGCTACGCCTTCTGCAGGCAGCAGTGCTTGTATTTCTTGCCACTGCCGCACGGGCACGGGTCGTTGCGGCCCACCTTCGGGGCCGTCGAACGGTACGGCGCGGGTCCGAGGCGCGCCTCGCGGTTGTAGAGCCAGGCGCCGTTGATGCGCACGAACTCGGCCTTCTCGTGCAGCACCTTCTCCACGCCATCTTCCGTGCCGTACGCCGAGAAATCGACGTAGGCCTTGTCCGGATCAGCCGTGGTCTCGTGGCCGTGCACCTCCAGGCGCGTCCACGTGATCGGCGGCGCGCCTGTTTCCTCGACGAATGGCTTGCCCGCCGTCGGGCGATGGGACTCGTGCAGGAACTTGAAGTCGTGAACCACGTGGGCGGTGAAGCGCGCCCGCATCAATTTCTCGGCGTCGGCCGCCGCGCGCCGCCCGCCCAGGATCGGCTCGCAGCATTCGCCAAACGGCTGGCCGCTGCCGCAGGGACACGGCGCGTTGGTTTCGGGTCGGGAAGAGGGCGACGGGGCTGGAGGCATCTCCCACGCCTAGCGTGTTCGCGTCGCCCGAAGCGAGGGGATTCCATCCTCGCCGCCCAAAAGAAAAGCCGCCCCGGAGGCGAACCCCCGGGGCGGCGTAGTTTTCTTTTACAGGTTGCGTCGCTTGCCGTCGGCGCCGGCGATGATGTACGCCATCGCGACTGCACTCCACGCAACTATCAGGGCGATAGTCATGGGACTCGTCCTTTTTGCCGCACTATGGCGGCGGTATGGGCCCCTTCCCCTGGTCAGGGAGTCGGAGCGGTTTTCAATCAACTGGAAGGCACCCAGCACCCTCCATCGCTCGCGGAAGATGTGCCTTCTCCGTTTAAAATCAAGCCGGGTAAAAGTAAATTTATCCGCCTTGGTAAACAACAATTAGCGCATGATTTTTACATGCGTTTTTGGGAACAAGGGAGCGCAAATGAACGCGATGGGCCCTCCGTCCGGTCGGTCTCGCTTGCCTCTTTTACAGGCCGGCATCCGGGCCAACCAAGCGGCCGGACCGCGCAATGGGACCTTCCCCACAATTGGCTTTGCCCGAGGACTCGGATCGGCATCAGTTCACAGGGTCGCCCATGAAAAAGCCGTCGCCCGAATTGCGCCGCCGGATGTGCACCGGGAAGCGCCGCTACCGCACCCAGGGCGATGCCCTCGATGCGGCCATGATTGCCGGGGTCGAGCGACAACGGCAGGCGTACCGCTGCCAGTGCTGCGGCCACTGGCACCTGACTTCCCGCTGAGCCTTCGATTCCCGGCCAGGCCGGCCGCGTCCTGCCGCGCCCATCCGATGCGCCCGGAGCGATGAAATTCCTGATTTTCAATCCGCCTCGCGCCGCCATCGTGGTCGCGATGTCGCTGAACGGCACCCTTCGCCTCGCCGCCCTGCTGCTGCCTCTGGCCGCCATCGCCGCGCTGGCGCAAGACGTGCCGCCGGCGCCTTCGGCCGGCGGTGCGGGCGAACCGGCGACGGCCCCGGCCACGCCCGCCGTCCCGGCGACGCCAGCCTCCGATACAGTCCGCCCGGTCGAGACCTGGCTGGAGGCGCAGGTCGAACTGGCGCGCCGCGGCTTCTCGGGCGGCTCGATCGACGGCGTGCACGGTCCCCAATCGGTCGCGGCCCTGCGGGCCTTCCAGCGGGCCGCCGGCATCGAGGACACCGGCACGCTCGACCAGCCGACCCGCGAGAGCCTGTTGCTGACCGCGCCCGCCTTGTCCGAGCACACGATCTCGGCGGAGGAAAAGGCGAGCGTGCGGCCGTTGCCCGCCACCTGGCTCGGCAAATCCGAGCAGCCCAGCCTCACCTTCGCGACGGTCCTCGAACTCGTGGCCGAGCGGTTTCACGCCAGCCCCCGGTTCCTGCAACGCCTCAACCCCGACGTCAACTGGGACGACCTCCTCCCGGGCGTGGTCGTCAAGGTGCCGGCGGTCGAGCGCGCCAGCGTCACCGGCCATGCCGCGCGGCTGCACGTGCGCCTGGCCGACCATGAACTCGAGGCCACCGACGACAGCGGGACGGTCATCGCGCATTTTCCCGTCAGCATCGCGCGCAACGTCGACAAGCGTCCGGTCGGGGAGCTGCACGTCGTGGTCGTGATTCCGGATCCGAACTACACCTTCGACCCCGAGGTATTCCCGGAGGTCCCCGAGGGCCGGGAACTCGGGCGCAAGCTCGTGATCCCGCCCGGGCCGAACAATCCCGTCGGCGTCGCCTGGATCGGGCTCGATCGCACCGGCTACGGCATCCACGGGACGCCCGATCCGGAAAAAGTCGGTCGCACCGAGTCGCATGGCTGCTTCCGCCTCGCCAATTGGGATGCCCGCACGCTGCTCGACCTCGCGTGGGTCGGCATGCCGGTGGTCGTCGAGCCCTGACGTTGAACCAGCGAGGTGGAACCTGCCCTCCGTGCGGGCTCCGCTTGGGCTGCCCTGGCACGATTGGGATTGGCGCGGCGGGAAAATGACTGTTCAAGTTTTCCGCCTCATGAAACCAAGCCTGCCTGCGACCGTGGCGTTGTTGTTGGTCCTCGCCGGATGCGCCACGACCGGCGTCAACCCGCCCGCGCCGCCGGCGGCCGGCCCGGTGAGTGCCCACGGTCTGCTGCGGGCCGAGGGCAACCGCATCGTCGACGCTTCCGGCCAGCCCGTGAGCCTCGCCGGCGTCAGCTACGGCTGGAGCCAGTGGGAGGCGGCGCGCTTCTACAATGCCGGCACCGTCGGCTGGCTGAAGGACGACTGGCACGCCGCGATCGTGCGCGCCCCGCTCGGCCTCCATGAGGAGGACGGCTATCTCCAGCACCCGGACCGCAATCTCCAGCGCGTCACGCGCGTCATCGATGCCGCCCTTTCCGACGACCTCTACGTGCTGGTCGACTGGCATGATCACCACGCCAACCAGCACACCGACCTCGCCATCGCCTTCTTCCAGGACATCGCCCGGCGCTACGGGACGCACGCCAACATCATCTACGAGATCTTCAATGAGCCCATCCGCGGCCTCACCTGGGCGGGCGACGTGAAACCTTACGCGGAAAAGGTCGTCGCCGCCATCCGCGCCATCGATCCCGACAACCTCATTGTCATCGGCACGCCGAACTATTCGCAGGACGTGGAGGTCGCCGCCGCCGACCCGGTGCGGGCGGCCAACGTCGCCTATGCGCTGCATTTCTACGCCGCCACGCACAAGCAGGAGCTGCGCGACAAGGCCGTGCGGGCGCTGAACCTCGGCGCGCCGCTGTTCGTCACGGAATGGGGCTCGGGCCGCGCCGACGGCGCGGGCCAGATCGACGAGGGTTCCACCCGCGCCTGGATGGATTTCATCCGCGAACGGAAACTCAGTCATTGCACGTGGGGCGTCTACGACAAGGCCGAGACCGCCGCGCTCGTCCGGCGCTCGGCCGCGTCGCGCGGCGGCTGGTCCGACGCCGACCTGTCGCCCTCGGGCCGCCTGGCCCGGACGATCATCCGCGCCTGGCCGAATCCGCCGGCGAACTGAGGCTGGAGTCCGCCGGGGCCGGACGCGCGGGCTTGCCGGAACGGCAGGGTTCCGTGCATCCTGCCCCTTCACCCCGTCCCGCATGAGCCATCGTCGCTCCGTCGTCCTCGCCAGCTTTCTCGCCCTCGCCAGCACCCTCGCCGCCGCGCCGGTGCACGTCTGGGAAAAACAGGAACTCACCTTCACCGCGGCGAACACTTATGCGAACCCGTACACCGACGTGGTCGTGTGGGTGGACTTGAAGGGTCCCGGTTTCGCCCAGCGGGTCTATGGCTTCTGGGACGGTGGCCGGGTGTTTCACCTGCGGCTGATGGCGACCGCGCCGGGTCATTGGTCGTGGCAGAGCGGCTCGAACCAGCGCGACGCCGGGCTCATCGGCAAATCCGGTGCGTTCACCGCGGTCGCCTGGACCGAGGCCGAACTCGCCGCCAATCCGCTCCGCCATGGCATGATCATGCCCACGCCCAACCACCATGCCCTGCAATACGCGGACGGCACGCCCTACCTCGCGATCGGCGACACCTGGTACGCGGCCGGCACCAATCGCTTCCAATGGTACGACGACGACCGCGAGCGCCCGATCGGGCCCGAGGCCGGCTTCAAGGACTACGTGCGCTACCGCCAGGCGCAGGGCTTCAACTGGGTCAACATCATCGCCGCGTTTCCCAATTGGAAGACCGACGACAAGGCGTGGAGCCTGAAGCTCGACGACGCCGAGCACACGACGGTCCGCTCCGCCTGGGTCGAGTTCGGGACGGCCGCGCCCGGCAACGATGGCCGCGGTTCGGCCAAGAACATGGACAACGAGGGCGGCCGGCCCTTCCTGTTCCCGGGCAAGGTCCCGGGCTGGGGCGACTACTTCCCCGACATGGACCGGATCAACCCGGAGTATTTCAAATACGTCGACCGCAAGATCGACTACCTGAACGCGCACGGCTTTGTGCCGTTCATCGAGGCCTCGCGGCGCGACTCGGGCCTGCTCTGGAAGAAATACCACGCGTGGCCCGACTCCTATGCGCGCTACATCCAGTACATCTGGTCGCGCTACCAGGCCAACATCGCGGTGCTCAGCCCCGTGCACCTCGACATCATCGCCGAGACCGTAAGTCCCGACGACTACACGGCCGCGATCAACCTCGTGAAGGAGAAGTTCGGCCCCCCGCCGTTCGGCACGCTGCTTTCGGCCAACGCCAACCCCTCCACCCTCGAGAACTGGGGCGACCACTCGTGGGTCACGCTGCACCAGATCGGCAACATGCGCGAGCACGTGAACTACTGGTACCTGACCGAGATCTTCCACCTGCCCCAGCCCACGCCGGCGCTTGACGGCGAGCCCTACTACTCGGGCTTCAAGGACAACCGCGGTGCCGGCGGCGTGAACTACAAGCTCGGCGCCGACGGCGGCACCGAACGCGACAACCAGCTCTGCCGCTCCGGCCTCTACGGCTGCTTCCTCTCCGGCGGGCTGGCCGGCCACGTCTATGGCGCCGAGGGCATCTGGGGCGCCGACATCGAGCCCGCCGCGCCGACGAAGATGTGGGACGCCTTCCAGTGGCGCTCCGGCGCCGAGGTGCACTACCTGCGCGATTTCGTGTTCTCGATCGGCCACCGCTACCGCGAGCTCGAGCCCCTGCCCGACTTGATCATGCCCAACCGCACGCCCGTCATCCTCGGCTACGACGGCTGGGCCTACTGCGCGCGCACGCCGGACAAGGAGATCTTCCTTGCCTACTTCGAAAGCGGCTGCCCGAAGTTCCAGGTCCGCGGGGCGAAGCTCAACAGCACCTACCGCGCGCAGTGGTTCAATCCCCGCGATGGCACCTGGTCCGACGTCGGCCCCGGCACCGTGCGTTCGAGCAAGATCGGCATCCTCGCGCTGCCGGCCCCGCCCGACGGCAACGACTGGGGCCTGAAACTCGTGTCCACCGGGCCGGTCGACGCCAAATAACCGGGGCCCGGGCCCAAACTTCGCCTCGCGATGCGCCCGTGGCCGGATAGGATTGTCCCATGAAATACCTGTTGCCCCTCTGCTGTTCCCTCGTCCTCGCCACGTCCGCCATCGCCGCCGGCCAGCACACCAAGGGCGCGAAGCCGCTGGCCATCGCGCAGGGTCGCGAGGTCGACCTGAAGGACTTCCTCGTGCCCGGCAAATACACCATCTTCGATTTCACCAGCGAATATTGCCCGCCGTGCCGCGCCTACGCCGACCCGCTGCTCAAGCTCCACCAGCGCCGGGCCGACCTCGCCGTCGTGAAGGTCGACATCAACCGGCCCGAGGTCCACGGCATCGACTGGCGGTCGCCCGTCGCGACGGAATTCGGCCTGCAGTCGATCCCGCATTTCAAGGTGTTCGGCCCCGACGGGAAGATGATCGCCGAGGACCAGATCGCCTTCGGTCCCGACGGCCGCGTGGTGAAGCGCGACAACGCCGCGCGCCAGATGGTCGACCGCTGGATCGCCGCGAGCCGGTGAACCGCGGCGCGGGCGCCGCGCATACGTGACCGTACCACAACCATGACCTGATCCGGGCTTGCGCGCCCGGAGGCCGGCGATTTCCCTTGGGTCCACCCCGGCCCAACCCCCGGCTTTCCCATGATCCGCCCCCGTCTGCTCCCTCCCTTCCTGTTGTCCCTCGCCGCGCTGTCGGCCTTCGCCGCCGACTCGGTCGACCTGAGCCGCATCACCCCGGTGCCGGCCGACCAGCCGATTCCCGTGGCCGATTTCTTCCGGCCCCGGATCATGCAGGACCCGAAGCTCAATCTCGCCGGTTCGCACATTGCGGCGATGATCACCAGCGGCGGCGACAAGGTGCAGCTGCTGGTCTCCAACCTGAAGGACAAGAAGGTCGACGTGATCTCCACGCCCACCGACCTGGACGTGACCAGCTTCGACTGGCTCAACGACCGCCGGCTGGTCTACAACCTGAGCGCCCACAACCGCGGCAATCTCGGCCTGCTGGCCGTCGATCTCGACCAGGTCACCCGCGCCTACCCGCTCAGCCAGTACTACGGCGAGGTGCTCGTGGCCGTGCCCAAGGATGACAAGATCCACCCGCTGGTCTGGGGCAGCTACGACTCGCTGGACACGCAGAAGCAGCTCGGCGTGTTCGTGCTCAACTCCGACCTGCGCTCGGGCCAGTTCGTCGACCTGTCGACGATCGTCACGAATTCCGCCGACACCCCGGCCGCGCGCGAGAACAACACGGCCCATATCACCAAGCGCTACCCGCAGGCCGAGGGCGGCTGGGCCACCAATTACCTCGCGGACCAGGTCGGCGCGCTCGAGTTCGCCGTCACGGAGCAGGACGGCGTCAACACGCTCCAGTTCCTCTCCGGCGACTCGTGGCAGCGCTGCCCCGTCGACCTCGACCAGATCGAGATCGTCGGACCGGGCACGAAGTTCGGCGAGCTGGCGGTGGTCGGCCCGCGCGGCACGGGCCAGCCCCGTCCGCTCCAGCTGCTGGACGCCGCGAGCGGCAAGCTGGGCGATGCCCTGATCCAGGACAAGGAATATGACTTCAACGGGTGGCTCTACCGCGACCCCGGCTCCCACGTCATCGTCGGCGCCGTCTTCAACCGCTCGGGCCCCACGACCGTGTGGTTCCATGAGACGTACGCGAAGCTCCAGCAGGCGCTCAACAGCTTCTTCCCGGGGGTGATCGTCCGCATCCTCGGCAACGACGAGAAGGGCGAGCTCGTGCTCGTCAGCACGTCGTCCGACCGGCAGCCGCCGGTCTACCAGTGGGTCAACCTCGCGACCAAGCAGGTCGGCCTGATCCAGAATTCCGCCCCGTGGCTCGACCCCAAGCGCATGCTCCCCATGAGCGTGATCAAGTACAAGACCCGCGACGGCCAGCGGCTCGACGCCTACGTCACGATGCCCGCAGGCGCCACCAAGCAGAATCCGCCGCCGCTCGTCGTGCTGCCGCACGATGGCCCGCTCGCCCGCGACATCTGGGGCTTCAACGAGGAGGTGCAGTTCCTCGCCAGCCGCGGCTACGCGGTGCTCCAGCCCAATTACCGCGGCTCGACCGGCTACGGCTGGATGTTCCCGGAATCGGAGGACTGGGATTACGTCAAGATGGCGGAGGATGTCACCGACGCCACCCGGATGCTCGTCCGCGCCGGCCTGGTCGACGGCAAGCGCGTCGGCATCCTCGGCACGTCCTTCGGCGGCTACCTCGCGCTGCAGTGCGCCACGAGCGAGCCCGACCTCTTCAAGTGCTCGGCCGCCATCACCGGCATCTTCGACTGGGAGCAGCTCATCAACGACAACGCCTACAACCGGTATACGAACCCGCAATACGGCCGCTGGGTCCGCAAGCTCGGCGATCCCGACCGCGACAAGGCGAAATTCGAGGCCATCTCGCCTCTCCGCCACGTCAACCGGCTGCACGGGGCGGTGTTCACCGCGATTGGCCGCGAGGACAGCGAGCCCATTCGCGCCCAGACCCGCAGCCTCGATTCCGAGCTCGAGAAAAACCACGTCCCGCACGAAACGGTCACGCTCAGCGGCGTCGGCCGCAGCATGTATTACGTGAAGAACCGCGTCGAGGTGTACAGCCGCCTCGAGTCGTTCCTCGCGCAGAACCTGCGCTGAGCGGCGGCCGGCCTTCATCGCCGGCCGTTGCGCAGGGCTGATGGCCCCGCCTCCACTTGGCGACCCGTCGGGCGTGAAGCCCGGCCTGGGCGGGTGTGTCTGGGTGAAGCCCGTACTCCGTGCGGGCTAAGTCGCGCGAGCTGGCTGCCTGATCCAACCGCTTGTCGTTCATTTCCTGGAGGGTCGGTCTCCCGCCCGACCGCGGCCGGCCGGGAGGCCGGCCCTCCACCCATTCGAATTCGTATCCCGGCTCATTGTTCGTCTCGGACCACCACTCCAGCTTCCTAAACCTGCCCGCAGGGCCGGTTCCACCTCCAGCCTTGCCGCCTCAATACACCTTGTCCCGGTTCTGCCAGGGCTTGAGCTCGTCGAGGGCGGGCACGATCGCGCGGCGCAGCTCGATGAAATCGATCGAGCCGCTCGTGCGGTAGAGGACCTTGCCGCCGGGCGCGATGAGCAGGGTGTAGGGCAGCTCGCCGTTCCAGTCCTTGTCGAAGGCCTCGATCATCTTGTACTTGTCGGTCTCGCCAAAGATCAGGTTTTTCGTCGACGAATGGTGGTCCTTCAGGAACTGCAGCACCTTCGGCTCCTCGTCGGGAAACTGCGCCGCCACTGTCACCAGCTCGAAGCCGCGGAGGCGAAAGCGCAGGTTCTGCTCGATCAGCTCGTCGAATTCCGACACGCACGGCCCGCACCAGGTGGCCCAGAAATTGACCAGGCGCAGCTTGCCGCCGTCGGCGTTGTTGCGCAGCGCCGTCAAGCCGGCCGCGTCCACGTGCTCGAGGGCCACCGGCTCCTTCGCGACGCGGGCCAGCCAGCGCTGGTTGTCGTCGATCTTGTCCTTCCACTTGATCGAGCAGCCGAAGACGCGCGTCGTCGTCACCGGCGGCTCCTGGCCGGCGAGCAGCGCGTCGAGCGCGTTGCGGGTATCGTGCTTCGTCACGAGATCGGTGCGCTCCGAGTTGTCGATCCGGCCCGCGAAGCGCAGCTTCCGGTCCTGGTCGAAGATGAACACGTGCGGCGTGGCCACGGCGCCGAACTTGGCCACGATCTCCTGCTTGTCGCCGTCGTAGAGGTAAGGAAAGTTGAAGTGGTGGTGCGCCGCGCGGATCTTCATCTCGTCGAAGCTGTCGCCCAGGTCGCCGTAGGCCATCTCGTCGAACCGCACCGCCTCGGCACTGTTCGGGTTGATGGCCACCAGCGCGACGCCCTTCGGCGCGTAGTCGGCGGTGATCGCCTTGATGCGCTCCTCGTACGCCTGCGCTGTCGGGCAGTGGTTGCACGTGAAGACCACGACCAGGAACTTCGCCGCGGCGAAGTCCGCCGGCGTGTACGTCTTGCCGTCGACGCCGGGCAGCTTGAAGTCCGGCAGCGGCGACCCGATCGGCAGGACCGGCGGGTGGGTCTCGGCGGAGGCGGACAGGAGGGCGAGCAACAGCAGGCTGGTGGCAAGGAGCGAGCGCATCGTGAAAAGTGGGTTGGGGCGAGGCGGCGCCGGCGCGGCCGCAGGGTCCCGCAACGAAACGCGGCCGCCGCGCGCGCGCAAGTCTATCCACCGCCCGCGCTGTCCTAACATTCTTCCTGTGTCCTGTAGCGGCGGCCTATGACCGCCGCCTTCGACACCCGACGGTCGTGGACCGCCGCTACAACCTGGAAGCTTCTCACACCCGGAACCCACACTTGCGACGCTCCCGGCTTCGTTCATGGTGGCCTGATGTTGCCCCAACGCCTCGCTGGCTTCGCCTGCTTCGTCCTCTCCGCCGCTGGATTGGTCGCCCGCAACCAGCCGCCCGCCGACCCGGCGCTCAACGAGCGCGGTCGCGCCGTGCTTGGTTATTTCCAGCAGTTGCGTGCCAGCCCGGACTTCAAGCTGCTCTCGGGCCAGTTCTGCGGCTGGAGCGGCCAGGCGAAGCTGGAGGTGCTCGGCCAGATCGAACAGGCCACGGGCCGCTGGCCCGCGATGATGGGACTCGATTATTGCCGCTGGAACCACGACGAAGCCGACATCGGCGTCGACGCGCCGAATGAACTCGCCCGCGCCTGGTGGAACGCCGGCGGCCTGGTCACGATCTCGTGGCACGCCTTCAATCCCGCGAATCCCAACGGCGGCGGGCTGGGCGACAAGGGTGTCGCCATCGCCGGCGTGCTGGCGGAGGGCACGCCGACCCACCAGCGCTGGCTCGCCGGCCTCGACCGCATCGCCGCCGGCCTGGCCGCCTTGCAGCGCGACGGCGTCGTCGTGCTCTGGCGGCCGCTCCACGAAATGAACGGCGGCTGGTTCTGGTGGGGCGCGCAGAAACCCGCGGACTTCGTCGCGGTGTGGCGCCATATGTTCGACTACTTCACGAGGGTGAAGGGCCTGCACAATCTGATCTGGGTTTACGGGCCCAACCACGGCGCGAACGCGGCCGACTATTACCCGGGTGACGCCTTCGTCGACCTCGTCGGCCTCGACGCCTACACGGATTTCGTCGACCCGGAACACATCAAGGGTTTCCCCGCGCTCGCCGCGCTCGACAAGCCCGTCGGGCTGGCCGAATTCGGCCCGCACGGCGCCACCCGCCCCACCGGCAATTTCGACTACCGCCAGCTGGTCGAGGGACTGGCGCGAAACTTTCCCGCCGCCCGGTTCTTCATGAGTTGGAATGAAAAATGGAACCCGGCGGAAAACAAGTTCGCCCGCGAGTTCTACCAGGACCCGCGCGTCATCACGCGCGAGTCGCTGCCCGCCGGCCTGGCCGGGGCCGCCCCGGCGGCCGACCCGGCGTATGTGCAGTCGATCGAGGACTGGCGCGCCGCGCGCGTCGCCCGGCTGACCAAGCCCGATGGCTGGCTCAGCCTCATCGGTCTCCACCAGCTCGCGCCCGGCGCGAACTCCGTCGGCACCGCCGGGGACAATTCCATCCGGCTTGCAGCCGGCCCGCCCTACCTGTGCTCGCTGCAGGTCGAGGACGGCCGCGTTTTGCTCACGCCGGCCGCGGCCGCCCTCTTCGAAATCGACGGCATGCCGGCGCAAAAAGCCGAGCTCGTCTACCAGGGCGACCGGCCGACGACCGTGACCTTCGGCACCGCCAGCTTCTACGTGATCCCGCGCGGCGATCGCCTTTACCTGCGCGTAAAGGACCGCTCCTCGCCCCGGCGCGCGCAGTTCGCCGGGCTCGACTATTTCCCCATCGACCCGTCGTGGCGCATCGAGGCGAGATGGGTGCCGTTCGACCCGCCCCGCCAGGTCAACATCGCCAATGTCCTCGGCCAGGCCGAACCGGCGGCGGTGCCCGGCAAGGCCGTCTTCACCCGGGGCGGCCAGACCTTCGAACTGCTGCCGATCGACGAGGGCGCGGGGGAGCCGCTGTTCTTCGTCATCACCGACCTCACCGCCGGCGAGGAAACCTACGAGGCCAGTCGCTTCGTCTACGCCGACCGGCCCAAGGACGGGCGGATCATCCTCGACTTCAACCAGGCCTACAACCCGCCGTGCGCGTTCACGCCCTTCGCCACCTGCCCGCTGCCACCGAAGGAAAACCGGATGAACGTCCGCGTCACCGCCGGCGAAAAGAAATATCGCGGCGAGGCACGCTGAACCGCGCCGCGGCCGGGCCCCGGTCCGGGCCGAAAACCATCTGGTGGAGGCGGGACGCCCCCGTCCCGCGAATTGCCATTCGCGCACGCGCCTCGCGGGGTGAGGGCACCCCGCCTCCACCAGCATCCCATCGAACGGACCAGCGCCTTCGGATTTGCGTCCGTCGTCCGGCGTCGTCGAATGGCGCGCATGAGCCACCCCGCCCCGCTGTCCCGCCTGCTCGCCTTGGTTCTCCTCGCCCCGGCTGCGCTGCTCGCGGCTGACGCCGACTTCCACGACTGGGCGCCAACGCCGCCGATGGGCTGGAACAGCTGGGACTGCTTCGGCACGACCGTCACCGAACCGCAGGTGAAGGCCCAGGCGGATTTCATGGCGGCGAACCTGAAGGCCCACGGCTGGCAATACCTCGTCGTCGACATCCAGTGGTACGAGCCCGGCGCCCAAAGCCACGAGTACCGCGCCGGCGCCCGACTGACGATGGATGGCTACGGTCGCCTGCTCCCGGCGCCCAATCGCTTTCCCTCCGCCGCTGACGGGGCCGGTTTCAAGCCGTTGGCGGATTACATCCATTCGGTCGGGCTGAAGTTCGGCCTGCACCTGATGCGCGGCATCCCGCGCCAGGCGGTCGAGGCCAACCTCCCGGTCCTCGGCGCCGGCGTCCACGCCGCGGACATCGCCAACCGCACCGACACCTGCCCGTGGAATCCGGACATGTTTGGCGTCGACGTGGCCAAGCCCGGCGCGCAGGCATACTATGACTCGGTCTTCGCGCAATTCGCCGCGTGGGGCGTCGACTACGTCAAGGTCGACGACATCAGCCGGCCGTACCTCCAGCACCAGGGTGAGATCGAGGCGATCCGCCGCGCCATCGACCACTCCGGCCGCCCCATCGTGCTCAGCCTCTCGCCGGGCGAAACCGCCCTCGCCGCCGCCGATCACGCCGCGGCCCACGCAAACCTGTGGCGCATCAGCGATGACTTCTGGGACCGCTGGCTGGCCCTGCGCGACCAGTTTGCCCGCCTGCGCAACTGGAACCCGCACCGCCGCCCCGGCGCCTGGCCCGATGCCGACATGCTGCCGCTCGGCGTGCTCAACCTCGGCCAGCGCTCCACCCGCTTCACCCCCGACGAGCAGCGCACCATGCTCACGCTCTGGTCCATCGCCCGCTCGCCGCTGATGCACGGCGGCGACCTGACGCGGACCGACGCCGCCACCCTCGCCCTCCTCACCAACGACGAGGTCCTCGCCGTCGACCAGCACAGCGCCAACAACCGCCTGCTGTTCGAAGACGACGGGTTGATCGCTTGGACCGCCGATGTCCCGGGCTCGCCCGACAAGTACCTCGCCGTTTTCAATGCCCGCGACCCCGTCCGGCTCACGCCCGCCAACGCCCGCTACGCCAGCCCGCCCGTCACGGGCGATCACACCACCTTCGCCGTCGTCGACGCCGATGTCAGTGGCGGCACCCGGCTGTTTCTCCAGGTCTCGCCCCTGGACGAGACCGGTGAATGGAACCGCATCCTCTGGCGCGACCCGCGCCTCGTGCTGGCTGATGGCAGCGAAAAACCGCTGACCGACCTCGCGTGGACGCACGCCGACGCGGCCTGGGACAGCACCAAGGTGAAAAAGGATGCCGACGGCAAGGCGCTCGGCCTCGCCGCCGAGATTCCCGCCGTCGTCGAGTATGCGCTCCCGCCCGGCGCCGTGCGCTTCAAAGCCACCGCCACCGTCGAGAGCAACGGTCGCGGCCATTTCCCCGGGCCGGCCCGATTCCTCGTGGTCGTGGCAACGGCGTCGACCGAATCGCCGGGCCCCGGCCTGCCGGTCACCGTGAAGCTGGGCGACCTCGGCCTGCCCGGTGCGGCGCGCCTCCGCGACCTCTGGACCCACACCGATCTCGGCGAGCAGCGCGACACGTTTGCCCCGGTGATTCCCTGGCACGGCGCCGGTCTGTACCGGCTCTCGCCGGTGGCGTCTCCTGTCGGGCGGGATCGCTGATCCCGCCTCGAGCACGTGGCGCGGTCGCGCCAGGCGGGATACGGCGATCCCGCCTGACAACCCAAGCCCGCGCGGAGCGCATCGGGCCACCTGAAACATCTGCAAGCTCGCCAAGCGCCGCCGGGGCTGTGATGTTCGCAGCCCTCCATGGAATCGCATTCTCCACGCCAGCCCGGGATCGGGTTCATCTTTGTGACGGTGATGCTCGCGGTGGTCGGTTTCGGCCTGCTCATCCCCGTGCTGCCGAAGCTGGTCGTGCAACTCGAGGGCGAGGGCATCGCGTCCGGTTCGTCTACCTACGGCTGGATCATCACGATCTACGCGATGATGCAGTTCGTCGGCTCGCCGATCCTGGGTTCGCTTTCCGACCGGTTCGGCCGCCGTCGCATCATCCTGATCGCGACCGCCGGCTCGATGTGCGACTACGGCATCATGGCGTGGGCCCCGACGCTCACGTGGTTCTTCGTGGCGCGCACGATCGCGGGCTTCACCGCCGGGGTGCTCTCCACCGCCAACGCCTACATCGCCGACACGACGCCGCCCGAGAAACGCGCCCACGCCTACGGCATCCTCGGCGCAGCCTTCGGCGTCGGTTTCATCCTCGGGCCGGTGGCGGGCGGATTGCTGGGCAACATCGGCATCCGGCTGCCGTTCTGGTTCGCCGCGGGCTGCGCGGCGGCCAACTGGCTCTACGGTTTCTTCGTGCTGCCCGAGTCGCTCAAGCCGGAGAACCGCCGCTCGTTCGACTGGAAGCGCGCCAATCCCTTCGGCGCGCTGCTGGCGCTCCGCCGGTTTCCCGCCGTGCTTTCGCTCGTGGAGTCGTTCTTCCTCATCATGCTGTCGCAGGCGATGCTCTACTCGATCTGGGCGCTCTACATGGATTACCGGTACCACTGGAACCCGCGCGACGTCGGGCTCTCGCTGGCGCTGGCGGGCGTCACCACCGGCCTCGTCCAGGGCGGCCTCGTCAAACGCATCGTGCCGCGCCTCGGGGTCACGCGCACGGTCGTCGTCGGCCTGTGCGTTTCGATCGGCTCCATGATCTGCTACGGCCTCGCGACGAAAGGCTGGATGATCTATGCGGTCATCTGCTTCGGCGCCTTCGCGGGCATCACGGGCCCGGCGCTCCAGACCTACATCACCAAGCACGTGCCGGCCAACGAGCAGGGCGGCGTGCAGGGCGTGCTGACGGGCCTGCAGAGCCTGGCCGGCATTCCGGGCCCGTGGATCGGGACGCACAGCTTCGGCTGGGCCATCGACCCGGCGAAAAGCTTCCACGTGCCCGGCATCGCTTTCTTCGAGGGGGCCGGGTTGGTCTGCATCGCCCTGGGGCTGGCCGTCCGGAGCTTCCGCAAGTTCGGCGATGGGGACGCCGCCGCCGGCCCGGCCGACCCGGCGGCCCCTGTCGCCCCCGCCGGCGGATAGGCCGGTACCGCCGCGCCGGCCGCCGGGCCCGGCTCGCCGGGTGAATAACCCATGCACAGCTTTTGGCAACGATTGCGCCTGCGCCACGCTTGACCCGGCGGCACTCCTGCGCATTTTCGTGGTCGGTCAGTTCAGCAACTCCAACCCCCTTCCGACCATGAACTGGAAGATTGAGATCACCGAGCCGCATAGCGGCGAACTGGGCGAGGCGATCAAGCACGAGGATCACGGGTTCGCCATGGAGGAATACTCCTACGAGACGGGCCACAAGATGGATGTCTTTGTCCACGACACCACCGACCCCCACTGGCATATTTTCACGGACCTCGACTCGGGTCACCGCGTCAAGATCCCGGCGGAAAAATACCGCCGCGTTTCCTGAACCCTGTTTACTGCGGCGGCGGCCCGCCGAAGTGCGCTTGATGCGCCGCGTAGGCCGCCCGGTCCGCCAGCATCGCGTCGATCGCCGCGGCCAGCGGCTCGAGGCGCACCACGCCCGAGAACACGGCCTTGTCGCCGATCTCGCTCGTGAGCACGAAGGCCGGGCGCTGGTCGATCTGGTGGGCAAAGAACTCACGCGTGCTCGCCGCAATCCGCTCCCGCACCTCGGCTGATTCCGCCCGCGCGCGGAGCTTCGCCGGGTCGAGCCGCACCGCGCCGAGCGCGCCCGTCGCGGCGGCCTTCACCGCCACCTCGATGGCGGGTTCCATCGACGCCACCTTGATGCCCTCGCGGTCCGCGGCGTGCGACAGCGCCAGGCGCAGCTCGTCGCCCGTCACGCCAAAATCGCGGCCCGCCTCCGCCACGTAGCTCGCCGCCGGGAACGGGCCCTCGCGCCACGCCTCGAGCCAGGCGGAATTCAGCATGAAGGGCGAACGCATCAGCATCCCGCTGCGGCGGTAGAACCAATCGCACTGCGCCCGCGACACCGGGTAGTCCTCCTTGCGCATCAACGCGATCTTCCAGTCAAAATCGACCTTCCCCGCATAACGGCGCTTCAGCTCGGCCCAGGTCGGCTCGACCCAGTAACACCACGATGAAATGACCTCGAGGTAGTAGGTTGCTTTCATGGCGGCAGCGTCGGCGGCGCCGCCCGGCGCGTCAATGGACGAAGCCGTCCCGTGCGTCACAACACCCGCGCCCATCGTCCGTCACAGCCCCGAAGGTCGTTCTCATTCTCGTCGTCTTGTTGGGTATTTTTCAAAGTAGCGACACACCCCGTCGCTTTGCGCCACCCCTCTTGTTAGAGGGGAGCCGGATCAGCGCAAACGAAAGTCCCCTCTAGGAAGAGGGGTGCCCGGATGGGCGGGGTGTGTTGGTTGGGCGCGAAGGGACACGCCGCCCCACCCCGGCCCGCCTCTCCGCTTGCTGCTTCCCGCCTCCTCACGGCTTGCCGCCGAAGAGCTTCTTGACCGCGTCGCCGGCCTTCTTCGCCGCCTCCTTCGTCTTCTCGAGGCCGGCCGCCCCGGCCGTGCCGCCCACCTGCGTGAGCGCCTGGGCCGTGCCCTGGACGATTCCGCCCAGCACATTGCGCATCAGCGCCCCGGCGAGCTGGTCGGCCGTGATGCCGCCCTCCGCCACGCCGAGGTTGTCGAGGCTGATCGGCGGCAGCGGCACCGGCAGCGCCGCCACGCCCGTGCCGAGCGTGGCCTTGGCGTTGGTCACGCGGAATTTCTTCACGACAAACTTGATCGGCTGGCCCGACTTGGTCGTCGCCGTCTTTTCGCCCTTGCCGGAGAAGCTCTCGATGTTGTTGAGCAGGTCCTTGATGTTGCTGGAGACGATCTTCGTCTCGTAGTTGAACTCCGGCTGGTCGATGATGATCTCGTTGATCACGATGTGGTCGCCGAAGACCGACCACGGCTGCATGTCGATGTGGACCTTCCCGAGTGCGAACGCGTTGCCATCGCTCCAGCCCTTCGGGTTGCCGACCGCCAGCCCCGACAGCGTGCCGGAGCCCGTCAGCGGCGACAGGCTGGCCGAGGCCAGCTCCACCCTGGTCTGCGTCAGCTTCGGCCCGAAGGTGTTGACGCCGACCTTCACGATCGAACCCAGGAAATAGGCGAGTCCGACGTAGGCCACCACGAGCAATACCAGGATGACAATCGCGAGTTTCTTCATGCGCGGGAGGGGTTGCGGGCAAACTAGGCCGATTCCTCGCGTTCGCAAGCCCGCTCCCGCGGCGAATCACGCTTGCCAGCCGTCGCCACGCCCTCTCTCAATTCATCATCCGGCCCGCAGGCGCTCGCCGGAGTCACGCCTGGCTTGCCGCGCTCCGCCCTCAACCGGCAGCTTCCCAGCTTTCAGGTTCAGGATTCGGTGCTCCTCCCAGTCAGCCTTTCTCTTTCCCTCAATCGTTCTCGTTCTCCCACCTCCTGCCTCCTGCCTTCCACCTCCCGCCTCCAGCCTTCCTTCTTCCACCTCCCACCTCCCACCGGCCAACTAATCTTTCTCTTAATCGTTCTCTTTCTCCTGCCCACCTCCCACCTTCCGTTCATGCCCTCCAACTACACCGAAGCCAGCATCAAGACCCTCAGCTCGCTCGAGCACATCCGCCTGCGCCCGGGCATGTACATCGGCCGCCTCGGCAACGGGGCGCATGCCGAGGACGGCATCTACGTGCTGCTCAAGGAGACCATCGACAACTCCATCGACGAATTCACCATGGGCGCCGGCCGCAAGATCGAGATCGAGCTCAACGAGCGCACCGTCCGCGTGCGCGACTACGGCCGCGGCATCCCGCTGGGCAAGCTCGTCGACTGCGTGTCGATCATCAACACCGGGGCCAAGTACGACTCCGAGACCTTCCAGAAGGCCGTCGGCCTCAACGGCGTCGGCCAGAAGGCCGTCAACGCCCTCGCGCTCGACTACCGCGCGCAGGCGTTTCGCGACGGCGAGACGAAGCTCGTGGAGTTCGCGCAGGGCCGGCTCAAGAAGGAGCACAAGGTCGCGAAGACCGCCGAGCGCAACGGCACGCTGATCGAGTTCACGCCCGACCCCGCGCTCTTCGGCGCCGATTTCCGGTTCCGCCTCGAGTTCATCGAGGACATGCTCTGGAACTACGCCTTCCTCAACCGCGGGCTCACGCTCACGTTCAACGGCAAATCCTTCAAATCCGAGCAGGGCCTCGAGGACCTGCTCCGCAAGAATCTCGCCGGCGAGCCGCTGTATCCGATCATCCACCTCGAGGGCGAGGACATCGAGGTCGCGTTCACCCATGGCGCGCACTATGGCGAGGAATATTTCTCCTTCGTCAACGGCC
>DASZXO010000026.1:0-27862 GCA_035545835.1 Lacunisphaera sp.
GCCCGACATCGCGAGCAGGCTCGCTCCCACCGCTCCGCCATTGCGTTGCCGCCGGCGGCTGCTAAGCGTCGCAGCGACGCATGGACTGGCCCGTCCTTCTCTCGATCCCGTTCCGCCTCGCCTTGATGCTGGCCGGCCTGGTGGTCCCGGGTTCGATGCTCCTCCGGGGGGTGCGGCTGCCCTGGTCCCTGGCCGCCGCCTTCGCCTCGTCCGCGGCGATCCTCTATGCGCTCGTGCTCCTGTTCGCCTGCACCGGCGTCCCGTTCTCGCTGTATACGCTCGCCCTAGGCCTCGCGGCGGTGGCGCTGGGCCTGCGCGCCGTGAAGGCTCGCCCGGCGGCCGCGGGGCTCAGCTCGTCGTTCTCCTGCTTCACCCGCATGCGCGGGTGGTTGCCGCTCTATCTGGCGTTCTGGATCATTGTCGCCTGGCGGCTATGCGACCAGCCGCTCAGCGGACCGGATGTGAATTTTCGCTGGAGCTGGCTGGCGGAACAGATGCTGCGTTTCGGCACCCTCGATTTCTATCCGCCGCAGCGCGGCGCCGACTTCGCGAAGTACTTCTGGGCGGAAAGCATCCCGCCCGGTGTGGCGGGCCTCTATGCGTGGGCGTACGCCTGTGCCGGCGGCAAACAGGCGCTCTGGACCTCGCCCGTCGTCGCCCTGCAACTGCTCGGCCTGCACGAGATGATCTGGCGGCTCGGGAGCCGCTGGGGTGGCGAGCTGGTCGCGCGCCGCGCCGTGCTGCTCGCCGCCGCCTGCCCGTTGCTGACCTGGTCGGTTGTCATCGGCCAGGAGACCGGCTTGACGGCGCTCGCGCTCGTCGGTGCCGCCTGGTGCCTGCATCATCTCCGGGTGGAGCACCATCGCGGCTGGGTCGTGCTGGCCGCGATCTTTGCCGTCATCGGCGCCGGCGCGCGGGAATATGGACCGGTGCTCGCCCTGGTCATCGTGGCGGCGGCCGCGGCAACGCCCCTGCCCCGGCCGCGCCTCGCCTTGCTCGCCGCGGTGGCGGTGCCGCTGGCGCTCGCCTGGCCGCTGCGCGTGTTCCTGCTGACGGGAAACCCGGTGTACAGCCTCGGGCTGGGCGGGCTGGTTCCCGTCAACGTCAATTTCACCGACTGGAACGACCTCTTCCGCGCCGGCAACCGGTTCGATGTCGGGTCGGCCGGAACGTGGGTGGAGCTGGGACGCCATGCCTTGCTCTGGGCTTTCCCCGCCGCGACCGGTTTCGTGGCGCTCATCGCCCTCCTCGGCCAACGCCTGCCGGAAGCCCGGTCCGCGGCGTGGCTCATCGCGCCCGTCGCGGTTCTTTGGTTTGTCTCGGTGTTCTATACCGCCGGCGGCTTGTTTTATTCGCTCCGCGTGTTGAGCCCGGTGCTCGCGCTGCTGACCGTGGTGGCCGCGTATTCAATCGGCCTGTTTGTGCCGGCGGGCGCCATGACGGCGCTGGTTTCCGCGATGCTCGCGTGCCTGGTCGTCGAGTCGCTGCCCAAAACGCTCGTGCTCCCGGAGAATCCGTATCGTGTTCCCTGGCGCCAATGGGCGGGTGCCGGCGATGAATTGAAGGCGGCGGTGCGCACCGAGAACCAAGCCCTGCTGGCCAGGCTCCAGCCGCTGGCGGGACGCAAGCGGGTGATCACCGACAACGCCGGCCTCCCGCGCGTGCTCGAGGAAATCGGCACCGAGGCGTTGCCTCTTTGGACACCCGAGGTTGCCTGGCTCTTCGATTCCCAGCTGCCCGCGAAACAAATCGCCGATCGCTGGCAGCGGTCGGGGCTTCATTATTTCGTCCTCACCAAATCCAAGCCAACCGAGGAATTCCTTCGCACGCACGCACGCTGGCGTGCTCCGTATTTCACGGTTAAGATGTTGTCCGAGACTGATTCGCACATGATTCTCGAAGTTGAAGCGGCTCCGGGCGAACTACGCTGACCGAACTCTCTGCTTTACATATCATCGGATACAGATGCATTGATTCGGCTGTGCCAACCAACCGGCCCATCTCCGAGCTCTTCGCCGCCAAGCGTCCGGTGCGTTCGCTTGAGTTTTTTCCGCCCAAGGACGAAGCGGGGATGGAGATTCTCCGGCAGACGGCAACGGCATTGAAGCGCATCGGGCCCGATTTTGTTTCCGTCACCTACGGGGCGGGGGGCACGAACCGGGACCGTTCCGCCCGGGCGAGCGCCATCTTGAAGGACGACTTTGGCTTCACTGTGATGCCTCACCTGACGTGCGTGGGGCATTCCCGCGGTGAACTCGACGCCATCGCCGACCAGCTGCATGCGGACGGATTCCGGAACATCATGACCCTGCGCGGCGACCCGCCGAAGGGTGACACTCAGTTCCGGCCCGCCCCGGATGGATTGGGGCACGCCAATGAACTCGTCGCGCTGCTCAAGGCGCGCCACGCGGATTTCTGCCTCGGTGTCGCGGGTTATCCCGAGAAGCACCCGGAGGCGATCTCCCTCGCGGCCGATCTCGTTCACCTGCGGCGCAAGGTTGATGCCGGCGCGGACTTCATCACGACCCAGCTGTTCTTCGACAACTCGGCGTATTATCGCTTCGTCGAAAAATGCCGCGCCGCGGGCATCACGGTCCCAATCGTGCCGGGAATCATGCCCGTGCTTTCGCTGAAGCAGGTGCGACGGATCACCGAACTGTGCGGCGCGAGCCTGCCGGCGCAGCTCGTCACCCGCCTTGAGGTGGCGGCGGAAAACGCGGACGTCGTCGAGATGGTCGGGCTCGACTGGGCGCTCGAGCAGATCCGGGGCCTGCTCGCCAACGGCGCGCCCGGCTATCACCTTTACATCATGAACCGCGCGAAGAGCGCGCTGGCGCTGGCCGCCGGCCTGGCCGCCTAACCGCCGGCAAACACCGGGCGGAATCCGGCTTCGGTCAGGATGCGCGCGACGATCTCGCGCCGGTCGCCTTGGATTTCGATGCGACCGTCCTTGACGGTGCCGCCGGCGCCGCAGGCCTTCTGCATTTTCTTCGCGAGCTGCTCCTTTTCAGGCAGGCCGATGCCCGCGAAATTCGTCACGACCGTCACGGTCTTGCCGCCGCGCCCGGCAGTCTCGCGGAGGATATCGACCCGGCCGCGGTTCCTGGCTGGCGCCGGCTTCGCGTTGGCTCCGGCGGGCAGGCTCGCCGGAACCTTGGCGCCGGAGGGCAAGCCTGTCGAAGGCAGCGCGGCGAAGGGATTCTGGCCCAGCGCCTGCCCGCCGTCGGTCGGAACCTTGCCCGTGTCACCCATGGGCGCCCCCGCAGCCTCCCGGCGGCGAAGCCGGGCGCGCGGCCGTCTCCTCCGCGCCGCCCAGGAACAGCAGGGCCTTGGCATAGCTTCTCCCGGCGAGGAAATGGGCGAGCTGCGGATGGATGTCCTGCCGGTGGGCGGCGAGCAGGTCGTCCAATGCCCGGAGCGCGGCGGAGATCGCGGTGCCATCAGAATCCTTTATCCCCGCGTGCAATCGAATTAGGGCTGCTTTGATTTCGGTTTCAGGCATGTCGAGGTCGCGAAAGTAATTATGCTAACGCCGGCATTCAGCGCGGGATGAATCCAGGACTGCCGCACCCGTCGGTCCCAATTCAACTTGTCTCGGCGAAGCGTGGATGCTCCCATTTTCCTTCCACTGTTGCCGCGCCCATCCGCCGATGCAAGCGGCGATACCCGTTTCCCACCGCATGAAACCCGCATCCCTTTCCGAGCGCGCCAACGCCGGCCTGATTGAGGAATACCACCAGCGCTGGCTCGACAATCCCGAGTCGGTCGACCCGACGTGGCGGGCGTTTTTCCAGGGGTTCACCCTTGCCAGCAGCGGCCAGGCCCCGTCCGCGGCGCCCGCCGGCGCCATGGCGCAGGACAACCTGAAGCAGGCGCATGTCCATTACCTCATCAATGCGTATCGCGCCATCGGCCACACCCAGGCGCACCTCGACCCGCTGAGCGGGCCGCCGTTGCCGCAGCCCAAGCTGCAACTGGCGCAATTCGGCCTCAGTGACGCCGACCTCGACTCCGTCTTCGACACGGGCACGTACCTCGGCGGCGGCCAGATGGCGCTGCGCGACATCGTGGCCTCCCTGCAGCAGACCTACTGCGGCCACGTCGCCGTCGAATACGCGCACATCCAGGACCAGGACTGCCGGCGCTGGCTGCAGGAGCGCATGGAATCGACGCGCCTCCAGCCGAAGTTCACCAAGCCGCAGAAGATCCGCATCCTGCGGCGGGTCCACAAGGCCGAGCTGTTCGAAAAATTCCTCCACACCAAGTACGTCGGGCAGAAGCGCTTCTCCCTCGAGGGAGGCGAGACGATCATCGCGGCGCTCGATGCCGTGATCGACCACTGCCCGGGCGCCGGGGTCGCGGAGATTGTCATGGGCATGGCGCACCGGGGCCGCCTGAACGTCCTGTGCAGCGTCATGCGCAAATCGTTCGACCTGCTCTTCGAGCAATTCTCGGAGAACTACATCCCCGACACGGTCGCGGGCGATGGCGACGTGAAGTATCACCTCGGGTACGAGTCGATCCTCACCACCACGTCGGGCAAGAAGGTCGAGGTCCGGCTCGCCGCCAACCCGTCGCACCTCGAGATCGTCGACCCCGTCGTCGAGGGCAAGGCCCGCGCGCGCCAGCGGATTCGCGACGACCGCACGGAGCGCCGCGCCGTCATGCCCGTGCTCATCCACGGCGATGCCGCGCTCGCCGGCCAGGGCATTGTCGCGGAAACGCTGCAGTTCTCGCAACTGCCCGGCTACCGGACGGGCGGCACCGTGCACTTCGTCATCAACAACCAGATCGGGTTCACCACCGATCCGGCCGACTCGCGCTCGACCCACTACTGCACCGATGTCGCGAAGATGATCGAGGCGCCGATCTTCCACGTGAACGGCGACGATCCCGAGGCGGTGTGCCTGGTCGCCCAGCTGGCGGTTGACTTCCGGGTGCAGTTCAAGCGCGACGTGTTCATCGACATGTATTGCTACCGGAAGCACGGCCACAACGAGACCGACGAGCCCTCGTTCACCCAGCCGATGCTCTACCGCAAGATCGCGGCGCATCCCCACGTCTCCGCCCTTTATGCCCGCCGCCTCATCGCCGCCGGGACGATCACCGCCGAGGAAGGCGAGGCGATCAAGGCGGAGTATTCCGCGGCGCTGGACGAGAACCTCGCCAAGGCCAAGGCGCGCGAGGCGGCCAAGGCCGAGAAGCGCAAGGCCGCCGCCGACAACCCGGCGACCGCACCGTTCAAGGGATCGACCGCCATCTTCCAGCCGGTCTACACGCACGCGCCCGTCGCCACCGCCGTCCCGGCGGCGACGATCGATCGCGTCGTGGCGGCGCTCACGACCGTGCCCGCCGGCTTCAAGGTCCATTCCAAGATCCGCCGGTTCATCGAGGCGCGGGCGGAGGCGCACAAGCAGGGCGGGCCCTACGACTGGGGCCTGGGCGAGGCCCTGGCCTTTGGCACGCTGCTGCTCGACGGCACGCCGATCCGCCTGAGCGGACAGGACTGCGAGCGCGGCACGTTCACCCACCGCCACGCCGTGTTCACCGACGTCGAGACCGGCGCCAAGTACAAGCCGCTCGCTCACCTCGCCCCCGACCAGCCGCACTTCTGCGTCTACAACTCGCTGCTCTCGGAGGCCGCCGTGCTCGGGTTCGACTACGGCTATTCCCTCGACTACCCGGAGATGCTCTGCCTCTGGGAGGCGCAGTTCGGCGACTTCGCCAACGGCGCCCAGGTCGTCATCGACCAGTTCATCGCCAGCGGCGAATCCAAGTGGCAGCGCAACAGCGGCATCACGCTGCTGCTGCCGCACGGCTACGAGGGCCAGGGCCCCGAGCATTCGTCGGCCCGGTTGGAACGCTTCCTCCAGGCGTGCGCCGAGAACAACATCCAGGTGGCCAACCTGACCACGCCCGCGCAGCTGTTCCACATCCTCCGGCGGCAGATGAAGCGCGACTTCAGGAAGCCGCTCATCATCATGTCGCCGAAGTCGCTGCTGCGCCACCCCGGCGCCGTGTCGCGCCTCGAGGACTTCACGGGCGGCGGCTTCCAGGAAATCATCGACGACCCGCTCGCCGCCGGGAAGGCCGAGCGGGCGATCTTCTGTTCGGGCAAGGTCTACTACGACCTGGCCGATTATCGTGCGCGCCACCAGGTCGCCGACACCGCGATCATACGCATCGAGCAGCTCTATCCGCTCCACCGCAACCGCCTCGCCGAGCTGGCCGATGCCTACGGGCGGCACCCGCGGCTGGTCTGGTGCCAGGAGGAGCCGCAGAACATGGGCGCCTGGGCTCATCTCGCGCCGCAGTTCGAGGAGATCTTCGGCCGCAAGCCGGTTTACGCCGGACGCGAGGCCGCCGCCTCGCCCGCGGTCGGCTCCCTGGCCTTGCATCGGCTCCAACTCGCCGGTTTCCTCCAGCAGGCGTTCACCCTCTGATCTTCCCATGGCCATCGAAGTCAAAATCCCCCCGATGGGCGAATCCATCACGACCGGCGTGCTCGCCAAATGGCACGTGCAGCACGGCGACCTCGTCGCCAAGGACCAGGCGTTGTTCGAGCTCGAAACCGACAAGATCACCGCCGAAGGCACGGCCGAAAGTGCCGGCCGCATCTCGCTCCTGGTCGAGGCCGGCGCCGACGTGAAAATCGGCCAGGTGGTTGCCACCATCGACGAGACCGCGACGGCCGCCGCTCCGGCCGCGGCCGCCGCGCCCAAGGCGCCGGAGGAGCCGCGGCGCAGCCCGCCGGGAGAAAGCGGCCCCGCGGTGCGCCGGCTCGCCGCCGAAACCGGCATCGATCCCGCCACCGTCGCGGGCACCGGCAAAGGCGGGCGCGTCACGAAAGGCGACATGCTTTCGGCCTCCGCCGCCAGGGCTTCGGAAGCCACGTCCGCCCCTGAAGTCGCGAAAGCGACTTCGCCCTCCGCCGCCTTGGCGAAGGAGGGCGCTGCCCCGGCGAAGGACCGCCAGACCCGGACCAGGATGTCCAAGCTCCGCCAGACGATCGCCAACCGGCTCGTCGCCGCCCAGCACGAGGCGGCGATGCTCACGACCTTCAACGAGTGCGACCTTTCCGCCGTCATCGAACTGCGGAAAAAATACCAGGACGACTTCGTCAAGAAACACGGCGTGAAGCTCGGCTTCATGTCGTTTTTCACCAAGGCGGTCGTGCACGCGCTCAAGGAGGTGCCGGAAGTCAATGCCCGCATCGACGGCGACAGCGTCGTCCAGAATCACTACTACGACATCGGCATGGCCGTCTCGACCGACAAGGGCCTGATGGTCCCGGTCATTCGCGATTGCGACCAGCTCAACCTGGCCGGGATCGAAAAGGCGGTCGCCGCCGCCGCCACCAAGGCCCGCGAGGGCAAGATCACCCTCACCGACCTCGAGGGCGGCGTCTTCACCATCACCAACGGCGGCATTTTCGGCTCCATGCTGTCGACGCCGATCCTCAACGCCCCGCAGAGCGGCATCCTCGGTCTCCACGCCATCAACGAGCGCCCGGTCGCGGTGAACGGCCAGGTCGTCATCCGGCCGATGATGTACCTCGCCCTGAGCTACGACCATCGCCTCGTCGACGGCCGCCAGGCCGTCACGTTCCTCGTGCGGGTCAAGCAGGTCATTGAGGATCCCGCGCGCCTCCTCGTCGGGGTCTGACCACCATGGATGCCTTCGACGTTGTGGTCATCGGCGCCGGGCCCGGCGGGTACGTGTGCGCCTTTCGCGCCCAGCAGCTCGGCCTGAAGGTGGCGCTGGTCGAAAAACGCGCCACCCTCGGCGGCACGTGCCTGAACATCGGCTGCATCCCGAGCAAGGCCCTCCTGCACACCAGCGAGAAGTTTGCCTGGGCCCGCCGGCACGCGGCCGAGTCCGGCATCAAGCTCGCCGGCGTCGAGGCCGACCTGCCCGCGATCTTGCAGCGCAAGGATGCGGTCGTCGCCCGGCTCGTCGGCGGCGTCGGCCTGCTGGCGAAATCGCGCAGGATTCCCGTGTTCCAGGGGACCGCGCGCTTCATCTCGCCCTCGGAGATTACTGTAGGGGCGTCGCTGGACGACGCCCGCGCCCAGCGCCTCACCGCGAAACACTTCGTCATCGCCACCGGGTCGGCGCCGGTCGAGCTGCCGTTCATGAAGTTCGACGGCCGGACGATCGTCTCGAGCGACGAGGCGCTCTCCTTCCCCGCGGTGCCGAAGAAGCTCGTGGTGGTCGGCGGCGGCGCGATCGGCCTCGAGCTGGGCTCCGTCTGGGCGCGGTTCGGCAGCGAGGTGACCGTGGTCGAGTTTCTCCCGAAGATCGTCGCCACCTACGACGACGACATCGTCCGCGCCTTCACCCGGCTGCTCGCCAAACAGGGCCTGCGCATCGAGACCGGCGCCAGGGTGACCGGATTTCAGCCGGCCGGGTCTGGAGGCGGGGTGCCCTCACCCCGCGGCGTGCTCATGGCCGAACGCGACGGTCAGAAACTGGAATTCGAGGCCGACCAGGTCCTCGTCGCCGTCGGCCGGCGCCCCTACACCGACGGGCTCGGACTGGAGAAGGCGGGCGTCGAACTCGACGAGCGGAAACGCATCAAGGTTGACGACCACCTCCGGACGGCGGCGAAGAACATCTGGGCCATTGGCGACGTCATCGCCGGCCCGATGCTGGCGCACAAGGCCGAGGAGGACGGCGTCGCCGTGGCCGAGTGGATTGCCGGCAAGGCCGGCCACATCAACTGGAACCTCGTGCCCGGCATCGTCTACACCGAGCCGGAAGTCGCGTCGGTTGGCCTGGGCGAGGACGAGGCGAAGAAGCGCGGCCTGGCCGTCAATGTCGGCAAGTTCAACTTCGCCGCCAACGGTCGCGCCATCGCCATCGGCGCGACCGACGGCTTTGTGAAGATCATCGCCGACGCCCGGACGGACCGGATCCTCGGCGCCCAGATCCTCGGCTACAACGCCGGCGAAATCATCAGCGAGGTCGTCACGCACATGGAATACGGCGGCAGCGCCGAGGACCTCGGCCGCACGATCCACGCGCACCCGACGGTCAGCGAGTCGCTCAAGGAGGCGGGCCTGGCCGTGGGCAAATCCGCCCTTCACGCGCTCTGACCCGTGCACCCGTTCCGTCCGGCGTGCAGCACAGGCCCGGCCCGCGTTGACGGGCCCGGCGCGCCGGGCCATCAAGGGTGCGTGCCGCCCAAGCTCACCCGCCGTCGACCCGACCTTCCGGGCGTCGTCCCGACGCCCGGGCGAGGCCGTGCGAACAGTTGAACCTTCCGCCGACAACTGAACCTTCCTGCAGGCCGCGCCCGACCGGGCGCGGCTTTTTTCATGACCTCCCCCAACGCCCAACGCCATCGCCGCGCCGTCAGCCTGATGCTGCTGTCGGCCGCGAGCTTCACGGCCAACGTGCTGCTCGTGCGCGCCCTCGGCACGATGGTCACCACCAACATCTGGCTGGTCTCCTGCACCCGCTTCGTCGTCGGCCTCGCCATGACCGGCACCGTCTATTGGCGTGAATTCGCGCCCGGTCATCTCTTCACCCGGCGCAAGCTGATGGAGCGCGGGATCGCGGGCGGCATCGGTGTCTACCTGACCTACCTGACCGTCGTCAAACTGGGCGCGGGCCGGGCCACGTTCATCGGCAACACCTACGTCGTCTGGGGGGCGATGCTGGCCGCGTGGATGCTGCGCGAGCGCCTGCGGCCGGCGGATCTCCTCGGCGGGGTTGCCGCCGTGCTCGGGATCGGCTTGCTGACGAATGTGTTCTCCGTCCGGGTCCACCCGGGCATCTACGATCTCCTGGCGGTCGTCGGCTCGCTGCTGTCCGCCTGGGTCGTCGTGACCATCCGCCAGCTGCACGAGACCGAGCACACGTCGACCATTTTTGCGGCCCAGTGCGCCTACGGGCTCGTCATCTGCCTGGTGCCGGCGATCGAGACCTTCGCGCCGCTCTCGGCCGGCGCCTGGGCGCTGCTGGTCCTGGCGGGACTCACCGCCGGGAGCGGACAGCTCGCGATGACCCGCGCCTTCCGCGACCTGCCGGTGGCCGAGGGATCGCTGATCCAGATGCTCGTCCCGCTGGGCATCGCCGTCGGCGGGATGGTGTTCTTCGGCGAGCGGTTTGCCCCGTACGAGCTGGTCGGCGCCGCCCTGATCCTCGGGGGCACGGCGTACAGCGCCGTCCACCATGCCACGACGGCCAACGCCGAGGCGGAATGAGCCGGCGCAACGGAGCTGCGACGCACATTGCGTCTTGTGGTCCGGCCGCCCGACCCGGAATTTCCCCACCGTGAAGAAACTCATCCTTTGGGACATCGACGGCACCCTGATCGTCTCGCACGGCGCGGGCTTCCGGGCGATGGAGCGCGCGCTGCAGCTGCGCTTCGGGCGCACCTGCGACCTCCGCCAGATCGACTGGGCCGGCCGCACGGACTCGTGGATTGCCGCCGAGGTGCTGCGGGTCGTGGGGTTGCCGGACACGCCGCAAAACGTCCACGCCTACCTGGAAGCCTACCTCGAGACCCTGCCGCTCGAGTTGCGCGACGGCCAACCGGGGCAGCTCCTGCCCGGCATCGCGACGCTGCTCGAGACCTTTCGCGCGCACACCGAGGTGGTCCAGGGCCTGCTGACCGGCAACCTCGAGCGCGGCGCGCGGATCAAGCTGACCCATTTCAACGTCTGGCAGTACTTCGAGTTCGGCGCCTATGCCGACGACAGCCACCTGCGCAACGACCTCGGGCCGCACGCCCTGCGGCGCGCGGGCGCGCGGCATGGCCTCGAATTCCGGCCCGACCACACCTTCATCATCGGCGACACGCCGCACGACATCGAGTGCGGCAAGGTCATCGGCGCCCACACGATCGCCGTCGCCACCGGCAAGTACTCGGTTGCCGAGCTGGCCGCGCACCGGCCGACGGCGACGTTCCCGGATTTTGCGGACACCGCCGCGTTCCTGCGGGTCATCGCCTCGCACCCCTAGGCGGACCGCGGCGGATTTTCCGTGATTCGGCGCGGCTTCCGTGGTTAACCCAAGCCCGTCCATGAAGAAATTCACCATCGCCATCGGATCCGACCACGCCGGCTTCGCCTACAAGGAAAAGGTGAAGGCCATGTTGCTCGCGGAGGGACACGTCGTGCGCGACTTCGGCACCAATTCCGACGCGCCGTGCGATTACCCGGATTTCATCCGTCCCGTGGCGGAGGCGGTAGCCCGCGGCGATTTCGAGCGCGGCATCGTGCTCGGCGGCTCGGGCAACGGCGAGGCCATCGTCGCCAATCGCATCAAAGGCATTCGCTGCGGCGTGTGCTGGAACGAGCAACTCGCGATCTGGAATCGCTCCCATAACGACGCCAACTGCCTTTCCCTGGGCCAGCGCACCATCAGCGAGGATGAGGCCCTGAAGATCGTTCGCTTGTGGCTCGCGACGCCGTTCGAGGGCGGTCGGCACCTCGCCAGGATTCAGAAAATCGATGGAGTCTAATTGTTTACAAGTGTAACTTTAGTTACGCCAATAAATGCTTTGACATTGTAGCATCTACTGTGCAGCGTCTGGAAGCATGGGAACGAGATACCGCGGCACGCTTGAAGAGATCAATGCGCTGAACGCATTCATCAAGCTGGCGCGGGCGGCCGAATCGGTCTCGGCCCGCGTTCATTCGGTCCTGCCGGACGGCCTGACGGTGACGCAGTTTGGTGTCCTCGAGGCTCTCCACCATATCGGCCCGCTCTGCCAGAGCGAACTCGCGGAGAAGCTGCTCAAGAGCGGCGGGAACCTCACGCTTGTCGTCGATAACCTGGAGAAGGCAGGTTATGTCCTTCGCGAGCGCGATCCCGCCGACCGTCGCTTCGTCGTCGTGAAGCTGACGGAGAAAGGACAGGCTTTCATCGCCTCGCTGTTTCCCAAGGTCGTCGCAAACGTCACCAAGGAAATGAGCATTCTCTCTTCCACCGAACTCGCTGATTTCGGCCGGCTCTGCAAAAAGATCGGCGTCCAGGCCTGAGCTTCTTTTTTCCCTATACTTTAACATCAAATCATACCATGAAAACAACAGTCCACGGTCTCCATCACATCACGGCCATGTCCTCCGACACGAAGCGGAACATGGAATTCTACACCAACGTGCTGGGCCTCCGCTTCGTGAAGCAGTCCGTCAACCAGGATGATCCCGGGACCTATCACCTGTATTATGGCGATTACACGGGTTCGCCCGGAACCGTGCTGACCTTCTTCCCGTGGTTCGGACTCCGCCGCGGACGGCCTGGGTCCGGCCAGGTCTATGCGACCGCTTTCTCCGTGCCGGCGGGTTCCCTGGCTTTCTGGCGGGCACGCCTCGACGCCCTGCGGGTTGCCACCGAACCCGTCGAATCGCGCTTCGGCGACGAGGTGCTTGCGTTCTCCGATCCTGACGGCCTGCGCCTTGAGCTGGTGGCCGCGGCCGAGTCCGACCCGCGCGCACCGACACCGTCCGCCGTCATCCCCGCCGAACATGCCATTCGCGGGTTCCACAGCGCGACCCTCGGTCTGGCCGACGGAACCCGTACCGCGAACGTGCTCACCGCGGACATGGGTTATCGCCTCGTGGCGGAATCGGGTCATCGCGCGCGCTATGCCGCCGGCGCCGGCGGGCCCGGCACTTACGTCGACCTGCTGACCGATCCCGCCTTGCCGCGCGGGCTGAACGGCGCGGGCACCGTGCACCACGTGGCGTTCCGGGTGCCGGACGACGCGACGCAGGCGGCCGCGCGCTCGGCCCTGTTGCGCAGCGGCCTGCAGGTCAGCCCGGTGATCGATCGCGCCTACTTCAAATCGATCTACTACCGTGAACCGGCCGGCGTGCTCTTCGAGATCGCCACCGACCAGCCCGGGTTCGCCATCGACGAACCCGTGGAATCACTCGGCGGCCGGCTCTCCCTTCCACCGCGGCTCGAACCGCTGCGCGCCGAGATCGAGGCGGCGCTTCCCCGCCTGCACTGACATGAACCCGCTCACGTACCACTACCGCTTCGAACCCGGGACCGTCGCCTCCGCTCCTCCCCTGCTGCTGCTCCATGGCACCGGCGGCGACGAGAATGATCTCGTCCCGCTGGCGGCGCGGCTCGCGCCCGGCTCGGCGCTGCTGAGCCCGCGCGGCGACGTGAACGAACACGGGCAGCTGCGGTTCTTCCGGCGGCTGGCCGAGGGCGTATTCGACCCGGCCGAGGTCGCCGAACGCGCCCACGCGCTCGCCGATTTCGTCGGCGCCGCGGCCGCCCGGCACGGCCTCGACCGGGCGCGACTCATCGCCCTCGGCCTGTCGAATGGCGCGAACATCGCCACCGCGCTGCTGTGGTTGCGCCCGGAAACCCTGGCCGGCGCCGTGTTGTTCCGGCCCATGGTTGTCCTCGAGCCGGACCACCGGCCCGATCTCCGCGACAAGCGCGTGCTGGTTTCGTCCGGCTCGGCCGATCCCATCGTGCCCGCCGATCATCCCGCCCGCCTCGCGCGGCGGTTGCGCGAGGCGGGGGCGAGGGTTGACCTCCGCATCCACGCCGCCGGCCATGGCTTGGTGCCCGGCGACCTGGCCGCCGCCCGGGAATTCCTCGGCCCGGCGGGCCCAACCCCGTCCTAGCCCAAACGCACTAATCACCCCGGGCCGACTTCGGCCCGGCTACTTTTTCCTCGAACTTCGCCGACCGGGAGGCAACTTGCCGCCGATGACGTTCCCCTCCACCCCGGGTCGGTTCGGTCACCGCGATCTTCGGCCGCCGGACCTGGGCTCTCCCGCCAGCCTGCTGCTCACCTATGCCTGGATGCAACTCGCCCGGACGAGCGACAATCGCATCCTCGAGCTCTTTCGGCAGGGCCTGATCCAGGGCACGGTCACGGGCGGCCAGGGCAACGAGGCGTTGATCGTCCCGCTCGCCCTCCTTGCGGACAAGGCCGTCGATGTCGTTTCCTTCTCCCATCGCGACCTGGGCGGCCACCTGATCTGGAGCGGCCACCTGGGCGACCATCTTTGCCAGTATTTCGCCAACGCCGGCAGCCCGACCAAGGGCCGCGAGGGCAACATCCACCACGGTGACCCGGCGCAGCGCAGCCTGCCGATGATCTCCCACCTCGGCATCATGCTCTCGAACGTCGTCGGCGCCACCGATTCGCAGCGCCGGCTCGGCCGGCCGGCCGTGGGCTTCGCGTTTTTCGGCGACGGCGCCTCGAGCACCGGCGATGTCCACGAGTCGCTCAACCTCGCCGCGCTGCTGCCGGCGCCCGTCGTGTTCGTGATCGAGAACAACGGGTACGCCTACTCCACGCCGGTGGGCGAGCAATTCGCCTGCGCCGACCTGTTCGAGCGCGCCCGCGGCTATGGCCTGGAGGGATTCGCCCTCGACTGCCGCGATCCCGCGCACGTGCTGCGCACGCTCGCCGACGCCATCGAGCGGACCCGGCGCACCGGCCGCCCGTTGCTGATCGAGGCGCGCACCTTCCGGTTGCGCGGCCATGCGGCCTACGACACCTGCGACTACATGAAGCCGGGCGAGGCCGAGGCCATCCTCGCGGCCGACCCGCTCCCGCCCTTCCGCGACCGGCTGGCCGCCGCGGGCCACGCGGCGGAGCTCGACGCGATCGACGCCGAGGTGCGCGGTTTTGTCGAGGCGACCATCCAGGCCGCCCTGCCCCTGCCGCCCCCGGATCCCGCGGACATGGCGGCCGAGGTCCTGGCCCCGCCGGCGCCGCCGCTGCCCTGGCAGCCGACGCCCGCGGCCCCGGTGCCGGTCAACTTCGCCCAGGCCCTCAACCTCGGGCTCGACAAGATACTCACCGAGCGGCCCGAGGCCGTCGTCCTCGGCCAGGACATCGGCACCTACGGGGGCGCGTTCAAGGTCACCGAGGGGCTCGTCGCGAAATTCGGCCGCGCGCGCGTGTTCAACACACCGCTCTGCGAATCCGCGAGCACCGGGTACGCGCTCGGCCTCGCCGTCAACGGCCATCGCGCGATCGAGGAGTTCCAGTTCGCCGATTTCGCCACCGACGCCACGACGCAGATCGCCCTCAACGCCGCCACCTACTATTTCCGCTCGGGCCAGAAATGCCCGGTCGTCCTGCGCCTGCCGTGCGGCGGCGGGCTGACGTTCGGCTCCTTCCACTCGCAGGAACTCGAGGCGGCGTTCCTGTCGTTTCCCGGGTTGAAGGCGCTCTACCCCAGCAACCCGCAGGATGCCTTCAACGCGTTGCTCGCCGCGTACGAGGACGACAACCCCGTCCTGCTCTTCGAGCACAAGGCGCTCTACCGGCGCGGCAAGCAGCCCGTGCGCTGGGACGCCCGCTATCGGGACGTCTGGCAGCCGGCGCTCCTCCGCCGCGGCGACCAGGCCACGATCGTCACCTATGGCGAGATGGTGCTGCTGGCCGCCGGGGCCTGCGACTACCTGCAGTCCGAGTACGAGTGGTCGTTCGATCTGTTCGACCTGCGCGCGCTCGCCCCGTTGCGCCTGGAAGCCATCCAGGAATCCCTCGCGCGCACCGGCCGCCTGGTCGTGATCCACGAGGGGCGGCGGACCCATGGCTTCGGCGCCGAACTGGTGGCCCGCCTGGCCGAGGAGCAGTTTGGCGCCCTGAAGGCAGCGCCGTTGCGCATCGCCGCGCTCGACCTGCCCGTGCCCTTTGCCCCGGCGCTGGAGGCGGCCTATCGGCCGTCGCAGGACAAGATCGTCGAGGCCATCGCCGGCTGGCTGGGTTGACGCCGCGCCGGTTTCGGATTGGCGAGCCCGTCCCGGGCACCCAAGCTGGGCTTCCGTGGCGAAAGCAAGAACCGCATCCCGTCCCCGTCCACCGGCCATCACCGGCGCCCGCTGGGCCGCCATCCGCCTGTTCGCCATGGATGTCGATGGCGTGCTGACCGATGGCACCGTCGCCCTCTCGAGCGACGGGCGCGAGACCAAGAGTTTTTCGATCCTCGACGGCATGGGCCTCGTGCGGCTCGGCAAAGCCGGCGTCACCGTCGCCTGGATCTCCGGCCGCGCGTCGGGCGCCACCACCGCGCGCGCGACCGAGCTGCGGATCCCGCACGTGGTGCAGGGGCGCACCGACAAGCTGATGGCGTTGCAGGAGCTCGCCTCGCAGCTTGGCGTCGCCGCGAACCAGGTCTGCTACATGGGCGACGACGACATCGACGCGCCCGCAATCTCCTGGGCGGGCATCGGTGTGGCGCCCGCCGGCGCGATGCCGGCGGCCCGCGCCGCGGCCGAATGGGTGCCCGCGCGCCCGGCCGGCCACGGCGCCGTGCGCGAAGTGTGCGAACAAATCCTCGCCCATCGGGGTCCATGATCCCCTCGTGATGCCCCGCCGCCGCCTTCTCCTGGCCCTGTTGCCCGCCGTCGCCTGCGCGACCACCGAGGTCTCGTCGGACCGGCCGATCGTCAATTTCAGCACGACCAGCTGGACGGCCGACAATCACCGCGCCTGGTTGGTGCGCGCCTCCGAGGCCCGCAGCGCCCAGGACACCATCGCGGTCAAGGAACTCACGCTCTCCATCTTCCCCGGCAAGGCGGACAATGAAAGGGTCGAGACCCTCATCCTCAGCCCGACCGCCACCGTGCACCTCCAGGCCGATGCCGTCACCGGTCCCGACGCCATTCGCGTGATCAACGACGAGTTCGAGGCCACCGGCTCGGACTGGCGCTATGACCACCGGGCGAAAAGGATTTCCATCGGCAAACATGTGCGCGTAGCGTTCAACGCCGAAATGAAGGACATCCTGCAATGATGCCGCGCCTGCCTGTGATCGCCCTCGTCGCGGCGCTGAGCCTGCCCGTGGCCGGCCGCGCCCAAAACGCGCCGCCGCAAAACACCGTCATCGAGTGCGACGGCCGGGCCGAGATGGTCAGCACCGATGCGGAAACCACCATCACCTTCCGCGACAATGTCCGGGTCACCGGCACCAACATGCGCCTGACCTGCGACTACCTGGAGGTCGTCGTCCTCCGCTCCGGCGACAAGGCGGCCACGTTCGGCAAGCTCGAGAAATTCCGTTCCATGCTGGCCACCGGCAACGTCCGGATCATCCAGGGCGACCGCGAGGCGGCCTGCGGCCGCGCCCAGGTGCTGCCCGGCGAGGACAAGGTGGTGCTCACCGACCATCCGGTCGTCGTCGACCATGACCAGGGCACGCGCGCCGCGGGCAAGACCATCACGATGCTGCGGGCCCAGCGGCAGGTGATCGTGGAGGAGCCGATCCTGACCGGGCCGCCGATCAAGGACCTCGGCGTCGACCCGCTGGCCAAGCCCGGCGCACCGGCCCCGGCCGCGCCGAGGAAACCCTGAGCATGGAGACCCCGCCGCCATCGCAGCCGCCGCCCGCGCAGCCGGCGACCGCCGTCGCCGCCGCCGCGGTCCCGAGGCCGGGCGAGATCCGCACGGAAGGCCTCGTCAAGGCCTATGGCCAGCGCACCGTCGTCGACGGCGTCAACATCCGCGTGCGCGCGGGCGAGGTCGTCGGGCTGCTCGGCCCCAATGGCGCCGGCAAGACCACCACCTTCTACATGGTCGTCGGCCTCGTGCCCGCGACCTCCGGGCAGGTCTTCATCAACGGGCAGGACGCCACCTTCCTGCGCATGCACCGCCGGGCGCGCCTCGGCGTCGGTTACCTGCCGCAGGAGGCCTCCGTTTTCCGCAAGCTCAGCGTGGAGGAAAACATCCTCGCCATCGTCGAGACCCTGCCGGTCCGCTCCCGCGAGCGGCCCGCGCTCGTCGCCCACCACCTCGCCGAGCTGAGCCTCTCGCACCTCGCGAAGCAGAAGGCCTACACCCTGTCCGGCGGCGAACGCCGCCGCCTCGAGATCGCCCGCGCGCTCGTCACCCGGCCGCGTTTCCTGCTGATGGACGAGCCGTTCGCCGGCGTCGATCCCATCTCGGTCGCCGAGGTCCAGAAGATCATCCTCGAGCTCAAGCACCGCGGCATCGGCGTGCTCATCACCGACCACAACGTCCGCGAGACGCTCCGGATCGTCGACCGGGGTTACATCATCCACCGCGGCCAGGTGATGACCGAGGGCACCAGCGACTACCTGATCAACGACCCGCAGGCCCGCGAGTTCTACCTCGGCCAGGATTTCAACCTCTAGCCGCCGCCGGCGGCCCGGTGCGGGCGAGTAGGAGCTTGTTGTCGCCTGAATCTTGTTCTACTCCGTACCCGTCACCGGTTCCTCCCTCCCGCCGTCCCCATGCCCACCAAAGCCCTCCACGGCATCACCGTCGCGCACTTCTACGAGACCTATCGCGACAAGCTCCAGCTCGAGCTCGTCACCGGCGCCGACGGCCTCCACCGGCTCATCCGCGAGGGTTCGATCAACCGGCCGTCGCTGGCGCTGACCGGCTTCCTGAGATATTTCGCGAACAAGCGCATCCAGGTCTTCGGCGCCGCGGAGATGACCTACCTCAAGACGCTGCCGCAGCCGCGCCAGATCGAGACGTTGCAGGAAATGGTCAAGCGGGGCATCCCCGCCATCGTGCTCACCCGCAACTTCGTCGCCACCCAGCCGCTGATCGCGGTGTCGGAGGAGATGAAGCTCCCGATCTTCCGGACGCCGATGATCACGATGAATTTCGTGAACGCGGCGACGCTGTGCATCGACAACGAGTTCGCCCCGTCCGTCACGGAGCACGCGACCACCCTCGACATCAAGGGCATCGGCGTGATGATCCGCGGCGACAGCGGCATCGGCAAGTCCGAGTGCGCCCTGGCCCTGATCGAGCGCGGCCACTCGCTGGTGGCCGACGACCTCACGTGCATCAAGCTGCTCGACGAGCGCGAGCTCTCCGCCAGCTCCCGGCCGCTGAACCGCGGCTACATGGAATGCCGCGGCATCGGCATCATCAACATCGCCGAGATGTTCGGCGTGAAGAGCATCCGCCTCGAGAAGCGCGTCGACCTCGTGGTCTCCCTGCGCGAATGGTCGCCCGAGGTCGTCGAGGAGCGCACCGGGCTCGAGGAAAACTACTACAACATCCTCGGCGTGAAGCTGCCGCACATCGAGTTCTACGTGCGCCCCGGGCGCGACATCGCGCGGCTCGTCGAGGTCGCCGCGATGGTCCAGGCGCTGAAGTCGATGGGCCACGACCCGGCCAAGACGTTCAACGACCGGCTGATCGCGCAAATGGCCGAGCAGGCCGCCCCCAAGGCCACGACCCACAAGGTGCTGGCCGCCCCGCCGCTGGACCTCGCGCCCATCGAGGAAACGATCGACGAGGAGCCGGCCGATTCCTGAGGCGCGGGAGCTTGCGCCCGCCCGCCCGAGCCCCCAGGTTCCTGCGATGCCCTCTCCCCGCGTCGATTCCCGCGCCGCCGACCAGCTCCGTCCCCTCTCGCTCGAGGCCGGCATCGCCCCCTACGCGTCCGGCTCCGTGCTCATCGGCTTCGGCGCCACGCGCGTGATCTGCGCCGCCACGATCGAGCCGAAGGTGCCCTCCTGGATGAAGGCCCAGGGCGTCAAGGGCGGCTGGCTGACCGCCGAGTACTCGATGTTGCCCTACAGCACGCTCGAGCGGAAACCGCGCGACATCACCAAGGGCAAGATCGACGGGCGCACGGTCGAAATCCAGCGGCTCATCGGCCGCTCGCTCCGGGCGGTGATCGACCTGGAAAAACTCGGGGAACACACGCTGTGGATCGACTGCGACGTGCTCCAGGCGGACGGCGGCACCCGCACCGCCTCGATCACCGGCGCCTGCCTGGCGGCACGCCTCGCCATCCAGCAACTGCTCCAGGCCGGCGAGATCGCCGAGAACCCGCTCACCGACTCGGTCGCCGCCGTCAGCGTCGGGCTCGTCTCGGGCGAGGCGCTGCTGGATCTGAATTACCTCGAGGACAAGGATGCCGAGGTCGACGCCAATGTCGTGATGACCGGCCGCGGCCGGTTCGTCGAAGTGCAAAGCAGCGGCGAGGAGGCGACCTTTTCGCCCGAGCAGCTGCAGCAGCTCCTGGCGCTCGCCAGCAAGGGGCTGGGCGAGCTCTCGGCCCGCCAGGCGGAGTTTCTCGCGCAGCACCTCCGCTGACCGGTTGCGCCACCCTTTCCTTGCCTGACGGCCGCTGATGCTTGACGGAGTTTTTGCCACGCCCCGCAAGTTGCATCGCGCCGCCCGCCCCGGCCGACTGCGGCCGGTGAGCCCGCGTCCGCCCCTTCCCCTATGAAACATCGCCCCACGCCCCTGTTCATTCGTCCCGCCCGGTTCGCCCTCGGCGGGGCTTGCCTGCTGGTTGCTGTCGCCGCCTTTGCCGCCGACACCCCGGCCTGGATTGCCCGGAGCAACGCCAACTCCCAGGTGCTGCTCGACGCCACCAACCGGTTCCAGCCCGAGGGCGCCTCGCAGACCGGTTTCCCCGAGTTCGACGGCCAGGTCGCCGACCTCAAGCCCGGCGTGAACGAGCGCTATGTCGCGTCGGAAACGGCTGCGCGTGACGAACTCGCGAAGCGCCTCCTCGCCGAGACCGATCCGCTGGTGAAACAGGACCTGGAAATCCTGATCAAGGCGGCCGACGACGACATCGCGACCCGGCTGCTCCGCAACAAGCTCCTCCTCGCCTACGTCGACGTGGGCCAGCTCATCTACTTTGGCGAGTTCGGCCTCCTGCAGGACCAGGTCGATCCGGCCCGCCGGCCCGCCGCCTTGAAGCGCCTGCGCCTCTACACGGGTCTGGAGCCCGGCTCCACGCCCATGACGCAACTGGCCATGGACCGGTATAACGAGCAGGCCGCCGACCCGCAGCGCCTCGGCGCCTTCAAGGACCGCATCCAGCAGAGCATCGCCAACTCGGATCGCTATGTTCAGGGCATCCACGGCTTGTTCACGCAATACGGCCTGGACCAGCAGCCCGGCGGCGCCGAAGCCCTCGCGCGCCTCGACCAGCAGCTGAAGGATTATGCCGGGTGGCTGCAAACCACGGTGCTGCCGCGCGCCCGGGCCGATTACCGGCTGCCGGCCGAGATCTATGCCGACAACCTGAAGAACGTCGGCTTGGACATCCCGCCCGAGCAGCTCGTCGCGCAGGCGATGCTGGCCTTCACCGAGATCCGGAACGAGATGCAGTCGCTGGCCCCGCTCGTCGCCAGGGAGCACGGCTTTGCCGACCCCGATTACCGGGCCGTCATCCGCGAGTTGAAGCGCGACCAGCTCCCGAAGGACCAGGTCGAGCCGTACTACCACGAGGTCATCGGGAAGATCGAGGACCTCATCCGCCGCGAGGGCGTCGTGACGCTGCCCGAGCGCCCGATGATCATGCGCCTGGCCTCCGAGGCGGAGAACGCCGCCCAGCCCGCACCGCACATGCAGCCGCCGCCGCTCGTCAACAACAAGGGCGAACGCGGCCAGTTCATCCTCACCACCGGCAATCCGCCCGCCGCCGCCGGCGCGAAGACCACGGGCTACGACGACTTCACCCTCAAGGCCGCCGCCTGGACCCTCACCGCGCATGAGGGCCGCCCCGGCCACGAACTGCAGTTCTCGGCGATGGTCGAACGCGGCGTGTCGCTGGCGCGCAGCCTGTTCGCCTTCAACAGCGTCAACGTCGAGGGCTGGGCGCTCTACGCCGAGGCCGAGATGAAACCCTACGAGCCGCTCGACGGCCAGCTCGTCACCCTCCAGCTGCGGCTGATGCGCGCCGCGCGCGCCTTCATCGATCCCATGCTCAACCTCGGCCAGATGACCCCGCAGCGCGCGCATGAGATCCTCACGCAGGACGTCGGCCTGTCCGAGCCCATGGCGCAGCAGGAGGTCGACCGCTACACGTTCCGCTCCCCCGGGCAGGCCACCGCCTACTTCTACGGCTACACCAAGATCCTCGAGCTGCGCACCGCCACGGAGGTCGCGCTCGGCGCGAAGTTCGACCGGCACGCCTTCAACGATTTCCTCATCGGCCAGGGCCTGCTCCCGCCGGACCTGCTCGCGAAGGCGGTGCGCGAACAGTTCATCCCGGCGGCCGCCCGGCGCGAGTGAGCCGGCCCGGGGCATCCGCCCGGCCGGTTCGCGCGTAGCACGCTTGCCTCCCCATGTCCGACCCCGCCGCCACGGTTCACTTCTCCTGGTCCTGGGACCTCGAGTCCTCGCCCGAGCAACTGTGGCCGCTGGTTTCCGATACCGACCGGTTCAACCGCGACTGCGGCTTCCCGGCGGTGAAAGTCGTCCCGGCCGGCGCCGTCAAGGGCCCGCGCACCGAGGGCGCGCGGCGGCTGCGGGTGCGTCATTTCGGCCTCGAGGTGGAATGGGACGAACGCCCCTTCGAATGGACGATTAACCGCGGCTTCGGCGTCGAGCGTATCTTCCACCGCGGGCCCTTTGCCCGGATCCTCGCCCGCTGCGACCTGGCGCCACGCGCGCCGTCCGGCACCCGCCTGACCTACCAGGTGTGGTTCACCCCCGCCGGCCTGCTCGGCCGGCTGGCGCTGAAGCTCGGCGCCGCCGACTGGCAGTTCCGGCGCCCGTTCGACCGCGTGTTCCGCCATTATGACCGGCTGGCCCGGGCCGGCGTCGCCGTCTCGGACCTCGACCGCGGCGGCCGGCTCAGCCCGGGCGGCGCCACCCGCGTGCACGCGATCCGGCGCAGCCTGGTCGAGACCGCCGGCCAGCCGGCGGCGCTGGTCAACCAGCTGGTTGAGTTTGTCGCGACCGCGGACGACCTCAGCAGCCAGCGCATCCGGGCTTACGCGCTGGCCGACCGCTGGCGGCGGGATCGCCGCGAAACCCTGCGGGCCTGCCTGCACGCCACTCGCGCCGGGCTCTTCGATTTCCACTGGGACGTCGTCTGTCCGCATTGCCGGGGCGCCAAGGTCGTGACGGCCTCGCTCGCCGAGCTTGAACCCGAGGCTTATTGCGACACGTGCCAGATCGATTTCGTGGCGGACTTCGACCGCTCGGTGGAGCTGACCTTCACGCCGAATGCCGCCATCCGCGCCGTGCCACGCCTCGATTATTGCATCGGCGGCCCGCAAATCACACCGCACATCGTCGTCCAGCAAACGATGCCGGCGCACGGCGAAGCCACGCTCCCGCTGGGCCTCCCGCCCGGGCGCTACCGCCTGCGCACGCCGGCGGTGGAGAGGCCCTGGCTCCTGCGGATCGATGCGGACGGGACCGTGGGAACGAGGCTCGACCTCGGCGCGCCGCCCGCGAACGAGGAGATCGTGCTGGCCCGGGACGCCACCCTGACCCTCGTCAACCCCGGCGCGGATCGGCCGATTGTGATCGAGCATGTCGCCTGGAGCGACCAGGCCACCATGGCGAGCGAGGTGACCTCGCTGCAGCTCTTCCGCGACCTCTTCACCCGCGAGGTGCTGCGCCCGGGCGCGAAGATCTCGGTCGGCAGCCTCACGCTCGTCTTCACCGATCTCAAGGGCTCGACGCAGATGTATCGCGACATTGGCGACGCGCCCGCCTTCAGCCGCGTGCTGACCCATTTCGACGTCCTCAAGGCCGCGGTCGAGGCCGAGGGCGGCGCCATCGTGAAGACGATGGGCGATGCCATCATGGCGGTGTTTCCGCGCCCCGCGCCCGCGCTCCGGGCGGCGCTGGCGGCGCAGCGGCAGCTCGCGCTCGCGCAGTCGCGGGTGCCCTGGGACGGCCCGCCGGGCTCCGTCCCGCTGACCGAGCCCCTCGCGCTCAAGGCCGGCCTGCACCATGGCCCGTGCATCGCCATCAACCAAAACGACCGGCTCGATTACTTCGGCACGACCGTGAACGTCGCCGCGCGCCTCTGCGGCCTGTGCACCGGCTCCGACCTGGTGCTGTCCGACAGCGTCCGCCACGACCCGGAGGTGGCAGCCCTCCTCGCGGATCCGACCGGGCGCCTGGCGATCTGCGGCGAACGCACTTCCCTGCGCGGCCTCGCCGGCGACATCTTCGAGGTGCACCGGCTGCGCCGGGGCTGAGGGAGGAGCCAGCGCTCCGTGCGGGCTGAATTCGCGTGGGGTGACGGCCTTGAGCTCAATGGCATCTCATGCGAGCCCGGCTGGAGGGTCGGTCTCCTGACCGACCGCGGCCGGCCGGGAGGCCGGCCCTCCACGAAGATGAATCCAAGGCCCGAATCGACTGTTCGGCCTTGCCTCCTGGACCATGGCTCCGTGCAGGCTGAAAAGCCGCCTGATGGAGGCGGGTCGCCCCCGTCCCGCGGGTTGCCATACGCCTTTGCGCTTCGCGGGGTGAGGGCACCCCGCCTCCATCAGGAGCTTCGCTTCTGTTCCACCGCCTGCTTCAAGGCGGTGAAGTCACCCAGTTCGCAGTGCTGGACGAACTTCTCCGTCACCGACTTCAGGTCCTCCCAGCGGCGGCGGATCGCCTTGGCTTCGTCCTTCGTGATGGTGCTGTCGGCGGCGGCCGTGGCGATCACCCCGAGCATGTCGGCGAATTCCTGCACGATGCTGTTCGTTGAGGGGATGAGCTGCTGCGCATCCAGCTTCACCTTCGGGTTGGCAATGTAGAAGCCGCCCGCGAGTTCGCAGACCCACTGGGCGATCCGGGCGTCGTGCGTGATGCGGATGAGTTGCTCGACGCGGTCCAGCGGGTTGTTGGCGCCGCTGCCGGCACCCTCGTCCGGCGGCTCGGCCCATTTGTAGATGAGCGAGAGGGACAATCCCATGTCGGCCGCAATCTGCTTCGCGCTGGTCTGCTTCAGCACATCCTTGAGCAACTCGTGTGATTGCATGGCGGCGGATGTTGCCGCGCAGGGGGGCAAAGGCAATCCCCGGCTTATGCGCGGCTAATGCAGGGCCGCGGCCGGCTTATTTGACGGACGGTCCGGCGCCACGCCGTGCTTTTTTGTGTCCTTTCCCGGAACGGCTCCCTAAGAATACCGGCCCTCTTTCCCATGAACATTCACGAATACCAAGCCAAGGCCCTCTTCGAGAAATACGGCGTACCGGTGCCCCGCGGCGTGGCCGCGCGCACCCCCGCCGAGTTCGAGTCGGCCCTCGCGACCCTCGGCCACGAGGGCCCGATCATCGTCAAGGCCCAGATCCACGCCGGCGGCCGCGGCAAGGGCACGTTCACCGACGGCTTCAAGGGCGGCGTCAAGTTCGCGAAGACCAAGGCCGAGGCGCTCGAGTACGCCAACAAGATGTTCAACAACACGCTCGTCACGGCCCAGACCGGCCCGGCCGGCCGCAAGGTCCAGACGATCTACTTCACCGTCGCGTGCGACATCCGCAAGGAGTACTACCTCGCCATCCTCCTCGACCGCGTCACCTCGCGCCCGGTCATCGTCGCCTCCACCGAGGGCGGCGTCGAGATCGAGAAGGTCGCCCACGAGACGCCCGACAAGATCTTCAAGGTCTTCGTCGACCCGGCGGTCGGGCTCATGGGCTACCAGGCGCGCGAACTCGCGTTCCGCCTCGGCTTCACCGGCGACACCTTCAAGAACGCCGTCAAGCTGATCAACGCCCTCTACAAGGCCTTCTGGGCGACCGATGCCTCGATGGTCGAGGTCAACCCGCTCATCACGACGGCCGACAACCAGGTGCTCGCGCTCGACGCCAAGGTGTCCTTCGACGACAACGCGCTGTTCCGGCACCCCGAGATCGTCGCCCTGCGCGACCTGAACGAGGAGGACTCCAAGGAGATCGAGGCCTCGAAGTTCAACCTCTCCTACATCGCCCTCGACGGGAACATCGCGTGCCTCGTCAACGGCGCCGGCCTCGCCATGAGCACGATGGACATCATCAAGCACTTCGGCGGCAACCCGGCCAACTTCCTCGACGTCGGCGGCGGCGCCTCGAAGGACCAGGTGCAGGCGGCCTTCAAGATCATCCTCACCGACCCGAACGTGAAGGGCATCCTCGTGAACATTTTCGGCGGCATCATGGACTGCAACACCATCGCCACCGGCGTCGTCGCGGCCGCCCGCGAGCTCGGCCTCAAGATCCCGCTCGTCGTGCGCCTCGAGGGCAACAACGTCATCGCCGGCAAGAAGACGCTCGCCGAGTCCGGCCTCAAGATCGAGTCCGCCACCACCATGGCCGACGCCGCCCAGAAGATCGTCAAGCTGGTGGCGTGATCGGCAGTTGAAAGTTGAGGGTTGAATGTTGAAAGCCTCGAACCAACTCCGGTCTCACCGCCTTCATCACTCCGGTCCTTCAACCTTCATCCTTCAACGATCAACTCTCCTGGAAAAATGAGCATCACCGTCAAGGAATTCGCGTTTGTGTTTCACCCGGTGACGGACGTGGCCCGCGCCCGCAAGTTCTACGAGGGCTTCCTCGGCCTGAAGGCCGCGATCGAGGTCGAGGTTGGCCCGGGCCAGTGGTGGATCGAATACGACGTCGCCGGGCAGGCGCTCGCCCTGGCCAACGGGATGCCCGACGCCAAGCCGCAGGCCGCGCTCACGCTCGAGGTGGCGGACCTCGATGGGTGCCTCAAGGCCGCCAAGGCCGCGGGCATCACGATTGCCTTCGAGCCCATGGAATTCCCGCCCTGCCGCCTGTTCGCGGTCAAGGATCCCGACGGCAACCAGATCGGGTTGCACCAACGCAAAGCCTGACAGCTCGCCGGCAGTTCATGGTTCACCGTTCTCCGTTCACCGTTCTCTGATTCCCGACCTCCTCCCGCCTTCCCCCTTCCGCCTCCCTCCTCCCCCCTTCCGCCTCCCTCCTTCCCCCTTCCGCCTCCCATTTCCCATGGCCATCATCGTCACTCCTGAAACCAAGGTCCTCGTCTCCGGCATCACCGGCGAATTCGGCGGCCGCCACACCAAGCTCTCGCTCGACTACGGCACCAAGATCGTCGCCGGCGTCACGCCCGGCAAGGGCGGGCAGTTCTTCGAGCACGGCAGCCACCGGGTGCCGATTTTCAACACGGTCTCCGAGGCCGTCGCCGCCACCGGCGCCACCGCCTCGGCGGTCTTCGTGCCGCCGCCGTTCGCGGCCGACTCGATCCTCGAGAGCGTCGACGCGGGCCTCGACCTCTGCGTCGCCATCACCGAGGGCATCCCGATCCGCGACATGATCGAGGTGAAGCGCGCCATGCAGGGCCGCAAGACCCGCCTGATCGGCCCGAACTGCCCCGGCATCGTCACGCCGGGACCGGGCAAGGATTCCTCCGGCGGCTGCCGCATCGGCATCGCCCCGGGCTACATTCACAAGCAGGGCCACGTGGGCGTGGTCTCCCGCTCCGGCACGCTGACCTACGAAGCGGTCTTCCAACTCACCTCCCGCGGCCTGGGCCAGACCACCTCGGTCGGCATCGGCGGCGATCCGGTCAACGGCACTTCGCACCTCGATGTCATCAAGATGTTCAACGACGACCCCGCGACACTGGGCATCATCATGATCGGCGAGATCGGCGGCAATGCCGAGGCCGAGGCCGCCCGCTGGATCAAGGCCCACTGCAAGAAGCCTGTCGCCGGGTTCATCGCCGGTGCCACGGCCCCCAAGGGTCGCCGCATGGGCCATGCCGGTGCGGTCGTCGGCGGGGCCGAGGACACCGCCGCGGCGAAGATCGCCATCTTCAAGGAGTGCGGCATCGAGGTCGCCACGACTCCTTCCGACATGGCCGACGCCCTCATCCGCCTTGCCCAGGCCCGCGGCGTCAAGCTGGCCTGAGTCTTCTTCGGCAGGGGCGCACCTTGCGTGCGCCCACCCGGCATCACGAGGCCCGCTCCCGCGGGCCTTTGCTTTTGTCCCCCGCAGGCAACCGTCTCGCCTGCAGGACCAGCCAGCGCCGCAGGCGGTCAAACACCTCCGTCAGGGTTGCCTCCCGGATCCGGGTGGAAGCCTTGCCGTTGACTCTGATCCGGTAGCGCAGACCCGCCGGATTGGACACGAAAGGCGTCTCGTTGGGCACCGGTATGAGCTCAATCTTCAACAATTCACCCGTGGTGTGATCCTTCAACGAGAGCCGGAAACGTGCACC
>DASZXO010000027.1:0-33893 GCA_035545835.1 Lacunisphaera sp.
GTGAAAGACCTTCCAGCCTTGCGCCTTCAGGGCGTCGAGATGCTCGCCCACGATGCGTTCCCCGAAGTAGCCGAGGTAGCGGTTGTGGCTTTCCGCCGTCTTCCCGGCGAACCAGCCGGCGGACAGGATGAAGGTCACGACGAACAGCACCGCCGACACCGCCAGGCCGGCGAGGTGCAGCGACGGCGGCAACAGCGTCGCCCCCATCGCGCAAAACAGCGCGAGGACCGCCGGGATGCTGCCGGCCATGACGAGCCAGAGCACCGACGACTCGTCCATCTCGAGCACGTGGCGCAGTTGCGATTCGCCGGCGCGGCGCAGGAGGCGGACTTCGTCGCCAAACGGCGTCCGTCGCTGGCGCTGCCGCCGTTGCCACCAGATCATCGCCGCCACGCAGGCGACGAAGAGGAGCGAATAACCCAGGAGGAAGAGCAGTTGTCGCGAGGTCATGGCGGGAGCTTCGGTCATCCACTTTTCTAGCATGGATTCCGTCGGATGTCACGTATCCCGCCGCCGGCGCGGCGGCCGGCCACGATCAGTCCGGCTCCGCCTCGAGTGCCGCGAGTTGCCCGTCGTCCACCTTGACGCGGACCGCGATCGGGCGGCAGCAGACCTCGCAATCGACGACGAATTCCGCGTCACCCTCGCTGAGGTCCAGCGTGAGCAGGAATTCCTCCCCGCAATGCGGGCAGCCGATCGTCACCGCTTCGTGCATGAGGAAAATCTGCGCCTTTCGACCGCGCCGTCAACTGGCGGCCGCCCCGGGTCTCGAATCCGGGTTGACCCCCCGGCGCCCGATGGGGCACGCTGCCCGACGCCATAACCCTCACCATGCGTCCTACCACGCTCCTCGCCACGCTCCTCCTCGCCACGCTCGTGAACGCCTCCGCCGCCTCCCTCTACGACGTCCCCTTGAAGGACATCGACGGCAACACCACGACCCTCGCCCCCTTCAAGGGCAAGGTCCTGCTCATCGTCAACGTCGCCTCCAAGTGCGGCTTCACCCCCCAGTACGACGCCCTCGAGAAACTCTCGACCACCTACAAGGACAAGGGCCTCGTGGTGCTGGGTTTTCCCTGCAACCAGTTCGGCCAGCAGGAGCCGGGCACCAACGCCGAGATCAAGCAGTTCTGCTCCCTCACCTATGGCGTGAATTTCCCGATGTTTGACAAGATCGAGGTCAACGGCCCCGGCCGGCACCCGCTCTACGTGCTGCTGGCGGGCGACGCCTCGCCGTTCCCGGGCAACATCGGCTGGAATTTCACGAAGTTCCTCGTCGGGCGCGACGGTCGGATCCTGCACCGCTTCGACTCGAAGGTGAAACCGGATTCGCCCGAGATGACCGCCGCGATCGAGGCGGCGCTCGCCGCGCAGTAGCAACCCTTGTCCGCGGCGCCGGCCCGCTTTCCTCCCCCCGATGGACCAGATCACCCATCCTGCCGACGCGTCCGGGACGGGCGATGAACTCATCCATCGCCTGGCGGAGCTCACCCAGATCGGCGCCGCGCTGTCGCAGGAGAAGGACATCGATCGCCTCCTCGAGCTCATCCTGCTGGCGGCGAAGAAGATCACCAATGCCGACGGGGGCACGCTCTACCGGCGGCCGGCCGACAACAAGAACACCCTGCGCTTCGAGATCATCCGCACGGACTCGCTCGGCCTCGCCCTGGGCGGCACGACGGGCGTGAAGATCCCGTTCCCGCCGATCCCGCTGCGCGACCCGCGGGGCCGCGAAAACACCTCCACCGTCGTCGCCTACGCCGTGCTGAAGGAACGCACCGTGGCCATCGCCGACGCCTACCAGGAAAAGGGCTTCGATTTCTCCGGCACGAAGGTCTTCGACCGGCACAACGGCTACCGTTCCAAGTCGTTCCTCACGGTGCCGATGAAGAACCACGAGGATGAGATCATCGGCGTGCTGCAGCTCATCAACGCCAAGGACCGCCGCACCGGCGAGATCGTGGCCTTCACCGAGACCGACCAGCGGCTCGCCGAATCCCTCGCCTCCCAGGCCGCCGTCGCGCTCACGAACCGCCTGCTCATCACGCAGCTCGAGAACCTCTTCGAGTCGTTCGTCAGCCTGCTCAACAAGGCCATCGACGAGAAATCGCCCTACACCGGCGGGCACTGCGCGCGCGTCCCGGTCCTGACCATGCTGCTCGCCGAGGCCGTGCACGACACCCAGCAGGGTCCGCTGGCCCTCTGGCACATGACCGACCTCGATCGCTACGAGCTCAAGCTCGCGGCCCTGCTGCACGACTGCGGCAAGGTCACCACGCCCGTCCACGTCGTCGACAAGGCAACCAAGCTCCACACCCTCTTCGATCGCATCAACGTCATCGACACCCGCTTCGAGGTGCTGAAGCGCGACGCCGAGGTCGCCGCCCTCCGCGGCGGCGAGCTCGCCGGGCTCCCGGCGCACCTGCAGGAGATCGACGCCGACCGCGCCTTCCTGCGCCGCTGCAACACCGGGGAGGAAGCGATGTCGGCCGCGGACCAGGATCGGGTCCGGGCGATCGCGAAGAAATACACCTGGCGCAACCCCGCCGGCGAAACCGCGGACTTCCTGTCGGCCGATGAGATCGAGAACCTCACGGTGCGCCACGGCACCCTGACCGCCGCGGAGCGGGAGATCATCAACCATCACGTGGCCGTCACCATCCAGATGCTCGAGGCCCTGCCCTGGCCGCGCCACCTCGAGAACGTGCCGGAGTACGCCGGCGGCCACCACGAGCGGGTGGACGGCAAGGGTTATCCCCGCGGGCTCACCGGCGACCAGATGTCGGTCCAGGCGCGCATCATGGGCATCGCCGACATCTTCGAGGCGCTGACGGCGAAGGACCGGCCCTACAAGCCGGGCAAGACGCTCACCGAGTCCCTGCGCATCCTCGGCCAGATGCGGCTCGACGGGCACATCGATCCCGAGCTCTTCGATATCTTCGTGCGGGCGCGCGTCTATGAGCGTTACGCCCGGGATTACCTGGACCCCGCACAGGTTGACGCCGTCGACGTGACGAAGATCCCCGGTTACTCGGGCGACTGAACCGCGCCGACGGCGAACTGGTTGCCCGCGCGCACCGGCCGCCCGTCCTGGAAGTCGATCTCGAGCAGCTTCTCGCTCTGCACCGGCGCGCCCTTTTCATCCTGCAGCGTCGCGACGACGAGGCGGGTCCGGGCGTCCACCACGTCGCCCGTCGACGGGTAAACCAGCCGGCCGTCGAGGCTGAAGGTGATCCAGCCGGGCATGTCGCGCAACGCCACGCCGCCCGACGGTCGCGGCACCGGCCCGGTGAGATCGAAGATATGGATGCGGTTGTTGTGCCCGTCCGCCAGCCACAGCTCCTTCTCGTCCGGCGTGAGCGCGATGCCATGGCTCGGGCAGCCGTGGCGTTTCACCGGCCCCGGCTCGAAGCCCGCCACCTTCACCTGTCCCAGCACCTTGCCGGTGACCAGGTCGCCGATCTCGAAACCGAGCAGGTTGTTCACGTTCACGTAGACACGTGTCGCCGCGCCGTTGACCGTGAAGGGCCGGATCGCGTTGCTGAACGGCCCGACCGTGCGCGCCGCCGTGTGCGTCGCGACGTCGGCCACGGTAAGCAGCGGCGATTTGAGCCCGGCAAGGTAGGCCTCGCGTCCGTCCGCGCGGATGATGGTGTTGTGCGCGCCCGATCGGGGCGAGATCGTCGCGATGACATGGCCGTCGAGGGCATCGATCACGTGCCAGTCGTCCTTCTCGTACGTCGGCAAATAGATGATCCGGCCGTCGGGGGTGATCGCCATGCGGTCGCAGCCACCTTCATATTCCTTCTCCCACAGGATCGCGTCCGTCCGGAGGTCGAAGCAAATGAGCGACTTGATGTTGCTGACGTAGAGCCGGCCCGTCGCCGCGCTGGCGCAAATGCCCTTCACGTTGACCGGCTTTCCTTGCTCGTCGAAGCCGCTCGAGGTGAGCCGGCGCACGAGGCGGTGCCCATGGTCGATGTCGTAGATCAACACGCCGTGACCGCCGTATTGGAGGTAGTCGCGGATTCCCGGCGTCGCGACGTAGAGAAAACGTCCGTTCATGGGCGCCTCGGCCGCGACCGCGACGCCGGCCGGCGCGGCGAACAACAGGCACAGGGAAAGCAGCCGCGCCACCGGCCTTGCGGGGTATTTCATCGGCCGAAGCTTGGCGACAATGGGTGCGGCGGCAAGGGAACCCTGCGCCATACGGCCTTGGCCGGACCCCTTGTGCAATTGTCGCTTTTCAGTTATGCTGCGCCCGTCACCTCCCAGCCTGGGCACCTCCATGCCGGCGCATACCGTCATTTGCGAACATTGCGGCCATTTGCTCGCCAAGTATTCGGGCGGCCTCGGCGCGTACCGCCAGGTGGAGCTCTATCCCGGTGTGCGATTCTCAGTCCAGAAGAACGCCCTCGGCGAGGACATCGGCTGGGCGCGCTGCCCTAAGTGCCGGCAACGCACGCGGGTCAATGCCGCGTACCGGCCGCGACGCCGTTCGTAGCGACCCGGGCTCGAGCGCCTCAGCGCTCGAGCGGAATGAATACCAGGCGGCCCGCCTTCGAGTCCGGCACGATCAGCTGGTGCCCGGGCCCGTCGAAGAGCAGGTCCGCCGCCGACTCCAGCGTGGCCAGGAGCTGTTTCTGTCCGGAGGAGGCCTCAACGCGCCAGACGCGGCCGGTGCGCACCTCGGTGATGAAGTAGTGCCCGGCCGCGTCGTGCACGAGGCCGTCGGCGCTGCGAAATCCGCCGGCCACGGTGCGGAACCCGCCGGCTTTCCAGGCCAGGAGCGTGCCGCGAAAGAACTCGGCGGCCAGGATCGTCCCGTCCGGCAGCTCGTCGACGCCATTCGGATCCGGCATCTCCGGGGAATGATCGACGGCGACCGACACCCTGCCGTCGAGCGTCAGGCGATAGATCCGTCCGTGCGGAACGAGCCGGCGCGCCTCGTCGCTGTCGAGCGGCCAGAACGCGCCCTTGGCGTCGACCATGGCCCCGACGTCACCCATGTCGGTGACGAGGATGGATTGGCCGCCCGGTTCCACGACCACGTCGTTGAGAAACCGCGGTGTCTCCGGGAATGCGTCCGGTGCCGCCAGCACTCTTTTCGCCCCGTGCTCGTCGATGGCCCACACCTTGTCGAAATCCGTCGTGACGAGCATGCCGCCCACAAAGACCAGCCCCTTGGGATCGTCGAGCCCCGTGGCGAAATCGCTCACCTTGCCGCCATCGACGACCACCACCTTCCCGTCGCCGTCGCCCTTGGCCCGTTTCACGCCCATCAGCGTCACGTAGAGCTTGCCGTTGAAACCCGGCACCACGCTCTCCGGCGTCGCGCCGACCGGGATTGACTTGAACTGCGTTTCCGCCGTCACCGTGGCGGCCAGCACAACCGCGGCGGCCAGGGAGGCGGCCGGGCGGGAAAATCTTGGGGCCTTCATGGCCGGAACCTAACCGATCGTCGCGCCGGCACAATGCCTCGCTCGCGTCATAGCGCGTCCGCGTCAGCCCGCGCGGCGGCCCGCGGCGACGAATGCAATGCTCCCGTTCGAAGCCACGCCGCCGCCGCCGGCGGCGATGACAGTGCGGCCCACGGCCGCCGCCAGGTCCGGATTGCCCTCGGGCTGCAGGCCGCCGGCCGCGCGGGCCTCGGCGGCGACCGCGCGCGACAACGTGACGGCAGTTAGCCACTGGGAGTTGGCCGAGACGGTCGGTGTTCCCGTCGTCACCATCAGGCCCGGCTGGTTGCGGCGCGCCCAGTTCTCCACGCAGCCCGCCAGCAACACGAACGAGAGGACCGGCTTGTCCTGCCAGTACTTGGTTTCGAGGTCGTAGGGTTCGCGCCCGAGGACCAGCTGGTAGGCGCGCCGCACGACCTCGGCGTAGGCGGCCCGATCGGCGGACAGCAACTCGAGGCGCGCCTTCATCCGGGCGGTGTAGTCACCGCCTTGACTGGCGGCCTCCGCCAGTTCGGCGGGCGACGGATCCCGGCCGAAGGCATCGGCCGCCGCCCGGGCCGCCACGTCGCGACGGGTGGCCGGGTCGATCGTCCGGTCCAGCGCCGCGACGAGGCTGGCGACATCCCCGGTCGCCTGCCCTCGCCACTGGCTGAGCTCGGCCGGCTCGGGCCGGCGCCCCAGGGCCAGCAGGAACGCGGCATTGATCCTCTCCTCCTTCACGTCCGATTGGGCGAAGGCCGAAACGGCGCCGGCGAAGAGCGCCAGCGCGAACAAGGGGGGCTTGGGGGTGAACATGGCGGGAATAGCCAAGCGGGCCGGGGCCGGCCGTCAATGCCGCGCTCGGCAGTTGCCCCGTCTGTAATCACGGTTTTGCTCTCCCCATGGGTTTGGAATTCGTCCCCGTTCTCGACCACGGCCTGGCGGCGTCGGCCGGGGTGCTCACGCGCGGCTTTGCCGATTACTTCGTTCCGATCACAATTTCGCCGGCGATCCTCGCACACATGGCGCGCGTCGACAGCGTCGACCTCGGTGCCAGCCGCGTCTTCCTACGCGACGGTGAGCCGGTGGGCGCGGCCCTGATTGCCCGGCGCGGCTGGACGGCGCGGCTCGCGGGCATGTCTGTCGTCGCGGAGGCCCGGCGCGCCGGCGTCGGGCGCGCCGCCGTGGTCCGGTTGCTGGCCGAGGCCCGCGAGCGGCGCGAGCGCTCGATGGTACTTGAAGTGATCGCGACGAACACCGCGGCGGTCGTCCTCTACGAGTCCTGCGGTTTCAAGCGGATCCGGCGATTGGTCGGCTTCGCCGGCCCCGGCGCCGCGGACGGCAACGTGCCCTCCGGGTTGGTCGAGGTGGACCTGCGCGAGATGGCCGAAGTGGTCACGCACGACGGCCGGCGCGACCTGCCCTGGCAGATTTCAGGCGAAACGCTCGCCCAGCTCACACCGCCCCATGTGGCCTTTCGCCTCCATGGCTCATGGATCGCGCTGGCCAACCCCGACGGGCCGGTCGTGACGATCCGCGGGCTCGTGACCGAGCACCACGTCCAGAGCCAGGGCCGCGCGGCGGCGCTGATTCGCGCGGTGATGGCCCGCTACCCGGGGAAGGAATGGCGGGTGAATGCCGTCTGGCCGGAAGAACTTGCCTCCGTGATTGAGCAGGCGGGACTGCGGCGGTCCGAGCTGACGCAATGGCAGATGGAGGCGGTCCTCTGACGAGCCGCAGGTCTCCCGGTCGGCCGCCGTTACGCCGCCGGGCCCGGGACACGCGCGCTTCGCCCCACCGGCCCGCGGTTGGTCCCGCGGCGTATTACGCCATTCGGCCTAAAAGGACCGGATTGGCGGGCCGCTCCTTCTTTTCACCGACACCCGGGCGTATCATTTCGGTAGTCAAGATAAAGGATACCCCATGAAACCCGCGCTTTCGGCCATTGGCGTTTCGCTATTGCTCGGTCTGACCGGTGCGCTGTTAGGACGTCCGCTGGACATCTACGACTACGTCGTGGTGATCTTTGCGACGAGCATCGTGGTGTGGACGTTCGAGCAGTACGACCGGCGGAAGCAGCATTAGGCGGGATTGCCGCGGAATGGATTCATCTGGCGCCGGACGGTCGGCGCCGGGCCGTGGGGGTTGCGTCCCTAAAACGAGGAAGCCGGGCGCGAGGCCCGGCATCCGTCGATTCTGTCCAGGGAAGTCCAGCTTAGTGGTGCCAGCCGCCGTGGCCGTGGTAACCGCCGTGGAAATGTCCGTGGCCGCCAAAGCCCCAGCCCAGCCCGACTCCGATCGCCAGCGGCGCCCAGAAATCCCAGGCGGGGTCATAGTAGCTCACGTAACGTGGCGAATCGTAGTACACGACCGTCGGCGCGGGCTCGGCGTAGACCACCGTCGGCTGCGTACCGGCCGGTGGCGGCACAACCGTGTAGGTGGCATTCGCTGCCGGCGCTGTCGCGGTCGCAGCCGCCGCACCCGGCTCAGCCGTCGTGTAGGCAAAGGCGCGCGTCCGGCCGTCCGGATACTGGTAAACTGCCACGATCCGGTCGGCCGACTGGTCCATCCGGGTGATGGTCAGGTGCTCGGCCTCGGCCTGGCTCATGAGCTGGGTCGGCGTCGGCAGCTTGTCGACGAAAACAAAACCGCTGATGGCAATGGGCGCAGCCGGCGCCGGTGCCACGGTGGCGGGAGCGGGGGCCGGGGCGGCCGGCGTTGCGGTCGCCTGGGCAAAGCCGGCCGTGCCGGCGAGGGCAACGGCCAGGAGAGCGGCGGGAAGTTGATAGGTCTTCATGGCGGGAAATCTCGAGTGATTGCTTGGGACAATAAACGGGAACATTTGTGCCGTCAAATGTGGGCCGGGCGGGGCCGGACGGCAGGCGGTTCGGAAGCCCGGGCGGGAACTCTGCTTGGGAACTGAGGTTTCATCGGTCTTGGCGCGGCCGGAGGTGGTCGCATTGGCTATGACGCCAGCCGCGCCGAAAAAATTCACCCCGCCCGCATTTTTTCAGGATTCCGGCCGGCGCGGCTGGCGGTCACCGCACGCTGCTGACGTAGGCCGGCGGCCGCGGCTGGGGCGGAATGTGCGTCGAGCGCATCCCGAGGACGAGCGCAACCACCAGGCCGAAATAGGTGACGCCCATCGTCCAGCGTCGGGCCGGAGCCACCTCGAAATATCTTTTTTCCACCTCCGACCGGCCCCGGAACAGCAGCCAGACCCGCGGCAAAGCCATCAGAAGAATGGCAAACAGGATGAGGTTGGGATGGATGAACGCCATCCAGCCGATCACCCCCAACCCCACGACCCACAACCACGGCGACAACGCCGCGGCAATCCGCCCGCCATCGAGGGGCGTGACCGGCGCGAGGTTGAACAGGTTCAGGAAGAAGCCGGAGTAAGCGAGAGCGCGGAACAGCTCCTGCCCGGTGGCGCGATGGATTCCCTCGCAGGCCAGCGCGCCGGCGGCCCCGAACAGCGGGCCGCCAATCCCGACGCACGCCTCGATCCAGGCGTCTTTCGGCGCGTCCTTCAGGGCAATGAAGGCTCCCATGAACGGGATGAAGACGGGCACGCCGGCGTTGAGTCCAAACCGGCGCGCCACCACCAGGTGGCCGCATTCGTGGACCAGGATCAGCCCGATGAACCCCGCGGCGTACCACCAGCCCCAGGTCAGGGCATAGAACCAGATCGAAAGCAGCATGGTCCCGCCCGTCTTCAGGATCATCGGCAGGAATTTCAACGCCGGCAGGAGCAGGAACTTGAGTTTCGCGAAGAACTTCGCGACCAGCAGCAGTCCCGCCCCCACCGGGGCGAGAACGGTTTTGAACCGCGATGCCAGCGTCGGCTTCGGCGGGTCGACCCGCAATGGAGTCGGCTCGCCGGGGGGCGCCGGCTCGGTCACGGGACGCTCTCCCGGGCCAGGCGGTGGATTAGCACGGCGGCGCGTTTGACCAGGCCGGGCGCCGCGCTCAGGTCGGTCGACTCGTTCCGCGTGTGCTCGCCCTTGCCGCCCAGCCCCAGGCCGTCCAGGCCCGGCAGCGGCGGTGACACAAACGCGATATCCCCGGCCCCGCGCCCGCGGGGATCGAAGGCGGTGATCGCGCCGAAGCCGAGGTCGCGACTGACCTGGTCAAGCTTGCCCAACAAGGCGTAGTTCGCCGGGGTCGGTGGCATGGGCGGGTAGCCTTCATCGAAGGTCAGGGTAGCGGCGGTGTGCGGCAGGTTGTGCTGGCTGACGATTGCCTGCATCCGCCGCTCGGCCTCGGCGAGTTGCCCGGGACTGGTCACCCTCAGGTCGCCACGGACCAGGGTGCGCTGCGGTATGATGTTGGTCTTCCCCGCGACCTTGCCGCCCGTGCGCGTCAATTCGCCGTCGGCACCGCCGGCGACGAGCGCCGGGTTGCAGGTCACCCCGTCGAGCTGGCGCAGCTCCGCGTGGAATCCGGAAAGGATCCGCGCCATCTCATAGACCGAACCGCTGCCCGTCTCGTCCGAAAACATGCCCGACGAATGGCCGGTCTCACCCTGCACCTCGAGCAACCAGGAAATGCTGCCGCGCCGGGCCACCGTGCCGGTCATTCCGACGGCGGATTCGAAGGCCAGCGCCACGTCGCTGCGCCGGGCCGCGTCGGTCAGCTCCCGCCGGACCACCTCGAGGGGATGGCCCGGCGCTTCTTCGTCGCCCGTCATGATCACGATGATCCGCGCATCCGCCAGTTCGCCGGCGTCGTGCAGCGCGCGCAGGGCATGCAGGATGACGACATCGCCGCCCTTCATGTCGCCGGTGCCGGCGCCATGCGCAATGTCGCCCTCGCGCCGGAAGTTTGCCCCGGGGTAGACGGTGTCGAGATGGCCGATGAGCAGGATGCGCTTGCCCTTGCTCCCGCGGTGTTCGGCCACGAGATGACCGGCCCGGCCGGTTGACGCGGGCAGTTCGACAAAGCGCGCCTCAAATCCCAGTTCCCGAAGCTGGTCCGCAAACAACAGCCCGAGCTGGCGAACACCGGCGAGGTTCTCCGTCGCACTGTCGATCGCCACGGCCTGTTCCAGATCCCTCGGGAAACGAGCCTGCAAGGCGTCGACGGCCGCGACGATCCGCTGCTCGTCGGCCGTGATCGCGGCGCACGCCGGGCCCACGGCGGCCGGGAAAAGGGCCAGCACCAGGAGCAACCGGGACAGCCGTTGGGCGGGATGCATGGACCCGATTGAGCCGCCTTCGTGACGATTTCCAATCCCGTACTTTCGCGCCCTGGAATAGGGCCGGTTTTCCCGGGTCGGCTGGCCGCTTGTATTCGCCGGGTCCGGCGCCTACAACCTTACCCGTGGCCATCTTCTCGCGCATCCTCGATTTCAAGCGCAACCTGCTTGCCCGCCTGCGCGACCAGCGCAAGGAGGTGCGCCATCGCACCGGCGCCGAATTCGGCCTGCAGGCCACCGCGGTCTTCGGCGACCTCTCGTGGAGCGGCCGCGTGACGGATGTGTCCGCCAACGGACTCAGCTTCCGCCTGCCCCTGGCCAGCGCGGCCCGGCGGGGCGAGGCCACGATGGCTCGGCTGGTCCTCGACGGCCGCGAGCTGGTTGTGCCCTGCACCGTCGCCCACCACCGCGCCACCCCGATGCATGCGCTCTGCGGCCTGCGCCTGGAGTTTCGCGATTTCGCGGTCCAGAAATCCTGGATGCAAATCGTGGAAGCAGTGAGCCTGGGCACCTCCTTCAAGCCCGCGGACGAGGCGCGCATCTCACTGGGCCTCGCCCGGCGGCAGTGGCGCTCGGCCCGCCATACCCGCCTCACCGAGTGGCGCGAAACCGGCACGCGGAAGATCGAGCGCTTCGAATTCGTGCTGGCCGAGCATGCGCTGGGAGCACGCCGCGACGAACCCGGCTTGACGATCTCCCCGGCCTCCGACCGCAGCCGGTCGGCCACCGGTCCAGTCTGCGCCGAGGTGCGCCAGCTCTTCCTCTGGGTTCTGGCCAACCTTCCGGCCTCGGCCGCCATTCCCGCGGATCTTCGCGAATTCATGCGCAGCGCCGCCACCGGGTCCCCCGGGGCGGCCGGAACGGCCAGCCGGGCGCCCGCCGCCGCCCCCGCAGGTTGGGCCGCCCCCGCCAGGCCAGCCACCAGCCGGAACCCCGGCTGAGTAGCCGCCCCGCCGGGGCTACTAGTAGCGAGCCTTCACTGCGGCCGGCCAAATTTAACAACCGGACAGATGGACCCGGGGACGGGCTGATTGCTTTTGACCGCCCGGAGGCGTCCCCTTTACCTCTCTGCCTCTTTGCCCGCAATGAGCCAGAACCCGACCATCATCTATACCAAAACCGACGAAGCGCCGGCGCTCGCCACGCACTCGTTGCTGCCCATCGTGCAGGCGTTCACCAAACACGCCGGCATAAACGTGGAGACCCGCGACATTTCCGTCGCCGGGCGCATCCTGGCGGCGTTCGCCGACCGGCTGCCCGCCGGGCAAAAGGTGGCCGACGACCTCGCGGAGCTCGGCGCGCTTACGCTCAAGCCCGAGGCCAACATCATCAAGCTCCCCAATATCTCTGCGTCCGTGCCCCAGCTCAAGGAAGCCATCGCCGAGCTCCAGGCCCACGGTTACGCCGTGCCCGATTATCCCGAGTCCCCCCGGACGGACGCCGAAAAGGACACCAAGGCCCGGTACGACAAGGTGAAGGGCTCGGCGGTCAACCCGGTGCTGCGCGAGGGCAACTCCGACCGCCGTGCGCCGAAAGCGGTGAAGGACTACGCCCGCGCGCACCCGCATGCGATGGGCCAGTGGAGCCCGGCCTCGAAGACGACCGTCGCCACCATGGGCAAGGATGACTTCTTCAGTAACGAGAAGTCGCTCACCCTGCCCGCGCCCGCCACGGCCCGGATCGAATTCGTCGGCGCCGATGGCGCCCCGAAGGTGCTTCTGCCCAAGCTTCCCCTCAAAGCCGGCGAGATCCTCGACGCCACCGTCATGCGCAAGGCCGCCCTCGTGGCTTTCTACGCCCAACAAATCGCCCGCGCCAAGGCCGAGGGTGTTCTCTTCTCGCTGCACCTGAAGGCGACGATGATGAAGGTCTCCGACCCCGTCCTTTTCGGCCATGCCGTCCGCGTCTACTTCAAGGATCTCCTCGCCAAACACGCCGCCACCTTCGCCGAACTCGGCGTGGACCTTAACAACGGTTTCGGCGACCTGGTGGAGAAACTGGCCAAGCTGCCCGCCGACCGGAAGGCGGCCATCGAGGCCGACATCCAGGCCGCCTACGCCGCGGGGCCGGGGATTGCGATGGTCAACTCCGACCAGGGTATCACCAATCTCCACGTGCCGTCCGACGTCATCGTCGACGCCTCCATGCCCGCGATGATCCGCGCTGGCGGCAAGATGTACAATGCCCAGGGCAAGCTCGCCGACACGCTGGCGGTCATCCCCGACAGCTGCTACGCGGGCGTCTACCAGGCTACCGTCGATTTCTGCAAGGAGCACGGTGCGCTCGACCCGCGGACCATGGGCTCCGTCCCGAACGTCGGCCTCATGGCGCAGGCCGCCGAGGAATACGGTTCCCACAACAAGACCTTTGTCGCACCGGCGGCCGGCGCCATCCGGATCGTCGATGAATCCGGCCGCACGCTCCTCGAGCACGCGGTGGCCGAGGGCGACATCTGGCGCGCCTGCCAGACCAAGGACGCGGCCATCCAGGATTGGGTGAAGCTCGCGGTCAATCGCGCCCGGCTCAGCCGGACGCCCGCGGTGTTCTGGCTGGATCGGGCCCGGGCCCACGACGCGCAGGTCATCGCCAAGGTGGAGAAGTACCTGAAGAACCACGACACCGCCGGACTCGACCTCCGCATCCTCCCGCCTGCCGCCGCCTGCAAGTTCAGCCTCGAGCGGATCGCCCGGGGACAGGACACCATTTCCGTCACCGGCAACGTGCTGCGTGACTATCTCACCGACCTCTTCCCCATCCTCGAAGTCGGTACCTCGGCCAAGATGCTGTCGATCGTCCCGTTGATGAACGGCGGCGGGCTCTTCGAGACCGGCGCCGGCGGCTCGGCCCCGAAACATGTCGAGCAGTTTGTCGCCGAGAACTACCTGCGGTGGGACAGCCTCGGCGAGTTCTTCGCGCTTGCCGCCAGCTTCGAACATCTCGCCGTCACGCAAAAACACGCGAAGGCGCGCGTGCTGGCCGAGACGCTGGATGCCGCCAACGGCAAGTTCCTCGAGCACGACAAGTCGCCGGGCCGCAAGCTCGGCACGATCGACAACCGTGGCTCGCATTTCTTCCTCGCGCTCTACTGGGCTGGTGCGCTGGCGACCCAGACGCAGGACCCGGAGCTGCAGCGCACCTTCCAGCCGGTCTTCGCGGAGCTCTCAGCCCACGAATCCAGGATCGTGCAGGAGCTTCTGGCGGTCCAGGGCAAGCCCGTCGACCTCGGCGGCTACTACCAGCCCGACGACGCCAAGGCCTCCGCGGCGATGCGCCCAAGCCCGACCTTCAACCGGATCCTGGGGACGGTCTGACGCGAATAAGCTCTCGCGCAAATTTCCGCGGCCCGCCGCCATCAAGGCAAGGCTCAGGCTGGCGTCCGATGACCCGAGGCGGCCGGTCATTTGCCCTTTTGGGGCGCCGGATAGGCCTTCTGCACCGCCTTCAGGCCATCCCAACCGGAAGGGAAGTTCTCGAGATTCGGGCACAGGTTTAGCAAGGCGGCCGCCATTTCCTTGGACTCATCCTCCGTGCAGGTGAAGATCGCCTCGGCGGGGTGGTCCGTGCCGGGCCCGAGCAGAAAGAACGTCCTTCCCGGCGTCCATTTTCGTTGTGCACCGAGGATTTCAGGCATGACCAGGATCAATGCCGTTCGGTCGAAATCCACCCGCCGCGTCTCGCCCGGGATGTGATGGTATTTGATCGTGTCGACCAGATAGATCCCGAAGCCCTGGAGTCCGTTCATCTGCTTCAATTTCGTTTTCATCTCCAGGTCGACGCATCGCCGCCACTCCACCGTCATCCCGGATTCGTCCACCGCGGTGGGAAAACAATAGTCGTGCGGCGGGCCGACCGGCAGCTCGTGGAAAGGGAGAATGCCTTTGATGACCGAGACGGCCTCCGGCTTCGACATGACGCGCTTGTACTTCGATGTCTGGCCGATGTTGCCAATGGGAACGAGGGCGTGAGCGGTCGCGAAAAACACGGCAGCCAGCAACGCGGCGAGCACGACCCGGACTGCCCCAAAGGAAGACGCTGATTTCATCTGGCACCTCCGGAGCCAGTGTACCAAAGGCGACCGCCGGATGATATCGTTCCCGGGGGACGGCCCCTCGCTAAAAGAACGATTGATTTTCGGCAGCAGGCGGCCTCATGCCGATCAATGCCAGTCCAGCAGGTTGGCGAGATAGGTCGTGAGCTCGCCCGCCGTGATCTCCGCTTGCGCCCGGTTGGGATGGTAGTCGGCTCCATACCCATGCGCACCCTGCGGGCTGAACGCGAGGTAGTGCACCCGGCGCATTTCTTCCGCGCGCAAGCGGTGCAAGGCAGCATCCACGGCGGACTTGAGCGCCGGCTCCGTGTTCATCGGACCCTGCAGCGCGACGACCTGCGCGGCGGGATATCGCGCCAGCAGCATCTCCACGAATCTCGCATAGGCGGCCACGAACTTGTCCACGTCCACCCCGGTCGTGGAGAAGTCATTGGTCCCGAGGTTGACACAGACGACGTCCGGCGTGAACCGGCTCGCGTCCCAATCCCGGCCGGGTTGCAGGTAGAACAACTGCGGGTAAACGGTCGGCATCTGGTCGGCGTCGCCTTCGCGGTCGCCATTGTAGTGTCGCACCATGCCGATGCCCGAGCGCGCCACGACGAGGTAGTCCGCGTCGAGCCGGCGGGCCGTGAGCCCGGCGTACCCGAGGCAGAAATTCTCCGTGCCGGTCGTGAAGTGTTCGTGCGGGTCGTCCGACTCCACACCATAGCCGCAGGTGATCGAGTCGCCGATGAACTCGATCCGGCGCGCGGGCCGATCCGGCCAGGCGAGCGCCTCCCCTCCCCGTTCGAGCGCGAACCCGCCGAAACGCATCGGGCCCTGGTCGCATTCGGTGACACGCACCAGCTCGACCGTGTGTTCGCCGGCCTCGAGGCCCCTCGCCAGCGGATAGAAACCCTCGCCCGCCTCGACGCGGAACTTCCGGCCGGGCTTTCCGTCGACCCAGGCCATCGCGTAGTTGTTGCCCCTCTCGTCGGCGAGCCACGCCCCCACGGAACTCGAGTCGCGAAACCGCAGGCGGAATCGCGCGCCGCTCCAACCGACCGTCACCGTGGCGGTACCGATCCCGTCCGCCCGGCCGCTCACCCGAATCGCCGGGTTGTCGGCGGCAATCTTGAGCGAATCCGCCGGCGTCGCGGGCGCGCCCGTCGCCAGTGCCGCCACCAGTCCAAAGACAAATGCACCGAGGCAAAAACGTGTGTTCATGGATTTAGCGTGGATCGATGTTGCGGGCGCCCGGGTGGATCAGCAAGTCGGCGAATGGGCCCGCGACGCGGTCACCCGTCACCGCCTTCCCGTAATAGTCGGAGTCGATTCCGTTGAATATCGGCAGCGCTTTCACCTCGCCTTTCACGGCGATCGTCAGCTGCAGCTTGTCCGGGTCGAGCTCGGCGGTGATGTCCGCCATCGCGCCATGCTTGTCCCAGCCGTGCTGCTCGCGCCACGAGGCAAGATTGTGCCACTCGGGCGGCTCGGGGAACTTCACCCGGAGAAACGGCGGGGCGAACAAGGCATTCGTCACGGGGTTCCCGTAGACATTTCCGTCGGCGTCGTTGTGGTCGTTGGTGAATTCAATGGCCGAGCGGCCCATGCCGAAGAACACGTTCCCGTGCACGGCCAGGTTCCGCACGTCGAGGGTGTGGCCGAAGATGGGCCGGGGGCCGCCGATGCCCGAGGTCGTGTCGACGCCCACCTCCGCGCAGTTGAGGAACAGGTTGTACGCGATCGTGACGTTGTTGGTATCGCGAATGAGGATCGCGCTTGTGAGCCGGTCGAAGACATTGTTGTCGATCTGGTTCAGGACCTCGCTGCCCTCGATGTGGATCGCGTGCGGGTTCACGTCGCCCGGGATGTCGGCGAACACGTTGCCCGTGAGCCGGTCGTTGGCGTTGCCGATGTCGAGCCAGATGCCGTTGGCGTGGCGGATATGGCGGATGACGTTGTGCCGGAAGAGCAGGTTCTTCGCCGTGTGCATCTTCGTGCCGCCGGATTCGGACATCCGCACGGCGTCCTGCCATCCGTCCCATTCGAAAAGGTTCTTCTCCACCAGCACCGTGTCGGGTCCGCCCGTTCCGCCCAAACCCTCGATGCCGCAATAGCGGAACGTGTTGCCCCGGATGACGTCGAAGCCGACGGGCACAGGCGGGCGCGAGGCCGCCCAATCCTCATTGCCGATGTCGAGCCCGACGCTGTTGGCCCATTCGAAGACATCGTCCTCGAAGATGAAATGGTGGCCGCGGTTGGTGGACACCATGCCGCGCTGCGGAACCGGGAAGCCGTTGCCGGCATGCTGGAACGTGATGCCCTTGACGCGAATGTAGCCCTGGTAGCGCTCCACCGGCGCAAAGACCTGCTCCTGCGTCGTGATCTCGATCGTGTGTTTCGCGGGATCGTCGTCGTTCGCCAGGCGGATGTGCAGCGTCATGCCGTTCGGCTCGATCCAGACTTTCCCGGCGTAGGGCGAGAATTCCTCGAACAACGGCGTCCACCGGACGTCGCTCCAGAAATTCAGCGACCGCGGCGAAGGCCCGGCGAGGTTCATGGGAGACTCAACCGGTTCCAGCGGGCGGCCATCCACAAACACCAGCCCGCGACGGCGAAAATAATTCGCCATGTTGTCCTTCGCGTAGTTGATCCAGTAGCGGTTGCCGATGACGTTATCGACCTCGAAGGGATTGTAGCCGTTGGGGAAAAGCCCCGGGTCAAGCCGCAGCTCCCAGGCCTTCACCGGCTGCTTGGTCGCCGGGTCGATCCCGTAGTTCCAGCCCGTGCCCGGTTTCCAACCGGTGACAACCGCCGAGCCTTTGAGCACGACCGTGGCGCCCGGCGCCGCCTCGTAGCTGATCATGGCGCCCGGGCCCGTGCCGCCGCGCGCGGGCTGGACGAACTCCCGGTATACGCCGGCGGCGATCACCACCCGTTCCCCCGGCTGCAGCACCTGCGCCGCGTGGTTGACGGTCTTGAAGGGCTGGGCCGGCGTGCCCGGGCCGGCATCGTCAGCGTTCTTCGCCTGGCCATCGACAAAGTAGGTCTTCGTGAACTGCATTGGCTTCTCCCAGAAGGGAAACTCCGTGCCGTCGGGCAGCGTCGAGTTCGATGCCCTGGCGGTGGCGGGCGCGAATGACAGGGCGGCAATGGTGGCGCACAGGGCGATGAGCAGGAGCGGGCGACGCGTTCTCATGGGGCGCGGACACTAGCGCGGAGCCGGCGCCCATGACAACCCGGGAGCCAGTCAAATTGATGACTCAACCACGGGTTGAACATCCGGACAATGTCAGTTCATTCGCCCGCTGCGACCGCGTCACCACGCGCCGCCCACCCCACTCCCCTTTATGCCCGCCCTCCTCCCACGCCTGTTCCTCGTCGGCCTGCTCGGCCTGACCTCCAGCCTCGTCGCCCAGGACAAGAACTTTTATGTTTTCCTCTGCCTCGGACAGTCGAACATGGAGGGCTTTCCCGGAATCAAGGACGAGGACAAGGGCCCGGTCGACCAACGATTCCAGATGCTGGCCGCAGTCGATTTTCCCCTGCTCGAGCGCACCATGGGCCATTGGTATCCCGCGGTGCCGCCTTTGTGCCGTCCTTCGACCGGGCTCGGGCCGACCGATTACTTCGGGCGCACGCTCGTCGCGCAGCTCCCGGCCGCGATCAAAGTCGGCGTCGTCAACGTCGCCGTCGCGGGCGCCAAGATCGAGGTGTTCGACAAGGAGCACTTCGGCGACTACGCGGCCACCGCGCCCGCCTGGATGAAGGGCATCATCGCCGCGTATGGCGGCAATCCCTACGCCCGCCTCGTCGAACTCGGCCGCGAGGCCCGGAAGGCCGGCGTCATCAAGGGCATCCTGCTGCACCAGGGCGAATCGAACCCGAACGATCCCGCCTGGGCCGCGAAGGTGAAGGCTGTCTATGAGAACTTGCTCCATGACCTCGACCTGCAGGCGGCCGATGTCCCCCTGATCGCCGGCGAGGTCGTGAACGCCGACCAGCAGGGCAAGTGTGCGGCCATGAACCAGACCATCGACGCGCTGCCCCGGACGATTCCCACCGCGCACATCGTGTCGTCGGCCGGGTGCGCATGCCGGGCCGATCACCTACACTTCACGCCCGAGGGTTATCGCGAACTCGGCCGACGCTACGCCGCAACGGTCCTCCCGCTTCTCGGCGTCAAAGCCGAACCGGGGCATTGAGGGCCAGTCGCGATCATCCGACTCGTCACCCACGCGCGCCAACTGATTCCCCGATGAAAAGCAACGTGCGCCTCGCGGCGCTGCTCGTCCCGCTGCTGGCCGTTGCCGGTCCGGCCTTCGCCACCAACCCGCTGATCATGGATCAGTTCACCGCCGACCCAACCGCGCGGGTCTTTGAGGGCAAGGTCTACCTCTACCCGTCGCACGACATCCTCGCGACGCCCGGCAAAGGCCGGCCGGACTGGTTCAACATGGAGGACTACCACGCCTTCTCGTCCGAGAACCTGACCGACTGGACCGACCACGGCGTCATCGTCAGCCAGACCGGCGTGGCCTGGGCCAAGCCCGATGCCTATGCGCTGTGGGCGCCGGACTGCGTCAGCAAGGACGGGAAATACTATTTCTACTTCCCGGCGGTCCTGAAAGAGGGCAAGGGCTTCGGCATCGGCGTGGCGATCGCCGACCGTCCGGAGGGCCCGTTCAAGCCGGAGCCGAACCCGATCGCCGGGGTGCGCGGCATAGACCCGTGCGTGCTGCTCGACCGAGATGGCAGCGCGTACCTGTTCTACGGCGCGCGAAAGATCTTCGCGGCCAAACTCAAACCGAACCTGCTGGAGTTGGACGGACCACCCGCCGCGATCGACAACTTGCCGACCCAGGGTCTGCTCGAGGGGCCGTTCGCCTTCGCGCGAAATGGCGTCTATTATCTTACCTACCCGCACGTCGAGAACAAGACCGAGCGGATCGAATACGCCATGAGCGACCACCCGCTCGGCCCCTACAAGCCGGCCGGGGTCCTCATGGATGAATCGCCCACCGGCTGCTGGACGATCCAGCAATCCATCGTCGAGTACCGCGGCGAGTGGTACCTCTTCTATCACGATCGCGACCTCTCGCCCAACTTCGACAAGGCCCGCTCGGTGCGCGCCGATCGGGTGTACTTCAACACCGATGGCACGATGCGCAAGGTCGTCCGCACGCTTCGGGGCGTGGGCGTCGTCGGGGCGACGGAGAAGATCCAGCTCGATCGATACAGTGCGATCAGCGACCCCGGCATCGAGGTGGAGTTTCTGGACCCGTCGGAGGTGCGCCAAGGCTGGAAGATTTCGCTGCCGGCGGAACACTCCTGGGTGCGATTCAACGAGGTCGATTTCGGATCGGGAGGCCAGAAGATGGTCGTGGTCCGCGCGACTTCCAGAAAAGGTGGTGCCGTCGAGATCCACGCGGACGCCGTGGATGGCCCCCTGCTGGGCCGGGTCGCGTTCGGCGCCAGCCCCAAGTGGCAGCTCGAGCAGGCGGCCACGGCCGGCTCCGTCTCCGGCGTGCGCGACCTGTTTGTCGTTTCGGTCGGCACTAATCCGGTCGACCTCGACTGGCTGAGGTTTGAGTAGTTCTGGGCGCCTTGCACCTGCCGACGCAAGGATGCGTTCAGACGGGGTCCGCGCGATAGGGAGGCGGGGCCATCAGCCCCGCGAGGCATCGTGCGAGAATCGGGGCCCGCGGGACGAGGGCGTCCCGCCGCCAATGAATCCCTCTGTAGCGGCCCGAAAGCGCAGTGGCTGCGCTGGTTCACCCGATGAATCTCTTGTCCGACGGCAACCGCTTCGCTTCACTCCGCCCAACCACCACGCCCATGCCACACGTCCCCGGACTCCGCAGCGTCTATGCCAAGACTGGCCGCATGATTTATTTCGGTCGCATGCTGGACAAGATCCGGCTCCACGCCGCCGGTCGCCTGCCGCCGGAGTATGTCGCCAACCTCGGCGACGGTAAGCTGAACATGCTCGACGGGCGAATCTGTCGCTTCCTCGGCATCAAGTACGATGAGCTGCGCGAGCGCACGCTGGCCGGCGGTACCGACGAGGAAATCCTCGCGTGGGCCCAGGCCCGAGGCACGCCGCGCACGGACGAGGAGTGCCACATCTGGAATCGTTTCATCCTGAAGCTCGGCTGGCGCGACGAGCGCTCCTCCGTCCTGCCCGAGCGGATCAAGGCCGCCGGCCTGGAGGGCAAGCCGATCGAGACCATCGCCGATCATATCGAGTACGACGAAGGCCGCGATCCCGTCGCCACCCGTGCCTGGGAGAACATCTGAGCCGCGTCGGAAGCCGCCCGGCCGGAATTGCCGGTGTGGGAGCGTGCTTGCACGCGATGGTCGCGACTCCGGTCAATCCCCATCGCACCATCTCTCCCCGGGGAGCACCGAATCCAACCCTGACGCCATGGCGTATAATGAAGGGTACGTCCCATGAGGCATTCTCGTTCCGCTGCCCTGTTTTCACTCGTCGCCGCCTTCGGTTTCGCGCCTCCCGCGCTCGCCTCGGAGTTCATGGCTTTCTCCCGGACGTGGGGCAATGCGATCGTGGTGACCGACATGACTCCGGAGGGACGCGCGCTCCCGCACCCGAGTCCGGGGCGGCCGGTCTATTACCGCGGCCTGTCATTGGGCTGCAAACTGGGTTGGGTTCCCGGCGACCTCATCCCTGACGAGAAGAAGCTGGGACAATATGTGGCGAAGATCCTGGCCAGGCAGGGTTACCTCTACGCCGTGCCGGGGCAGCATGAGCCGAGCATATTCCTGGTGCTGCAGTGGGGTTACCTGCAGCCCAACTGGGCAAACCTGAGTTACATGACTTGGTTCGTCGGCTATCAACAGCAGATGGACGTCGCCGCTCCGGCGTCGGTCGGCTTGCTCGGGCTGGATGTGCTCCGCCGGGATTTTCGCTCCGACGAGGTCGAGACGATGCTCGATACGCTCAAGGACCCGGCGTACGGTGTCATCGTCACTGCCTTCGATTTTCAGACCGCGAAAACCGACCATCCGACCGCCTACTGGCAGACTCGGATCTGCCTGCCTGCCGTCGGCAAGACGATGGCGGCGGCCCTGCCGACGATGATCGCGGCCGCCGGTCCGCAGTTCGGGCGCGAGACGCCGATGGCCGTGTTGCGCGATGCCGACGGCGCGCGTGAGGGCCACGTCGATCTGGGCGAGCTCAGGGTGGTCGGCTACGAAGACCCCACCCTGCCGCCGCGCGCGGCCAAGACCGGGAACAAGTAAGCCGCTCTGGGGAACCGGCGTGATTCCGCTTGGCGCCACGCGCCTGGTGCCGGATGCTCCGCCGCCGATGCCCCTGCGCCCCGCCAGCAAGATCGGCTTGGTCACCCTTGGCCTCGTGGTTGCCTGGGCCGCTGCGTGGTGCGCCATGGAGATCAGGCAGCACCTGACCAATGGCCCCGAAGCCCAGGCCAGCTCCGGGATGTACGCCTTTGGTGACCTGGTCCTGGGCGTCGGCGTCTTCGCCGTCATCGCCCTGCTGCCGCTCGCGCTCGCGCTTTTCTGGCTGCGACCGATGGCCCGGTTCTGGTCGACAGCCGGCTGGGTCGCCGCCGCCTATGCCGCAACCGGCCCGGTCGCGATCATCGCCAGCGGGTGGCTGCGGTCGGTGCCGCCAGGGTGGCTGCTCGCATCCGACGCGCGCGTCGGGACCATGCCATTGAGCGCGCTGGCTTGGGCGGCCTTCGCCGTTTTCGCACCGCACGCCCGGGCCCGCATCCTGTTGGCCGCGGCCTGTGCGCTGGACGCCGTTCTGTTTGCCGGCGTCATCGTCTTTCACTTCCTGTTGCCTTCGCTCGGGCGTTGAGGCCGGCGTGGCTTCTACGGGCCGCTCTAATGTCGGAACTCTCGCGCGGTTGATGGGCCGGCGCCGGCGTTGTGGACTGCCTGACCCGCCATGGACCAGCACCACGTCGACACCATCGACAACGTCGTCCGGCATTTCCGCCCCGACCCGTCCGTCCGCGCCTTGCTCCTCGGCGGTTCGCTGGTTCATGGCTTTGCGCGGCCGGAGTCGGACATCGACGTGGCCATCGTCGTCTCCGCCGATGAATTCGCCCGCCGCCGTGCGGAGAATCGGCTGACGTTCTTCAATCGGTCCCTCTGCACCTATCCCGGGGGTTACGTGGACGGGAAATTCATGGACCTCGATTTCCTGCGGCAAGTTGCCGAGCGCGGGAGCGAGCCGGCCCGCTATGCTTTCGACGGGGTGAAGGTGCTTTTCTCCGATGTCGAGGGCCTTGCGGCCCTCGTGGCGCGCATCGTGCGCTACCCGACGGAAGGCAAAGCCGACCGCATCGCCCGCTTTGCCGCCCAGTTGGTGGGCTGGCGCTGGTTTTTCAGCGAGGGAACCAGGAAGGACAACCGCTATCTCCAGATGCTCGCGGTCCAAAAGGTGGTGCTGTTCAGCTGCCGGATGGTTCTCGCGGCCAACGAGCTTCTCTATCCTTTCCACAAATGGATGCTGCGCGTGACGCTCGCCGCACCACGGCAGCCGGCGGGCTTCGGCGCCTCGATCGAGCGCGTGCTGGCCTCGCCCACGTTTGAAGTCATCGACGGGCACGTGCGGACGACCCTGGCCTTCGTCGGGCTGGACCACGATGCGGTCGACGCCACGTGGGGCGCAAACTTCATGCGGGACACCGAGCTGAAGTGGATGGCGGAAACGCCCGCCATCGACGACTGGTGAAGCCAGCCGGACCGGCCGTTCAGTTCGGGATCTCAGGCTCGACGAGCGCCGCCAATTGGTTGAGCGATTCCTGCCAGCCGAGATAGCACATCTCGACCGGGATGACCGCCGGCAGGCCGGACTGCTCGATCTGCACCTCCGTGCCGCAGACGACCTTCTTTAGCCCGACCGTCACCTGGATCTCGCCCGGCAGGTTCGGGTCGTCGAACTTGTCGCTGTAGCGCACTTTTTCGCCCGGGACCAGTTCGTGATAGGTGCCGCCGAAGCTGTGACCGTGCCCGGTGCCGAAATTCGTGAAGGACATCCGGAATGTGCCGCCCACGCGCGCCTCAAGGTGGTGAACCTTGCAGGTGAACCCGTGGGGCGGGAGCCATTTCGCCAGGGCCTCGGGCTCGAGGAAGGCGCGGTAAAGCTTTTCGGGCGTCGTGCGGAGCACGCGGTGGAGGCGGACGGTGTTCGTGGACATGGGCGGATCTCCGGTTGGGATTGCTGTTTTGGTGGGTGCAAGGACTCAACGAACGACGGCCGGCGGGGCGGACACCCGCGCGGGAATTTCCAGCACTGTTTCAATCGTCGTGTTTTTCGAGTACGACAAAATACTCGAAGCGGTTCGTCGCTGCGGTCACTTCGTACAACATCCGCCACTTCAGGTCGAGCCGGGACCGGCACCGGTCCAGGAAATCCGGGAACGTCCGGCTGTCCCACACATTCAGGTGCTCGCGTCGCCTCCGCAGGTGCTCAAGGTAGCCGCGCCGCTCGTCTTCGCCGACCGCCAGCATCTGCGGATGCACATGCCGCACGATGTCCATGTAGTCCTCGACCGAAGGTTCGCTCGTGCCGGCGGCATGGATGAGCTCCAAGGTTGCCCACCCGGTGAGCGGACGGTGGCGGTCAAAGGTGTGGTCGCGATCCGGCACGGCGAGGGCCGCGCGGCCGCCGTGGCGCAACACGCGCAGGATTTCGCCCACGGCCTTGATCGGGTTCTTCAGGTGCTCCAGCACGTGGCAGCACACGACAAAATCGAGGGAGGCATCGGCAAAAGGCGCCAGGCCCTCGCGGTCGACGTCGATGCGCACGTCGACCTCCGGCAGATTGGTGGCATCGATTTCGGAAAAGACCGCGGCCACCTCGCTTTTCCACAGGCGGTCACAGCGGATGATGCGCCGTGCATTGGGCAGCGCCGCCGGGTGCTCGAAGCCGCCGATCTCGATCCCCTCCCCGGCCAACAACGCGTAACCCGGCTCGCGCAGCTTCAGGAATTCCATGGTGGTGCGGTGATTTTGGAGCTGGGGCGGGAGCCCGGGAGGCTTCGCCCGGGGGCGCGCCCCCGCACAGCGCTGGAAAGTGGCGCACCCGTAGGGAGTCGAACCCCAAACCTTCTGATCCGTAGTCAGATGCTCTATCCAATTGAGCTACGGGTGCGTAAGAGAACGGCGAATAAGCGAACTTCCCCGGGTTTCTTCAAGCAGAATCTTGCCGCGGCGCGAGGCGCCAATCCAACAATTCCATCTGCAGCATCCGGCGGCCGTTGTAGTGGTTCCAATTGAGCTGGATCGCGAGCTCCAGCGGCACGCCGGTCGGCGGCAGCCGGTCCGCCAGCTTCCAGGCCACGCCGCTGATCTTGCGGCCGTCGGCGTTCTCCGCCGCGAATCGGAAATGTTGTTCCTTGAAAACCTCGGGACGGTTCCGGAGCCTCACGCCGCGAACCCCGAACACCGGTTCCGGGTTGCCCATGCCGAACGGCCGCAGCTGCTCGAGTTCGGTCATCAGCTCCTCCGTGACCTCGGTGCCCTCGAGCCAGCCGGAAAGCTCCAATCCTTCCGCCACGGCATGATCCTCCCGCGCGCGCCGGATCGCCTCGTCAAAGCGCCGGCGGAAGTCCTCGAGCTTCTCCTTCCGCAGCCCGACCCCGACCGCCATCGGGTGCCCGCCCCAGCTGTCGAGGCAGTCGGCGCAGGCGCCGAGGATCTCGACCAGGTTCAGCCCGGCGATGCCGCGACCGGAACCCTTGGCGAAGCCCGCCTCATGGCCGAGCACGATGGTCGGGCGGTTGTACTTGCGGGAGATGCGCCCGGCCACGATGCCGACGACGCCGGGATGCCAGGCCTCGTCGAAAAGCACGAGGCCCCGGGCGGGCGCGAAATGCTCCTCGACGTAACGCTCGGCCCGTTCGGTGATCTGCCGCTCGATCTCCTGGCGCTCCCGGTTGAGCTGGTCGAGTTGCCGGGCCGTCGCCTCGCAAAACGCGCGGTCGTCGCTGAGCAGGAGGTCGACCGAAAGCGCTGCGTCGGCCAGCCGGCCGCTCGCATTGATCCGCGGCCCGAGCCGGAAGGACACGTCGCTGGGCATGATGCCGCCCTGGTCGCCTTTCAGCCCGGAGACACTCATCAGCGCCAGCAGGCCCGGCCGGCGGGTCTCGGCCAGCACCCGCAGGCCGTGCCGCGCGAAAACCCGATTCTCGCCCGTCAGCGTCACGAGGTCCGCGATCGTGCCCAGCGCCACCAGGTCGAGGTAATCCTTGAGCACGATGCCGAGAGCCACGGTGTGGCCCTCGTCGCGGAGGCGCTTGAGCAGGCCGTGGGCCAGTTTGAACACAAGGCCGACGGTGCAGAGGTAGCGCCACGCCTGGTCCCCAGGCGTCGGGTGCACGTGCGGGTTGATCAGGATCGCATCCGACACCGCCGGGGCCGTCGACCGGTGGTGGTCGACGACCAGCACGTCGATCCCCTTTCCTGCGAGAAAGGCGACCTCCTCCGCGGAGTTGGTGCCGCAATCAAGCGCGACGAACAGGTCGGGCCGGCCGGTCTCGAGCGCGCGGTCGATCGAGGGGCGGGTCAGGCCGTAGCCCTCCTCGGCGCGGCGCGGCACGACGTAGGCGGGATTCAGGCCCAGGCGTCGCAGCAGGCTGACGAGAATCGCCGTGCTGCACACGCCGTCGACATCGTAGTCGCCGAGCACGACGACGCGCTCCTGGCGCTCCAGGGCCCGGCGGAGGCGAGCGACCGCCCGGTCGAGGTTGGCCACCTGGAAGGGATCACCCAGCGACGCCAGCTTGGGCGCCAGGAAGCGCGACGCGGCGTCGGGTTCCGCCAGGCCGTTGCGGACCAGGAGCTCGGCGACGATCGGGGCCGTGCCCAGGCTGCGTGCGAGGGCGGCCACGCCGTCGGCGTGGGCCGGAGTGTGGTTCCAACGCATCGAAGGCGACTGGCCCCGGATTACTCGGACGCGCGGGAGGAGCCGGCCCACTCGTACTTGGGCGCGATGTCGCGGTGGGCCTCGACGTGCTTCCGGTCGCCCTTGTGCCACCAGTAGAAGACCTGGGCGGCGATGAAGATGGCCGAGAACGTGGAGGTCACGATGCCAACGAGGAAGGTGAACGCGATGTCATGCAGCTGGCCGCCGCCGAAGAGGAACAGCGACAGCGCCGCGAGGAACGTGGTCGTCGCCGTCATGATGGTCCGGGCGAAAACCTTGCGAATCGCGTTGTTGATGACGTCCTTCAGCCGGCCGCCCGGGTCGAGCTTCAGCTCCTCCCGGATGCGGTCGAACACGACCACCGTTTCGTTGATGGAATAACCCGCGACGCAGAGGATCGCCGCGACCATCGGCGCCGAGAATTGGTGGCCGAAGAGGACGAAGATGCCGATGTTCATCAGGATATCGTGCAAGGTGGAGGCCATGGCGCCGATGCCGAAGCCGAACTCGAAGCGGAACGCGATGTAGGCAAGGATGACGAGCATGGAGACGCCGACGGCCAGGATGGCGTTCCAGCGGATCTCCTTGCCGATCGTCGCGCCGATCTGGCTGCTGCCGACGTTGACGAGGCCGGCATCCGGGTAGGCCTGCTGCAGGGCGGTGAAGAGCGCGCCGGACTTGCCGTACGGGGTCTCGAGCTTGAGCTGTTCCTTCCCGCTCCCGAGGTCGCTCGTGTAGGTCGGGCTGACCTCGCCGACACCCGCGGCCTTCGCGATCTCGCGGATGCGGGCCGCATCGATCTTGCGGGTGAAGTTCACGCTGACCTGGTCGCCGCCGGCGAAGTCGATGCCGTAGATGCGGTCACCCTGATAGAAGACGTAGGCGATGCTGATGACCACCAGCGCCACGGAACCGATCGCGGCGGGCTTGCCGTAACGGACGAAGTCCACGTTGAGGTCCTTCAACATCCGGCGCATGGTGATCTTCTTCACCCAGGCCGAGTCGACCAGCATTTCCATCACCATGTGGCCGGTGATGAGCACGGAGAAGAGGGTCGAGAGCACGCCGATGAGCAGCGTGAAGCCGAAGCCCTTGATCGGGCCGGTGCCCAGCCAGATCATGATGGCGCAGATGATCAGCTGCACGAAGTGGGCATCGAGGATCGTCGTGAGCGCCTTGATGAAGCCACCCTGGTTGGCGCTCGGGAGCGCCTTGCCCAGCGCGAGCTCCTCACGCATGCGCTCAAAGATCAGGATGTTCGCGTCCACCGCCATGCCGATCGTCAGCACGATGCCGGCGAGACCCGGCATGGTCAGCGTGGCGCCGATGCTGGACATGACGCCGACAATGATGACGATGTTGACCGCCAGCGAGAGCACGGCGACGACGCCGCCCGTGGCGTAGAAGGTGATCATGAAGGCGCAGACCGCCGCCGTGCCGATGAGCGAAGCCCGCACGCCGCTCGAGATGGCGTCCTCGGCCAGCGACGGGCCGACCTCGTACTGCTCCTTGACTTGGAGCTCGATGTCGAGCGGGTTGTTGAGCACGTTGGCCAGCAGCTCGGCCTCGCGCGCCGTATAGTGGCCGGTGATCTGCGCGGCGCCGCCGGTGATGGGCTCGTTGATGCGGGGCGCGTTGTAGAGCTTGCCGTCGAGCACGATGCCGAGCAGCCGGCCGACGTTGGCGGTCGTGAGGTCGGCGAACTTCTTCGAACCCTCGGAGGTGAAATTCAGGTGGACCTGGTAGCCGCCGAACTGGTCGACGGAGGCGATGGCGTTCTTCACCGCGGAGCCGGTCAGTTCCGGGATGCGCTTCACGAAATAATACGTCACCGCGGCCTGGCCGCCACTCTGGCGGTTGTCGTCCTCCTCGGCCAGCACCTCGTAGCCGGGCGGCACGTTGGCGGGCGGCTCCGCCATCGGGCCGGTGCCCTCCATCACGAGGCGGAAGGCAAGCTGCGCCGGCTTCTTGACGGCGTCGACCACGTCGGGATTGTCGCGGGTGTTGATGCCCGCCAGCTGCACCTCGATGCGCGAGGTGCCCACGGGCCGGATGACCGGCTCGGCCACGCCCATGGTGTTGATGCGGTTGCCGATGATCTCGATCGCCTTGTTGAGCTTCTGGCGTCGCGAGTAGTCGTCCGTCGTGTCGCCGGCGCGGGCCGGTGCCTCGAGCGTGAAGGCCACGCCGCCCTTGAGGTCGAGGCCGAGCTGGAGCGGGCTCTTGGACTCCTTGAGCAGGTAGGTGAGCAGGATGTCGTTTCGCTTCTCGATGTTCTTGAGCGAGCTCTCGAGCTTGATGTCCGGGAAGAACTGCGAGAGGTCGAGGCGCTGTTCCTTGCCGATCTGCTTCAAGGCGACATACACGCTGGGCGCCTGCTTCGACTTCACGCGCTCGGCGGCCTGGGCCATGACCTTGGCGAAATCGGCCGTCTTGGCCGACGCCTCGCCGGTGATGTACTTGTCAAAGGGACGGTCCTGCAGGGGCGTCATGGTCACGAGCGCCCAGGACAGGATCAGCACGGACAGGATCAGTTTCCAGAGGTTGTTGCGAAGCATGGGTGGGTGTTGTTAAACTCGGAGGCGCCGGCCGGATTCGGCGCGGCGGCGGGGACGCGTGGGAATCCTCAGGCGGCGTCGGTCTTCTTGACCACGGTCGTGATGAAGGCCTTGCCCACCTCGACCTTGACGTTGTTGTCGCTCACGCGGACGACGAACCGGTCGTCCTTCACGCCCGTGATGACCCCGTAGATCCCGCCGGTGGTGACGACTTCATCGCCCGCCTTCAGCGCTGAGATCATCTTTTCGTGTTCCTTCTGCTTCTTGCGTTGCGACGAAGTCATGAACCAGAACATCGCACCCAGGAGCAGCGCATACCCCACCATCATCAAGGTGCCGCTGGCGGCGCCACCGGGGGCGGCGGGTTGGGCTTGGGCGAGGAGAATGGACATTTTAGTCATTGCGTCTTCGGGTGTTTTGAAAAATTGAAAAGGGCGAATAAGCCCGGCTGAAATCCAAAAAGCAAGCATAACCCCGTCCCGTTCGCCAACGACAATTGAAGACCAAATCCGCATCCAACTGGTCGGCCGCGCAGTCCGAGGAGCTTTACGGTTTCAAGCGCTGGGGAGCCAATCATTACTCGGTGGATTCCGAGGGATTTGTGCAAGTCCAGCCGCTGGCCGATGGCCGCACGATCCGCCTGATGGACATCGTCAATGAGGCCGCCAGCATGGGCCTGAAGGCGCCGCTGGTCGTCCGTCTCCAGGACACGCTCCGGCACCGGGTCGTGCAGCTGAACCAGGTTTTCCTCAAGGCGATGAAGGAGGAGGCCTACAAGGGCGAGTTTCGCGGCGTGTTCCCGATCAAGGTCAACCAGCTGCGCGAAGTCGTCGACGAGATCATCACCGCGGGCAAGGACTTCAATTACGGCCTCGAGGCCGGCTCGAAGCCCGAGCTGATGATCGCCCTGGCGATGCACGAGGGTGCGCAGCGGCTCATCATCTGCAACGGGTACAAGGACGCGGACTACATGCGCCTCGCGCTGCTCGGGCGGAAGCTCGGCAAGCGGATCATCATCGTGATCGAGCAGCTCTCCGAGGTCGACAGCATCATCGCCATCTCGAAGGAAACGGGCGTGAAGCCGATGATCGGCTTCCGAGTGAAGCTCCAGACGCGGGGCGAGGGCAAGTGGGCGATGTCGACCGGCGACAACGCCAAGTTCGGCCTGAATACCGCCGAGATCCTCTTTGCGGTGGAAAAACTCCGCGCCGCCAAGATGCAGCAGTGCCTGCGGCTCGTCCATTTCCACATCGGCTCGCAGGTCCCGAACATCATCACGATCAAGGCGGCGGTGACCGAGGCCGCGCGGTTCTACTGCCAGCTCGCGAAGATGGGCTTCCCCATGGGCTATCTCGACGTCGGCGGCGGCCTGGGCATCGACTACGACGGCTCGCGCACGAACTTCGAGTCGTCGATGAACTACACCCTGGGCGAATACGCCCGCGACGTGGTCTTCAACATCCGCGAGATCTGCGACGCCTCGGGCGTGAAGGTGCCCGACATCGTCACCGAATCCGGCCGCGCCGTCGCCGCGCCGCACTCAATGCTCGTCCTCGAGGTCTTCGAGCGCATCAACAAGCACGAGTCGCTCGGCAAGCAGCACCAGCCGAAGACCCGCCACAAGATCGTCGACGACCTCGCCGTCCTGCTGAAGAACAAGGCCAAGCTCGGCCGCCTCGAGCGCTTCCACGACGCGCTGCAGAAAAAGGAGGAGGCCTTCTCCCTCTTCAACCTCGGCTACCTCGACCTCGAAAACCGCGCCGCCGCCGAGCAGATCTTCTGGCAGATCTGCGAGAAGATCGACCTCGAGGGCACGAAGTCCGGGTACCAACCGGAGGAACTCCACGACCTGAAGAAGCTCCTCGCCGACCAGTACGTCTGCAATTTCTCCGTCTTCCAATCGCTGCTCGACAGCTGGGCGCTCAAGCAGCTCTTCCCGATCACCCCGCTGCACCGGCTGAAGGAGAAGCCCACGGTCAACGCCGTCCTGGTCGACATCACCTGCGATTCCGACGGCAAGGTCGGCAGCTTCATCGACCTGCAGGACGTGAAGGACTACATCACCCTTCACCCGCTCAAGGCCGGGCAGCCCTACTTCCTCGGCATTTACCTGACCGGAGCGTACCAGGACATCATGGGCGACCTGCACAACCTCTTCGGCCGCGTCAACGAGGTGCATGTGTTCCTCGAGGACGACGAGCCCAACGGCTTCTACATCGAGGAGGCGCTGGCCGGTTCGCGCATCGCTGACGTGATCGAGGGCGTGCAGTACCAGTGGGAGGAGCTCTGCCGCCGGATCAAGCAGCAGATCGACCACGCCACCAAGCGCGACCTCATCAAGCCGCGCGAGGGCGTGCGCCTGGTCGAATTCTACGAGTCGCAGATGCTCGCCAAGACCTACCTCAACATCGAGCCGCACAACGGCCGGAAGAAGCACTAGCGCACCATTGCGCGCCGCTGTCCCCGTGTCCGCCTCGCCGTTCAATCTCTCTGGTCGCCGCGCCTTGGTGACCGGCTCCTCCCAGGGCATCGGCTTCGCGCTGGCCCGCGGCCTGGCTGCCGCCGGCGCGCATGTCATCCTCAACGGTCGCGACGCCGGCAAGCTGGAGCGCGCCGCCGCCCAGCTGCGCCAGCAGGGCCTTCGCGCCGCCGTCGCCGCCTTCGACGTCACCGACGAGGCCGCCGTCCGCGCCGCCACGCCCGGGCTCGGCGTCATCGACATCCTCGTCAACAACACCGGCATCAACCGCCGCGGGCCGCTCGAATCCACGACGTTGGCCGACTGGGAAGCGGTGCTGAAAACCGACCTCACCAGTGTCTTCCTGGTCACCCGCGCGCTCGTCCCGGGCATGATCGAACGCCGCGCCGGCAAGATCATCAACATCTGTTCGCTCATGAGCGAGCTGGCCCGGCCGACCATCGCGCCCTACGCCGCCGCGAAAGGCGGGGTGAAAATGCTCACCCGCTCCATGTGCGCCGAGTGGGCCCGCCACAATATCCAGGCCAACGGCATCGCGCCGGGCTACGTCCGGACCGAACTCACCGAACCGCTCGCCGCCGATCCGAAATTCGACGCCTGGCTCAAGCAGCGCACGCCCGCCGCCCGCTGGGGCTCGGTGGACGATCTCGCGGGGGCGTGCGTCTTCCTGGCATCGCCGGCCGCCGATTTCGTCAATGGCCACGTCCTCACCGTCGACGGCGGCCTGAGCGCGGTGGTGTGACCCGCCGCTCGGGCGACATCTCAGCGCCACTCGTGGCGCGGATAACGGCGGGACAGCTCCGGCTTGATCTTCGGATACTGTTCCCGCCAGAAATTGGCGAGGTCGTCGGTCACCTGGATCGGGCGCTGGTTGGGCGCCAGCACCTCGATCTTCACCGGCACCCGTCCGCGCCCCAGCGTGAACTTCGAGGCCACGCCGTAGAGCTCCTGGATGCGGGCGCTCAGCACCGGCGGCCCGTCCTTCACATAGGTTAGCCGCGCCTTCCGGCCGTTGGCCATCACCAGCCGTTCCGGCAGGTACTCGTCGAGCACCGCCAGCTGCTCGGGCAGCAGCCAGTCGCGCAGCACCGGCATCACCGGCTTGTCCTTCAGCTCGCGCGCACCGTGACTGCCATAGCAGATCTGCTCGATCAGCGTGGCGCGGTCGGCCTCGGTGATCGGGTTGACCTCCAGCTCCGGCCACCATTTGGCGAGGCAGTTGACCCGCACGATCCACTGTTCCACGGCCTCGTTCCACTCCGTGAGCACGATGTTGCCGGCCAAGACCTCCCGGGCCAGGAGCGCTGCCGCCTCGCCATCCGGCGGCTCCCCGGCGGTCTGCTTCGACTCGAGCACGAGGTCGCGAAACCGGCGCTCCTTGCGCGCCAGCACGCGCCGGATCGTCGGATCGTAGACCACGCCGCCTGCATCCGCGAAGTCCTCGGGAAAGAGTTCCTTCAACCAAGCTTCGTCGATCGCAGTGCAGAGATTGAGCAAGGTGTTCACCTCGCCGCGGCTCTCGATCTCGGTGATGTCGGCGGCCACGAACAGCGGTGCCTCGTCAATGCAGCTTTCGCGGGCGAGCAGCCCCTTCCGCTTGTGCACCAGTTCGCAGCGGAGCGTGCCTTTGTCGAGGCGCCTCGCCACGTGGTCGCTGAATCCGAGCAGCACGCACTTGCGCACGGCCACGCCGTCAATGCGCTTCTCCGCCACCTCGAGTCCCTCCCCCGCCGCGATCTCCAGAAACTGCTCGAACAACGGCCCCACCTGACGCACCGCCTGCACGTGGATGCCGAGCCGGCGGCAGGCCTCCTGGTTGTAGCCGGCCTTGTCCGCATAGCGCCAGGCGCGCATGAGCAGGAAGAAATCCGATTCGTGCTCATCCCCGAACAGCTCCTCGCGCGCCTCGGCCGTGCGCTTGTCCACATTGCGCAGGAGAAAATTCCGGCCCTGGGTCAGCGCCGACATCAGGGCAACCGGCCGCACGCAGCCGTAATCCTGCGCCGCGAGGAACATTCGCGCGTAGCGCGGGTGCATGGGGAAACGGAGCATGCGCCGGCCAAGATCGGTAATCATCCGTACTGGAGGCGAGGTGCCCTCACCCCGCTCGCGGGACGGGGGCGGCCCCCCTCCAATCGCCCCCAAATCCTCCAGCAGCGTCTCCGCTCGCTCGAGCGATTTCGGGTCCGGCTTTTCCAGCCAGGGGAAACCGTGGATGTCGTCGATGCCGGCCGCCTTCAAGGTCAGCACCACCTCGGCGAGGTC